>JAFTYM010000051.1 GCA_017461585.1 Oscillospiraceae bacterium | reverse complement strand
CTTTTTAAGTGCTTGCAGTTTTGCCAAAAGATATTCGAGATAGAATCAATTTACAAAAATCCGCCAATACTGGTATGTATTGGCGGATTTTTTAAGTTGCATTATAGCCGAATAGATAAAGGCAAAACCTTATGTTTTCTTATCGGGTACACCCTAAGTAAGCCTGTTTTATGTACTTAAATTAACTTAAGCAGCGGGGTTTGTTGTGGAAGCATAAGACTCAGGAATTGCAACCTTTGTGCTGTATGCGTTACGATCGATACCGTCGTTGAGCTCATTGTAGGGGAAGAGATCGGACTGGCAGTATACGTCGGACCACTCAAGCATGTGCTTGTAGTTGTTGTACTCGATCCAGAAGGAGGGGAGCATACGAACTGCGTAAGGAGCAACTTCGTAAGCGGGAACCCACTCGGGCCAGATTGTCTCAGGTGTTGCCTCGCCGTTCATGAATGCGTAGAGAGCACCGATGATAGGCTCAACATAGATAGCCTGGGGCAGGTAGCAAGCGGATCTCCATGCTGTCTGGATGCCGGAATCCCACTGGAGCTGGAGGCCTGTGCCGCCGAATGTAACAACAGCGGAGTTGCCATCGAGACCTGCGTTTTCAAGAGCACCAGCAGCGCCCATAGCCATGTCATCGATTTCAGCGTAGATCAGCCAGTACTCGATTTCGGGATGCTCAGAAAGAACAGCAGAAACAACTGTGTTGGATGTGTCAACGTCGAACATAGCAATAGCTGTGTCAGCTACCCAGTAACGATCCAGAACTTCCTCGCCGTACTCTTCAACGAGAGTTGCCTTGAAGCCGTTCTCACGCAGGTGAAGCGGGGGAGATGTAGAGAAGTCTACGCACATAAAGCCGAACTCAGAAATGTCTACATCAGGCCACAGCTGTTCCTTATGGTAAAGGAGCTGGGGAAGCATGATTGTACCAACTTCGTAGTTGTCGAAACCAACGTAAGGAGCAAGCAGAGGAGCGCCTTCTGCAGAGTAGTCACGAGCAGCAGCCATGTTGCCCATCCAGGGTGTGCCAGCCTCGTTGAGGATCTCAGCACAACGCTTGTACTGCTCAGCATCGGGGTCGAGGATGATACCGTCATACTCAACTGCAAGTGTCTGCAGGTTGGAGAGGTATGCGTCCTTGTCGCCGCCTGCGTCGATGAGTCCGCCGTACTCCATGTTCATAACGGAGCACCAGTGCTCGATAGCGTCACCAGTTGCCTCGTACAGAACGCCAGTTGCAAGAACGTAGTAAGCGATCTTGTAAGTGGGGTTTGTAGAGTAGTCAAACTCGGGATCGAAGAGACCGATCTCACCATTGGAAGAGTTGTCGATTTCTTCGCCTTCAACGCCGCCGGCAAGAGCGCCACCGGATGCACCCTGCTCAGCACCTGTTGTGCCAGCATCTGTGTTTCCTGCGTCTGTGTTTCCTGCATCTGTGCCTGCATCAGCGTTGCCGCCGCAAGCTACCATAGCAAGAACCATAACCAGAGCAAGAAGGATTGCTAAAAGCTTTTTCATTAGTTTTCCTCCTAATATTTCTTTGTGTGCAAATAACATAGAAAGTTATTCACACCAACGCATCTCAGTATATTGGTTTTACACGATTTTGTCAATGCAATATTTAACGTTCATTTAATTCACAATGGTAATTTCATACGATTTAGCAATATTTGTAAAAATTCCGCATTAAAGCTTGCCTGCAATTTTTGCGCCTATAGGTCTGTGAACGACCATTGCACCTTTTGGGCAGAATTCCTGACAGCAGAAGCAGCATATGCACTTTTCTCTGTCTATTGAAACCTTTTTATTTTCGATAGTTATCGCCTTTGCAGGACAAATGCCCGCACACACGCCGCAGGCAACGCATTCTATTTTGTGTACCTTGGGCACAGAGCGAAGAATTTTACCCATAAGCTTTGAAGCAACCTTCATTACGGGGTTATTGCCCCTGCCTGAAAACTGAAGTCCCGAGCGGGTTGCATTATGCTTAAAATCGGGCACAAGAAAGTCTTTTATATCTGCGTTGACTGCGATATCCTCCACCTTTTCAGAAGTAAGCCCGCGGTTTATGGCAGCAGTAAGCGTGGGTATTGAGTCAGATGTTAATCCCAAAATCTCCGCACAAACCCTGTCAAGCTTATGTGGTGAGCACGAAGCGCCCAAAAAACCCATATATCGTGGCTCTCCCGCTGTAGGTCCGTTCCCCTCCATGCCTGTAATAGCGTCGACAATGGAGAGACGGGGCTTAAACAGCTCGTCAATGTCCACTATCATATCCGCAAAATCCTCATACTTCGGATACTTGAAATGATACTCGGGCTTGATCGTGCCCGGGATTGCACCGAACATATTTTTTGCAGCGGCAGACATTCCCATCATGCCGTGGGATTTCAGCTTGCAGAAGTCGATTATTGCATCCGCCCTGTCAAGATATGCCGTATAGGTGAGGTTTTTCAAAACCTTTCCGTCGGGATTTTCCATATCTCTCTGTAAAAAGTCCTGATTGAGCTCCGCACCGCACTCCTCAGCTGCTTTAAGTCCTGCGGCGGCATACACGCGGTTTACATAGGCGTGGCTATAAATTCCTCCCGGACTGTCGCCTATTACAACGGTCGCACCTTTAGCCTTAAGCATTTTTGTAAGCTCACACAGGAGCACAGGATGAGTAGTCACCGCCTTATCGGGAGACATGCCTGCAACAAGATTTGCCTTGATGACCACCGTCATGCCGCTGCGCACCCATTCAAGTCCGCCCACAGGCTCTAAAACAGCCTCCAGCGCAGTGCGCACCTCTTTTTCATCATAGCTTTCGCATTTTACAAGGGAAACCTCGATCATGCACTTCACCCTTTCTGTGCCTGTATCTTCTCGTTGAGTTCGTTTAAATACATCCATCTGTCCATAAGGCGCTCAAGCTCTGCAGAGAGCGCCTCTTTCTCAGCCATAAGCTCAGACAGCTTTACATAGTCTGCGGCATTTATCTCAATTTCTGCTTCAAGCGCTTCAATTCTGCCTTCTGTTTCAGCAATAGTATCGTCGATAGTCTCAAACTCTCGCTGCTCTTTAAAAGAGAATTTAAGCTTCTGCGTTCTTGAAGGCTCATAAGCTTGCTTCGGTTTCTCCTTTTTCTCTTTTGGGGCAGCCTCTCTGTCCTTTACAGCCTCTGCGTAGTCGGAATATCCGCCAACGTATCGGTTTATTATGCCGTCCTCTGCAACTTCAAAAATCGAAGTTGCAGTTTTGTCCAAAAAGTATCGGTCATGCGAAACGGATACTACAGCGCCGGGAAATGTGTGGAGATAATCCTCCAAAACCTGAAGCGTTTCAATGTCAAGGTCGTTTGTGGGCTCATCCAGCAGCAGCACATTGGGCGCAGACATAAGTATTCCCAAAAGGAACAGTCTGCGTCTTTCACCGCCCGACAGCTTGCCGATAAGAGAATACTGCAGGTCGGATGTGAACAGAAACTTTTCCATCATCATAGTGGCGGAGACCTGCCCCTCATTTGTCTCAAGATAAGGTGCTATCTCTCTTATATATTCGCAGGCTTTCTGATTAAGATCCAGTTCCGCTCCTTCCTGTGAAAAGTACCCAATCTTTACAGTTGCGCCGTAGTCAATGCTGCCCGTGTCAGGCTGCAGCGTTCCTGCAATAATATTCAGAAGCGTAGATTTTCCCGCTCCGTTCCTGCCAACGATGCCGATTCTGTCATTTCGGAGCAGATTGTAGGAAAAATCACGGATAACGCACTTATCACCGAAGGTTTTTGAAATGTTTTCAAGCTCAATGGTCTTGCGTCCGAGACGCGAAGCTCCTGCAGCAATGGTTTTCATGGAGTCCTCAGTTTCTGGAGCATCCATATCCCGCAATTCCTCATAGCGCTGGATATGCGCCTTGTTTTTTGTGCTTCTGGCCCTCGCACCGCGCATTATCCATTGTTTTTCGACTCTCAGTATGGACTGACGCTTGCGCTCACTTGCCTGCGCCATCTCAAGGCGCTGCAGCTTAAGCTCCAGATATTTTTCGTAGTTAGCCTCGTACTCGTAAGACTTACCAAGATACATCTCAAGAATTCTGTTTGCCACATTCTGTAGAAAATATCTGTCGTGGGTTATCATTATGATGCCGCCCGTGAATTTCTGCAGATACTGCTCAAGCCAGCCTGCCATTTCGCTGTCAAGATGGTTTGTGGGCTCATCCAGAATGAGAACATCGGCATTTTTAAGAAGTGTTTCAGCTAAAGCGATCCTCTTTCTCTGTCCGCCTGAGAGATTTTCGATTTTCTCATCAAAGAGCGCAACGCCCAGCTTTGTGAGCATGGTCTTTGCCTCAAACTCCCGGGATACCTGTTCGTCCTCGGGAAGCGTGCTTACAACGTGGGAAAGCACAGTTGCCCCCTCAGGAAAAACAGGGTTTTGTGGAAGGTATGATACCGTGACACCGGGGTCACGGTCTACCCTGCCCTCGTCCGGCTCTTCAGTTCCCGAAATGACGCGCAAAAGTGTGGACTTTCCCGTTCCGTTGACACCGATGACACCGATTTTATCTCCGCGGTCAAGGTACAGCGTTATATTATTAAGAAGCTGTTTTGTTCCATAGTTTTTCTGTAAGTTTTCAGCTGAAATAAGCATGAAGTACACCTGCTTTTTTAGTTTCTTTTTTGATTTTAACACAATATAAAGAAAACGCCAAGGTTAACCTTGGCGTTTGAATACCTGTCTTATTTTCTCCTGCGCTTTTAAAAGCTGATCTTCGCTTATAAAGGCGGATAAGTATTCTATCTCTTTTATACTTCCCTCTCCGTGGTAAACGCATTTTGCGCCTGCATCACTTCCCGAAGCGACAAGGGCACCAAGCGCTGCACCAAGGCGGATATTTTCCTCCTGCATATTAAGTATCCTGCCCAGCATATCCTCGGGAAACAGGTTTTTACCCCGAAGCTCTGTCGTCGCCGATACTGTGGGAACCCATACACATCCGCTTTCTGCAATATATCTCACAGCATCCTCGTCCATGTAGTTACCGTGCTCTATACTGTCAGCACCCGCTTCAACACACCGCTTCACACCATCTGCGCCGTTAACGTGCACCATAACGGCAAAGCCCTCTCCGTGGGCAATGGTCACCATCTCCCGCATTTCATCAAGAGACAATTCCCAGCCTGTTAATACGCCAAAGCGGCCAAAATCCATAATTCCCGATGCCATGACCTTTATAAAGTCACCGCCCGAATTCTTGACCTCTTTTACAAGTCCGCGGTAATCAGCCATACTCTCGAAGCTTCTGCCTATGAAGCTGCCGTAATTTCCCTTTTTATGTATGGGAAATACGGGAGATGCATATTCAATGCCGTACTCTGCGGCGATTTTTGATGCAGCAGCAGATACTCCCCACTTATCTCCGCCATCGCGGATGTAGGCAAAACTCATGCTGCGGTATTTTTCAAAAACGCTGCGGATATGCATCATGTCAGCACCGTTTTTATGCTTTGCTGCAGCTGTTTTAAAATCTTCGCCGTCAAGCGCTATGTGGCAATGACATTCGTATAAATTACTCATCCCAAAAGTCCTGCTATCCAGTTATATACGGGAAAATACAAAATCGGCAGGAATATTGCAGGCAGCATATTTGCAACCTTTATGCGTGTTTTGGAGAGCTCAAGCATATTTATAGCCATGCCGATAAGGATAGTGCCGCCGATTGCGTTCATCTCCGTGACTACCTGTGTGCTGAGGAACGGACCGACAACACCTGCAAGAAGTGTCAGCGCTCCCTGATACACCAAAATGAACAGAGCGGAAAATGTAACGCCCACGCCCATGGCAGCGCCGAAAGCCATACCGCTTACAAAGTCCAGCGCACTCTTGGCAAAAATAATGCTGTAATCCTTGTTGATGCCTGCCTCCAAAGAACCCATAACTGTCATGGAGCCTACACAGAAAACGATACACGCAGTAACAAAGCCTTCTGCGAAACGGTTTTCCTTGCCTGCATTTTTAAAGAGCTTTCTCTTAAAAAATTCGCCTGCGCCTTCAATTCTGTCGTCAATTTTAAGAAGCTGACCGATAACAGTACCCAGAACCATACAGATTATGACAGCCAATATATCCGCCGTGCCGATGGCGCTGGTAATACCAATAACAACAGTACACAGGCCGAGAACGGTAACGATAGTCTTTGTGCTCTCCTCTTTTATTTTACTGCGGAACAGTATGCCAATAAGGCTTCCGATTATTACTGTTGCCATATTTACAAATACTGCAGGCATAACATCATCTCCGAATAATTTATCTATGCAGTTCGTAAAAGAACTTCTTCATATTCTATCACACAGATGTCCCATATTAAAGAGCATTTTTTCAAATTCACACAATTTATTTTGATGTATACATTGAAATAACGGTAAATTGATTATATAATTGACACAATAAATTATTTGGAGAAATAGATATGAAACACGAGCATTCAGCCGGTGCGGTTTTATATACCGAGAAAAACGGTGAGCTGCAGTTTGTACTTGTAGTTGAAAAATCCGGTTACTGCGGATTCCCGAAGGGACACCTCGAAGGCGACGAGACCGAAGAGCAGGCAGCTTTACGAGAGATCCTTGAGGAGACAAATATCACTGCCGACCTTAATACCGATTTTAAAGTTACAGATGAATATATGAAGGCAAAGCGCACAAAAAAGCGCGTCACATATTTTGCAGCATATTTCGAAGGTCAAACTCCCAGAAACGCATCAAACGAGGTGCGTGCCGTATTTATGCTCCCTTACGACAGAGCTATGGAAAAGCTGTCCTTTGAGAGCTCCCGTGAGATACTTAATCAGTTCATGGATTATATCGACAAAAAAGAACAATAAAAATTTATATATTGAGGTGTAATTATGTATCAGTGTGTAGCCGTTGCAAAGATCAACGAAGGCGCTGTTGACACAGTTCTGGAAGCAGCAAAGATACTTGTTGAAGAGACAAGAAAAGAGGCAGGACTTATCTATTATAATGTTCTCCGCTCTGAGAAAGACCCCAACGTTCTCGTTATGATTGAAAAGTGGGAGACAAAGGAAAACTTCCTGGCTCATGTTCAGGGCGAGCCCTGCGCCAACTTCGGCAAGGTAATCGACCCCAACTGCGCAGAGCCCTCCATCATTCACGAGTGCAACGTGGTTCTGTAAAAAGCTAATCCCCCTTACATGTAGTAAGGGGGATATTTTTATGAATTGTTTTTAAGTTCCTGTTCTTTCTTTCCAAGTTTCCGTTTTATCATGGGATTATAGACAATCGCCATTGCAATTATGCAGAATGTCCATGCTACAGGGTAGGACAGATATAGGTGGAAAAGGTCGGGGAATCTGGGAAATACAACCAATGACCACACTACACGGAAGCCGAAAAGACCAATACCGTTGATGATAGCCTGAGGTGTGGATATTCCGTGTCCGCGGAGAGATGAGTTTAGCGTTGTAAGAATACCGTATACAAAGGCAAGGCTGCAAACAGCCATAACACGCTGTACGCCCCAGTTTACCGCTTCAGCGGAATCGGGCTGGAAAAGTGAGACCAGCTGAGTTCTCAAAGCTACGCAGATCCAACCTATCACAGCACCGCTGGCAACGATAAGTATCATGCTGTTCCACAGAACCTTGCGTACACGCTTATGGTCACCTGCGCCAACGCATTGACCTGTGAATACTGTACAGCTCTGCCCTATCGCCTCCATCGTCATGAAGGTTATGCTGTCCAGATTAAGCGCAGCTGCATTTCCCGCAACAGCAAGAGATCCCAGACTGTTTACACAGGTCTGAAGCGGAATATCGGACGCTGCAAGCATTGCAGCCTGCAGACCTGCAGGAAGTCCGATCACAACAATTGTCTTGACCTTTTCACCGTGGAGTCTGATTCTGTCAAAGCTCATGTCGTAGTCTGAATTTTTCTTGAACAGGTGCCAAAGCGCGAGGAACGCAGAAAGAGCCTGTGTAAGAACTGTTGCAATGGCAACGCCTGCAATATTCCATTTAAATGCTACAACAAACAGAATATTCAGCACAACATTGCCCGCTCCCGATATCATAAGGAACAGCAGAGGTGTTTTGGAGTCTCCCCTTGCGCGCATAACGGATGCACATGAATTATATACCATCTGAAACGGCATACAGAGCATATACAGCCTTAAGTAGAGCACAGCACCGGAGCGGATGTCCTCAGGCACGTCCATTGCCACAAGCACGGGTTTTGCGATGATTTCTCCCAAAACCATGATAAACAGTCCCACAAGGGCAGAGAGCAGCACAGCTGTGTGAGCCGTGTCGTCAAAGCCTTTGCGGTCTCCTGCTCCCCAATCGTTGGCTGCACAGACCGTTACGCCTGCGGAAAGACCGCCGAAAAAGCTGATGATGAGCATAACAAATACAAAAGTAGCTCCAACAGACGCAAGTGCCCCCTCTTCACCCCAGCGTCCTACGATCATGCTGTCCGCTGAGCTGAAAAATGTCTGAAGCCAGCTTGTCAGAACCATGGGTATGGCAAAAGCAAGCATCTTTTTCATAACAGAACCGTGGAGCATATCCACGTGTTTTTTATTCATGTTACTCCCTCTTTTCTCTTCTTTTACGGTCATTGTGCCATAAATGTATAGTTAATTCAAGGGGGCAGTAATGTGGTAGATTATAATAAGCAAAAAACGGCAGACTTTAGGGTGTACCCGATAAGAAAACATAAGGTTTTGCCTTTATCTATTCGGATATAATGCAACTTAAAAAATCCGCCAATACATACCAGTATTGGCGGATTTTTGTAAATTGATTCTATCACGAATTTATATTGGCAAAACTGCTTGCACTTAAAAAGATAGATTTTGTTCGTAAACGAGGCAGAAAAGCGCT
>JAFTYM010000050.1 GCA_017461585.1 Oscillospiraceae bacterium | reverse complement strand
TTGCACTTAAAAAGATAGATTTTGTTCGTAAACGAGGCAGAAAAGCGCTGTAATACTGTATGTCTTACGAGCTTTGATAACGATGTTTACGGGCAAAGGATTTCTTTTTAAGCTTATGTTTTCTTATCGGGTACACCCTTTTATCGGTGCTGTTTTATCATTTAATTTTCGGGGTACATGTCCGCTTTTACGCACTCAAGACCGCCCATCGCATCAAGGAATGTTGCTGTGGGGATACCCTCTTCAACATTCCAGCCGAGAGCTGCAAAGAAGCCGTCTGCCATCTTTTCATGGTCAACAGTTACACCTGCAAGGGGACCTTTTTCCATAGGAGGCTTGCCTACTGCACGGGGTGCAATATCGTAGTCCTTTCTTCGCAGACCGTCGCGGATGTTGAATGCAAGACGCATTGTGAAGCAGCGCCATGTTGTTTTAAGAAGCTCATCGTGGGAAAGGTCAAAGCCTGTAACAGCCTGAACCTGATTTGCAACTGTGCCGGGGGCCATAAGGAAGTTACCGAAACTGCAGAAACCGGACATATTGGAAAGCTCCCACTCGATCATTCCTTCAGCATCCTTCTTACCTGTATTGTCGTAGTTATACTTGATCTCATCGGGCTGGTGCTTGTAAGGAACACCGAGGCCGGGTCTTGTATGTCTGCCGGGAGCGGGATCGTACTGGAACTCACGGGCAAGACCGGGATTATAACGGGAGCCGTGCATGGGGATCTCCATACCGCGTGCTGTAACCGTACACTCCTGACCCTTTCCGAAATACTCGGCGCAGGCCTTGGATGCAAGATTCATGGGTACACCGATTCCCTCATAAGCGCAAATCTTCTCTGCCATCTGGACAATAGCATCTGCGTTGCCCCATGTGAAGTCGATTCCGTCCAGCTCTTCTTTTGTGAAGATGCCCTTTTCGTAGCACTCCATCATCCATGCCATTGTACCGCCAAAGGACAATGTGTCATAGCCGTACTCATTGCACAGATAGTTGCAGTACATTACAGAGTCAGGATCACCGTTTAAGAGCATGCTGCCGAAAGCACCGAGACTCTCATACTCGGGACGGGTAGCGTTTTCAATGTTGTATTTTTCGATTTTATACTCAGCACCGCAGCGGATATGACAAGCCATACAGCCTGCCTGCTTCTTCTTGAACTTGGGGTCGAGCATCTTGCCTGTGAGGGCTGCGATCTGCTCTTCTGTCAGGTCATCGGGAGTGCCGAGCCAGTTCTTGATGCCTGCGTCAGACTGGTAAACGCTGGAGTCATAGTCTGAGGGAGTGCCTGTTGTTCTGAATTTTCCTACAGGAACGGAGCCTCTTCCCTTTGCATGCTCTGCACAAAGTTTATTATTTGCCAAAACGCCTGCTTCGTCGTATACTTCTACTGTATGGGTGCCGCGGCACACAACAGCCTTCAGCATTTTAGAGCCCATAACAGCACCGGAGCCGCCACGTCCTGCAGCTCTGTGCTTGTCGCATATTACGGCTGCCATATAAGACTTATGCTCACCGCCGGGTCCGATGATAGCCATGGCTACATCCTCTGTGCCCACGTCTTTTTTAATGAGCTCGTCCGCCTCGGAAACCAGCTTGCCCCACATGTTAGATGCATCTCTGAATGAAGGCACGCCGTCATCAACATAAATATAAACAGGAGTCTCTGAAATTCCCTTTACAAAAATAGCGTCAAAGCCTGACTTCTTCATGTAAGGCGCAAAGTTTCCTCCGCAGTTGGAGTCGTTAAGTGTTCCTGTTGCGGGAGACTTGCTGACAACTGCAAAGCGGGCGCTCATAAGAGCTTTTGTATTATTTACAGGACCGCCAACAAAACCGACAACACTTTCAGGTGCAAAAACATCGGTATTTGCGGGCATAAGATCATAAATAAATCTTGCACCGAGGGCAGAACCGCCTATAAAGTTCTGTGCCCAGGAGGGGTCCAGGTCGCGGATCTCAAACGTCCTGTCGGTGAGATCTGCAATAAGTACTTTTCCTACGTATCCATACATGGTATCGTCCAACCTTTCGGATAATTAATAATATTCTTCGAAATGATACCACATTATTTGTATCTGCGCAATCAAATTATTTGTAATTATTTACAAGCTGCTCGCTTTATAGTAAAGTTACCACGTAACAAAAAGGAGGCGGTAAAAAGTGAAAAAATATGACGTTATCATCATCGGAGGCGGTATTTTAGGCTGTTTTGCCGCCCGTAATCTGGCTAAATACGACCTTAAAGCCGCAGTTTTAGAAGCGAACAACGATGTGTGCACCGGCATAAGCCGCGGCAATACCTCCATCATCTACCCCGGCTACGACACAAAGCCCGGCACCTTAAAGACCAAGCTGTGCGTCCGTGGCTGTCTGGAGTTTGAAAATCTTTGCCGAGAGCTTGATGTACGCTTTGAAAAGCGCGGCTCCATCATGGTCGCTTTCGGAGAGCGCAGCGAGGGTGTCCTTCGCAAAAAGCTGGCACAGGGTGTCGAAAACAGAGTACCCGATTTAAAACTTCTCTCAAAAGAGGAGGTTTTAACGCTCTGCCCCGATATTACGGACAAGGTGACCATGGGTCTTTACTGCGGTAATACAGGCACAGTACTGCCTTGGGAGCTTGGAATCGCCGCATTTGAAAACGCCCAGAAAAACGGTGTTGAATTTGTTTTCAACGAAAAAGTCGTCAGCATACGCAAAGGCGAAAACTACATCATAGAAACAGAGCGTAACACATATTCCGCACGGGGAATCGTCAACTGCGCGGGTCTACGAGCAGATGAGGTGCGGGAAATGCTTTTCGAGCCTCACGTACGTATCGTTCCCACAAAGGGCGACTACTTCGTATTCGATACAGGCGTATCTCTCCGCGGAAATCACATAATTTTCTGTGAGCCCGAGGCAAAAGGAAAAGGACTCACCCTCGTCCCCACCGTCACGGGCAACCTCCTGGCAGGTCCTGCAGAAATACCGTCAGAAGGAAAATACGACACGGGCACAACGCAGGAGGGTATAGACTTTTTACTGCGCAACCTTAAAGAAAAATTTCCCACGCTGGATACCGCCCACATTATCCGCTCATTCTCAACTCTGCGCCCGAATCCATATTATGTAAACAAAAATAACGATAACAGTTATGTTCTCAACGAGCGAAGCATTTCAAACTTTACTGTTACACGTGATGAAGAAGGCTTTTTGAGCTTTATCGGCATAAAAACCCCCGGTCTCACCTGCTGTGACGGATTGGGCAAACTTGCAGCCGATGCTATGGCAGAGTTTTTAGGTGCGGAAATCAACCACAATTTTGACCCCGTCCGAAAAAAAACGGTACGAACAGACGGGCTTCCCTTTGAAGAGCGCGCAGAGCTTGTACAAAACTCACCTGCTTACGGAAAAATCGTCTGCCGCTGCCGCGGTATATCTGAGGGCGAGATAATAGATGCCGTACGCGCAGGTGCAAAAACTCTTGACGGCGTAAAACGCAGGACAGAAGCCACCTCGGGCAGATGTCAGGGCAGCTTCTGCACAGAGCGCATTATGGAAATTATTGCAAACGAGCTCTGCATCCCCGTCTCGGAGGTTTTGAAAGACAGCATCGGCTCAAAGGTATTGGAGGGTCTGCTATGAAAAAATACGATCTTCTGATTATCGGCGGCGGCTGTGCAGGCATTGCAGCAGCTATTGCCGCTTATGGCAGCGGTATTTCAAAAATTGCACTTGTAGAGCGAAGTGATATTTTAGGCGGAATTCTGAACCAATGCATCCACTCCGGCTTCGGTCTTGAGCGTTACGGCAAAGAGCTTACGGGACCTGAGTTTGCGAAGTCGCTGCTTTGTGAATTTCGCAAAATCAGTGCAGACCTCTATACCGAAACCACGGTTTTAGATCTCACAAAAGATACCGCCGTTATTTCGGGAAAACACGGTTATGAAAAGCTTCGGTTTGACGCAGTCATCCTCGCCTGCGGCTGCAGGGAGACTCCCATCGGTGCTCTTCCCGTTACAGGCACACGCCCTGCAGGTATTTTTACCGCCGGACAGGCGCAGAGTATGATAAATCTCAAAAAAATGGACATCGGTGATGATGTTGTCATTCTCGGCTCAGGCGATGTGGGACTTATCGTTGCAAGACGGCTCAAAATACTGGGCAAAAATGTCATTGCCGTACTTGAAAAGTCCGACCATTGCGGCGGCCTTGAGCGCAACAGGGTAAACTGTCTGGACGCTTATGACATTCCGCTTAAACTAAACACTACAGTCACCGAAGTCTGCGGCACAGGGCGTATCTCGGGTGTCTATGCAAAGGATCTCACAACCGGCGAATGCTCCTATATCCCCTGCAAAACCCTTATTACATCTGTAGGTCTCGTTCCCGAGCGTGATCTTTTGGAATCGTTTGGAAACAACGCACTTCCTAAAAACGTCTTCCTCTGCGGAAACTGCCGTACAGTTTTTGATACGGCAGACTCTGCCGCTTCTGACGGAGCAGAGACAGGCCGTCTCGCTGCGGAATTTTTAAAAACAGGCATAAGAACATATTCCTCGCACCCTGAGAAATCCGCACGCCCCCTCAAGGAAAACGAGACGCTGTGTCTCGAATGTCCCAGAGGGTGCATCCTCTCTGTCAAAAACGGCAGGAAATCCGGCGGCAGATGCAAAAAATTCACATAAAATTCACATTTGGCTGAACGCAATGTTTTTCTTGCAGTTCAGCCGTTTTTCTGTTCTTTTGAGGTAATTTTGCGCAAAAAACGACGTTGACATTTGGTAAAAAGTTCTTATAATGTTAGTATACTTACAATTTTTCTTTCAGAAGTAAAGAGGTGTTATATGGATAAACAATTATTACGTTATCTGGGAAAGTTTAAAAAAGACACTTTCCTGACCCCTGTCTTTGTCTTTGTCGAGGCTCTTTTGGAAGTTATGATTCCATTCTTTATGACAAGCCTTATCGACAACGGCATTGAAAAGGGCGATGTTGGCCATACGACCCGACTGGGATTACTGCTTCTTGTTTTTGCATTGGCTTCCCTTGTAATGGGAATCTTCTCGGCAAGATACAGTTCCCGTGCCTCGGCAGGTTATGCCCACAATCTCAGGCAGGCGCTGTTCCACAAGGTTCAGGAATTCTCGTTTGCAAACATCGACAAGTTCTCAACCGCAAGCATCGTTACACGTATTACAACGGACGTTTCAAACATTCAGATGTCCTTTATGATGACATTGAGAATCGCTCTTCGTTCTCCGTTCATGATGCTTACATCCCTCTTCTTTGCGTTCAGAACAAACGCAAAGCTTGCTTGGATATATGTGGCAGCGATCCCTGTTCTGGCATTTGTTCTGATTTACATCACAACTCACGCCCATCCCTTTTTCCGTAAAGTTTTCCAGACCTATGACAAGCTTAACAATGTTGTTCAGGAAAACCTTCACGGTATACGCGTTGTAAAATCCTTCGTCCGTAAGGACCACGAGATCGAAAAATTCCACAACGTCTCTGAGGAGGTATATACCCTCTTCAAGAAAGCAGAAAAGATGACCTCCTACAACATGCCTGCAATGCAGCTTATTATCTACACCTGCATTCTTCTTGCAGCATGGTTCGGCTCTCGTCTTATTACAGCAGGAAACATGACCACAGGTGAATTGTACACCAGTATCGCCTATGCAAACATGATCCTTTCCGGTCTTATGATGCTGTCCATGATCTTCGTCATGATCACCATGTCCCAGACCTCCATCCAGCGTGTAAAGGAGATCCTCAACGAGGAGAGCACTATCAGAAATCCCGAAAATCCCGTAACCGAAGTTAAAGACGGCAGCATCACTTTTGAGAATGTCGGCTTCAGCTACTACGGAACCGACGAAAAGCTCTGCCTTAAAGATGTAAATATTGATATCAAGTCCGGTCAGACTATCGGCATCATCGGCGGAACGGGCTCTTCAAAATCAACACTTGTCCAGCTCATCCCCAGACTTTATGACGCCACAAAGGGCAGCGTAAAGGTCGGCGGTGTAGACGTCAGAGATTACGACATCGAAACCCTGCGCGAAAGCGTCGCCATGGTGCTTCAAAAGAACGAGCTGTTCTCAGGCACAATCAAAACAAACCTCCGCTGGGGTAATAAAAACGCAACTGACGAAGAGCTTATCGAGGCATGCAAGCTGGCATGTGCAGATGAGTTCATCTCTCAGATGCCTGACGGTTACGACACTCGCATTGAGCGAGGCGGAACAAACGTCTCCGGCGGACAGAAGCAGCGTCTGTGTATTGCACGCGCTCTGCTCAAAAAGCCCAAGATCCTTATTCTTGACGACTCTACCAGCGCAGTTGACGTAGCTACGGAATCCTCTATCCGCGCAGGCTTCAGGAGCTACATCCCCGAAACAACAAAGCTCATCATCGCCCAGCGTATATCCTCCGTACAGGACGCAGACATGATCATAGTTATGGACAACGGTCTTGTTAACGGCATCGGCACACACGATGAGCTCATGGCTTCCAACGAAATTTATAAGGAAGTCTACTACTCTCAGCAGAAAGGAGGCAAGGAATAATGGCACCTCCTCCGGGAAGAATGATGCACGGTCCTAAAACCAAGGACGTCAAAGGCACCATCAAAAGACTTCTGCCTTATCTGGCAAAACACAAATTCAAGCTTCTTTTAGTCTTTATCTTCATTGCGCTCAGTTCCGCAGCCGGTGCTGCAGGTTCAATGTTCTTAAAGCCTCTTATTGATGACTACATCGGTCCTCTTATCGCAAACTACTCCTCAGAGCTCATGGCCGATCTCGCAAAGGCTATCCTTATGATGGCGTTCATCTATCTGGTTGGCGTAGTTTCCGGCTTCTGTTACAACAGACTTATGATCCCCGTTTCACAGGGTGTTTTAAAGCAGATCAGAGACGAGATGTTTGAACACATGCAGACTCTGCCCATCCGCTATTTTGACACACACTCCCACGGCAACATCATGAGCCATTACACCAACGATACGGACACACTCCGTCAGCTGCTTACACAGACTATTCCTCAGCTGTGTTCGTCAGTAATCACCGTCGTTGTTCTGCTGGTGTCCATGATCTCCACCAGCATCTGGCTTACACTTGTTGTTCTTGCCTTCACGTTCCTCATGTCTCTTATCACAAAGAAAACAGGCGGTCTGTCAGGCAAGTACTTCATAAAACAGCAGAAAACACTTGGCGACACAAACGGTTTCGTTGAAGAAATGATCAACGGACAGAAGGTAGTCAAGGTATTCTGCCACGAAGACGAAGCAGTTAAGGAGTTCGACCAAAAGAACGCCGACCTCTTTGAGTCTGCCGCAAACGCAAACACCGTTGCACACATGGTTATGCCTATCATGATGAGCATGGGCTACGTACAGTACGTTGCCATCGCCATTGTCGGCTCCATCCTTGCCATTAACGGTGTAAGCGGTCTTACTCTGGGCTCAATCGTAGCCTTCCTGCAGCTTTCTCAGAGCTTCAACCGTCCCATCAACATGATGTCCCAGCAGATCAGCTCCATCGTCATGGCTCTTGCAGGTGCTGAGCGTATCTTCGAGCTTATGGACGAAAAACCCGAAGAGGACAACGGCTACATCACACTTGTCAACGCAAAGTATGACGGCGACGATCTTGTTGAAACACTTGAGCGTACAAATATCTGGGCTTGGCGTATCCCCCACCGTGACGGCACAGTTGAATACAAACTTCTGCGCGGTGATGTACGCCTTGAAAACGTTGATTTCGGCTACACTCCCGAAAAACAGGTCCTGTATGACGTAAACGTCTACGCAGAGCCCGGACAGAAGGTTGCTTTCGTCGGCGCAACAGGCGCAGGTAAAACGACCATTACAAACCTTATCAACCGCTTCTACGATATTCAGGACGGACAGATCCTTTACGACGGAATCGATATCAAGCGCATCAACAAAGACAGCCTCCGACTTTCTCTCGGCATCGTTCTTCAGGATATCAACCTGTTCACGGGAACGGTTATGGAGAACATCCGCTACGGCAGACTTGATGCAACAGACGAAGAGTGTATCGCAGCAGCTCAGCTTGCAAATGCCCACGGCTTTATTACACTTCTTGAAAACGGATACGACACCGTTCTCTCAGGAGACGGCTCAGGTCTTTCTCAGGGTCAGCGCCAGCTTATCGCTATCGCAAGAGCCGCTGTTGCCGATCCTCCGGTAATGATTCTGGACGAAGCAACCTCCAGCATCGACACACGTACAGAATCTATTGTACAGAGCGGTATGGACAGTCTCATGACAGGCAGAACAGTTTTCGTAATCGCCCACAGACTTTCAACCGTTCAGAACTCCGATGTTATCATGGTTCTGGAAAACGGACACATCATCGAGCGCGGCGACCACGATAAGCTTATCGCAGATAAGGGTAAATACTATCAGCTCTATACCGGCGCTTTTGAGCTTGATTAACGGCATAAAGCAGGTGACAATGTGACAAGCAAACAAAGACATGTGGGTTTTGAAATAAACGCCGTATCAAATATGTTAAAGCGCAAAGCACCCAAGCCAAATCATTCTCTCACAAAAATGCAGATGTGGATAATCGGATTTGTCTACAACAAAGAACACGGCGATGTTTTTCAGGGCGATATCGAAAAAACCTTTCATATCACCCGTGCCACAGCCTCCGATATCCTCAAGCGCATGGAGCGTGACGGACTTATAATCAGGACCAGCTCGTCATGCGATGCACGTCGAAAAAAAATCATACTGACAGACGCTGCCATTCAAATCGCTGACAGCGTCCGCAAAGATATTGATCACAAGGAAAAGCTCATGCAGCAAGGACTTACGGACGAAGAACTTGACAACTTCTTCCGTGTTATGGATAAGATAAAAGAAAATCTTTCCATACTGCATGACGAACACTAGACAAAACGCCCCTGCTTCATGTGCGAAGACAGGGGCGTTTCTTTTAATTTCATACAACAAACTTATTAACAAAACACATTTTTCTGTCATTAAGTGTTGTTTATCAGGGCTAAATTTGATATAATAACCAATTATACATATACAATTATGCAAATACTTTGTATACATCGAAAGGAGCTGGGAGTATGAAGTTTGAAAACTGGATAGTCAGAGGGTTCGACAGAGACTCCGCAGTCAACCTTGTCCGAAACGGATTTAACCCCCTTGTTGCGGTCATACTGGCTTCCCGTGGTTTTATCACTACAGAGGAGGCAGCGCCCATGCTGTCAGACGACATCACCAATCTGTATGATCCATTCCTGCTGCGAGACATGGACAAAGCGGTCGCTCGAATTATGCAGGCTGTTCGAGATCACGAGCGCGTTGTTGTCTTTGGCGACTACGACGTAGACGGCATGACCTCCAGCTGCATCATGTATGAATTCCTGACATCTCTGGGTCTTGAATGCAGCGTATATATCCCCGGCAGACTTGACGAGGGATACGGTCTTAACATTCCGGCTATTGATTATCTTTCCGAACAGGGTGCCTCGCTTATTGTCACCGTAGACTGCGGCATCACAGCAGTCGAAGAAACACTTCACGCAAAAAACCTTGGTATTGACATCGTAATCACCGACCATCACGAGTGTAAAGCGGAGCTGCCTGATGCCGTTGCCGTCATTGACCCCAAGAGAGAAGACTGCACATATCCCAACAGAAATCTTGCAGGCGTGGGGGTCGCTTTTAAGGTCATCTGCGCCCTCGCAGGTAAAGACCGTCTGCAGGAAATGCTGACCAAATACTGCGAGCTGGTCGCCCTCGGCACCATCGCAGACGTCGTTTCCGTCCGCGGAGAAAACCGCACTCTAATCCGAACAGGTATAAATTATCTGTCAAAAACCCGCCGTCCCGGTCTGATCCATCTCTTTAAAGAAACCGGTCTCGATTCCAAACGTCTTACAACAGGCTCTATCGGTTTTGCCATAGCCCCGCGTTTAAACGCAGCAGGCCGCATGGGATGCCCCGATCTTTCCGTAAGACTTCTGACTACCACAGATCCGAGAGAGGCGGAAAACATCGCCGAAGAGCTTTGCAATCTCAATAACGAGCGCCGCAACCTTGTCACATCTATTTTTGACGAAGCTGTGGAGATTCTGGATAAAACAAAAGTGCCCGGTCCTATCGTTCTCGCAAAGCGCGGATGGTATCAGGGAGTCATGGGAATCGTCGCTGCACGTATCGCCGAGATGCACATGCTGCCGACGATAATGATCTGTATCGACGAAAACGGAATCGGACGCGGTTCCTGCCGCAGTTTCGGCAGATTCCAGCTGTATTCCGCCCTCGAAAGCTGCTCAGACCTTTTGGTCAACTTCGGCGGACACGAGATGGCAGCAGGTCTCACCATAAAAGAAGAAGATATACCGGAATTCATCCAGCGTTTTCAGGACCTGTACCACGATATGATACAGATCCCGCCGGTTCCCACGCTCCACATTGACCTTGAAGTCAAAAAACCGGGTCTGCTGTCTCTTGACAATCTCGAGGCCGCAACTATCCTCGAGCCTTTCGGAAACGGCAATCCCGCACCGCTGCTCTGCATTAAAAATGCAGTTCTGACTCAGCTTATCCCCGTCGGAGGCGGCGCACATACAAAGGTCCGCATCAATAAATTCGGTGAGAGCTTCGACGGCATTTTCTTCTCAAAAACCATTCAGGAGCTGGGCGTTCGCACGGGAGACCATGTTGACGTTGCTTTTGAACCTCAGATAAACGAGTTCCGCGGCAGAAAATCTGTCCAGATGCTGCTGATGGATATGAAATACCACGAAAACTGACCCGTAACAGGCACTTTTCCTCAGGAGGCAACCTCTATGATCACTGACGTTGAATTATTATATAGTGACTTTGAACAAACCGTTCGTGAAAATATGCCAAATGCTGATCTTAAGCTTATAAGATCGGCCTTTGACTATGCCTATGCCTGTCACGGTCCTCAGCTTCGCAAGTCCGGTGAGCCTTATATCTCCCACCCTCTCGCAGCAGCAAAAATAATCGCGGAGATGGGTCTTGATGAGGAGTCCGTAATTTCCGCCCTTCTTCACGACTGTATCGAGGACACAGGCTCTACCCACGAAGAGATCGAACGTCTTTTCGGCAAGGATGTCGCCGAAATAGTCGAAGGCGTTACAAAGCTCACACGAGTAACCTACACCAGTAAAGAAGAAGAGCAGATGGAAAACTTCCGCAAAATGCTCTTCGCCATGTCCAACGATATCCGCGTTATCATCATCAAGCTGGCAGACCGCCTGCACAACATGAGAACGCTGGAGTTCCACAAAGAACACAAGCAGCGTGAAAAAGCGCTGGAGACCATGGAGATCTACGCCCCCATAGCTCACCGACTCGGTATGCAGCGTTTTAAGTGGGAGCTGGAAGACCTTTCCATCCGCTTCCTCGACCCCATCGGCTACAACGATATTGCTTCTGAGCTTCAGAAGCGAAATGAACAGGACAGCGCGTTCTTTGAAAATATCAAAACCAAAATAACCAACAGGCTTGCGGAAAACGGCATAAAATGTACGGTTTACGGCCGTATAAAGCACATCTACAGCATTTACCGCAAGATGTACAGCCAGAACAAGAGCTTTGAAGAAGTTCTTGACCTGTATGCTTTCCGCGTAGTCGTTGACGATATCGCTGACTGCTACAACGTCCTCGGCTATATTCACGATATGTTCAGACCCATCCCCGGTCACTTCAAAGACTATATCGGCACACCCAAGCCCAACATGTATCAGAGCCTTCACACCACCGTTTTGGGCACAGAAGGCGTACCCTTCGAGGTTCAGATACGCACATGGGAAATGCACCACACTGCAGAATACGGTATTGCTGCCCATTGGAAGTATAAACAGGGCGTATCCTCTTCTTCTGACGACGAGAAGTTTGCATGGATCCGCCGTCTGCTGGAATCTCAGCAGGAAAGCGACGCTCAGGACTTCTTCAAGGAAATGAGAACCGACATGTTCTCCGATGAGGTATTCGTTTTCACCCCCAGAGGAGACGTTATAAACCTTCCCGCAGGTGCAACTCCCATCGACTTTGCATACAACATCCACTCTGCCATCGGCAACAAGATGACAGGTGCAAAGGTAAACGGACGTATCGTCCCCTTTACCCACACCCTTGAAAACGGCGACATTGTTGAGGCTATCACCTCCAACACCTCCAAGGGACCCAGCCGTGACTGGCTGAAAATAGTCAAAAGTTCAGAAGCGCGCAATAAGATCCGTCAATGGTTCAAGCGCGAGCGCAGAGAGGAAAACATCGAACACGGCAAGGCAATGTTTGAAGGCGAGCTTCGCCGCAACCTCATCTCCATGTCCGATGTTACAAATGAGGATAATCTTCCCCGAATCTTAAAACGCTTGGCGTATGCAAGCCTTGACGACCTGTTTGCCGCAATTGGCTACGGCGGAGCTTCCGCTCAAAAAGCCGCCAACAAGGTAAAAGACGAGATCCGCACCATCGAAAAGGCACGCAAAAAAGACGATTTGGATCTTCCTTCTTCAAAGACGACATCCAGAAAATCCAAGCCTGTAAACGGCGTTGTTGTTGAGGGTCTTGACAACTGTCTTATCAAGTTCTCCCGCTGCTGCACGCCTGTTCCCGGTGACGATATTATCGGATTTATCACCCGTGGTTTCGGCGTATCGGTTCACAGAAAAGACTGTAAAAACTATATCAAATCCGCATCCACTCCCGAGGAGAAGGACCGCTGGATAACCGTAGAGTGGGCTAACAGCGAGTTTGAGACTTATACCACATCCCTCACCATCACATCCCGTGAGCGCAGCGGTCTTGTTATGGATATCGCAACAATTCTCAGTGCCGCAAACATCAAGATGACTTCCTTTAACGGTAAAGACGTGGGCAACGGACTTTCTGTTGTGTCCCTCACGCTTGAGCTTCACAACAACACCGAGCTTCGCACGGTCATCACAAAGCTGTCCTCCGTCCCCGGAGTTACAAGCGTATCAAGAAACAGCGGTTAAAGCCTGTGCAATATAATCCCCAATACGTTTTTGAGATATAAGTTCGCCCCGATGCTTTGTTATCGCTTTTTGCCGGGAATAAATCCCGCCCGCAAAGCAATGCCTCGCCTCGAAACGAACTTATCAACTCAAAAATCTTCGACCTGACAGGGATGGATGATTTGTTCAGGCGAACTTGAATGAAGCAGATGGGTCTTACCCATCAATAAAAGAAAGGAAGACTGAGCCAATCAGACACTCTGTCAGGCGTGTTTGGATTGTATTGCTCAGGCTCAAACATGAGAGCAGTAGTAACACGCGTGTTATCCGCATCCGTCACTATAGACGGAGAGGTTTATTCCGAAATTGACAAAGGCTATCTCATTCTTTTGGGCGTTGCGCCTGAGGACACGGAAAAAGAAGCGGAATATTTGGCTTCCAAAATCTGCAAGACCCGTGTTTTCGAAGACGAGAACGGCAAAATGAATTTAAGTCTCGAACAGGTCGACGGCAAGATCCTTGTCGTATCCCAGTTCACACTGTATGCTGACCTGAAAAGCCGCAGACCCGGCTTTACGGGTGCAGCCAAGCCCGACATCGCTATCCCTCTGTATGAGCTTTTCTGCCAAAAATGCCGCGAAGAAGGCTTCGAGGTGAAAACAGGCGTTTTCGGTGCTGACATGAAAGTTGCCTCCGTAAACGACGGACCTGTAACACTTATTTTTGATACAGCAAAATAATAAGGAGAAATTATCATGCTTATTAAAACAATTCCCGTTGGTCAGCTCGAGACCAACTGCTACATCGTAACAGATGAAGCTACACTCAAGAGTGCCGTTATCGACCCCGGCGACGAGTCTTCTGTTATTCTCAACTACATCGAGACAAACAACCTCACCGTTGAGGCCATTTTCCTCACCCACGGTCATCACGACCATTGGCTGGGTCTGGACGGCGTTCGTGAGGGCACAGGCGCACCCGCTTATGTTCACAAGGCAGACTCTTTCCCCGCAAAAGAGCGCGGCAGCCACATGATGTTCCCTGCTGACGCAAACATTAAGTATTACGCAGAGGGCGACGTTATCAAAGTAGGCAATCTGGAGTTCAAGGTTCTGGAAACTCCCGGTCATTCCCGCGGCAGCGTAACTCTCCTGTGCGGAGACGCCATGTTCTCGGGCGACACGCTCTTCCGCGACAGCTGCGGCAGAACAGACTTTGAGGGCGGCGACATGGCAACCATTTTAAAGTCTCTCCTGCGCCTTTCAAACCTTGAGGGCGACTATGAAGTCTACCCCGGACACATGGGAAGCTCTACCCTCTCCCGTGAGCGCAGCTTCAACTACTACATGAACTACGCAAGAAATAACGGTTAAGCCATGATCCTGAAACTGACCGGTCACGAATATAAATATGCCGCGGAGCAGATAATGCTAATGCAGTTCCCCGGCGAGAAACCGGAATACGCCGAGCCTGTGCCCGGCGTTCTCTCCGCGGAGATTTCTCTCAAAAAGGGAAAAACATACTCCGTTGTCACAGCTTCTCTTACCGCTGCCGATGGCAGAAAAACACGGGGCGAGGCAAGGGTTAAAAACGACAAGCTGACAGACAAAATAATGACAGACCGTCTCCTGCAGCGCTGTGTAAAGCTGTCTTTTTATAAAGCAGCAACGGAGCTTACAGGAAACATTCCCGTCTGGGGCGCTCTCACAGGCATTCGCCCTGGCAAGTTTGTCACAAATATGCTTCTTGAAGGTCACACAGAGCAGTACGCCGTAAACGCCATGATGCGTGAAAATTTTGTCTCCCTCGAGCGCGCAAAGCTGTGTCTTGACACCGCAAAAGCCGGTATCGCAGCTAAAAACGCACTGAAGCCGCTGGATATATGCCTTTATGTGGGCATTCCCTTCTGCCCCACCAGATGCGCCTACTGCAGCTTTGTAAGCAACAGCGTGGAAAAGACCATGAAGCTTGTGGAGCCTTTTCTTGATACATTGGAAAAGGAGATAGAGCACGATGCTGCCATGGTGAAAGAGCTCGGTCTTCGCATCGTCTCTGTATACATGGGCGGCGGCACTCCCACAACATTGTCAGCCATGCAGCTCGAAAAGCTGCTCACCAAAATAGAGCAGGAATTTGACCTGTCCGCTGTATGCGAATATACCGTCGAAGCAGGCCGACCTGACACCATAACCCCTCAAAAACTGGAAGTTTTAAAGGCGCACGGCATCACACGCATAAGCGTTAATCCTCAGACCATGCAGGACAGCGTTTTGAACGTCATCGGCAGAAAGCACTCAGCAAAAGACATCGCAGATGCCATAGAAATGTCACGAGCTGCAAATATTCCCGCTATAAACATGGATCTCATCGCAGGTCTCCCCTCTGACACTTATGAGGGCTTTTGCGCATCGTTAGACCGCACACTTCAGTTTGGCGCCGAAAATGTCACCGTCCACACCCTTTCTCTCAAAAAGGGCACAAAAATCACCCTTGAGGGCACATCGATCCCCGACGGTGAGACGGTCGGCAAAATGCTGGACTACGCAGAGCAAAAACTTCGAAGTGAAGGCTATACCCCCTACTATCTCTACCGACAGAAATATATGTCGGGCGGCTTTGAAAATGTAGGCTGGTGCAAGCCCGGTTATGACAGCTTTTACAACATCTGCATTATGGAAGAGCTGTGCTCCATCCTCTCTCTCGGCGGCGGCGGTTCCACAAAGCTGGTCGCTCCCGAAAAAGGCAAGATCGAGCGCATCTTCAATCCTAAGTATCCGCAGGAATACATCTCGGGTCTTGATAAAATTTTTGAGAAAAAGCAATACATCAGAGAGTTCTACAACAGCGAGATCTCTGAAGATTTGTAAAATAAATATGACTTTTTCCTAACTTCCCTGCTAACGTGCTATACTGTATTTCGCAAACAATATCCCCTTTTATCATTCGGAGGTCCTTAGTGTGATAAGAAACTGGCTAAGAAATTTCATGATAGGTCGTTACGGACCGGATCAGCTTAATATTGCACTGCTCATTATCTCCGTGATAATCGGACTTATGGGTTCAATAATAGGCATCAGCATCCTTACCATAATCGGCGACATCGTTCTCATCTATGCGCTGTTTCGTATGTTTTCCAAAAACATCCCTGCAAGACGCCGCGAAAACGACAAATTCATCAAAATATGGTGGCCCATCAAGACAAAGATCAAAAACAAAGCGGTACAGTTTAAGTCCCGCAAGAACTACTGCTTCTTTAAATGTCCCGAGTGCAAGAAAACGCTTCGAGTTCCCCGCGGCAAGGGTAAGATACAGATAACCTGCCCTAAATGCGGCGAAAGATTTATCAAAAAAACATAAAACGAGAAACTGCCTGACTTATCAGGCAGTTTTTTTGTTATTGTATTTTTCCTGTTGCCCACGTTCTTTTTCCTTGTTAAAATAAGCACATAAATACTTTTATAAAAGGGGCATTTGTTATGTTTGAAATGAAATATCCCCATCTGTTTACTCCCTTAAAAATAGGAAATATTGTCTTGCGAAACCGCATAATCGGCGCACCTACAGGCTTTCTGCACATGGATGCAGACGATCTGCCGACACAGGCATGCGCTGCATACTACGAAGAAAAGGCTCGCGGCGGTGCGGCAGTCGTAACCGTGGGCGAAGGATATGTGGACTCTGTTCACGGTCTCGATATTCCCAAGTGTATACATCTCGATGAAGACAGCTGCGTCGGCGGTCTTGCTCTCATTGCAGACGCAGTCACAAAACATGGCGCTATTGCGTCTATGGAGCTGCAGCACGCGGGTATGTACGCCAGCGAATCATACGTCCGAGGCAACGCCATATATGCCCCTGTCGCCTGCATCGGCAGCGGCACAAAAGCAGGCGAGCGCCTTGTTGGTATTCCCATCCCAGAAATGCCCGAAGAGATCATTTTGGAGATCATCGAAAAATTTGCACAGGCCGCTTTACGCGTAAAGCAGGCAGGCTTTGGCATGGTTCTGCTCCACGGCGGACACGGCTGGCTTTTAAACCAGATGATGAACCCAAAAATCAACACTCGCACCGATAAATGGGGCGGCAGTATAGAAAACCGCATGCGTATGCCTATCGCGATCTGCGACAGAATAAAAGAAGTCTGCGGACGTGATTTCCTTATCGACTTCCGCATGAGCGTTGCTGACGTCATGAATCCCGGCGGTTACACCGTGGAAGACGGCGTTGAAATGGCAAAGATGATCGACGGTCATGTTGACCTTATCCATTGCTCTGTCGGCAACCACGAGATTGAAGAATCTTTCGTCGTTGTCCACCCCTCAATGTTCCTCCCTGACGGCTGCAACCTAAAATACGCAGCAGAGGTCAAAAAACACGTCAAAACTCCTGTAGTTGCTGTAGGCGCTTTCAGCGATCCTGCCCACATGGAGGAGGTTCTTGCTGCAGGCACAGTAGACGCCATCGCCATAGCTCGCGGACTTATCTGCGACCCCGACCTTCCCAACAAGGCCCGCATGGGCAAAGATAAGGATATCGACCGTTGTCTCCAATGTCTGTCCTGCTTCTCAGGACTTCTGCAGACAAACCAGTTCTGCTGTGCGGTAAATCCCGTTATCGGCCGTGAGCTGGAAAACAAGTTTGACACCACACCTGTAAAGCCTAAGAAAGTTCTCGTGGCAGGCGGCGGCATCGGCGGCATGAAGGCTGCTCTCACCGCAGCAGACAGAGGACACAGAGTTATTCTCTGCGAGAAAACAGGTTTTCTTGGCGGTGCTTTGAGATGTGAAAAGGATGTCTCTTTTAAAAAGAAACTGGATCTTTACCTTAACAATCAGGCAAGACGAGTATCTGAGCACCCCAACATCGAAGTTCGCCTCAACACCCCTGCCACAAAAGAGCTGGCGCTGAGCCTTGAGGCGGACGCAATTATTGCCGCCCTCGGCGCCCATCCCGTAGTTCCCACATTTATAAAAGGCTATGACCTGCTCCACGTATTCGGCGCAGAAGAAATCTATTATCACCCCGAAAAGGCAGGCAAAAACATTGTAATCCTCGGCGGCGGTCTGGTGGGATGCGAGCTGGGCATTCACCTTGCTATGCGAGGTCACAATATCACTATTCTTGAGATGGCGGCAGAACCCAATTTTGCAGGAAACAAGCTCCATGGCGAGGCAGTTACCGCAAAACTCAAGGAAATGGGCATTAAACTTCTTACAAGCACAAAAGCACTCGAGATAACGAAAAACGGTGTTGTGAGCGAAAAGGGTCTGCACACAGCCGACACTGTTATTTACGCAGTAGGTCAGCGCGCTCTTTATGAAGAAGTTGACAAGCTTCGCTTCTGTGCTCCCGAATTTTATTCCGTGGGCGACTGCAATCTCCCTGCAAACATTGCAAAGGCAACAAAAGAAGGCTATTACGCTGCCCGCGATATCGGAAGACTTTAATACGAGAAAACAGCACCCATAAAGGGTGTACCCGATAAGAAAACATAAGCTTAAAAAGAAATCCTTTGCCCGTAAACATCGTTATCAAAGCTCGTAAGACATACAGTATTACAGCGCTTTTCTGCCTCGTTTACGAACAAAATCTATCTTTTTAAGTGCAA
>JAFTYM010000049.1 GCA_017461585.1 Oscillospiraceae bacterium | reverse complement strand
GATATGATCTTTTTCATTTAAATATCCTCCTTACTGCTCTGCGGGAAATACATCCAGCTTGTTATTTACATACTTATATATCAGAGCTGCGTCTACTGCAGTTACTTTACCGTCGCCGTTTACGTCTGCAGCAAGAAGCTGTGCTTCTGTAAGCTCTGTCTTATTGTTTACATACTTGTATGTAAGTGCTGCATCTACTGCGTTTATCTTGCCATCGCCGTTTACATCGCCGAGGAGATAAGCTGCTTCAGATACCTCCCATGTAAGTACCGGATATCCGCTGTTGATCGTTCCTGTGTCTTCCTTATAACCAGCGCCCAGCGCAGTCAGCAGCTCAGAGGACTTCAGTTCAGTCTCTGTCTTGGAAATACCGCCGATAATATCTGCAGAAGCAGATGTATCGAGATAGTAAGCGTTGGCAGCTGTGGAAGTTGTTGCAGTATCCATGTCAGAACCGAGGATTCCGCCAACGTTTGCACCCTCAGTTATGCTTGCGCTGTAAACATTGCTGATTGTTGCTGTACCATTGTCAGCGCCAAGGATGCCGCCCACTGCTACAGTACCTGTGCTGGTGATAGTACCAATGCTGTAGCAGTTCTCGATTGTCAGTTCAGCATCGCTGTCGTTCAGACCTACGATGCCGCCTGCACCGTTAAAGTCGCTGTCTGCGTTACCTACTGCATTGATAGTACCGTTAAACTTACAGCCAGTAACAGTATTGTTGCCGTAGAAGTTGGTACCTACGATACCGCCGATGCAGTACAGCGCACCGGAGAGAGTGCCGCTGTAAGAGCAATCCTTAATCGTGGAACCATTGCGCATCTGTCCTGCGATGCCACCGAAGCCGTAGGTGTAAGGTCCGCCTGTAAAGGTAATATCAACATCTACATGGCAGTTCTCAACTGTTGCAGCGCCGGAGCTGTAGTAGCCTACACAGCCTGCCAGAGCGCCGATATAACGGCCATTGGTGGTAATAGAGCCTGTCAGATTCAGATTTTTGATCGTTGCGCTTTCTACAAGGCCGAAGAAACCGCGATAGTAGGTCATGCCATCACTGGCAACAAGAGTCTCGTTCATGTAGAAGTTGGAGATAGTGTATCCCTGACCGTCGAAATCACCTGTGTAGGATTTGTTTACGGAGTAGTCGCCGATGGGTGTCCATGAGCCGACGCCCTCGCCGCATACAGTGGACAGGTCGATGTCATTCATCAGTTTTGCATTTATATCTGCGCTGCCGCTGTTGACCTTGTCTGCAAACCACTTGAGCTGTGCGGCTGTCGTGATCAGGTATACGCCGTTTTCATCCGTCTCAGGTGCGTTTACGTCTGTAACTGTTACGCTGCAGGTTGCTGTGAAGCCGCCGTCAGCCGTTGTAACAGTGATAGTTGCCGTACCTACGCCAACAGCTGTAACGGTGCCCTTGGATACTGTTGCAATAGTGTCATCGCTGCTCTCCCAAATTACGCGTGTGTTTGTAGCATCTTCAGGAGATACAGTTGCTGTGATAGTAGCTGTCAGAACTTCATCACCGAGATCAAAGGACAGCTCACTCTTATCCAGAGCAACACCTGTAACAGGAGTCTTGTTTGTATCACCGGGAACGCTGGGGGTGCCCACAACAAAGTCAAAGCCGTAGGTCATGGCATAATTGCTGTTTTCCAGAATGATGCCATTGCCGGTGTCGGTATAGTTCGCAGCGGGAATGGTCACAGTAACGGTGCCATCATCATTTGCAGTCACGGTCACGGAATCATAGCCATAGCCGGTGCTGCCTGTGGAAACTTCATATACGCCTGTATAGATCACAAAGGACTCCGTATTCGGGAATGTGATCTGAACATTCTGTGTGCCCTCGGGAACGATGACCTGATATGTGGGAATATCACCGGCATAGAGATTGCTTCCGTCTGCGGTACCTTCCTTAATGTCGATGAGCATTGTCTCTCCGTCAGCGTAGATGCTGTCGAAGGGATAATTTGCATAGTAATCAATCTCTTCAACATTCAGGATAATAGCACCGGGAGTGGAACAGATAGCATCTGTCATACCGTCAGATACACCATACTGACCTCCGACAGCAATAATGTACTGACCGGGTTTCATGCTTGCTGTATCAACAACGAAGTCGCCGTTTTCGTCCGCTGTGCCGATATGATTCCAGTTGGATACATCGCTGCTTTCGAGACTGTCAACGCTGATATAGTAAACATCAGGCTTGGATGTAACTGCTGTATGTGCTGTTGAATACTTTCCGCTCTCATCAGCGCCAGCAAGGTAAACGGACATTGTTATCTCGTTACCCTGTGTTGCCGTTGTAGTAACGGTATCATCACCGGATTTAATGTAATTGAATACGCTGTTGGGGTCTGTGAAGAAATTCCAGTCGGAGAAGTGACCAACAGTAACAACGTCGCCTTCCTCAAGGAGTATCTGGTCTGCTGTAGATCCCCAACCCTCAGATGCGAGAGGATACTCGTAGTTCAGATAGTAGTTTAAGTTTTCATCCATGCCCCAGAACTTAGCGAAGTAGATAGAGCCAACAGAGCCTGTGTAAGTAAGCGTGTCGCTTCCCAGAAGGTTTTCCTTGTAGAGGTAACCCTTACCTGCGTCTTCCGGATCAAGTCCGCAGTAGTAGATCTCAGTTGCATAGATGAACATATGCAGCATGGTGATCTTTCCGTAGGCAAACTGTGCAGTACCCGCATTCAGTGCGCTGCCCGGCTCACCGTCGCCGTCATCACCATATGTTTCGGAAGCAAAGTAGAAGCTTTCCATTCCATACAGGGACAGGTCAAAGTAAGGAACGGATATCTCCTGCAGAGCCATAACTGTGTCGCTTTCCTTGCCTGCAACAAATTTTTCGTCGTGGGATACGGAGAAGTAAACCGTTACGGGATCCCACTTTACTTCTTCAACACCTTCCACTGTAATACCCAGTTCGGATGCAACGTCTGCTACTGTGTAGCTTCCGTCATCGTTTGCCTCAAGTGCCTCACCGTTTACTTTTACTCCAAAGTTTTCTCCTGCTTTGTAGCCTACAGATACTTCAACTGTGAAGGTGTAATCCTCACCTTCTGTTATCGTTGCTGCACCTATAACTGTATAAGCGTCATCAACGGGAAGTGTTACGTTAAATACTGCAGGAATCTTTTCAATACCTTCAACTGTGATCACAAGGTCAGAGGAAACGCTTTCAACTGTGTAGCTGCCGCTCTTACCTGTTACAGCTTCGCCGTTGACCTTTACTGCGAAGCTCTCGTCTGCGCGGTAGCCGTCTGCAACCGTAATTGTGAAGGTGTAAGCCTCTCCCTCTGTTGCGGTCTTCTCACCTGTTACGGTGTAACCTTCACCTGTGGGGAGTGTTACTTCGAATGTCTCGGGTTCTTCCACAACAACTTCCTGCCATGTAAGAACGGGGTGACCGTTGCCTTCCTTGAAGGCTGCAGTATCAAGACCTGTGTTCATTGTTGCAACGAACTGCTCAGAAGCCATAGTCTCGGAGGAAACCGCGGTGGTAATCTGTGTCTCCTCATTCTTTACGGCACCGATACCAGCAGAGCAAGTACCCTCAAGGTAGTAGTTGTTGGTTGATACACCCGTTGCATTTGCGTAGCTGCCGACGATAGCGCCGTAGTTCTTCGCGCCGCAGGTAATGATGCCGGTGTTAAAGCAGTTTGTAACGGTGATCGCATTTGCATTTGCCACGATGCCGCCTGCATAGTTGCCGGCAGTTGTAATATCACCGGTGTTATAGCAGCAGCTTATTGTGCTCTGGTTGTAAACCGCGATACCTGCTACGTAGCCGCTGTCACCTACGATATCACCGGTATTTACGCAGCCTGTAATTGTAACACCTGTGTTGCCTTCACCGCCGTAGGCGATGATTCCGCCCACATAGTTGTAGCCTGTAAGATCACCGCTGTTGGAGCAGTTTATGATTTCCGAATCACCTGTGGAGTAAGCCACAATACCGGCGATGCGTGCCCAGTTTCCGGCAACGCGGTCAACCGTGATATCAACGTTTGAGTGTACATTTTCAATTGTGACGTACTTTGCCTGGCAAATAACTGCGGCGCAGTTAGCTGTGGAGACGCTTGCTGTGGAGGTAAGGGTTATAGCGCCGTCGATGGAGAAGTTCTTGATGACCGCATGGGTAAAGTACTCTCCTTCAATCCTGCCAAAAAGGCCCTTATACGGTGCAGTGCCGTCCGTTGCGCTGTAGTTGATGGATAAGTTTGTTATCTTGTGGTTCTGTCCGTCGAAGCTGCCGAGTTTGCATGCAGAGGCGGTTCCGATGGGCGTCCACTCGTAGCCTGCAAGGTCGATGTCCGCAGTGAGAACTGCAGAAGTTGTCATGCTTGACTCCATATTGTCAAGGGTGCCGTTTACAAGGGCGGCAAACCATGCAAGCTCAGCGCCTGTACCTATCTGATATACGCCGTTTTCGTCGATCTTGGGCTCAGTAATGGTCTTGCCGTCCCATGCGTTTTCAGATGCCTTTGTGAGTACGACATCCTTTGTAATGATACCGTCCTTTACCTCGCTCTCGTTTGCGGAGCCAAGGCTAAAGGAGCCGTAGTTGCAGATATAGCCTGCAAGCATAACGCTGTACTTGTACTCGCCGTAGCTGAGATCCTGATAGATACCGCTTTCATCTGCTGCAACAGCATTTCCGTCGGAATCTGTAACTGTGACAACTGCGCCGGAAACAGCGTTCTCGCCGTCTGTGACGTTGATTTTTACGTCGTATACCACCTTTTCAACCACATCTACGGTGATATCCGCCATATTGTGGATGCAGAAGTTCACAGTCACGGCGTTGAAGTTAGTGCCGACGCCGGTATCTGTGATGGCATACATCATGGAGAAGGGATCAGCGGCGGCATACATTGAACCGAATACATATCCGTTTGTGAACGTATACTGTGCCTTGCCGTCCTCGCCGATTTCCATATCCTCGGGGATAGTGAGGGTGATGGAGGCATTGTCCATCTTCTGATACTGTCCGAGCTTTCCGTTTATCTCTGTCTCACCGGATGTGTAGCGCAGGTAGTAGGTAGTGGGATTGAAAATACCAGCTATCTTGTTGACAGAGCGGTAAAGTCCGTCAAAGGTGATAGTCACGTCATCACCGGGCATGATGGGTTCACCGGGGTTGGATGCGTTCTCGATATTTACAGACATCTGTGCAACGCGCACGAGACGGTAGGAGATGCCGGTAGAGTCAGTCATCTTAATGATGACCGTGCCGCCGAGAGCTCCTGCTTTTCTGAAGCCCAGAAGGTCGATGCTGTAATTTCCGCTTTCGTCTGCACTAACGGCTGTCCAGTCGGAAAGGGTACTCTTGAGGGAGCTGTCTGTAATAACTGTTGCGTAGGATACACTTACGTAATCCGTTGCAGACACCGTAAAGTCCAGAGTGGGAGCCGTGTCTGTATCCATGTAGAACCATGTGTCGTAGTTATAATCCCATTCCTCAGAGCGAGATGTGGCAGTTACATTGCGGTTGTACTCAATGTGGGCATCCGCTGTGCCGGCCGTCTCGTTTGTCATGACGAATACGCCGGTGCGCTCGGGATTTGTTGCGGGGAAGAAGCCACCGTGGGTTTTGTTGTTGCTTGTGTCAACGTCAAGAGCATCATAGCTTACGGCAATGATATCTGTTGTTGTAGGTGTAACATCGATCCAGTTGCCCTCACCATTGTTTCCGTCCACCTGCTTAACATCGCCGGCGTTACCGGAAAGAACCTGTACGTTGAAATCGGGCTCGATCATGATGTTTGCAGTATCGGAGTTGATAAGCTGCCACATACGGTAAGCGCGTACACGGTAAGTCTCTGTTGTGCTCATAAAGCCGGAATCGTCAACGAATATCTGCAGGTCAGCCTCATCGCGCTGGGCGACTGTGGTGCCGAGCCCGGAGAAATCGTGGGACTTCTCATCTGTCTTGTCGAAAATAAGAGTCATCTCACTGTCTGCAGTCTGTGACTTCAGCCAGCCTGCCCTTGTGACGTACTTGCCATTCGGATCTGTAAGACGCCATGTGTAGTTGCTGTTGCTGGATGAGATAGTGTAGGTGATAGTCTTTGTGCCGTCGGAATTGACGGTCATTCCGTCTGAATCCACCTCATCTGTGTTGAAATTATTCCACTGGTAGTACAATCCGAAGTCTGCATTTTCGGGGACAGTTACAGTCAGCTTTACAGCAGCCTTGATAGCAATGCTCTTCTTCATGGCTGTGTAGCCCGCAGTCTGTGTGTTGTTTATGGTTTGGTTAAATATGTAGCCGTCAATAGAGGGATTTGCCACGATATTGAACAATGCCGCGTTGCCGGCAGAGTAGATCATGAAGGGATAGTAGGTGTAGTTGCCGCTGATGTAAGTGTAGCCGTGCTGCACCTTGCACTCCATCTTGGGCATCATGATCTCAATGTCGTACTCATCCTCTGTAAAGTATGTGCCGTCTGTCTTCTTGGAGTTGGTGTAAACGGAGAGCAGACGCAGATAGATGGATGTTCCTCCGCCTGCGCCGCCGTCAACGTTTACCTCTGTGGGCAGGATGAGCTGCTGACCGCCGAGATATATGTTATAGGTAGCGGTGGTCGTGTTGTATCCGTATGCGCGGTAGGAATAGTGCCCCTGAGGAATGGAGGCGTAGAACATATTGTAGTTGCTTACAACCGTTCCGCTCTCTGTGACCGTCTCGCCCTCTGCAGGCTCTGCGCCAAAGAGGCTGTTTGTGAACTGTATAGGCTCATAATCGTGGAGCGTATAGCCGTCCGCTGTGTAGCCGTCAGTCTCATTACCCTCGATGGTATACATGGCAGGGTTATAGACATATACAACAGCGCCGTCCTTTTCAAACCAGCCTACATAGTCGTTGGAGTTTCCATCAACGCCCGCTGTCTTATACAGCTTGATGATGGGATAGTTGGGGTTTGAAGATGAATTGTAGTTGTTGTCACGGCCAACGTAGAAGGTAAAGTTAAGAGGAACTTCGTTAGAGACTGTAAGGGTGATGGTATAAGTATCGTCAGAATACTCATAGCCGTCCCATGCATAGAAGCGGTACATGTATGTGCCGGCCTCTGTCTCTGTGAACTGAATAGTCGTAAAGCCAAAATCAGAGGGCGGGAAGTTTGCCTTTTCACTCCATGTTACACCGCCGTCTGTGGAGCGCTCATACCAGTAGCTTGCGTAGTTCAGCTCATCGCCGTCAGGATCTTCAAAAATCTCGTTGTACTGGAGCTCTGTTACGTTAAAGGCATAACCGATGCTGGTAACGGCTTCCTTTGTTGAGGAAACGCCTTCCTTGAGAACAGGCTTCTGGTTTGTGCTTGCGCCACAGGTATCGCAGACTCTGTCCTCGGTGCCTGTGTGCTCAGCGGCTGTCTGCCATGTGAGAACAGGTGTGCCGCAGCTTGCGATATAGGCTGCGCCTAAAGTGTCTGCAAGACCGGACATCTCAGCGGCTGTCTTTGCTGTGGCATTTTCGTCTGCCGCCTGAGTGTCAAGATAGTAGCAGTTTTCTGCTGTTAAAGTACCGTTGTTAAGGGCAACGATGCTTGCAAGGTGCTTATAGCTGTCTGTAACAGTCGAGGCTGTATACAGCAGACCTGTATTGTAACAGTTTGTGACCTCAGCAGTTGAACCCTCTGCAATCTGACCGGCAATTCCGCCGATGTATACATGGGCGTAGCTTGCATATGTGCTCATTCTGCCGGTGTTGTAGCAGTTTTTGATTGCAATGCTGCCGGAAGCCTGACCGACGATACCGCCTGTGTAGCCTCCGCCATAGCCATATACATAGCCCGAATTGAAGCAGTTTTCAATAACAGTTGTGCCCTCTGCATAACCGATGATACCGCCGCAGTTTGAGCCGCCCTGGATCTTACCGGGCTGGGGGCAGATCGTTGCAGAACCTGCCAGCTCGCAGTCATCATGACCGCAGCCAACGTTGGAACTGTTTCTTACTGTACAGTCAACGGCATAGCCGATGATACCTGCGTAGTAGGAGTTACCGCTACCAGTGCCCTTGAGGTACAGGTTGTTGTGGCAGTTTTCAACTGTTGTATTTTCAGCATATCCGATAAATGCACCGGCATAGGACTTGCTGCGCTCAAAGGTTGCGTTTGCAATAGTAAGATTCTTAACTGTTGCGCCCTTGGTATGACCGAAAAGACCGGCATATTTATCAGTACCGCTCTTATAGTACATATTTGTAATTGTAAAGCTTCCGCCGTCAAATATACCGCCGTAGCTTGCACCTACATCGGCATCACCAATGGGCACCCAGTTGCCGAGACCGCTGCCAACTACTGTGGACAGATCAATATCACATGTCATCTTGGCATTATCAGTATTTGTGACTGCTGCGCTGTTAACATGCTTTGCAAACCACATAAGGTCGGCTGCTGAGTCGATGATATAATATCCGTCATCATCCGTTTCTGGCTTTTCTGCGTCTGTAACTGTTACAGCACAGACCGCAGTAAAGCTGCCGTCTGTTGTGGTAACGGTAATTGTAGCTGTACCCTCACCGTTGGCTGTGATAACTCCGTCAGCGACAGATGCCACCTTTTCGTCAGAGCTTGACCATGTAACAGTTTTTTCGTTGGCATCCTCAGGAGATACTGTTGCTGTAAGTGTCTCAGTTGTCCAGCGTGCCATTGAAAGTTCTGTCTTATCCAGTGTTACTCCTGTTGCATCAACAGCATTGGAAACTGTAACAACACATGTCGCTGTGAACTCTCCAGCCTGCACAGTAATAGTTGCCTCACCGCGCGCAACGGCTGTTACAACGCCGTCGGCAACTGTTGCTACAGTTTCATCAGAAGAAGACCAGTTCATGGTCTTGTCTGTTGCATTTTCGGGAGATACTGTTGCTGTAAGTGTAACGGTGCTGCCAACTTCAACATCAGCCTCAGCCTTATCAAGTGTTACACCTGTCACAGCAACGGGAGCTTCCTTTTCAAAGCGTACCGCAACATTGTCATATGCAAAATAACCGGGCTGAGAGAATCCATAACCGTTGTCGCTGGTGCCTAAAACATTAAACTCAACTTTAGTTACTGCACCCAGCACAGAGAGGTCCCACTTTGTCCAGTCCATAACGATATTATCAGGACCGTTGCAGAGATATATCTCCGCTGTTTTGGTACCGCCCGATGCGTCATAGCCTGTAGCTACAACCTTTACCCAGTCACTCTCACTGATGCTGGATGTAAGATCATTTCCGTTTACAAAGCAGTTCAACGCATAGCAGGTGTTATTGACATACATGTGGTCAATAACACGGGCAACCCCGTCTGCAAATGAAATTGAGGGCAATACCTGTCCGTCTGTGTAGCCAGAATCATCCTTATAGCCGAAGTGTACAGCAAAATTATTGGAACCGTTATAACCACCGCTTGTTGTCGCTACATCTGTTGTACCCTTTTTGAAAACAGTAAGCTGGTAGCTGTAGTTGCCGTATGTCTCAACATCACCGGAGTTATAGTTGGAAACAGCGTGTCCGCCGCTCCAGTAACAATAGTTGTTAAAGCTGTAAGGCAGTGTATGTGTGAGCTCAGTATTGCCCTTGTCATACCATGTGTATGCCTTGGAAACATCAGTAGTACCGGAGCCGTCGGGATAGAGCATCTCTCCGCCGTACTGACTGCTGTCTATAAGGGACGACCAGTCCTGCTTGCCGGCAAAATTTATATCGCCCTTGTAGTCAGCATCCTCAAAGGTTAGCGTGCGAATCTCATAGCTCAGCTCAGGCTCTGCTGTAACAAAACGAACAGCTGTTGCATAAGACCAGCTGCTGTTATACAGAGCAAGGTATTTACCTGTGTCTATAAGGCTGCTTACAGATACGCCAATATACGGTGAAGTAGTTACCGGTGTAAAATATGTACTGTAATCAGCACTTCCGCTTGCAGAAAAATAGTCGCCGTTGCCGCTGAGACTGCCTGAGTGTGCAACATAGACAGTCTCGGTTCCCTCAGGAACAGCTATGTCATATACGGGCAGCTGGATATTCCCACTTACCATATAATCGTATACTGACAGTGTGTCCGTCGACTTGATTACCGTTGCTGGCTGTGTGCCTCCTGTGTCCAGATATGCGCCCGTGATAATATCACCATCAGCAGCTAATGCTGAAGCAGGCAGCATACCTAAAACAATGAGCACTACAAGCAGCAAGCTCAATAGTCTTTTTTTCATTTGGTTTCTTCCTTTCCAAAAAATTGATTTATTGATTCTCAGCTCTTCGGCTGTTTATCACTTTTTGCACTTGCGCAAGTTTTTTGGGATTCGGAGCCTTTATATCTTTCGGCAGCTCCAATCCTGCAAGAGTAAGGGCTATCGCCCATTCATCAAAGCGCTGGACTATCATAGTGGCACCTTCAACATCACGTCTGTATGGCGTATATCCAAGCTCATCCGCTCTCTGCCGCAGATATTCCAAAAGTTGGTCATCGGTGTCATTTTTATGTGTCTCTGCCCAGGCTGCATCACGAAGGGAGATTATCTCTTTCTTTTCCTGTATTTTAGTTTCACGTTCTATTTTTGCTTGTATCTTACTATTGCGCTTTTCCGCTTTTTCTTTACGCAAAGCCGATAACTGAATTCTATATTCTTCCTTATAGATTTTCCGTTTTTCAGGGGCGGGCACGATTCCTGCAGGCGACAGCCCTGCTTTCTTAAGTGCCGCTCCCCATCCGCCGAGACGACCGGCGATGTATTTTCCGCCAATGACCTCACACGAAGAAGGAGACTTTTTAAGCTCTTTGGCACATCTTTTCAGATATTCAATAAGCTGCTCATTTGTTGCGTCTCTGTGCTTTTTCACAAATTCTTCATCTTTTTGAAGAAGTGCACTATTCGTGCGTTTCTCCAATTCCTTTTCAAACCAGCTTTTTCCGTCCATGTTTCTCTCCTAAAACAAAAATAAGACCACGTCAGCAAAATGCTAACGCGGTCTTCTGTAAAGCTCTCGCATCTCATCTTGTAACACACCCATCAGCTCAAATGAAATGTGTTGTACAAGCTTGACATCGTCGGTTTTCTGGCTTGTGCATTGGGGAACCTCTCGTTCCTGCACTATATCTTCGATTTCCCGGTAATGGGATATCTCCACGAAAATACAGCTCCTGCACTTACAGCAAAAATAGCTACGCTCCGGACTCTAACCGGACTTCCTCTTCACCATTCAAGTCGTTTATGTATTCATGACGGCGATACGATGCAAATTATTCAGTTGATATAAATGCAAATAAATAAGCCACATCGGCAAATATGCCGCTGCAACCGTTATTCTGCTCCGTGCTGTCTCTCATGTAATGCCAATTTGCGCAAATAGACATTATACGTCCTTCAGTCTCGATCACCGTCGGTATTCCGGCTCATGCATTGGAGAGCTTTACGCTCCAGCGCCTGATATTCAGCCTTCTCAGGTTTCCCCAATGACAGGATCACTCCACAAATATCAGACTTCTGCATTTACAGCAGCGGGTATTGCTCCGGGGTCTGACCGGATTCCCTAATCCACCCGCCTTTTATAAGCGCAGATTGACACGATGCAGCTTATTCAGATAATAGTTTTTAAAGTCGATGCTGACTTGACGCTGTACTCACAAGGCATCAAAAGAGCAACCGGATATGGTGTGCGCTTTTGATGCTTTCTTAATGTACAATAAAGTCGTTTTTTGCACACGGGCAGAAAAAGGAAACTCAGTAAAATCCGCTCCCTGCCCTTTTGTACAGGCTGTACCCCATCGTACAGCTTTTATATATACATACCGCCGATACGGTGTATATCAAAAAAACAAACGGCTGCAGGCATAAATATGCCGCAGCCGTTTTTCCGCGCAATAAAACAATAGAACTTTCTTGTAGGTCTTCTGACTTATGCCTTTAGGCTTTCGCCTGCGCATTTACTTTGCCTTCCCAGTTTCCCAGTGACTGACTTTCGTCAAAAAAGTAAATGCTCGACACTTACAGCGGCGGTTACCGTTTGGGATTTGCACCCACTTCCCTTGTCCATTTTCCGCCCTGAACGGCACGGAAACCACAAGAACTATGTTGTATTTATAAAATAATACCTCTCAATGTGTTTGTCAAAGGAATATCTAACACATTTATGAAATATTTTACGATTTCGTAAGATTTTACAAAAAATTACGTGCTGAGACCGTTTATATATGTGACATTCTGCAAGTTTTGCTTAGAGTTTATGTTAACAGCTTGTCATATAACATTCTGTGATGTTGATCTTGGTGAAGCGCTTCGTCTTGCAACAGACAGAATGAATCAGAAAAACGTTTATGCCGTCAACCCGTCTTTTGATAAATAAAGAATTAGCCCACGGACTTTCTCCGTGGGCTCTTATCATGTTTAATTCGGCAGTAATACAGAGATTGTCAATTCATTATCTGAACTGCTTGCGGAGATTTTACCGTTATGTGCAGATACAATCGCTTTTGCGACAGATAAGCCGATGCCAAATCCTCCGGTGCTTGTGTTTCGCGATGTGTCAACTCTGTAAAAACGGTCAAAGAATTGATATAAATCGTCCTGCTGTATTTTATTCTGTATAGAATTTGATACTGAGAATACATAGTTTTTACTGTTACTTGAGAGAGTGACAGCAACTTCACCACCATCAGGACAGTATTTTACTGCGTTATCAAGCAATACAGAAACCAATTGCTTAACAGCCTTCTCATTACCGCAAAAGGTCAAAAGCGGCTCTACAGACTGCAGAATAGTGATATTTTTAGTCGTTGCAGGAGCTGTGAATGATTGAGCAGTTTCGCAGATAACGTCAGATAATGAAAATGGAATCATTTCTATGGAATCGGAGTTTTCTTCCATTCTTGACAAATAAATCAGGTCTCCTGTCAAATCGGCAAGGCGCTTTGTCTGATGCTGTATGTCATGCAACCACTCGTTTTCTCCGTACTCCATAATCAAAATATCTGTGTCTGCGCTGATAATAGTCAACGGTGTTTTCAGCTCATGTCCTGCGTCGGTTATAAAACGTTTTTGTTTTTCATAACTCTCAGAGATCGGCCGGATAATTTTGTTTGAGAAGAATGCAATAAACAGAAATACGATGATAAAGCCCAGTAAACTTATCGCAATACTGATAACAAGAAATCTGTTAAATGCATCAAGTTTACGTCCGCAATCAAGAAAAGTAATACGCAAGTTTCTCATACCGTCATCTTTAATGACATACCTGTATGCATCTATAAAGCCGTGCGATTTTGCCTTGTTATAGGCTTCTTTGGCAAATTCCATCGCCTTCGATGAGTCAACGGTAAATATCTTTGAAGTTTCAACAAATACAACGTTTCCGTTTTCTTTGTCAAGAACTGCTGAGAAATATCTGGATTCAAACGGTGCCTCCGGAGACATTCCCGGCGGCAATTTATCAAGCGGAAAGTCGCGGTCCTGCGGCCCGCCTTTTTCTTCTGAAAGTATGTTCAGGAGTTCATCAGCTTCGGTTATAACGCTGTTGTAATTGATAAGATTTATACTTGTGATTATCACAGCAAGAACAAGAAGAAATGCAGACATTGTAAGAATGATGAATTTTTTCTGCATTCTTTTTATCATTTCATTTCCTCCAAAGCATAGCCTGAATTTCTGTATGCCTTAATCTGTATGTTTGCGTTTAATGTGGAAAGTTTCTTTCTTAAATAAGAAATATAAACCCAAACTACATTGACCTCTGCATCTGAATCAAACCCCCATACACGCTCAAGAAGTTTTTCTGTGGAGATAAGATTGTACGGTGCTGACATAAGCAGCTCCATTATCTGATATTCTTTGTTCGCAAGCCTGAATGAAGCTGCGGGAGTTTTTAATTCGTAAGTAAGGCGATTTAAAGTTACATTGCCGAATGTAATTGTAGAATCGGCGGCAGCCTGAGTTCTTGTCATGACTCTTATTCTGGCGAGAAGTTCTTTCGTATCAAAAGGTTTTGTCAGATAATCATTAGCGCCGCTGTCAAGACCTGTGACCTTGTCATCGATTTCAGATTTTGCTGTGAGAAGTAATATAGGTGTTAGATTTTTCTCCGCACGTACGCTTTTTAAAACAGAAATGCCGTCCAGTTTCGGCATCATAATATCCAAAATCACAGCATCATATTGTTGCGTTTGCATATAGTAGAGTGCATCTTCGCCGTTATAGACAGCGTCTACCGTATAGTTATTCTTTTCCAATATTTTAACAAGCGCTCTGGATAGAGATCTCTCATCTTCAGCTAAAAGCAGTCTCATGTTTTCACCTTCTGTTTATTTATACATAATAATATATCATAACTTATTTACATTAAACAGAATTAAATATATTAACAATATGTAAAAATGCAGAAACATTTTAAGTTCACTTATAGTTTTAAAAGTATACTCAAGTTGCACAAGGAGGACTTGCGGTGGACTATCAATCAGTATTTAAGCGTTATGAGTTGAAGTATGTTTTATCATTACAGCAACGTGATGCCGTGCTTAAAGCGTCTGAACCATATATGGAGCTTGATAAGTACGGTCTGACTTCAATAAAAAATATATATTTTGATACGGATAGCTACAGACTAATTCGTAACTCGATCGAAAAACCTGTTTATAAAGAAAAGCTGAGAATCAGGCAGTATGGAAAGCATACTCCTGATAATTCTGTGTTTATTGAATTAAAGAAAAAGTTTGAAGACATTGTTTATAAACGCAGAGTTAAGACAAGTGAAGAGTTAGCGTTTGAGTGGCTATGTAACCAAAGGTGCCGTATTCCCAAAACACAAATTGTAGAGGAAATTGACTATTTTGTTTCGTATTATCAGGCGCTTCATCCTGTGTTGTTTTTGTCTTATGACCGAATGGCTTATTTTTCTAAAGACGGTTCTGACTTCCGTATGACATTTGATAACAGTATTACCTGCAGACAAAGTGATCTTTGTATGTGCGCGGATGTATACGGAATACCTGTTCTTAATGACGATCATGTTTTGATGGAACTTAAGTGTTCCGGCGGAATTCCGCTGTGGATGACAGAAGTGTTAACTAAAGAGAAAATATACAAAACTTCTTTTTCAAAATACGGCACTGCATATAAACAGGTAATATTTCCACATTTGAAGGAGGCATTTTAATGCTTGAAAATTTATTTAAGGGTATATTTGACACAGAAATGACAACGGTTATCTCTGTAAAACACTTTTTGCTGTGCGTACTTATTGCGCTCATAGTCGGTGTTATGCTTTCGCTTGGATTTATGTATAAGTCCAAATATACAAAAAGCTTTATTCTGACGCTTATGCTCCTCCCTGCTGTGGTATGCGTCGTAATAATGATGGTAAACGGTAATGTTGGAGCAGGTGTTGCGGTTGCAGGTGCGTTCAGCCTTGTGCGATTCAGATCTGTTCCGGGTACTGCAAAAGAAATTACCATGCTGTTTCTTGCGATGGGTGCAGGTTTGATGTGCGGTATGGGATATCTTGCGTATTCTCTTCTTTTTACTTTAATTATGCTAGTGCTGACCATCATAATTAACATAACCGGCTTCGGAACAAAAGAGAATAATCACCTTTACAAAACTTTGAATATCACAATTCCTGAAGACTTAAACTATACCGAAGTATTTGATGACATTTTTAATGAGTATACTTCGACAGTTGAACTCGTGCGTGTAAAGACCACAAATATGGGTAGTTTATTTAAACTGACATATGATGTGACTTTGAAAGCTGGCAAAAACGAAAAAGAAATGATAGATAAGCTCCGCTGCAGAAACGGAAATCTTGAGATTTCTGTTTCCAGACAGGAAAATGCAGTAGCAGCGCTCTGAGGGTGATACAAATGAAAAGAAAGATTGTTTTACTTGTTGCAGTATTATTGCTCTTAACAGGCTGCGGCAAAACACAAAGTGCTGATAATCACGAACAGGTATCCGGTATCGTGAATGATACGGATAACGCTGAATCATCCGTTGAAAACAGCGAGTCGATAACAGCGGAAATACCGTCCGATATTTTTTCCGACAGAGATTTTGATGTCGGGTATAACGAAGATGAAAGTGCTGTAATTCTTCTTCAAGATACAACTGCGGAGTGTGCTTCCGATGCTGCCAAAATAGATGGTAGTACAATAACAATTATTGATGAGGGCACGTACATACTGCGTGGTAATCTGGATGACGGCATGATAATTGTTAATGCTGAAAAAGATGATAAAACACAGCTCGTACTTGATGGTGTTGTTATAAATTCCGATACGTCTGCTCCGCTGTATATCTTGCAGGCAGACAAAGTCTTTGTGACACTTGCACCGAACAGCACAAATTACTTGTCTAACGGCGGAGAATTTGTGAGTATTGATGAGAATAATATTGATGCAGCTATATTCTCCAAGGAAGATTTAACATTTAACGGCGAGGGACATCTTGAGATCACAAGCCCTGCAGGACACGGTGTTGTATCCAAAGATTCACTTATAATCACAAGCGGTACTTATGTAATATCATCATCTTCACACGGTTTGTGCGGTAAGGATGAAATTTGTATTGCCAATGCAGATGTCACGATAAATGCCGGAAAAGACGGTATCCATGCTGAGAATAATGATGATTTATCTCTGGGATATATTTATATTGAAAGCGGCATATACGATATTACCTCAGAGGGAGACGGAATCAGCGCTGCAACTGTTATAGAGATTAACGGTGGCACGTATAGCATCATAACAGGCGGAGGCAGCGTTAACGGAGAAAAACAATCATCGGAAAACTGGGGTGATTTTATGCAGCCCGGTGGCCGCGGCGGCATGGGAGGCGGTCCTATGGGAGGGGCTCCCGGTGATAAGCCGATGGGCGGAACAGGCGGCTTTTCGGATGTTAATTCATCTGACAGCAATGAGAACAGTACAAGTATAAAAGGTATTAAAGCATCAGGTGATATCACGTTCAATGGCGGAACATTTGTTGTTGATTCTGCAGATGATGCTATACACTCAAATTCATGTATAACGGTCAATGGCGGTGAGTTTACTGTGGCGACCGGAGATGATGCTGTTCACGCTGATGATACGCTGATATTCAATAGCGGTAAACTTGATGTATCGACAAGTTATGAGGGGCTTGAAGCACTTCATATTTTCGTTTATGACGGTGAAATTACGCTTGTAACGACTGATGACGGGCTTAACGCAGCCGGAGGCACAGATAACAGCGGTTTTGGCGGATTTCGAGGAAATGATATGTTTGGCGGAAATGGAGGCAGAGTGGGTTCCTCTGAAGGCAGCATAACAATTGCCGGCGGTATTCTAAATATAACCGCTTCGGGAGATGGAATCGATGCAAACGGAACTTTGCTCATAAGTGGCGGCAAAACTATCGTGTGCGGCCCCACACAGGGCGATACAGCAACCCTTGATTATGATATAAGCGCCGAAATTACAGGCGGTACTTTCATAGGTACCGGATCGTCAATGATGGCACAGACTTTCAGTTCAGCATCACAAGGCCTGATTTCTGTTAGTGTTGGTAATCAAAATGGTGGAACTAAAATAGAATTGACTGATAGTAATGGAAATATTGTTTTACAGCATACACCTGAGCTTTCGTTTGCAGTTGTAATTTTGACAATGCCCGAAATTATCAGCGGTGAAAGTTATACGCTTAACGTAGGTACTGTTACAGGTAATGTAACTGCCGAATAAAAAACACCTCCAACCGTAGTTGGAGGTGTTTTTTATAGTCTTATTGCCGTTTCAAGTGCAAGCAATATCATTTCCGTAAAAGAACGCTGTCTTTCGTCTGCTGACAATGATTCACCTGTTAACAAATGATCTGAAACGGTGCAAATTGCAAGAGCGCTCTTCCCTGCCCTTGCTGCGTTCATATACAGAGCAGCTGCTTCCATTTCTACGGCCAGAACGCCCATTTTTGACCACTGTGCAACAGCTCTCATCTGTACAGGTAAAACTTCATCATCACCGTAAAACACATCTGAGGATAGTATGTTTCCTACATGATAGTTTAAGCCCATTGCTTCCGCATTTTCAATACAAGGCTTAAGAATACTGTATGACGCTATAGGAGCAAAGGTGCCCGGAAGATGAAACTGATGTGCGTAACTTGAATCTGTACAAGCGCCCATTCCGATAACGATATCTCTCAAAGCAACATTTTTGCTGTAGCCGCCTGCAGAGCCGATACGAATAATATTATCAACATCAAAAACATTGTAAAGCTCATGGCTGTATATTCCGATAGACGGCATTCCCATACCGCTGGCCATTACGCTTACAGGTTCACCCTTATATGTACCTGTGTATCCTTGAACGCCGCGTACATTATTTACAAGAACAGTATCGGAAAGAAACTCTTCAGCAACAAATTTTGCACGCATGGGATCACCGGGCATTAATACGGTTTTAGCGAAATCACATGGTTTTGAATTAATATGCGGAGTGGGAAAACTGGCCATAAAAATTATCTCCTAATCAATATATTCGTAAATAACAGGCTGTTCTGCTGGTGCTGTATTACTAAAAACTATTGCGGCATCAAGCAGTTCGGACGACGAATCAGCACGTTCAGATGCAGAGGTATATAATAGCGCGATAACTTCGCCTGAATGGCAGCAGTCACCTGTTTTCTTTAACAGTTTTATACCTGCAGATAAATCTACACTTTCGCCCTGAACTGTTCTGCCTGCACCTAAAACCGCGCTTGCTTTACCAACAATCTCTGTATTCATTGATGCAATATATCCGTCAGATTTCGCTCTGTACTCAAAAACAAGCTTTGCATGCGGTAAGAGGCTGAAATCCTCTGTGAAGGCGTTATCTCCACCTTGTGCATTAATCCATCTTTTAAACTGTTCAAGCGCTCTGCCTGAATCCAGCGCCTCTGCAGCAATTGTCTTGGCAGTATTGATATCCTTGTTTGATACAAGGGCGATCATTCCGGCGGCAAGTGAAATACAAACCTCTTTAAGGTCTTCAATTTTCTCGCCTTTAAGAAGAGACACCGCTTCTATAACCTCAAGAGAGTTGCCGATGGCATAACCTAAAGGAACATCCATATTTGTAATAAACGCTGCAGTATTTCGTCCTGCGGCTTTGCCTATAGCGACCATGAGTTTTGCAATTTTTCTGGCAGAATCAAGGTCTTTAATAAAAGCTCCGCTGCCCATGGTAACATCTAATACAATATTTTGAGCACCAGAAGCAAGTTTTTTGCTCATAACACTTGATGCTATTAAAGGTACACTGTCAACAGTTGCGGTAACGTCACGCAGGGCGTAAAGTTTTTTATCAGCAGGTGCTATATTTGCTGTCTGGCTAATTACTGCCATACCGCACGTCTCGACAGCCGACGAAAATTCAGATGATGTCAGCTCTGTTTTAAAACATGGAATTGATTCAAGTTTGTCAAGCGTTCCGCCTGTATGACCTAGTCCGCGTCCGGACATTTTGGGAACCAAATATCCACAAGCTGCAACAATGGGGGCGACGATAAGTGTGGTCTTATCTCCTACTCCGCCTGTACTGTGCTTATCAACTGTGTTATTTCCAAAAGCTGAAAGATCCACAACTTCACCCGAGTGCATCATTTCTTCTGTCAGAAGAAATGTCTCGTGCTCTGTCATGCCGTTTAAGCAGATAGCCATAAGTAAGGCTGAAATCTGATAGTCAGGAATACTTCCGTCTGTAATGCCTTTGACAAAGTATTTGATCTCTTTGTCGCTTAATTCATTACCCTGCTTTTTGGTTTGAATAATATCGTACATTCTCATAAGAGAACACCATCCCTGTTATTCAAATTCTACACTACCTGCTTTTGCAATTACACATACATAAGTTTTACCGACTCCGTAAACAAGGGGTGTTCCGTCGGAATATGTATATTCAAACTGCGCATCATTGTCGCTTCTTGACCATGTGATCTCGGCGATCTCTCCATTGCAGATAAACCAACCGTTACCTGTGCCGGTCAAAGTGATTTCTTTTCTGTCTTTACTGTCGATAGAGACAACGCTTGTCTGGATAACGATGATGTTTTTAAACTCTACAGACTGGTCCATATTGCCGTCATAGTACTCTTTACCACCGTGCTGATACATAGTGTAATTTTCGCTATCGGCATTGTATGTAAAGGATGATGTTTTTCCTAAACCGAACTTAACGCCAATGTCAGTTGCCGGCTGTGCGTTGACGAGAGCAACATTATCAGTAAACTCCATATTGCACTTATAGCTCTCGTCGTGCTCAAGACGATATCCGGATTTATTTGCAAAGTAATCCAAAGCGGTTTCAGCCTTGATGCACAAAGTATGTTCAAAGTCCATTGTTGCAAGACGGGAGCTGTCGCGATAGAAAAGACTGCCGTGAGTTTTTACTCCGCATATATTGTCGATATCTCTGCTTTCTATGTTAGAATATGCCTGAGGACTGCCGCCTGCATGTATATATAATGCGTCATATGCTTTTACAATATCTAGATAGTTGTGTCGTGAACTTCTGATACTGCCTAATACAGTGCCCTCATCGATGTCTTGAAAAACAGCACACATTCTTGTTAAACCGCCTTCGACTATCATTTCGTAGATTATGTCGGCTTCGGCTATTCCAAGCTGAGGCATTGAAGACGGATAATTATTGATCATAACAGCAAGCGGTCTCTTCATGCTTATATCTTCCGAAACTTCTTCACCTGTTAAAGGATTATAATAAACAACTTTTTCAATTTCAGGAAGTGGCTCCGGCTCAGGTTCGGGTTCGGGTATCTCTTCTTTTTCCGGCTCGCTATTCTGATCAACAGGAGGCTCGGGAGTCGTCTCCGGCTCGTTATTTGATATATTTTCATCAGCGAGTTTGTCCTGAGCGAGTTTTGAACATGATACACTTGTAAATAAAACTGCAAGACATAATATAACTAATACAATTGATTTAAAGAGGCTACGTTTCATGATGTTTCTCCTTATGTAATATTATTTATATTTTATATTTCACTATACATTATGTCAATGTAAATTAAATACTGTACTTAGTCGAAAAAATGTATTATAATATAAATATCATATGCATGGGTGTGAATTATGGAAAACAGATTTGGTTTTATCAGAGAAAAACTTGACATTAAAATTTTGATCCTGTTTATTCTGAAAAGGCTTACTGTGCCTGTTGATTTTGATAAGTTGTCTGAACTTACGATGTGTGATGACGGAATCAGCTATTTTGATTTTGCTGAGTGTGTTGATGAGCTTGTAAATACGGATCACATATATTTCGATGGAGATACTTATGTAATCACAGACAAAGGAGAACGTAACGGATCCGTAACCGAGAGCAGTATCCCCTACTCTGTCAGATTAAAAACTGAAAAAAGTACAGCTGCTTTTAATGCAGAGATGGCAAGAAACGCAATGATCTCTACAGGAAAAGAAATGAAACGTGGCGGAGGATTTTCAGTTTCCTTAGCACTTTCTGACGGAATTGATGAAATTCTGTCAATGCACTTGTACGCTGCAAATGAAAAACAGGCAGATGAAATTGAAAATGGTTTCAGGAAGAATGCTGAGAGCATCTATAATGCAATTATAAATAAGATCTTTGAATAAAAATTAACACGTCACTCTTAGGGTGTACCCGATAAGAAAACATAAGGTTTTGCCTTCATCTATTCGGCTATAAACGAACTAAAAAGATCCGCCAATACATACCAGTATTGGCGGATCTTTATTAGACGTTTCTATCTCGAATATCTTTTGGCAAAACTGCTTGCACTTAAAAAGATAGATTTTGTTCGTAAACGAGGCAGAAAAGCGCTGTAATACTGTATGTCTTACAAGCTTTGATAACGATGTTTACGGGCAAAGGATTTCTTTTTAAGCTTATGTTTTCTTGTCGGGTTCACTCTTTATAGTGACGTGTTATTTTTATGTTAGTTGATTTCAATTGCCTTCTTGCGGGAGTAAGCGTAAAGCTCTTCCATATATGCAGGTGTGCACATAGACATATCATGGTAGCTCATAAGGCAGGGCTTGCCGGGCTGCATGAATTTATCAATAAACTCACGCGCAGCAGCACGCTGCTCTTCTTCAGTAGCATCAGGAGCAACTTTATCAGGAACTACAGCGATAATAAGCTTATCTCCATACTCTTCATAAATCTTCTGAGTATCATTCATAGCCTGGGGAATCCACATATCCCAGCCTGCCTTAATGTAGTTGGGAACCTGCTTATAGTTCTGTCCACAGCTGTGAATGTCGCCGGTCTTTCCCTTGCTGTGCAGGAAGTCTGTAACTCTCTTCATGTAGGGTACGATCATCTCTTCTGCAAGTGCGGGAGAGAAAAATGTTTCCTTCTGGGAGCCCCAGTCGTCATGGATGCAGAAACCGTCAATTTCGGGAAAATATTTAATATACTTATCAAGAATATCAATATAAAGATCTGTGAGCTTATCAAAGAACTTATGTACAGATTCCTGCTGGTCTTCATCAAATACAGCCATAATAGCATTTTCGAAGTCCATAAAGGCAATCAGACGCTCATACCATCCGTTCAGGAACCAGCAAACATTATACTTGTTGGTATCAAAATAACCCTTGTTAGCTTCAGCAGCTGCTTCCCAATCCCACTCGTCAGGGTTAGGCCATACAACTTTTTCGAGAAGCTCATCAGCATCTTCTGCAAAAGGTTTACCGGGGCGTACCATAGAACCACCTACGGATGCGATATATTCCCACTCAATACCGAACATATCTTTTCCGCCAAACTCTTTTTCGTCAAGCTTTCTTGCTTCGAAAATAAAACCGCGGGCAATGTTGTCAGGGTTTACCAGGGGACAGAACATAGCCTGATCGTTGCATGTCATCTGCCAGTAAGGCTTTTTAGCAAAAAGTGCCTTATTGGCTTCACGCATGGAAACAGGATAATTGAATACAGGGATCTCCTCCCCTGTAAACATGGGAATCTTGGATACAACTTCAAGTTCTTTTGCATCAAAAGCAGGAATTGACATTATATTACCTCCATAAATTAATTTTGTTAAATTTATTATATTATATTTGGAGAATAAATACAAGATAAAAGAGTCTGAATTATTCCAGACTCTTTTGCAACTATTTTTCTTTTACTTCAAAGTTAACCTTTGATGTGGGAGCGGAGATATCAAGCTCAGCAAGAATCTTTTTTGTGTTTTCCATATAGTCAAAATAAACTGCCCAGTAATCTGCAGCATCACACCACATACGGAAGGAGTACTGAACACCATTGTCAAGATAACCGATAGTCTTAAGATCAACGGCAGGAATGACATGTACTCTTCCGTCTTCCATCGCAAGAGAGATCAGCTTCTCTTTAAGTGCAGCTTCATCGGTTCCGTATGCAACAGAAAACTTAATATCAACTCTGCGCTCATCTTCTACTGTATGATTAATAACAGAATCATTCATAAGTGTGCCGTTGGGTACGGTAATTCTGTTGTTGTCATCTGTAACAATTGAAGTGTAGATAACAGAAATTTCTTTTACAGTACCTGTGCCGCCGGAGCATGTAATAAAATCACCGACCTGAAAAGGCTTGAAGAGAAGTATCATAATACCGCCGGCAAAGTTTGACAAAGCCCCCTGAAGTGCGAGACCAATAGCAAGGAAAGCGGATGTTAATGCAGCAATAATGGATGTCACAGGTACGCCAAGGATAGAAATGATGATTATAACAAGGAATACATAGAGAAGTATCTTTATAGTGCTGAGAAGAAAAGATGCAGCAGAGGGATCGATTTTGGAAAACAGTCTGGATTTTGGAAGATACTTCGAAAGTAATCTTATGACCAACAAGCCGACAATTAAAACAAGTATTGCAAAAACCAAATCTTTTGCAAGGGGGATAACGTGTGTTTGAATAAATGCTTCCATAAAATTACATCCTTTCAAATATTAAAATAAAAAAGACGGCCGCATTTGCAGCCGTCAAACTTTTGGAGGCGACACCCAGATTTGAACTGGGGAATCAGGGTTTTGCAGACCCGTGCCTTACCACTTGGCTATGTCGCCAATTGGAGCGGGCGACGAGGCTCGAACTCGCTACCTCCACCTTGGCAAGGTGGCGCTCTACCAGATGAGCTACGCCCGCGTAATCAGCGTATATTATTCTAACAGAATTTTAGAAAATGTCAAGAGGGAATTTTTAAAATTTGCGGGCGGATATTTGATCCGCCCGCACAAAAGTTTTAGCAGTTGGGGTTAATCAGCAAGCACATCCTCCACCACAATTTTTATATCGCGCACCTCTCCATCCATCTGCAGGTACATTTCAGACAGTTCTGGGTCATCGGGTGGATACTGTACGTCGCTGGCACGGTAGAGCAGGTAGGTGCCGTCATCGGTGGTCATGATATACCGGCAGGCGGCAAAGTTCCATTCCCCACCCTGGTCGAACTGCTCCTTTGTGATCTGCTGCGACCAGAGCATGATATAAAAGAGCGAGCCGCCGCTGTAGTATGTCTCGCTGTCTCCGCCCAAAGCTTCACGGACACGGGGAATATATACAGAGTAGTTGCTGACGCTGTGCTCTACGGCGTATTTTCCCTTCCAGCTGTCCGGCAGGATGAGCGTGATG
>JAFTYM010000007.1 GCA_017461585.1 Oscillospiraceae bacterium | reverse complement strand
TCACGGTGTACAGAGGTACTGTTCCGTTGTAAGGATCGGTGACTTCACCTACAGTATACTCAGTCATTGTTTCGCCGCCTACTGTTACGGTGAAGGGAGTTGCAGGCTGCTCGGGTTCTTCTTCTGCAGCTTCGCTGGCAAATGTGATCCAGTAAGGTACGCCATAGCCGCTGTCGTACACCTGCAGCATATCATACTCACCGTCGCTGTTCTTATCCATTGCTACAGTCCAGCTATTCTGCATGGCGGACTCGAAGCCAAAGTAGCTGCAGTTTGCATCATAGTAGGACAATGTGTAGTTGTTGCCATCATTCCATGTGATGTTTACTTCTGTTGTACCAGCAGGAATAGTCACGGTGTACAGAGGTACTGTTCCGTTGTAAGGATCGGTGACTTCACCTACAGTATACTCAGTCATTGTTTCGCCGCCTACTGTTACGGTGAAGGGAGCATCTACTGCCAATGCACTCATCGGGAACATACCCAAAACGATGAGCACTACGAGCAGCAGGCTCAATAGTTTTTTCTTCATATTTCTTCCTCCAGTTTAAAAATTTATCGTCTCAGTTTTTTGCCTAACTGTTGACTTTTGACAAACAAAAAAAGCCCGGATGACAGGGCACACTAATTCCCTATCTTCCGAACTTCGGTTCTTCCGTCAGTTCATTAAAAACTGCTGTTAATTTTTATCGTTTGTCAGCTGTATGCTACGTCTTATCTCTTCTACACGTATGGGGTGCTTATCTTTGATTATCACCCTCAGCTCGCCATAGTCCAATGCGCGTACAAGCTCAATAAGCTGTTTTTCGGACTTTGTCAATACAACGCTTTCCCCTGCTCCCACGCAAATGCCTCCTTTCAGTAAAATTGAACACCGTGAGCATTGCACAATCAAAAAAGCTGCAGCAAACCTAGGTTCGCTGCAGCCGTTTTCCTGCGCAAATATACAATTGTGTGATGCATCCTTGTAGGTCTTCTGACTTGTGTCTTGGGGCTTTTGCCTGCGCATTTATTCTGCCTTCCCGGTCTCCCAGTGACTGACTTTCGTCAAAAGAATAAATGCTCCGACACTTACAGCGGCGGTTACCGTCCGGGACTTACACCCGATTCCCTTGTTCATTTTCCCGCCCATACAGCAAGGAAACCACAAGAAACATATTACTTATATAATATACCATTGCTATCGTTCTGTCAATAATCTTTAGGCATCAAAAGAGCGACCGAAACGGTTCGCTCTTTTGATGCGGTTCAAAGGATTCAAGAAAGGAGTGTATATAGGAGTGCACGATAAGCTTAAGGAGGTTGGGCGGACACCGAGGAGTGGAGAAGTGTCCGCCCGTATCAAAAACACACATTCTGTTTGTGATCGATTCGTAATCGGGCAGAAAACGGAAACTCTGTAATAACCCTTCCTGCCCGTTTGCGCAAGCTGCTCCCCATCATGCAGCTTAAATATATATACCGCCGGCACGGTGTATACCAAAAAAATAAACGGCAGCAGGCATAAATATGCCGCAGCCGTTTTTCCGCGCAATAAAACAATAGAACTTTCTTGTAGGTCTTCTGACTTATGCCTTTAGGCTTTCGCCTGCGCATTTACTTTGCCTTCCCAGTCTCCCAGTGACTGACTTTCGTCAAAAAAGTAAACGCTCCGACACTTACAGCGGCGGTTACCGTTTGGGATTTTCACCCACTTCCCTTGTCCATTTTCCGCCCTGAACGGCACGGAAACCACAAGAACTATGTTGTATCTATAAAATAATACTTCTCAAAGCATTTGTCAAAGTAATATCTAACATATTTTTGTAATATTTTACGATTTCGCAAGATTTTACAAAATACTTTAGCAAGTTTTGAAATTATTGTCTTAATTTTTCATGAATTTATCGAATTCGCCATAGTGTTATGTTATAATTTCCCAAACGCTGTGTTATTCTATCTTTAACAGCACATTAAATACAGTTCGGAGGTATCTTCTTTTGAACGCAATACGTAAATGGGTCGACAAGTTCTGCTATAAGCACCCCAGATTCGGAGTACCGAATCTCATGAGATATTTTATTATCGTTTCTGCCCTCGTCTTTATTGTAGGCATGATGGACAGAACATACACTTTCTATTCATATCTATATTTCGAGCCCCATCTTATCCTTCGCGGACAGGTATGGCGTCTGATTACATGGATATTCATCCCAACCAATGATATCCCGTGGATCATCATCGAACTGTATTTCTACTACTTCCTCGGAAGCACCTTGGAAAATGTCCTCGGCTCAGGCAGATTTACAGTATACTATCTGATGGGTGTTATTCTTAATATTGCTTATGCAATGATCTTTATGCTGGTATCGGGTACAACAGCACTTATCACTTCCATGTACCTCAACCTGTCTCTGTTCTTTGCTTACGCTGTAATGTTCCCTGAAAACAGGGTTCTGCTGTTCTTTATCATACCCATTAAAGTAAAATGGATAGCAATAATTGATGCAGCATTTATGGTTTTGAATATCATCCTGAACATTGCCGCAGGAAACTGGATAATTGCCTTCCTGCCTCTCGTTGCAATTCTGAACTTCTTCATTTTCTTCGGAGATCACCTGTCCTCGTCTGTAAGGCGTTCTTCTCTCGGCGCCTTCAACTCAAACACCATTAAATTTAAGTCTGCTGCCAGAAAATATAAACGTCAGCAGGAACAGGGCGCAGGTAGGACAGTTTCGGGCAAAGTCTACCGACACAAATGTGCTGTCTGCGGCAGAACAGACGCAGATAACCCCGAACTGGAGTTCCGTTACTGTTCAAGATGCGAAGGATATCATTGCTTCTGCATGGACCACATCAACAGCCATGTACACTTTACAGAATAATAATTAAGGGAAGGTCTTATGACCTTCCCTTTTTCTTATACTATGATGCCGCCTCCGACTAAAACATCGTCATTATAGAACACGGCAGACTGCCCCGGTGACGGAGCTCTTTGCGGCTTATCAAACCTCAGAGTTCCGCGGTTTCCGTTCAAGTGCAGAACAGCATCTGCAGTTGTTGTGCTGTATCTGACTTTGGCTTGCACAGATAATTCATTTTCAGAACCGTCAGCTGCAACAAGATTAATATCCTCAATATTTACGGTATCTGAAAATAGCTGTTCATTTCTGCCGAGAGTTACCGTATTTGCAGCAGCATCTTTCTTTATTACATAGAGCGGTGCATCTGAGCTGATCCCCAGTCCTTTTCTCTGCCCTACGGTGTAATGTGCAATACCTTTATGTCTGCCAAGTACTTTACCGTTCGTATTAATAAAATCGCCGCTGACAGGCTTAAAACCTGTGTAACCGGCAATAAATGCACCGCAATCACCATCAGGAATAAAGCACACATCCTGACTTTCAGGACTTGATGCCACAGGGATATTCGCCTCTTCAGCAAGCTTACGCACCTGTGCTTTTGTGTAATGACCAAGGGGGAACATCGTCTTTGAAAGCTGCTCCTGACTTAACTCCCAGAGGAAATAGCTCTGGTCTTTTTTGTTGTCCATACCCTTGCGAAGAATCCATCTGTTTGTCTCTTCGCTATATTCTGAACGGACATAATGTCCCGTTGCAAGCTTTTCACAGCCAAACTTATCCATAAGCTCCGCCATAAGCCCAAATTTTATCTCTCTATTACAAATTACACAGGGATTTGGTGTTTTTCCCTCAAGATATATCTTTGCAAACGGCGCTTTTACTCTTTTATCAAATTCCGCCGTCATATCAACACAATGATATTCAATTTCTAAAAAGTCTGCGCATCTGCGCGCATTGACGTTTTCTTCGCCTTCACCAAGCAGCAGGTGCACGGCAACAGGCTCATATCCATGTCTCTTCAAAAGCAGAGCAGTTACAGCGCTGTCAACACCACCGCTTATACCAACGAGAACCCTCATGTTCTCAACTCCTTTTAATTTCCGCTAAACGCAGGATAACTTCTCCCGCTATTCTCAAGCCTGCAGTAGCAGGAACAAACGAGACGCTGCTCGGCAGTCTCTCTCCCGTTGTAAGCTTCACAGGCTCTTCATCTGACCACAGGGCAAGACATTCGTTTACGCCTGCCTTCTTAAGCTCACGGCGCATTACACGTGCCAAGGGACACGTCTGTGTTTTGCTGATATCTGTAATTTTAAAACGCGAAGGGTCAAGTTTGTTTCCTGTGCCCATACAGCTTATCACAGGTGTACTCACCGCATCACAACCCTTGATTATCAGCAACTTTGCGGTGACATTGTCAATTGCATCTATTACGAAATCGTACTTTGAAAAGTCAAATCTGTCTATAGTCTCAGGTGAGACAAAAATGTTTACCGTCTCTATAACAGCATCAGGCGCGATATCACGCATGCGCTCCGCCATGACAGCGGTTTTCTCCTTGCCTACAGTTGATGTAAGCGCAGGTATCTGCCTGTTTATATTAGTAACATTAACAACATCGCAATCAACTATGGTTATTCTGCCAATGCCTGCTCTTGCTAAAGCTTCGGCCGTATACGAACCGACACCACCAACGCCAAACAGCAGTACAGAAGAATTTTTTAGTTTTTCCACAGCATCTGCTCCGAGAAGCCACTCTGTTCTTGTATATCTCGTTTCCATATTTTCACCTTCAACCGCAGATATCAAAAGCTTTCTGCATTACTGTTGCCGCAACATTACCAGCAGCAGAAGAGCCCGATCCGCCGTTTTCTATTACAACGACAAACGCCAATGTTTTTCCGTCTTTTTCACCATAGCCGACAAACCATGAATGCGGCGCAATATCTCCGCCCAATTCTGCAGTGCCAGACTTTGCATGCATGTTGATACCTGCAAACCGCTCCTCGCCGTAAGTCCTGTAAACATTATAGCTCATCATTTCGCCCAGCATTGTGGCTGTGGAGTTTTTGATCATATATTCGCTGTCTGCAGCATTATCGCCTTTAAGCATTGTAAGCTCAGGCGCATAGCCGCCATTTGCAACAGCCGAAACAAAACGCAGCATCGCAGAAGGATTAACAAGGTCATTATACTGTCCTATTCCGCTCCATGCAACATTATAACTGTGATCACTTATCTCATATTTTCCGCTTTCTGTAAATACACCGTTAATTGCAAAGCTCTCTGTAAAACCATATTTATCCGCATATTCGCCCAAAGTTTCAGCGCCGACCTCCTCAGCCAACTGCCCGAATACACAGTTGCAGGATACAGCAAGGGCCTCGTCGACAGTTATCTCACCGTGATAGCCTGTACATACTATATCACCGCCGCCGGTTTCATACGAACCGGTGCATATAAATGTGCGATCTTCCAGATCAGGGATATTTTCAATTGCAGCGGCAATAGTCACAAGTTTAAATACAGACCCCGGAGTATATACGGATGACAGAAACCTGTTTATATATACACCGTCATATTGGGGAGCCTCAAAGCTTTCAGGCATATTGTCAGGGTCAAAGCTCGGAGATGATACCATACACAGTATCTCACCTGTAACGCAATCACATACTGCAACAACGCCTTTTCTGCCGTTCAACGCCTCATAGGCTGCCGCGTTTAAAGCTGCGCTGACCGACAATGTAACCGTTCCTCCCTCTCCTTCTTTAGAGTAGGTTCCGTTAATATGATCAAAACCTGTCAGCTCTTCCTCAAACAGATAGAGAGCACCTGTACCAATATTACCGTATCTGTCGCCGATAACATGAAGAGTACTCTTTCTGACAGCAGAATCATCGCTGTATTTTCTTTGCCCGTTAGAAACCTTAGCAAGGATCTCACCGTCTCTGTCCGTAATCGTTCCGACAGACAGACGACCATTATTGTAGACAGACTGATTTGCAGGAAAAGAAGCCCACATCATGCCGTCTTTATAGTAACTGTATATATAAAAGCCAAGACCTGCAAGCATCAATACAACAAGCAGTATAACAGCTGCTGCGCGTCTTTTGATCTTAGTCATCTTTCATCCACCTGTCGTCATAACCGTCAAAGAAGTTGTCCACGCGACCTGAGTTTGCAGCGTCGGACTCTTCATCGAAATCATAGTCTGTATGAGTATCGTATCTGACAGCTTTTGTCTTTGAATTTTTGATTTTGACCTTTTTCGGCATTTTAACTGTAAAACTTGCATTCTGACGGGTATCACATGCTTTCAAAAATGCAAGCAAACCGAAACACGCAATAAGGCTTGAGCCGCCTTTTGATACAAACGGGAAGGTTACTCCCGTGAAAGGAAGGATGTCAACACATCCCAGTACATTAAGCATCATCTGAAATACAAGCAGCGACGCTGTTGAAACAGATGCGATAGTATAGAAGCTGCTTCGGGCGTTTGATGCGTATTTAAAAGCATATACCGCCATAAGAAGAACTGTAAAAATCAGAATAACAGCCATAATCAGCCCCAGTTCTTCGCAAATCACACCAAATACCATATCAGTATTTGCAGCAAATACATTTTCAAGCCAGCCATTTCCTGCTCCAACTCCGAACAGACCGCCTGATGCAGCAGCAGACATCGTTCTCGTCTGCTGATATCCGCCGTCGTAAGGTGTTTCCCACGCGTGACGCCATGTGGAAAAACGTGATGCAATATACGGCTTCACGCTGACAGCCATAACAGCAGCCAACCCTGCACCGCCAACGCTGAGGAACACTGTTCCGATGCTTCCCGATCGCAAAAAGGCAATGATAAGATATGTCACAAAGAAAATAATTCCCGTTCCGAGATCGCTCATAATTACAAGTGCAAGAACGCAGCATGCCGCAAAGCCTATAAACATTATGAGATTACGTCTTGCAAACATTCTGTCTAAAGATGCTGCTCCAGCAAATATAAAACAGACCTTCACGAACTCAGACGGCTGAAATGAAAAGCCGCCGATTGTAAGCCAGTTTTTAGCCCCGAATACCGCATCACTCAAAACAATATTTACCGCTAAGAGCAAAAGTCCAACTGCAGCAATAGGCCATTTAAGCTTGACCGCGCTGTTAAGGCTGCGCAAGAACCAGCCTACGACAAAGTAAAGGACAACACCTATTGTTAAAAACAGCACTTGTTTCAGCATATCTTCAGGCACAGATGTGGCGGTAACAGCAAAACCTGCTGTTGTGAGCAGAAATGCCATAGTTTCAAGTTCAAACGCATTTCTGCGTATTATTCTCGTAAAGATATATGTCGCCCACATGACAACAGAAAGTCCGAAAAATCCTGCAAGGACTTTGTCTGAATGCTCACCGCCTGCGGCTATAAACTGAAGCGATAAAAACAGCTGCAGAATATTGAGCAAGATCAGAGTGAAGCCTTGTCTTTTACGTGAAAATCTGCGTCTACTTTCAGCCTGAATACGCTCACCTACACGGTCAATGGGAACAAAAATCATGTCCACGCCGCCGATATTGATAATATCACCTGCAGAGAGCACTCTGGGCTTTTTGATTTTTGCTGCATTAACAAGAACGCCCGTTTTCGAACCCAAGTCATATATCGTCCAAACGCCTGAATCTTTTCTTATAAGCGCACCATGTGTTCTTGAAACTGTCGGATAATTTATGAAAACATCGGCACTTTTTCCCCTGCCAATGATATTCTCCCAATGACGAAGCGTTACTCTTACGCCTCCGGGCAGCGTAAGATAGCCCCACTCTTCAGGGCTCTGTTTTTCACGGAGCAGACTAATTGCGCAGCGCAAAAGTATCCACAAAGAGAGTGCAGGCAGAATGTAACGTGTTATATGCGTAAAATCAGAAAATCTGTCGCCAAATACGATATTTACTTTTTCACATAAAACATCAAAAAATTCAGCGAATATTGTCATTTGTCACCTTAAATGAGCAGACAGACGCAGGTCTCACCGCGTCTGTCTGTAATGAATTTAAAACTTATGCGTTTTCGTTAGCCTTTGCTTCAGCAATAACTTTCTGCTGAACGTTTGCGGGAGCCTCTTCGTAACGTGTGAACTCGAGAGAGAATGTACCTCTGCCCTGAGTCATGCTGCGAAGGTCGATAGTGTAGGAAGACATCTCAGCCATGGGAACTTCAGCTTCAACGATTTGCATGCCGTCTTCAGCTGTCATACCAAGAACTGTACCGCGGCGCTTGGAGGAAATATCACTCATGATGTCACCGAGGTTTGCGTCGGGAATTGTAACCTTAAGTGTGCCGATAGGCTCAAGGATTGTGGGCTTTGCCTTGGGAATACCATCCTGGTATGCAAGACGGGCAGCTGTCTGGAAAGCCATATCATTGGAGTCTACGGGGTGGTAAGAACCATCATAAAGTGTAGCCTTCAGACCAACCAAAGGATAACCTGCAAGAACACCCTTAACAACTGCATTGCGGAGACCCTTTTCAACAGAGGGGAAGAAGTTCTTGGGAACGCTGCCGCCGAATACTTCCTCTGCGAATACGAGGTCATCTGTCTCGTGCTGGGGTTCGAAACGGATCCAAACGTCACCGAACTGACCGCTGCCGCCGGACTGCTTCTTATGACGACCATGTGCCTCAACCTTACCCTTGATCTTTTCACGGTAAGCAACGCGAGCGGGAGAAAGCTCAGTCTCAACGCCAAATCTTGTCTTCAGCTTGGAGCAAAGAACGTCAAGCTGGATATCACCTGCGCCAGAGAGAACCATCTGATGTGTCTCAGCGTTGTTAACAAGTGTGAAGGAAATATCTTCTTCATTGAGTCTTGTAAGACCTGTTGCAATCTTATCTTCCTGACCCTTTGTCTTGGGAGCGATTGCCATGGAGTAGCAGGGAGTTGCGATCTCAACTCTGGGGAGAACAACTTCGTTCTTGGGATCGCAGATTGTGTCGCCAGTTCTCCACTCCATCTTACCTACAGCACCGATGTCACCACAGCCGATTTCCTTAACTTCAACAGCCTTCTTACCTGTCATTGTGTAGAGGCGGCCAAGCTTATCGGAGTAGCCTGTACGCGCGTTAACAAGGGACATATCTGCAGTTACCTTACCGGAAATAACCTTGATGTAGGAATACTTACCGAACTGGTCGGAAACTGTCTTAAATACATAAGCAACTGTTTTGCCGTTGGGATCGAATGCTATCTCTGTTCCGTCTTCTGCAACCTTTGCGGGACGGTTGTCAGGACTGGGAGCGCACTTAACGAAGCAGCGGAGAACGGAAGCTGTACCGACGTTGTTAACTGCGCTGCCGCAGAAGATGGGTACTACGCTGCCGTCTGCAACGCCGAGACGGATACCGGAAACGATATCATCCTTATCAAGCTCAAGAGCATCGAAATACTTCTCCATAAGCTCTTCAGAAGCACCTGCTGTTGTCTCCATAAGGAATGCTCTCATGTTGGAAGCTCTGTCAGAGTCATTGGAGGACATGGGAACTTCAACAGTTGCCTTTCCGTCCCATGTAAATGCCTTCTCATGTACGAGGTCAATGATAGCCTTCTTATCTTCTGTAGGCATTGTAACAACACAAACAGATGTACCATACTTCTGTCTGATCTGGTTGATAACTGCATGGCAGTCGCTGTTATCTTCATCAACCTTGGAGATATAGAACATAAAGGGAACACC
>JAFTYM010000048.1 GCA_017461585.1 Oscillospiraceae bacterium | reverse complement strand
GTTTTGCCAATATAAATTCGTGATAGAATCAATTTACAAAAATCCGCCAATACTGGTATGTATTGGCGGATTTTTTAAGTTGCATTATAGCCGAATAGATAAAGGCAAAACCTTATGTTTTCTTATCGGGTACACCCTAATTCCAACGGTGTTTTTTGTGCTCTTAGGGGACGGAGCCTCGACGTCCCGTTTTTTGCGGAACGGATAAATCCGTTCCCTACGACGTATGATTGTAAAAATTACGCACAACGTCTCGGTGTGGTTGTAGGGGAGGGTCTCTGTGCCCTCCCGCCTTGCGGACACCCGAGGACGGGTGTCCCTACGAATATCAGTATAATGTTGCGGACGTGTTGTAGGGGCGGATTCCATATCCGCCCGAAAATCGGAACGGATAAATCCGTTCCCTACGGTGCACTATTTACTCACTCGCTGTAGGGCATGGATTTATCCATGCCGTGATAAAAACCCTCTCAGTTACATTGCTGCTTGGCTCTCCCGGAGGGAGAGCCAAGCAGAACGGGAAACCTGTCCCCTACGGATACACCGAAAAACACGCCTTGCCTCTCACTATGGGAGAGGTGGCAAAACCACAGGTTTTGACGGAGAGGGCGCCTTTCGTAAACGGATATGAAATCAGCCCCCCTGTACGCACAAAAAGGAGAGCCGCAAAGACTCTCCTTTAAAAATATCACAACAAACCCTTATAAATCTCCAGATCCACATCTTTAAACACATTAAAAATGACCTTTATTCTGCTGCCTGTTTCCGCTTTATAGCGGGAAACGGTGTCGATTGCAATGTGGGCGGCAGCTTCGTTGGGGAAGTGGAACTCACCCGTTGAGATGCAGCAGAAGGCGATGCTTGAGAGCTCTGCCTTGTCGGCAGCTTCTAAACATGAAACATAGCAGCTTTTGAGAAGCTGACAATGCTCCTCTGTAAGACGACCCGATACAATAGGGCCTACCGTGTGGATGACCTTTTCACAAGGGAGGTTGAAAGCATCCGTGATCTTCGCCTTGCCCGTGGGCTCGGGATAGCCCTGCTGTTTCATTATCTCATCGCACACAAGGCGCAGCTGTACGCCTGCGTATGTGTGGATAACGTTGTCAATGCAGCCGTGGCATGGGTAATAGCACCCAGTCATACCGCTGTTTGCGGCGTTTACGATAGCGCCCACTTTTAAACGTGTAATGTCGCCCTGCCAGAGATAAATATCGGGTTTCACCTCTGTCATTTCAGAGATATCCACAATGCCCTTTTTCGCAGTCTCTGCTTTGAGATATGCATCCTGCACAGCTAAAAACTCTTCGCTTAACGGTGCTGCCTCACGGACATTCATAAGTGAACGCAGAAGGCGGAACAGGTCGCTCTCGCTCTCGGAGAGAACAAAACGACGGGCGTCGGGACGCTCTGAAAGCAGCTCTTTATTCAAAAATATCAGACGTTCTTTCTGTGTCATAATATTCTCCTCACCTTTCTTTTACATAATGATATCACGAGGAAGATTCGCTTACAATAAAACTTTTTCTTGATTTTTGTATGAAAAGTACGCTATAATACGAAAGTCGAGCTGCTTAAAATGCGTAAGTCCAGATAATGGACTTACGCATTATTTTTTTGCGCAAAAATCGGAGGTTTTGAAATGGAAGAAAAAGAACTGGGCAAAATGGGCACCATGCCCGTAAAAAAACTGATGCTCAACATGGGAATCCCCATGATAATATCCATGATGCTGCAGGCACTTTACAACATCGTGGACAGCGCTTTCGTTGCAAGAATGCAGGGCGGAGAACAGGCGCTGAACGCTCTTACTCTTGCATTCCCCGTGCAGATGCTTATGGTTGCAATCGGCATAGGTACAGGTGTGGGTGTAAATGTCCTGCTGTCACTTCGCATGGGACAGCGAGAAGAGGAAAAAGCGGCAAAGGTCGCAGGCAACGCTATATTTTTAGGTATCGTCATAACTGCGGTGTTCATGCTCTTCGGCATTTTCGGTGTCAAGGCATACGTCTCCACACAGACACAGAACCCTGTAATATTTGAAATGGCGGTAACATACCTGCGCATCTGCTGCATTATGCCCTGCGGCATTGTGTTTTTCAGCATTTTTGAAAAGCTGTTGCAGGCTGTTGGACTTTCCCTCCAGTCCACGATCGCTCAGATTTCGGGCGCAGTTGTGAATATCATCCTTGACCCCATTATGATCTACGGACTTTTGGGATGTCCTGAAATGGGAGTTGCAGGTGCTGCCTATGCAACGGTAATCGGTCAGATAGTGTCATTCCTCGTGGCGCTTATTTTCCACCTTACAGTTAATAAGAGCGTCAAAAAAGGTCTTTGCTATATAAAGCCCGAAGGCACCATAATCCGTGAGGTGTACAGAATTGGTTTTCCCGCAATAATTGCTCAGGCTCTTATGTCCGTCATGACTTACGGCATAAATATTATTCTCGTCGCTGTGGACGAGGCTTTGGTAACAGCCTATGGCCTGTACTATAAAATACAGCAGTTCATCCTCTTTGCGGTGTTTGGTCTGCGTGATGCAATAACGCCCATCGTGTCTTTCGGCAACGGCATGGGAAGCAGAAGCAGAATCACCGACGGTATAAAATACGGCGTAATTTACGCTGTTGTTATCATGCTTATTGGCACACTTCTGCTGGAAATTCTGGCTGTTCCTCTTTGTGCAATGTTCGGCCTTTCGGGAATCACGGAAAAGCTGTGTATTCTTGCTGTGCGCATAATTTCCGTAAGCTTTGTTTTTGCAGGCTTGAATGTTGCCCTTCAGGGCGTATTTCAGGCGCTGGGCAAGGGCGGCGCATCGCTGGCTGTTTCCCTCTGCCGCCAGCTTGTTTTTGTACTGCCGGTGGCATGGATATTTACGCAGTTTATAGCACCCGACCTTTTAAATGCCCATATCGTTTGGTACACATTTATCATCTCGGAAGGCGTGACAGCGGTAATTTCAGCACTTCTCATGATGAAGATATACAGAAAAGATATAAAGGCTATGAAGTAAGCAAACCGTAAGCGGATAAATCCGTTACCTGCGGCACAACAAAAAAGCTCCCTGTGATTAGAGTGGGGCTTCGTAAAACAGTTAAAGCCAAGCTGCAAAATGCAGCTTGGCTTTAACTGTCTTATCCGCACTACATGGCAGAATACAATGTATAGAAGTGCGCCCTTTAACTGCCAGACAGCTTGAATTTGTTTTGCAACTTTTCAGCAATCAGATTCACATTGTCACATATCGGCAGCATTCCGTCTACCCTAACAATTGGGCAGCATATTGTTGACAGCCAATCGTTAACTAAGTTCTCATCTCTTGAAGCACAAAAATCATGGAACGACTCGATTTGCTCGTAAAAATCACCGCCTTTACAACTTTTTTCACCGAAAAGTATGTATGACCTGTCATATACTCGCTTTAATCGGGTCTCCTTTGGGACTTCAATGGAGATTACACACTTCAAATGAGAAATAAATTTATCTCCGAAACTACCTGTTACCGATGCCAAAACGAAGTCATTTTCACCGTTTACAATGTTTGTAAGCAATGATACAACCTCTCCATAGGGACGGGATTTTTCATACGGATAAGCAGGATTGTCTTGCTTGGAAAAGTATATATCTTCAATATCTACGACTAGGAGATTTAATCTTTCGGCAAGTGCTTTTGCCAGTGTACTTTTTCCCGCTCCGTTCAAACCGCAGACTAATATAGCGTTTCCCATATTTACTCCCCCCTTTGCATTTAAGCGGTTCTAACCGTTTGGTTTATTCTATCACGTAGCTGAAATATGTACAAGAGCAGTCCTGGCAGAGTATTCTGCCAGGACTGAAACTGTCTTATGAATATCGCCGATTTCACAGGGAGCTTAATTTATGCCTCTTTTTTCTTTGCGGTAAGCTTTTTGATCTGCTTTTTAACCAGATTGTGGAGAACGGCATAAACACCGCTGACAAGAATTGAGAAGATTGCAACCGCCACCTTGATTACAATGTCTTTTGGCTTGTCGATAACGAAACCGTAGCCGAACATCTCTTTTGTAATGATGTCCATAATGCTGCAGGTGAGGTAGCCCATGTTGTAGATCTTCAGCTCAACAAGCATAATTACGCAGTAGTGGATGCAGAGAATCCATATACTGTTTCTGCCCATCCACTTGATAATATCGCGCAGGACAGGGATCTTGTCGAAGATGTTACAGATGATAAGCGTGCCAACAGTACCTGAAACGGCAATGACAAAGGCGGTGAGAACACCGTACCAATGATTGTCGTTAACATAGCGGACAACGCTGGTCTTGCCGGAGCCGGGGAACCAGTGGTTCATAATAAAGCAAACTGCTGTGAGCACAACGGCGAGGATAAAGAGCTTGAGATTGATTTTTGTAAACCACTTTTTACCGCCAGCATAAGAACCTAAGAGCATCATCGCTGTGGAGAAGGGAACAAGGTCGATATACCAGGGGAAAGCTTCGTCAGAAACGAAGAGAGTTACGGCATTTCGTGCGCGTAAGGGGCAAAGCTGAACCTTTAAGATGTTAACAGCAAGAGCGATAACAATGAGAATACCTACGGTGATAAGTGTCTTGGGCAGGCTGTCGCGGACTTTGTCTGCAATAGCGAGGAAGACGAGGGATGTTGTCATCAGCGCGGCAAGGAACCACATAGGTGTGCTCATGAGCATATTCATTGCGTTGGCTGTGAAGAAGCCCTTCCAGATAGCGCTGCTGTCCTGTACAAAGGGTGAGTTGACCAGGTCTACGTAGATGGGGTAGCACAGGTTGCACAGGATGCTGAAAACGATGTAGGGTACGAGAATTGTGACAATTCTCTTCCAGAGATTTTTGGCGTAACCTCTGCCGGGCTTGTATGTATAGCCTGAGAGGAAGAAAAATGCGTGGAGACAGTAGGGGAACCAGTTGCCGAGAATGTCTGCTTCTGCAAACCATGCGTGGGAGAGAACAACTGCGAAAATGAGGATACCTCTTAAAATATCAACAGCGCCGAAACGAACCGTTTGGCCTGTCCGGATTTCCTCAGAAGACGCAGTATTCAGGTTTACCGTGTTTTCCATATAATTACCTTCCAAATTTAGTTTTCCAAGAGTCTATTCATTATATTTTAAATATTGACTTAAGTCAATGCGTATTGACAGAACAAATTAGCAAGCGTAAAATTACAGATGTTATATAACATATGTTATTTAAAGGAGAATGTACAATGCCGCCTAAAGCGAAAATTACAGAGATGGAGATTTTAGATACAGCGGTAAGGCAAGTGCGGGAAAACGGAGCCGACAGCCTTAATGCAAGAGCGCTTGCTCAAAGCTTGGGCTGTTCTACCCAGCCTATCTTTTCAAATTTCAGCTCTATGGAGAAGCTGCGCTCTGCCGTTATAAACAGCGCCCAGAGCCTTTATGAGAAATATCTGAGTCGTGAGATAAGTGAGAATAAATATCCTGCCTACAAGGCCAGCGGTATGGGATATATTCGCTTTGCCAAAGAGGAGAAAGAGCTTTTTAAGCTGCTATTCATGCGTGACAGATCCTTTGAGCCTATGGCGCTGGCTTTACAGCATGATCCTGTCATTGAGATTACACAAAAAGCCACGGGCTATTCCTACGAAAAGGCGGAGAGGTTTCACCTTGAAATGTGGGTAGTTGTCCATGGCATCGCTTCTATGATAGCCACAAATTATCTGGATTGGGATATGGACATGGCGAGCGGTGTGCTGACGGATATGTACAGAGGATTGCGGATGCGTTTTGACAGCGAGGTGTGACATGGGCATCGAAATTAGAGGACTTACGAAGAAGTATAAAGACGTGACCGCCGTGAACGGACTTGATCTGGACATAAAATCGGGTGAGCTTTTTGCCCTTTTGGGCGTAAACGGAGCGGGAAAGACAACGACTATAAAAATGCTAAGCGGCTTGACCAAACCCGATGCAGGAAGCGCAAAGATTATGGGGATCAGCATAACGGACCCTAAAGTGAAAGAGGTCATTGCAATCTCCCCACAGGAGACAGCTGTTGCGCCCAATTTGACCGTTTTGGAAAACCTTTGCCTTATGTGCGGAGTTCACGGCTTTTCCAAGGAGAAAACAGCGGAAAAGTGCACCGAAATGTCAGAAAAACTGGGGCTTTGCGATGTTTTGGGCAAAAAAGCATCAAAGCTTTCGGGCGGATATATGAGAAGGCTCAGCATAGCCATGGCGCTTATATCGGGGCCTCAGGTGCTGTTTCTGGATGAGCCTACTTTGGGACTTGATGTTTTGGCGAGAGCCGACCTGTGGGAGCTTATTGAGAGCCTTAAGGGCACAATAACCGTTATCCTGACGACTCACTATATGGAAGAGGCGGAAAAGCTGTCTGACCGTGTCGGAATTATGAAGTCAGGTCAGCTTGTTGCTGTGGGTACTGCTCGTGAGCTCTGCGAACTTGCGGGAGAAACAAAGTTTGAGGACGCCTTTGTGAAAATAGTAAAGGGGGCGAAAATATGAGGCTTCGCGCTTTCACTCTGCGAGTTTTAAAGGAGATTGTGCGTGATCCCTTAACTCTTATTTTCGGCTTGGGGTTTCCCCTTGTGCTGCTTTTATTGCTGTCGGCAATACAGGCGAATATTCCCGTGGAGCTTTTTGCCATAGAGAGCCTTACCCCCGGAATTGCGGTGTTCGGTCTTTCCTTTATGACTCTGTTTTCCGCAACCGTTATCGCAAAAGATAGGTCGGGTGCTTTTCTGCAGAGACTTTACACAACGCCTATGAGAGCATCGGACTATATTTTGGGTTACACCATACCCATGCTCCCCGTGAGCATATTGCAGACACTAATCTGCTATGCCGCGGCGGCGGTTTTGGGACTTGAGATAAACGGCAGCGTATTTTTGGCGATACTCGTGAATATCCCCGCGTCGGTAATGTATGTTGCATTGGGACTTCTCTTCGGAAGTATTTTGACCGACAAGCAGGTGGGCGATGTTTGCGGCGCTCTGCTGACAAATCTCTCCGCATGGCTTTCGGGAACCTGGTTTGATTTAAACCTTGTTGGCGGTGCTTTTAAGAAAATCGCAGATTTTCTGCCATTTTCCCACGCGGTAGAGCTGGGCAGAGCCGTGTTAAACGGCGGCGATGTGATTTCGCACCTGCTTTGGGTGGCAGGTTACGCCGCGGTGCTTTTGGTGTTGGCAGTTATTATGTTTGTGCGTCAGATGAAAAAATGAAAATCTGTTATGGGGCGGCATTTTGCCGCCCTTTTGATGTTTATTGTGTTTTTTACAACGGGGCGTCGGGGACATCGCCCCTTACGGATAAAGCTGCAAGATGTTGTTGGTATCTCGTAGGGGAGGGGCTCTGTGCCCTCCTGTTTATGCCCTTATTTTAAAATTTAATTAGATATTTATCTAAAAAGAATTGACAAAATACAAATGATAGGTATATAATCAAACTGCGGAGAGGGGATTAATATATTTTTCGACACAAAGAGGTGTATAATATGAATAAAGTAAGAAAAGAATTTACAGCATTCCTTGAAATGAGCGCTGCAAGATGTAAAGAACAGGCTTCAGCTCTGTCGGAGGACGGCAGAGAGGACGAGGCTGTGTTTGCGAAAATAAAGCTGAATGTGTATGATATATTTAAAGCAGTATTTAACACTTTGGGCGAAGGGGATAAGTTCCTCGCGAAGCTTTCTGATATACCTGTAGGTTGGCAGGTGTCCCTTGAAAAAGCAGAAGCCCACGGAGATACTGGGAAGGCACATATTGAGCGTATCAAGCTTGAAACCGCAGAAGAGATAAAAACGCGTTTTCAGCAGATTTTGGAGGCATAAGCCATGAACGAAGCGGAAGCTGTCAGACTTTTTAAATGTCTTGCGGACAAATCGCGGCTGCAGATAATAAGGTCGCTGACAATTGAGGATATGGACGTGGAAAGGCTGGCAGAGCGCCTTGACCTTACCCCTGCCACCATTTCATTTCACTTGAAAAAGCTTGCCGAGGCAGGCGTTGTAAGCTCTTATAAGCAGCAGTATTACACATTTTACACACTGCACAGAGAAGTTTTTGACACGCCTATAATGGACATAATTATCGGTGCGTCGGACGAGGCGTCAGAGCAGGAAAAGCGCGAAGCGGAATACCGCAAGCGTGTGATTGATGCGTTTTTCGAATACGGCAAGCTTAAGTCCATACCTGTACAGCGCAAAAAAGAGCGCATTGTCTTGGAGGAGATAGCAAAATCCTTCGAGGCAGGCCGTGTGTATTCAGAGCGTGAGGTGAACATTATAATCGCAGATTTCCACGATGATTTCTGTACCATCCGCCGCGACATGATATCGGAGAAAATCATGGAGCGAGAGGATAATAAATATTGGTTGGTTGTGTGAGGGGATGTCATTTCATTTTCCTTTTATAAAATACTTACACAACAAAATCCCCTTGAGAAATCTCAAGGGGATTTTTATTACTGTTCTCGCTCCATAACTGCTGTGTTCAGCTGGTCATATATTGTAAGCCTGTTGGCTGCGCCGCGTTTTACAAGGGCTGCTGCGTGATAAGGCTGGCTGCGGCTGTTACGGTGGGCGCACTTGTACCACTTTTCTGCCTCAGTATACTGACCTTTTTCCACGTAAATCGTGCCTAAAAGCTCTTCAGCATCAGCGAAGCCGTCCTCTACTGCAGGCGTCAGCTTTTTCATGGCGGCATCTGTTTTGCCGTCGGAATAAAGCATAAAGGCTTTTTCAAATATTGCGTAATTATTGCTCATTGTCGGGACTCATAGTTTCGCTTGCGGGATTTTTCGAAGAATCCATAGTCTCTTTGAAAATTATGGCATTGTAGAAGTGCGCCTGAGCAAGACCGATATAGGGCTTTGTGTAAATTTGCAGGACAGCAACACCTATGACTGACGTTATAAGATCGGAGACGATGTGCCAGCCGATAAATGAGAACTGCAGCACAAAGAACATCATCTTGTGTCCGCGCATAATACGAGCAGACTCACCAAGGCACTTGAATACGGAGTATTCAGGGTGATCGTACATCACCATGAAGCATTGAGAGAAGCTGTAGTAGGCGATGACACCGGGGATGATGAAGAATACTGAGCCTACAGCCACAGCGGCGCTGCGGATTATGAGAAGACAAAGCGCTTTTCCGAAGTGCTCAAAGCTCCGCAGAATGTCCAAAGCTTTGACTTCGCTGTTTCGTGTGACTTTGAGACAGTACCCCTCGTATCCGGCACTTAACATGCCGTTCATAATGATGATAATAGCGATAAGCACCATGGCTGCAGGGGCGATTTTCGGTGCGGCAAGCTCTATCTCCTCTGCCAACTCAAGGAGAAACTCCTCTGTGGGATTTGCCAGCATCTCGGGGTCTGAGTAGACCTCAGCCAGGATGTTGTTCATATTGTTCATATATCTGTTATAGCCCGACAGGAAGGTTATGAGCAGAGAGAAGATAATGGATATGACAAAAAGGAGAAGGGAAGCCTTGAATATAAAGGACTTGCCGTTTTTCATATCTGTTTTTGCCATCTGCTTTAGTGTTTGACAGGTTATCATAGCGGTCACCTCGCGTGTTTTTTCTTACCGTATTATACCATGGGCAAAGTATATAGGAAACGCTTAATTTGTAAACTTTCGTCAAAATGCTTAAATTTCGGGTTGTTTTTTCTCCCACTATGTATAGACTAAATATTGTGTTTTCCATTGACAGAAATGCCCATACCTTGTATTATATTTAGTGCACGTAACATCATCAGCACAAGATATTGTGCTTGTCATAGAAGGAGAAGAAAAATGAGCATTACAAGCATCAGAAAGCGCGACGGCAGAGCCGTTCCATTCGATGCAGAGAAAATCACCTCTGCCATCGTAAAGGCGTTTGACGCAACTTACAGACCCGGCAACGAAGAAACAGCCGCACAGCTCACAGGCGAAGTTCTCTCTATCCTCGAGGTTGAGGGCGTAGAGATCCCTGAAGTTGAGCACGTACAGGACCTTGTAGAAAAGGTTCTTATGGACAACGGCTATGTTACAACAGCAAAAGCATATATCCTTTACAGAAACAAGAGATCTCTCCGCCGTGAGATGAACACACGTCTCATGCAGACCTATCAGGAGATCACCTTTGCAGATGCAAAGGACAGCGATGTTAAGCGCGAAAACGCAAATATCGACGGCGACACAGCTATGGGCGTTATGCTCAAGTACGGCAGCGAGGGCGCAAAGCAGTTCTACAACATGTTCGTACTCAACCCCGACCACTCCAGAGCACATCAGGAAGGCGACATACACATCCACGACCTTGACTTCCTGACACTTACCACAACATGTACACAGATCGACATCATCCAGCTCTTCAAGGGCGGCTTCTCCACAGGTCACGGTACACTCCGTGAGCCCAACGACATCGCATCCTACTCCGCTCTTGCATGTATCGCTATCCAGTCCAACCAGAACGACCAGCACGGCGGTCAGAGTATCGTAAACTTTGACTACGGCATGGCAGAGGGCGTTATGAAGACATATAAGCGCCTCTACCGTCAGAATCTGGCAAAGGCTCTCATGCTGTGGAACGGTGTTGAAGATCCTGAAGACGATATCAAGGCTATGATCGCAGACATACAGGAGAGAACAGGTCTGTTCCCCACACTGGAAAACTACGATGCATATCTTGCGGAAGAACTTCCCCTTCTTGTCGCTAAGTACGGCGACGAAGAGGGCATGAAGAAGGCGCAGAGTCTTGCATGCCACTATGCATATAAGGAGACTGACCGCGCTACATATCAGGCAATGGAAGCATTTATTCACAACCTGAACACAATGCACTCCAGAGCCGGCGCACAGACACCCTTCTCCTCCATCAACTACGGTATGGATACATCCCCCGAAGGCCGCATGGTTATGAAGAACGTCATGCTGGCAACAGAGGCAGGTCTTGGACACGGTGAGACACCTATCTTCCCCATCCAGATCTTTAGAGTAAAGGACGGCATCAACCTCAACGAAGGTGAGCCCAACTACGATCTGTTCAAGCTTGCATGCCGCTGCAGCGCAAAGCGTCTCTTCCCCAACTTCTCCTTTGTGGATGCACCCTTCAACCTTCAGTATTACAAGGAAGGCCACCCCGAGACAGAGATCGCTTACATGGGCTGCCGTACAAGAGTTATCGGCAACACATTCGACCCCACACGCGAGATCTGCAATGGTCGCGGCAACCTGTCCTTCACATCCATCAACCTGCCCCGTCTTGCAATCAAGGCAAAGGGAGATTTGGACGTATTCTTCGAGAGTCTCGACCACATGATGAGCCTCTGCGTAGACCAGCTTCTTGAGCGTTTTGAGATCCAGTGCCGCAAGCACGTTTACAACTACCCGTTCCTCATGGGTCAGGGCGTATGGATCGACAGCGAAAAGCTTGACTGGAACGACGAAGTTCGTGAAGTATTGAAGCACGGTACTCTGTCCGTTGGCTTTATCGGTCTTGCTGAGACACTTAAGTGCCTCATCGGCGAGCACCACGGCGAGAGCACACGTGCTCAGAACCTTGGCCTTGAGATCATCAGCCACATGAGAGCAAGAATGGACGCAGAGAGCGCAAAGCGCGGTCTCAATTTCTCCCTCCTTGCAACACCTGCAGAAGGTCTCTCCGGCAGATTTGTCAAGATCGACAAGAAAAAGTTCGGCGTTATCCCCGGTGTAACAGACAGAGAGTACTACACAAACAGCTTCCATGTTCCCGTATATCACAACATCAGCGCTTTCCAGAAGATCTCTCTCGAAGCACCTTACCACAACCTGACAAACGCAGGTCACATCAGCTACATTGAGATGGACGGAGATCCCCTCCAGAACCTCGAGGCATTTGAGAAGATCGTCCGTCATATGCAGAAGTGCGGCATCGGATACGGCTCCGTTAACCACCCCGTAGACCGTGACCCCATCTGCGGCTACACAGGCATCATCAAGGATGAGTGCCCCCATTGCGGCAGAAAAGAGCAGGATGCAGATGTTGGCTTTGAGCGCATCAGACGTATCACAGGATACCTTGTAGGCACACTTGACCGCTTCAACAACGGCAAGCGCGCTGAGGTTGCAGACCGTGTAAAGCACGGTATTGACTAAAAAATAATAATTTCATCTGCCGCCTTCTTAAAACGGAGGCGGCAGAATTTCTTGGAAGGAAGGTTTAAAAATGCGTATTGCAGGCACAGTACAGGACTCTATAGTAGATGGTCCCGGCTTCCGATTCACTCTGTTCACGCAGGGCTGCCCCCACGGCTGCGAGGGCTGCCACAACCCTCAGACACATGATTTTGCAGGCGGCAAAGAGATGACTACCGATGAAATTATAGCAGAACTTCTGTCTAATCCCTTAACTGACGGCATAACCTTTTCAGGGGGAGAGCCTTTCTGTCAGGCTTCCGACTGCGCAGTTATTGCAAAGTCAGCCCGTGATAACAAACTGAACGTATGGGCATACTCGGGATATACTTTCGAGGAGCTTTTTGAGATGAGCAAGAAGGATGAGGGCATCGCGGCTCTGCTTTCCCTGACAGATGTGCTGGTAGACGGTAAGTTCGTTTTAGCGGAAAAGACATACGACGCGGCATGGCGCGGAAGTAAAAACCAGCGCCTTGTAAATGTTCCCGAAAGCCTTAAAGAGGGCAAAACGGTATTGAGAGAGGGATAATCATGATCTATAAGAGTTTTACGGAGCTTATCGGCAAAACACCTATAGTTGAGCTTTCAAGCTACGGTAAAGAGCTTGATGCGAAGCTTTACGCAAAGGTGGAGTTTTTTAACCCCACAGGCAGCGCAAAGGACAGACCTGCCCTTGAGATGATAAACGATGCGGAAGCTCGCGGACTTATAAAAGCGGGTGCAACCATAATCGAGCCTACAAGCGGAAACACAGGCATCGGACTTGCCGCCGTCTGCGCTTCCCGCGGATATAAGGCGATTATCGTAATGCCCGACACCATGAGCATCGAGCGCAGAAAGCTTATGGCTGTTTTCGGAGCACAGGTTGTGCTTACCCCCGGCGCGGCAGGTATGCAGGGAGCTATAAACAAGGCGGAAGAGCTTGCCAAAGATATCGAGGGAAGCTTTATTCCAGACCAGTTTTCAAACGGCGCAAATGCGAGAGCCCACTACAAGACGACAGGGCCTGAAATCTGGGCGGACACAGAAGGCAAGGTTGACATTTTCGTAGCCACCGTGGGTACAGGCGGAACGCTTACGGGTACTGCAAAATATCTCAAAGAGCAAAATGGAGATATTAGAGTAATCGCCGTTGAGCCTGCGTCTTCACCTCTTCTTTCAAAGGGCACATCAGGCAGCCATAAAATACAGGGCATCGGCGCAAACTTCGTCCCTGCAGTTTTGGACGTAAGCGTTTACGACGAGGTCATAACCGTTACTGATGAAGAAGCTTACGACGAGGCTTTGCGTCTTGCAAAGATGGAAGGTCTTATGGTGGGTATCTCCTCGGGCGCTGCTTTGACTGCTGCAAAAAAGGTCGCCGAAAGAGCGGAAAATAAAGGTAAAAACATCGTTGTGATCCTGCCTGACACAGGTGAGAGATATTTGTCTACCGAAGGGTTTATTAAGGAATAGTATTGATTTTTACGATTTAATGCAGTATAGTCTATTCATAATAAACAAAAAAGGAGAGAGTTTTATGAATGTAACAAGACAGGAACTTAAGGCACGCGCAAAGGCTCAGCTTGACGGCGGCATTTTTAAGGAAAAGTGGCTTTGGGCAGTTCTCGTATGCCTTATCGCAAGCGTGGCTGTGGGTATTGTAAATGTTGTTCCCGTTGTCGGTACACTTGCATGCATCGTTATCACAGGACCCATTATGTACGCTGTACATGCAATGTTCCTAAAGCAGGCACGCAACAACCAGCCTATGGTTCTTGAAGATCTTCTCAAGGGCTTCACAGGTGACTTCCTGCAGACATTTCTCATCGGTCTTATGACAACTGTGTTTACAGTACTTTGGTCTCTGCTGTTTGTTATTCCCGGTATCGTAAAGGCATATTCCTACTCCATGGCTTATTTCATCAAAGTGGATAACCCCACTTTCACATGGAAAGACTGCATCAACGCAAGTAAGGACATGATGAACGGTCACAAGATGGAACTGTTTGTACAGGATCTCAGCTTCCTCGGCTGGATGATCGTCGGTTCTATCTGCCTTGGTGTTGGTACTCTTTGGGTAATGCCCTACCAGTACGCAACACGCGCACACTTCTATCAGGAAGTTATTAAAGAGTATAGAATGAGAGCTATGGCATCCAACGTATAACTTGTACATATCCAAAGCACCGCAGTTAAAAGGGTGTACCCGATAAGAAAACATAAGCTTAAAAAGAAATCCTTTGCCCGTAAACATCGTTATCAAAGCTCGTAAGACACAAAGTATTACATCGCTTTTCTGCCTCGTTTACGAACAAAATCTATCTTTTTAAGTGCTTGCAGTTTTGCCACAAACTATTCGAGATAGAACAACTGCATTCGCAGTTGTTCTATCGCATATCGTCACTTTGTGACGATGCGAAAATTTAATCTCGCCGTGTCGTCAGAGACGACACATGGCAATATATCATAATGAATTATGATATATTCAGCTTATAAAAATCCG
>JAFTYM010000047.1 GCA_017461585.1 Oscillospiraceae bacterium | reverse complement strand
GTTTTGCCACAAGCTATTCGAGATAGAACAACTGCAGTAGCAGTTGTTCTATCGCATAGCGTCACTTTGTGACGATGCGAAATTTTAATATCGCCGTGTCGTCAGAGACGACACATGGCATTCTAGCCGAATAGATAAAGGCAAAACCTTATGTTTTCTTGTCGGGTACACCCTAGGGTGCCTGCGTTTTTTGTTGAGTGGTAAAAGCCTTCCCCTTGAGGGGAAGGGGGACCGCTTTAGCGGTGGATGAGGTGTAAAAGAAAGTATGCTATATTTGTGCAATGACACCTCATCAGTCACCTGTCGGTGACAGCTTCCCCTCAAGGGGAAACCTTTATTTTTATCCCAAATATTTCAGTACAGCTACATGCGGTGCTGTATCTTCGGTTATCTCGATAGTGTCCCCGTCATAGAACTTAACTGCACTTGTGGGGAACAGCTTGAGAAAATCGCCCACTTCAGCGATGACATCATAGCCGAATGTCTTACTTCTGTAGTGCATGGGGATTATAACTTTGGGCTTTAAAATGTCGCAAATCTGCTTTGCCTCATCGGCATCAATTGTGAAAAAGCCGCCTACAGGGATCATCACAACGTCGGGATTTGCCATTTTGGAAAGTGTGTCCCCGTCGGGAATGTGACCCAAGTCGCCAAAGTGGATTGCCCTGATGCCCATATCTGTGTCAACAACGTGGACAAGGTTAGGACCGCGCTTTGTGCCGCCTGCCTCGTCGTGCCATGTGGGCACGGCGGTTATTTTAAAGGGATTGCCGCCCTTTGAAACGATTTTGACAGCATCCTTATAGTTGTGGTCATCGTGTCCGTGGCTGCAGAGAACTTTATCTGCCTCGGTGTTTACATCGTTAAGTCCGGGGACATAGCCGGGAGCAAAGGGGTCGAAAACTACGGAGTAGTCGAGTTCGGTAAGCTGCATACAAGCGTGTCCGTGCCATTTGATTATCATTAGAAAACCTCCCTTGAATAATAAAAGCCTCACATCTTTATATAGTATAACACATAAAAGATGTGAGGCAAATATTTATTCGTTTCCTGAATATCTTAAGAGGAACTGCTGAGTGCGCTCGTGTTGGGGGTGGTCAAAGACCTCTTCGGGTGTACCGTATTCCACAACATAGCCGCTGTCCATGAACAGGACTTTGTCGGAAACCTCACGGGCAAACTGCATCTCGTGAGTAACGATGACCATTGTGGTATTGTGGTCAGCCAATCCCTTGATGACCTTTAAAACCTCGCCTGTAAGCTCGGGGTCAAGGGCGGAGGTGGGCTCGTCAAAGCAGAGAATGTCAGGGCTTAAGGACAGTGCTCTGGCGATAGCAACTCGCTGCTGCTGACCGCCTGACAGCTGGTGGGGGTAATTGTCCCGCTTGTCGAAAAGTCCTACCTGCGTGAGAAGACGCTCTCCGTTTTTGCGGATGTCTTCAAGAATATACTTCTTGTTTGTCTTGTAATCGGGGCGTTCTTTTGCCTGCAGCTCGCTGGCAAGTGTTACATTTTTCAGCGCAGTGTACTGGGGAAACAGGTTAAAGGACTGGAAAACAAGACCGAAATGCTGACGGCTGCGGCGAATTTCCGCATCGCTTTTGGCGGTCGTGTCCTCGGAGTTGAACAGCGGTTTGCCCTGTACGAGAATGAGACCGGAATCGGGAGTTTCGAGGAAATTGAGGCAGCGCAGAAGCGTTGTTTTGCCGCTTCCGGAAGAGCCGATGATAGACAGAACCTCACCTGCTTCAAGGGTGAAATTGATGTCCTTTAAAACTTCGGTATTGCCGAAGGATTTACGAAGGTTTTTAACTTCAAGAATAGACATATAAAAACCCCCTTAAACCTTGAAATAGTCCAGCTTCTTCTCAGCATAGCCTAAGAGAAGAGTTACGATGCCGTTGAAGGCAAGGTAGAATACGCCTGTGAAGAACAGCGGCCAGATAAGACCGGAGGATTTGATAAAGCTCTGACCGTTCCACATAAGCTCATAAACGGAGATAACGCGAACCAGAGATGTGTCCTTAATAAGAGTGATGACCTCGTTGCCCATGGGGGGAACAATGCGCTTTACAACCTGCATAAGGATGACCTTGAAGAAAATCTGTGATTTTGTCATACCCAAAACTTCGCCCGCTTCATACTGCCCCTGAGGGATACCCTCTATACCTCCGCGGAAGATTTCAGAGAAATAGCAGGCGTAATTGAAGATAAAAGCGACCATAGCGGCGATAAAGCGGCCTTCGCTGCCGCTGCCCCACCAGTTGTTGCCAAAGATAAGACCGGGTCCGAAATAGATGATAAGCAGCTGGAGCATAAGGGGAGAGCCACGGACGATCCATACGATGACCTTTACAAGAAAGCTTAAGGGCTTGAACTTACTCATGGATCCGAAGCTTATGAGAAGACCCAAAGGTATAGCGCCTATCAGTGTTAAGAAAAATACTTCCAGAGATTTGACAAAACCTTCTGAAAGTGACAGTAAAACAGTTTCAAACATAATGTGTCCTCTTGTGATTTAATACCGCAAAAGACAGAGAGCGTAAAAACTCTCTGCCTTTTGTGCTTTTTTCAATGCAAGAAAAATTTATCCTACGATAGACTCCTGTACGCCGTAAACTATGGCAATCTCTTCAACCTTGCCGTCCTTGAAAGCATCTGCGTAGAACTTGTTGAACTCAGCAACTACGTCGCTGCCCTTGCGGAAGCCAACGCCGTACTCTTCACTTGTAAGGGAAACGGTGTATGTAAGATCGGGGTAACTTGTGCCCTCACCAATCATGGCGCCAGCCATGAGAAGGTCGATGATGCAAGCATCTGCTGTGCCTGCTGCAACGTTCATAAGAGCGTCAGCCTGAGTGAGAACTGCTGTGTACTCGTTGCCCATTTCCTTAACGGCATCTTCACCGGCAGAACCTGCTTCAACTGCGAATATGAGACCTGCAAGGTCTTCCTTTGTCTGATACTGGTCAGCTACAGCGGAGTTTACAACGACTACCTGTGCATTGTTGCAGTAGGGAACAGAGCAATCCATAGCTTCCGTAACTTCGGGACGGAGGGTCATGCCGTTCCATACGCAGTCGATGCTCTTATTGTTGATCTCCAGAACCTTATTGTCCCAGTCAATCTCGACGAACTGAACTTCAACGCCGAGGTATGCGGCAAACGCTCTTGCCATGTCAGCGTCAAAACCGATCCACTCGCCGTTTTCGTCGGGATAGTCCATGGGAGCGAAGTTTGTGATACCGACAACGAGAGTGCCCTTTTCCTTTATGTATTCAAGGTCACTGTCTGCTTTCTTGCCGCCGCAGGCGAAGAGACAGACGCACATTGCAAGTGCCAGTACTAAGCAAATAATCTTTTTCATTTAAATTTCCTCCTGAACATATTGGAATATGTTGTTACGATGCTTAGTATAGCACATTAATTCGGTAAAGCAATAGCGAATTAATAAAAAGTTGCGTTTTTTTCATTTTTCAACAATTTGAACAAAAACCACCTTGTTTTTTGTGAAAAAAGGTGGTTTTGATGAGTTGTTATTTAATTTTAACTCCCAAAAGTCGGGCAAGTTCCACAGTTTGAAACTGATCGAGCACGGCTCCTTTCAGCTCCTTGCAGGAGGAAGAGACCACGATGCCGTCTATTCTGCAATCTGACAGGTCGCATCCGGAAAGGGATGTCTTAAAAAGCTCTGCGCAGGTGAAGTCGCATTTTTCAAAGACAGGCTTTGAAAGAGTGACTTCGGTCAGAAAAGCTTCGCGGAAGCTGCAGCCCTTGAAATTCATTTTGTCAAAAAGAGCCTCTGCAAAATTTGCATATCTGAAGCTGCTGTTTGTAAAGCTGCACTCACGAAGTCTTGCTCCGCAGAAGACGCCGCCGTCTGCTTTGCAATCTGCCAAAAGGCTCTTTTTCCAGAAGCTGTCTGTAAAATTGCAGCCTGTAAAGCTGCAGTTTTTGAATGATACCTCGTGAAAACCGGTTTTGGTAAAATCACAATCAATAAATCGGCAGCTTGTAAAACTTACATTTTTAAGCTCCACATCAAAAGCGTCAAGCTCTGTATAGTTTTCGTTTGAAAACTCAAGACCGACAATGCTTTGGCTGGTGCCTCTGACGGAGTTTACAAGTTCATAGAGCATATTATCCCTCCATGGGTGAGTAAGCGCTGGTGTTCAGCCACAGGACAAGCAAATCCACACATTCGCCGTAAGATTGCAGGCCTGAAGGCTGATTGTTTACCTGCAGAAATGTGTCATAAACCATATCTGCAACTTCATTGAGCTTGCCCTCTTTCTCCTGCCAGTAGCGGTTGTTGTCCTGCCAGTCCGCCTCCAAATGGGCGGAGAAACTGTCGCGGAGCTCCCAGTATCTTTCGGGATCTGCGGTGTAAAGGGCGTTGGTCAGGTGGATAAGACCGGCCATATAGCCTGAGTATCTGTAGTACAGTTCGTCGGACTGTATGCATGCGGCAATGCCGATGAAGTTTGCCTCTGCTTCAAAGTGTACTCCGCGCTGGTGTGCTATCTCGTGGGCGATGGTGTTGGGTATATCCCATGCGGGCTGATCGGTGTTTATATATGTCTCACCGGAAAACGGGAAAAACAGACCTGTATAGCCCATATAGCTCATGATTTTTGAGAAAAATACGCCTTTTGGCATGGTCGTCTGCCCTGCGAGAAACGGAAATTCTTCGTCTATGGGAGCGTAAAGCGTGTCATAGCTTTCGGCAAAATACTCAAAACCTCCGCAGAAGATTCCATCGTCATCGCGGGGAACAAGATAGGAGAGGGCGTTTGCCTGCTCGCAGAAAAATTTTGCGGCGTTGTACAGGTCGTCTGTGGAGATGCCGACGGTTTCCAAACCGGCTTTTTCAGCAAAGCTGTCTGCATAATAACCTGCATTCCAAAGCCAGCAGTAGCCGTTCCATATCCATGCGAGAATTATGACGAGGATAAGAAGAAAACGGAGAATGGTAACTGTTTTGGCACGTCTGAAAGACAGCAGAGCTGATATGAATTTAAATATGTATACGATTGCCGCTATAACAGCAGCTGCGATAAAAATTTCAAGTATGGATACGGGGATTGCAGAAAATGTTTTGCCGAGAAAACGTAGAGCGGGGAGAGAAAACTTTTCCTGCACGCTGTTAATGGCATCACGTTTTGTTGTGAGAAAATAAAATAAACACAGCAGCAAAACAGGCAGCAGTGCCGATAAAAAGTATTTTAAAAGCTGCGGTTTTCTTGTTTTTTCAGCTGTGCGCATATTCTTACCACCTTTCGCAGGTATTACTATACCACAAAAGACGGGGAAAAGAAAACAGTAAGTACCGAAGTACTTACTGTTCAAATATTATTTCAGCATTTAAAAGCGGCTCATTGTCGGGAACTATGACGATTGTACTCCAGTTGCTCTGTGTTCCGTGGTAATAAACCGTGTCAAGAGAAGTGCATCCCGAGAATGCTGCACCTGCGATCTCTTTAGGTGTGCCGTCAAATGTTATGGTTTGGAGTGCAGTACAGCTTTTGAAGGCAGAGCTGGAAATAACGGAAAGCCTTCTGGGAATATTTACAGAGACAAGGTTTGCACAGTTTTCAAATGCACCGATTCCCAAGGTTGAAAGAGAAGAGGGCAGCTCCACGGATTTAAGTGACATATTGGAGAAAAAAGCGCTGTCGCCGATTTTTCTGACAGAGGACGGGAGCGTTATGCTTTGAAGTGCGGTGCAGTAATAAAATGCACCTTCCTGAAGCTCTGTAACGGTGTTGGGGATATCAACTGTGATTATTTCATAGCTGTTTGAAAAGCCGTATTCTGCAATAGAGGTGACTATTATTCCGTCAATGACCTGAGGAATAGACAGATCACCGTCACCGTTATACGCGCTTTGGTCAAAGGAAACCTGTCCGTCGGCGGTGATGACCCACCATGGAGAGAGCGCCGTTGTGGTGGCAGACTCAAGCTCTATACCATAAATAAACTCAAGACAGGTGACGGTTTTATCCAGGCTGTCTTTATAATCGTCAAGAGCTATGAATTCCTGTATGGCTTTGATGTAATTGCCTGAATCCATGTCGCTGACTGCGGTTTTGTATTTTGCGGAGGGGATAAGAACCAGATTTATAATGAGTGCGGAGGTGATAATGACGACGAGACATACGGCAACTATTATAAGTGCACTTATGCTAAGCCTTCTGAGATGATGCCCATAGCCTTTGTGTGCGGTTGACATATAGTCTACCTCCCTTTATAAAAGTAGGGATTTTACTAAGGTCTGTTCTTTAACTCCTCGACCATCTGAGAGATCTCTGCCTGGTATCCTTCCATCATGGGCTTCCAGACCTCTTCATAGTCATAGGTGATGTCGCTGTCATCTTCAGCGGAGTTTATGCGCTTTACATAGCCATCCAGCATGGGGAAATCCTTTTCATAGCAATGGAAGCTGTTTGCACGGTGGGAATATGTGCCCATCTGAACGCCAAGCTCTTTTGCGATACGCTCCTGCAGCATGATAAGTGCAAAGGCGTTCATAAAGGTTGCCTTGCAAGCATCGTTGGAGCGGAAGAGAACTTTGCAGTGCAGCTTGTCATCACGAATGAAATACTGGATATGCTGCAGGCATGCGGGATTTTCGTTGCCCTCTGCCGCGTCATGCTTCCAGTCGCGGATGTCGATAACTGCACGGCGGGAGGAGGGGTTACGGCGCAGATCACGGAGAATAAAGGGGAGCTGCTCTGCCATACGGGAGTGGTAAGTGTACTCCCAGTTGCCGCGCTCTATCTCAAAGTCCAGAATACCGTCCAGCATTTCCTGACGGTACTGCTCAAGCTCTTTGGGACCGCCGATGAAAAGACGGCTGATAAGAGGCTCGGACAGGGGCTCTTCCACAACCATGGTCATGGAACACTCTTTCTGTGTTGTATTATAGTCGGGGCAGGGACAATGCTCTCCGTTTTCGTGCAGCTCGATGAGAGCGTTGTGGTATGCTTCGGGGAGAGAGCGTCCTCTTGCGATAAGTTCGTTCATAGCAATACCTCATTTGAAGAATATTTGTAATATAATAACATATAGTGTGGATTTTGTGAAGTTTTTTGTTATAATATGCCCAAGAAAGGCGTGGTACTATGAAAATTTGCCATATAATAGGGGCTGTGCCCGTTGATGTTGAAATAAACCCACATGAAGGTGATCTTATTATTGCCGCAGACGGTGGACTTGACTCTCTCAAAAAAACGGGGATAGGCCCTCATGTGTTTTTGGGGGATATGGACTCTGTCACAGATCCTGATTTACCGGATTCTGTGGATGTTGTAAAGCACCCTGTTGAAAAAGATGATACAGACACAGCTTTGGCGATAGAATATGCATCTATACGCGGATTTGATAACTTTATATTATACGGCTGTATAGGAGGTGCCTTAGACCACACCTTGGGTAATATGTCGCTTTTAAAGGGAATGGCGGAGAAGGGGAAAACTGCGGTCTTTGTGGATGGCAAGTATGGAATTACTGCCTTTTCAAAGAGAAGGCTGGAGTTTTTAAAAGATGCTCATGGACGAGTTTCCGTATTTTCTTTAAGTGATAGCTGCGTCGGAGTTGACATTTGCGGATTCAAATATGAGACAGATAAAGTGCTGCTGTCATCGACCGTAACACTTGGAGTGGGAAATGAGTTTGTCGGTAAAGAGGCATCGGTTTGTGCAAGCAGCGGAACCATTGCAGTTTATACTGAGGTTGAAAACCTGCTCAGATACTCAAATTTGTTTGACAAGAAAATAGTGTAGTGATATTATTAAATTCAACCAAACAGAATAATATCAGGGGTGCTTCGGCTGAGATGGAATTATTCCAAACCCTTTAACCTGATACGGATAATGCCGTCGTAGGGAGATAGAAGAGCAGGGACCTTTTGTCATCTTGAAACTGTTTTACCACACGGATATTTTCTGTGTGGTAATTTTAGTTTTAGGAGGAATATTTATGACAAAAACAAGAAGACTGTGTGAATGTGCCATTTTGTTGGCGTTGTCTGTAGCTCTTAGCTTTGTTAAGATTTACAACATGCCAATGGGCGGAAGCGTAACCCTGGTGAGTATGCTGCCTGTTTTGCTCGTAGGGTTGAGGCACGGAGTAAAGTGGGGATTTGCAACAAGCGGACTTTTTGCAGCAGTTCAGCTTGTGCAGGCGCTTGTTGAGGGCAACGTGTTCCCTTATTGCTACACAGCGACCGCAGTTATTATTTGCATACTCTTTGATTATATTGTACCGTTCGGTATACTTGGTGCAACGGGTATAGTATCCGTCAAAAACGGAAAGGCGAAGGTGCTTGCTGTAATTACTGTGCTGATAATTATCAGATTTGTGTGCCACTTTATTACAGGTATTGTCATCTGGGGACAGTGGGCGCCTGAGGGAATGGGTAAGTTTATATACTCCATTGTCTATAACGGACAATATATGCTGCCTGAGCTGATACTTACGGTGCTTGCAGCGTGGGCGCTTATGACGTCAAAGGCGTTTACAAAGCTCCTTGAAAGATAATAATAAAGCGGTAGTGATACTTGATCACTACCGCTTTTTTGTGTATATCAGAGCCAATGATCTGTCATGATGCCAAGTACGGTTTGCATAGAGGGAGATACCCATTTTTCGCGGTGATACAGAATCTGCTTCCAAAGCTCGGGATAAAAGCCCTCTGCAGAAAGGCGCTTTACTGTTTTTCGGGATACGGCGTCCTCTGTGATGTAATCCGGAAGAAAAGAGCAGCCCAACCCCATTTCCACAAGGGAACAGATCAGGTCAGCCTGACCTGCCTCTAAAACGGGATGTATCTCCAAAGAGTTTTTTGCCAGCCATTCATCCAGTAAACGGCGGTAACTCATGCCTGTCTCGGTCAAAAGCATATTTTGCGACATCAGGTCATCCTTGCTCAGGGATGTGTTATCTGCCAAAGGGGAGTCAGTATTAACAACAAAATGCACGCCAATGCTTTTTTCACCTGCTATACAGTAATTGGTGTTGTAAATGTGGCTGTCCAACGTGCAGACAATATCGACCTCATTGTGATCGAGCATGCTGAACAGGTCTTCGGTACCTGCTGTTGTAAGCTTCAGGTGGATATTGGGGTATGCTTTACGTATGTGAGGAAAACACTCGTAAAGCAGGGGGGCGCTCAGAGAGTCGGATGTAGCAACTCTGATGAGAGTTTCCCGTGAGTTCTCTTCATTATCGCTAAAGGTCATCTGTTGACAAAGTCTGCATACCTGCTGCGCGTAGGAAAGTGTATCGCGGCCTTTGTCGGTCAGCCTTACTGAGTGACCGATTCGGTCAAACAGGCGAAAGCCCAATTCCTGCTCAAGCTGACGTATCTGTACGGAAATTGTTGGCTGAGAATAACCCAATCGCTCTGCAGCACGGGAAAAGTTGCCCAGCTCTGCCACGTGAACAAAAGTTGTTAAATTTCGTATATCCATAACTGCTCCGAGATATTAAAATTTTTAATAGTTCTGATAAAAACCATTTATTTGACAAATATATATTGGATTATTATACTGATTTTGACACTTATGTCAAGAGGAAAAGAAGGGAAATATATTGTTATGAAACAGAAGGAAAATGCAACTCTGTTCAGCCGTTGGGGCTTTATTTTATCAGCGGTTGGCTCTGCGGTCGGTATGGCTAACGTTTGGGGATTTCCCGCAAAAATGGGTGCAAACGGCGGCGGTGCGTGTTTGGTTGCATACCTGATATTTGTGGCACTTTTCAGTATTGTGGGTCTGTCTGCTGAATATGCCATCGGACGAAGATCACGTACAGGTACGCTGGGTTCTTATAAGAAGGCTTGGGAGTCACGCAGCCCCAGATTGGGCAAAGCAGGCGGTCTTCTGGGCTGGCTGCCGCTGGCAGGTTCTATGTGTATCGCTATCGGTTATGCGGTAATTATCGCCTATGTTCTTAAAGCGCTTTTCCAGTCTGTAACCGGTGAACTGATGACAGTTGATACAGGCGCATGGTTTGACGGTTTCTCTACAACGGAATACTCTGTTGTGCCTTTCCACATAATCATAGTGGTGGGAACACTTCTCACATTATTGCTGGGCGCAAAGAGCATTGAAAAAACTAATAAGATCATGATGCCTGTTTTCTTTGTGATCTTTGTAATTCTTGCTGTACGTGTTGCGTTCCTGCCCGGTGCAGCCGCAGGCTACAAGTTCATGTTCACCTTTGAGTGGGAAAAGCTTAAAGAGCCTATGACATGGATATGGGCAATGGGACAGGCGCTCTTCTCTCTGTCTGTAACAGGCAGCGGCATGATCGTGTATGGTGCATATCTTGACGACAAAGAGGATGTAGTCAAACTGGCTGTACGCACAGCTATGTTTGATACCATCGCAGCTTTAGTTGCCGCTCTCGTCATTATCCCCGCAAGCTTCGCTTACGGTCTTGATGTGGGTGCAGGTCCCTCTCTGCTGTTTGTAACTCTGCCCCGAATTTTACAGGATATTCACGGCGGTCAGCTGTTTGCGATCATACTGTACGCCGCTATGGTTTTTGCAGGTGTAACATCTCTGCAGAATATGTTTGAAGCTGTCGGAGAATCTCTTCAGAATAAATTCCCCAAACTTAAGCGCGGTCTTGTTTTGATAATTCTGGCGGTAATATGCTTAGGTTTTGGCTTGAATATGGAGCCGATTTTTAACTGGGGTCCCTGGATGGACATCGTATCCATTTATATCATCCCCATCGGTGCAGCGTTAGGCGCTGTCTCATGGTTCTGGATCATGAAGAAGGACGATCTGCTGGAGGAAATCAACAAAGGAGTATCAAAGCTTCGCGGAGGTCTGTGGCATAGCGCAGGTAAATTCTTATATGTTCTTTGCGTGTTGATTCTGTGTCTCGTAGCGCTGTTTATGAAAATTGCGTTCTGATTAATAACAAAATAGCTTCTCGGTTTTCTAAACCGAGAAGCTTTTTTTGTTTGTTTAGATATTGCAGCAGTCGTCGTATGCCTTGAGATTTGCATATTTGATATTGCGGACTTCGTAAGCATCGCCCACAACGTATACATCGGGAATGAGGTAACGGAACTGATCTGCAACGGGATTTTTAACCATACCGAAAGCATCTACAACGTAGTCAGCTTCCAGAGTCTGATATTTCCAATTCTTGCCTTCAACTGTTACGCCGTCTTCACCGATAGAACGAACAATGTGACCGCCGACCTTCTTGACCTTGTAGTCGTTCATCAGCATGAGCAGCATCTCGCGTGTGATGGAGTGGATGCCGCTTGCGAAATCATTTTCGTCGATCATATCAACAACTGTTACGTCGCAGCCGTCCATAGCAAGCTGGAGTGCGGATTCACATCCGGAAAGACCGCCGCCGCAGACAACTACCTTGCCGCCGGGGATCTTTACTCTGCCGGAGTCTACATCCAGTACGTTGTAGACATTCTCACGGTCGATACCGGGAACGGGAGGACGTGCGGGAACGGAACCTGTTGCAACGACGATAGCGTCGGGATTCTCTGCCATAACCAGCTCAGGTGTTGCCTCTGTGTTCATTCTGAAGTCAGCACCGCACTTTGCGGCTGTCTTCTGGAGCCAGTTTGTGTATGCAAGCATATCATCCTTGAAGGACAGCTTGTTGATGTCGTTTAAAAGACCGCCCAGTTTGTCTGTCTTTTCAAAGACGACAACATCATGACCGCGCTCTGTAAGGGTCATTGCAGCCTGACAGCCTGCGATGCCGCCGCCAACAACAACGACTTTCTTTTTAACGTCTGCCTTGCCGGGCTTTGAATATCTGGGTGTTCTTGCAAGCTGAGGGTTGACAGCGCAGGACAGATGTCCGCCGAAGGAACCTGCACAGTTCCAGCATCTCAGGCAGGGACGTGCATCTTCGGGGTGACCGTGCCATGCCTTGTTCAGCATATCAAGGTCAGCCAGCAGAGGACGAGCCATGGCTACCATATCAGCAGCGCCTGATGCGATGATCTCCTCGGCAAGCTCTGCGGAGGTGATGCTGCCGACAACGGATACGGGAATGTGAATGTCGGGGCATGCCTTGACAGCACGTGCGTAAGGCACGTTTGCTGCCTTGGGACGGAAGTAAGGAGGCATTGTGTAGTACTGGGAGCGTACGTCAACGATGATGCCTGCGGAGATGTTTACGAGGTCGATGTACTCCTGAGCGACCTTAAGGAACTCAATAACGTCATTGACCTTGATACCGCCCTCTGCGATCTCATCGCCGCTGATGCGGTATTCGATGATGAAGTCAGGGCCTACTGCTTCGCGGACTGCCTTGAGGACCATGAGAGGGAAGCGGATGCGGTTTTCAAAAGAGCCGCCGTAAATATCGTTTCTGTGGTTTGTAAGGGGAGACATGAACTGAGCCAGCAGGTTGCCGTGGGCACCGTGGATCATAACGGCGTCGAAGTTTGCCTTTTTAAGGCGGAGTGCGCAGTCTGCAAAGCAGTTTACAACATACTCAATATCGTGCTGGTCCATTTCCTTTATGTAGTGGCATCTCTCAGGCAGGGGGAAGTTGGAGGGAGCCAGCGCATAAGGTGTCTTGATAAGGGCAGGGTCAGCGCCGAGACCTGCGTGTACAAGCTCAGCGGAGAGCTTTGCACCGCCGCGGTGAGCAGCTTCAGACAGAAGGAACAGGTTTGTTGCTCTGTCATCGGATGTTACATCCAGCTCTGCGGGATAGTCAGGTGCTGTTGTGCGGTCAACGGGAGTTGCGCCGAGAGTGATAAGACCGACGCCTGATCTTGCCTGTGATTCAACGAAATCGATATAGTTCTGTGAAGCTTCACAGGTGCTTAAGGTCAGATCGCAGACCATGGGGGAAAATTCGACACGGCTGCGGAGAGTGGTGTGACCGACTTTGATGGGCTCAAACAGATGCTCGAAGTTGTTGAAAGGTACTTTCATGTTATTACTCCTTTAATTTTATCCGAGGCAGAGAAGTCCGCCGTCGTGTACGCAGACCGTACCGGAAACCTGATTGCCCGCGGGAGAGGACAGATAAATGCACATTGCGCCGATCTCAATAGGCTCACCGAAGCGGTGCATGGGCATGCCCTCTTCGATTTTTGCCAGAGCATCGGGGGGAAGATCCTTGTCAAGGTCAGAGTGTGTGGGGCCGGGGGCAATGCCGTTTACGCGGATGCCGTAGTCGCCAAGCTCAACTGCAAGGTAGTGTGTGAAGTGGTCAAGACCTGCCTTGGATGCATGGTAGGGGGGATTGAAGTGAGTTCTTGCGCTGCCTGTGGACTGGCCGCCGATGGAGGAGATGTTGATAATGCTTCCGCCGAGACCTGCTTCCTTCATCTTGGGAACGATGGAGTGAATAACATTTGCAGGACCGTGGAGGTTGGTGTTGATAACTCTGTTCCACTCGGAAAGACCGACATCGTCCATAAAGCGTGTTGTGGTGGCAACACCTGCGTTGTTTACAAGAACGTCAACATGGTCAAAGAACTCATAGACCTTAACTGCCGCAGCCTGTGCGCTCTCAAGGGAGGAAATGTCGCACTGTATCGCACAATACTTTCCGCCGAACTTCTTGATGCTCTCTACAGCCTGATTGCCGCTTTCGATGTTGCGGCAGAGAATGGCAACGTTTGCGCCTGCTTCTGCGTATGCATAGGAGATGCCGTAGCCGATGCCGCGGTTGCCACCTGTAACAACTACGTTGTAGCCTTCAACAGAGAACGCATCTTTGATGGAGGTGATAGGTTTTGTCTTAATGATCATTTTTACCTTTCCTTTCATATGTGGAGTGATAAATAAAATTTGGTTACATTATACAACCAAGACAGCAAATACGCAATATTTTTGAGCACGTCAGAATTGAAAGTTCTAATTTGGGACAGGCACAAATAGACTTACTGTGTAATCCAAAACAGAAGGTGCTGAAGATGAGCTACGGAACCGGAAATTATGATTTGGCAGTAAAGCTGCTGCCTGAGTATTTGCGCTGTGAGGTGCAGCTTGATATGCGTCTTTCGGCGAAAGCTGAGGAAATAAGGCTGAGGGCAGGCAGAAAGGCCTCTGTTCTTGTGGGAGAAAGTGAAGTAGTCACAGGCTCGCGGTGTATAGACTCTGCCGATATTGAAAGAGTGGCAGAGATCGCAACAGAAGCTTCTGTCTATTCTGCAAGAGAGAGCATGAAAGCAGGGTACATAACTGCCAAAGGCGGATATAGGATCGGCATCTGCGGAAGTGCTGTGGTAAAAAACGGAGAGATTGAGGGATTTCGAGAGCTTTCTTCGGCTGCAATACGCATTCCGAATGAGGTTATAGGCGCTGCAGGCAGCGTAATGAGAGAGCTTACCAAAAACGGCAGATTTGAGTCAGCTTTGATAGTGTCGCCGCCCGGGGCGGGAAAGACAACGCTTCTTCGGGATATGGTCAGAGTCCTTTCCGACGGAGATGATAAGCTTGGCTTGCGCGGAATGAGAGTTGCGCTGGCAGACGAGCGAGGGGAAATAGCCTGCATATATAACGGTGTGCCCCAAAGAGACATAGGGGCAAGAACAGACGTTCTTGAGGGATGTTCCAAGGCGCAGGCGGTAATGATGCTCCTTAGAAGCATGAATCCGCAGTTGGTGGCTCTTGATGAGATAACGGCACCTGAGGATATTTGTGCAATAAAAAGCTGCGCAAACTGCGGAGTGAAAATACTGGCAACTGCACACGCGGAGGATATGAACGACCTTGCGTCAAGACCTATGTACGCAGAGCTTTTGGAGAGCGGGTTTTTCAAAAATGCTGTGTTTATAACGAAAAGGAACGGCAGAAGAATTTATACTGTGGAGAAAACAGGGAGGTAGGAAGATGATAAAAATAGTGGGTGCTCTGCTGATAATCTGCGGGACGGCAGCCTGGGGTATGAGCAGCGTTGCGAGAATGAAAAACAGAGTGATAACTCTGCGCTCTCTTATTACATCTCTTGACATTATGCGGGATGAGATATGCGTAAATCTGACGCCCCTTCCCAAAGTCATGGAGCTTACGGGAAAAGCAGCGCCGAAGCCTGCCGGAAAATTTTTCAGAAATGTTGCCTCCAAAACAGATGATATACCGCAGCAGGGCTTTTTCGGAATATGGATGCAGGCGCTGGATGATGGCTGCGGAATGACTCTTGAGGAAGATGAACGCGATGTGCTGATCCGCTTGGGCTCGGGACTTGGAAAGTATGACTGCGACTCCCAGGGGCGAGTGATAATGACTGCAAAAAAGAGTCTTGAGAGGATAGAGGAAAGAGCGGAGAAGGATAAAAATGCCAACTCAAAGCTGCATGCATTTTTGGGGATTGCAGCAGGGATGATGGCTGTGGTGGTGCTTATCTGATGGATGTTGATCTGATTTTTAAAATTGCCGCCGTGGGTATTCTTGTGGCGGTTTTGAATTTACTTTTAAGCCGTGCAGGAAGAGATGAACAGGCGCTTATGACAACTATAGCGGGACTTGTTGTTGTGCTGATAATAATCATTCAGGAAATATCGGATCTGTTCTCGCTTATAAAATCACTATTTGGATTCTGATGGATATATTACTGAAATGTGCAGCAGCTGCCATAACTGCTGCTGTGTTGGGACTTGTACTGAAAAAGAATAACCCTGAGACGGCGCTGCTTCTTGGGACGGGCGCTGCGGTAGCTCTGCTTGCAGCAGTATTTACAGCTGCAGAAGATGTGTTTGGATTTCTGGGCAGGCTGATAGATGTGACGGGACTTCCCGATGGGATAGTGCCCATCGTTTTGAAAACAGTTGCGGTTGCAGTGATAACAGGATTGGTGTCTGACATCTGCAAAGATGCGGGACAGGCGGCGCTTTCATCCGCATGTGAAGTAGCAGGCGCTATGACGGCAATGTATATTGCGATGCCGTTATTTGAAATTGTACTGGAGACAATGGGGAAACTTATGTGAAACGATTAAAAAAGATTATTCTGACAGCTGTTTTTGTTTTTGTATTTCTTATGGCTGCTGCGCTCCCTGCTTTGGGGGTTGAGGTAACGGAAGAACTTGAAGATGCGCTGAACACCGATATTGTGGAAAATGCTGTGCCCGAAAGTGCGCGGGAGATCATAGGACGGGCAGAGATAGAGACGGGCGAGGGGCAGAAAAGGCTCTTTGAGGATATATGGAATTACATAAAGGAAAACAGCGGAAAGCAGCTTAAACAGGCAGTAAAAAGTGCGGCTTCGGTTCTTCTTATAGCTGTTTTGACATCGCTCGTAACATCAGCTTTTGATGTAAAGCAGAGCTATACGGTTATGGCAGGAGTTGCAGGAATAAGTGCCGTGACAGTGTCCAGCGCGGCGTCGTTTATTTCATTGGGGAGAGATACGCTGTCTGAAATTTCCACATTTTCAAAAGTGCTTCTGCCCACCCTTGCCACCGCGGGAACAGTAAGCGGAGCGTATACATCGTCAGGTGCAAAATATGCGGTGTCCGTATTTTTTATAGACCTTTTGATATCGGCAGCGGAAAAGCTGATAATCCCGCTTATCTGCGCTTATCTGGCGGCAGGTATTGCAGCGGCGGCTCTGGGCGGTGATGGAATAGGCGCGGTGGTCAGCTTTTTAAAGTGGCTGACCGTGACTATCATGACAAGTTTGGTGATGATATTTACTGCGTTTCTGTCCATAACGGGAATCGTCTCAGGCAGCGCTGATGCAACAGTACAGCGCATGACAAAAACTGCCATATCAACGGCTCTGCCTGTTGTCGGCGGAATAGTTTCCGACGCAGCCGGTGCGGTGGCAGCCGGAGCGGCGCTTTTAAAAAACGGTATCGGTGTATTCGGTATGATAGTTGTGCTTGCGGTCTGTACGGTACCGTTTTTGAAAATAGGCTTCGGATACCTGACGTATAAAGCGGCTGCCGGGCTTTGCGGTACTGTGGCAGACTCCCGGATAACAAAGCTGCTGGGAACTATCGGCACAGCCTTTGGAATGATTTTGGGGATTGTTGGTGCATCGGCATTAATGCTGTTTGTCTCTGTCATAATCTCCATGAAGGCGGTGACGTAAATGGAATTGCTGAGAAACTGGATCCTGTGCGTGACGGGAGCCGCCGTACTGTCTGCTGTGTGCATTGGTGTTGTGCCTTCGGGCAGAGTGAAAAAGACGGTGCAGCTTGTGTGCGGTGTCGTAACTTTGCTTTGCCTTGCATATCCTGTAACAGACGGAAGGCTTGATGAGCTGGGCAGCTTCGAGTTTGACTTTGCAGACGCGGACATATTTGAGCAAGAGGCTTATGAGACTGAGCAGGTGGTCACAAGAAAAGTCATAGAAGACAGATACGAAGCATATATATTGGACAAAGGTGAAAAAACAGGTGTGGAGATAGCATCTGCGGATGTATCTGTGCGCTGGAGTGACGAAGGGTATTGGTATCCTGTGAAAGCGGAGATAGACGCTTCTTTTGAAAGCGCCGAACTGTCGCAGGTAATAGCTGAAGAGCTGGGGATACCGACGGAGAGTATTTACTGGAGCTGAAAAATGGAAAAGAAAAACATGCCGGAGGCATTGAAAAAGATATGGGAGTTTATAAAGAAAAGCAAATATGTGCTGGTTGTGATCCTCCTTGGTGTGGTGCTTATCTCGCTGCCGAAGGACGAAGAAGAGAGCGTACGGGAAACGTCTGCCTCTTTGACGGAGGGGTTTTCTCTGTCGGAGGAGGAAAAACGCATTGCAAAAGCGCTTTCCGAGATCGACGGGGCGGGGAAGGTGACAGTAGTTCTCACCGTATGCTCAACCGGAGAGACGGTGGTGGCGAAGGACACGGAGAGCTATGTTCTGCAGGAGGACGGAGAGTCACGGCAGGAGGTGTCATCCTCTGTGGTGACCGTGTCGGAAGGGAGCCAAAAGGAATCTCCCGTGACGGTAGAGGTGATATATCCCGAATATCAGGGTGCGCTGGTAGTTGCAGAAGGCGCAGGGAACGCAGAAACAAAACTCCGCCTTACTCAGGCGGTGGCGGATCTGACGGGATTGAGTACCGAAAAAATAACTGTTGTAAAAATGAAAAGCTCATAGGAGGGGTATAGACATGAAAAAATTCAAGAGAAATATTATCGTACTTTCGGTGCTGGCATTTGTGTGCGCAGCGGTATATCTGAACTGGTCGTATAACCAGAAAGAAGCGGATGCTTTAGCCGCTGGAGAAAATGAAAACGCAGAAGAGGTCAGCGGAGAGGTTTCGGAAAATGCAGAAGCCACAGCGGCAGCTGACGATATCGAAGAGACAGAAGACGCAGGGCTGTACTACATACCCGATGAGACAGATGCAACAATGTCCGAATATTTTGCAAGTGTGCGACTTAACAGAACTCAGGCGAGAGACTCTGCTGTCGCCACGCTGTCCACAGTTTCCGAGACAGAGGGGGCATCACAGGAAACTATAGACACCGCTTTGGCTGAGATAACATTGGTGGCGGAATACACTATTATGGAAGCAGAGCTGGAGAGCCTTATCCTTGCAAAGGGATTTGAAGAGTGCGTCGTATTTATCAATGACGGAGGCATAGATGTCACGGTTCCCGCATCGGGAGAGGGACTTTCTACGGCAGATGTGGCAAGAATTACTGATATTGTGCTGGCGGAAACCGATTTTGAAGCAGAGAACTTAACAATTATTGAGATCAGAGAATAAAAAGCTTTATTTTTGGCTCGTGATGTGATAAAATACTTTAGCATATATAATAATCCCATCAGGAGTGAACTTATATGACAGAAATGAAAGATTACGTAAGTTTTCGCGCAGCTCGCGGAAGCATCAATATTTCAGAGGAAGTTGTTGCAGGTGTTGTAAGCGGCGCTGCAGCAGAGGTTGAGGGCGTATCTGCGCTCTATACTTCCCCTGTTAGAGAATTTGCCGAGATCATGGGCAAAAAGGGCCTTTCAAAGGGCGTTAAGATCCGCATCGAGGAAGACGGTATCTCTGCAGATGTTTTTGTTGTAACAGACGGTAATATCTCCATGGCAGAGATGGGCAAGAACGTACAGCAGGCTGTTAAGTCCGCTGTAGAGTCTACCATTGGTGTAAGCGTTATCAACGTAAACGTTCACGTTTGCGGACTCGGTAAATAAAAATACGATAAAAGGGCGGCTGAAATCCGCCCTTTTTGAGTTGATTGTTAGGGTGTGTAATAATGAAAAGATCAACAGCCAGAGAAATAGCCGTAAGACTGTGCTTTATGCTCTCCGAAACTTCCGAAGATCCTGAAGTTATCCTTTCTGACATGTTTGAAAACGATCACTATGTCACATTAAAGGAAGAGGACGAGCTTTTTAATGAAAAGCCCGGAAAGCAGCTGGATTATATCAGCGAAGTTGTCCGCGGTGTAGGTATGCACAATGCAGAGCTTGACGAATATATTGAGAGATACTCTGATAAATGGGACTTTGACCGCATTTCCCGCACTGCTCTTGCCATCATGAAGACAGCAATGTACGAGGTGCTCTATATGCCCGATATTCCCAATGGTGTATCTATCAACGAAGCTGTTGAGCTTGCGAAGAAATATGAGGAGCCTGAAGTTGTTCCCTTCGTAAACGGCATCCTCGGCGCATTTGTAAAGGGTGAAGCGTTTTAATGATGCAGGGTAAAGTAATTGCCTTCGATACGAGCAACTACACTACATCCTGCGCCGTCTTTGACGGTGAAAATGGTGAAAACTCCGGTCGTCTTCTTGATGTAAAGCCGGGCGAACTTGGTCTGCGCCAGTCGGACGCGCTGTTTGCCCACGTCAAAAGACTTCCGGAGATAACCGAAAAGCTTGATTTTTCGGGAGATATCATTGCGGTCGGTGCAAGCACAAAGCCGCGTGAGACGGAAGATTCATATATGCCGTGCTTCCTCGCGGGAGCATCACAGGGCGCGGTCCTCGCAAAGGCGCTGGACGTGCCTTTTTTTGAATTTTCCCACCAGCAGGGTCACATAGCTGCAGCAGCGTGGTCGGCAGGCAGAATGGATATTTTGGATACGCCCCATCTGGCGTGGCACTTATCGGGCGGAACAACGGAGCTTTTATACGTTGAGCCGTGGGATACTGCCGTTAAATGCAGAATAATCGGCGGCACAACGGATGTTTCTGCAGGTCAGCTTATTGACCGCACAGGTCAGCTCCTTGGGCTGCAGTTCCCCTCGGGAAAAGCCATAGACGCTTTGGCTGCAAAGTGCGAAAACAAGCAGCAGTACAACATGAAATTAAATGGGCTCACATTTTCCCTTTCGGGCGTTGAGCACAAGATGAAGCAGATGTTTGAGCGCGGCGAAGCACACGAGGACATCGCATATTTTGCTCTCGCTTCCGTAATTTCGGGTGTGGAGCGCGTTACAAAGGCTGCAAAGAGCGAATACGGCAATATGCCCGTTTTATACTCAGGCGGTGTTGCGTCAAACTCCCTTCTCCGAGAGCTGACGCCGAACGGCATATTTGCAAAGCCGCAGTTTTCGACAGACAACGCAATGGGTACAGCTATCCTTACATACAGGGCGGTGATGAAAAATGGCTGAAAGAGTTTATACCGTGTCGGAGCTAAATGGCAGGATCAAAGCTCTTATCGACTCTGACTATGTTTTAAATGAAGTATACGTAAAGGGCGAATTGTCCAACTACAAGGTATATCCTTCGGGTCATCATTACTTCACCATGAAGGATGCGGAAGGCGCTTTAAAGTGCGTAATGTTCAAGGGCAGTGCCTCAAAGCTGCGCTTTAAGCCTGAAAACGGCATGAAGGTAACGGCTTTCGGTAAAGTTACTGTTTACCCCAGAGACGGCGCATATCAGCTCTACGTCAGCGGCATGAACGCAGACGGCATGGGCGATCTCCATGTAGCCTTTGAGCAGCTTAAGGAAAAACTCTATAAAGAGGGACTTTTCGACAGGGAATATAAAAAGCCCATACCCCAGTTTCCTATGAAAATTGCCGTAATCACCTCGGGAGCGGGAGCTGCCGTGCGTGATGTTATCCGCGTTTTGCGTAAGCGCTGGCCACTTGCAAAAGTTCTCATTCTCCCCGTAAGAGTGCAGGGGGTTGAGGCACCTCCCGAAATCGTAGGTGCTATCCGCTATGCAAACAAATATGATGTGGCGGACCTTATCATAACAGGCCGCGGCGGCGGATCTATCGAGGACCTTTGGGCGTTTAACGACGAGCGCGTTGCAAGGGCGATTTTTGACTCGCGCATTCCCGTTATCTCCGCTGTGGGACACGAGCCGGACGTCACAATAGCAGACTATGTGGCAGATTTGCGCGCAGCAACTCCATCCAACGGTGCAGAGCTTGCTTCTCCCGATATTTCGGAGCTTTCTGATATGTTGGACAGTTACGATGTGCGCCTTTATCAGGCGGAAAAGCGCAAACTCGGCGCTTACAGAGACAAACTGACGGAGCTTTCCGAGAAGCGCGTTTTAAAAGACCCGAAAAACTACATTGACGACCGCAGACAGGCTCTGGACAACTGCCAGATGCGCCTTATTGCCGCATCGGAGCGAATTTTAGCCAAGAGCAAGCATGAGTTTGCATCTCTTGCTGCATCTCTCGACGCCATGAGTCCCCTTAAGGTTTTGGGACGAGGCTACTCAATTGCACAGGCGGACAGCGGCAAGATACTTAAATCCGCAGGCGATGTAGCGGTAGGCGATAAGATAACGGTCAAATTCAAAGAGGACAGCATCCGCTGTACGGTAACGGAGGACTAATTATGGAAAACATGAGCTTTGAACAGGCTTTGAAGAGAATAGACGAGATCGTAAAGCACTTAGAGCGCGGAGACGCAGCTTTAGAGCAGTCTCTTGCACTTTTTGAAGAGGGCACAGCTTTAATCCGCAGCTGCGGCAAAATGCTGGACGAGGCGGAGCAGAAGGTCGTAAAGCTTCGCAAGGGTGAGGACGGCTCCCCTGTAGAGCTGCCATTTGACGAGGAGGAGTAAGCCTTGACAGCAGAGTTTGAAAAGGCGAGAAGTCTTATTGAAAACAGACTGAACACGCTTTTTACAAAAGATGTGCCCGATGAGAATTTGGCTTCCTCCATGCGCTACAGCCTTTTAGCCGGCGGCAAGCGCATAAGACCTGTTATTGTGCTTGAGTTCGCCAAAGCTGCAGGCGGAGATATGGAATCTGCTTTGGACGCAGCCTGCGCTGCCGAAATGCTGCACACATATTCTCTCATACACGACGATCTGCCCTGTATGGACGATGACGATCTGCGCCGCGGAAAACCCACAAACCATGTGGTTTACGGTGAGTGTACTGCCGTTTTGGCAGGCGATGCCCTGCAGGCAGAGTGCTTTAAAATACTGTCAAACTCCAATCTTCCCGCAGAGCGCGTTGTGAAAATGGTTCAGTATCTCTCAAACGCTGCAGGACTTATGGGTATCTGCGGCGGACAGGCGCTGGACATTGCGGGAGAGGGCAAGAGCTTAAATGCCGAAGAGGTAAGCAAAATACACTCTCTTAAAACAGCGTCACTTCTCGTTGCCTGCGCCAAAATGGGCGTAGCCGCAGCAGGCGGCAGCGATACACAGCTTCGTGCCGCGGAAGAATACGCGGAAAATCTGGGTATAGCTTTTCAGATAAGAGATGACGTTTTGGACGTTATCTCCACAACGGAAGAGCTGGGCAAGCCCGTAGGCAGCGACGACGAGAACGAAAAGTCCACATTTGTCACACTTTTCGGAGTTGACAAGTGTCGTGAGCTTATAGAAGAGAAAACACAGGCGGCGATAGAAGCCGTCAAAGGCGCGTTTGAAAACTGTGAATTTTTGGTATGGCTTGCCGGGTATTTGGCAGGACGTGTGAATTAAGTAAAAAACCGAGGAGAATTTTCTCCTCGGTTTTTTGTTTATTCTTTTGTCTGCAATAGTTCAAGTACATTTTTGCGTGATGACGCAATAGATGCAATTATAGATGCAACCATTATCACCCCTGCATACGCGCCGAATACCCACAGCATCTGAGTAAATGCTCCTCGGATATAAAGAACAGCGCCTGCAATTATAATGCCAATTATGCACAATATCATCTGCTCTAAAACAAGTATAGTTCTTGTTTTAGCTTTCGAGGTGCCCAAAACTCGCATTATGGCAATATCCAGTGAATTCTGCGCAATTATAAGTCCGCACATGAATGCACCAATGATTAGAATTGCTGTCACTATAATCGGGAATAACGTCTCCATAAGAACTATATTATTCTCAATGTTGTCAAGCTTTGATGTGTCCATTATGAACACTATGTCACTTTCTTTTGCGGAATTTGCAAGATACTGCGCATATTCACGGTATTCTTCAACAAGGTTGTTGTCCGACAATGTTATTTCTACTATCGAGGGCACTATAAGCTTTCCGTAGCAGGCATTATCAACATCCCGTCCCGGTGTGTATACGCAATCGTTCCACTTATCCGTATCTGCTTTGACTATGCCTGCAATTATAAACTCATGTGAATTCCACAGATAGTTTTCATCTGCCTGCGGTATCATCATTTCATAAAGCTCCGTATTATACCGCTGCTTTTCTTCATTTGTCATGCTGTTGTAGTCAGGCTCACTGTTCTGTTTGTAATATGTCTCTATAAGATTTTGAAGCAGTTCTGCATATTTTCCCGGTATAGATACTCTTACCTTTTGTCCTAACTCCCAGCCTCTGTCCTTCATCACATTTTCACCAACGATAAGAATACCGCTTATATCCTGCAACGAAGCTTTGTCATAACCGTCTGCATAAGTGATCTCAACATTCTCTTCAGTAAAGCGTGCAACATCGGTTGTTATATATGAAATCTCATATTCCTTGTCTATTTCCATACTGCCGGAAGCCTGATAATAAACATCACCGATAAAGCCTTTATCCATGAGCTTAAACACACCGCCGAGCTCCATGCCGCCTGCAAAGTTTGAGGTAATTGTTGTGTCTCTGAACAAATCCTCATACGAGCCCTGCATGATGCACATTTGTCCCGCAACATTAAGCAGAAGCACAGTAACAACTACAAACAGTAACGCTTTTGTTGCAGTTCGGCGTATGTGCCTTTTGACATATTTTAAAGTAAAAGATATGTCGCGTTTCTTTCCGTCCCACATCGCAGGTTCAATAGATACCCACTCTCCCAAAACTATGTTTTCGGGTTCAGAAGCGTATGTGATTTTATGCTTCTTTGACATTTTTCGTCTCTGTTGTCTTGTCTGCATAAGTTCAAGGGGCGGTTTGCTGCCCAATACGCCAAGCATTACCGCAGCTACCAAGAGTACAACAAGTATTTCTGCAACAATTCCCAGCATAATTGCCACAACAGGAATATCAGCTTCTACAGCAGACTGAGTCATTTGTGTCAGCATTTCATTTTTAGCTATGCTTCTTGTAGTGCTTATAACTGCGATTACTGCACCTACAACAATCGCGCCAAAAGAAACAACACCCAAAGGCAAAAGTAAAGCTCCGTCAGATTTTTGCCTGTTTGTTCCGAGAAGTCGCATAATTGCGTAGTCCCGTCTTCTGCCGACAACATATAAAAATGCGGCAAAGCATATTGTTATCGCTGTTGCCAGCGAAAATACTGCAATTTTTATCATAGACAGCTGCTGTGATTTTCCAAACTGCTCTGATATTTCAACCCATCCGCCGTCTTCAAAAAGCAGAGTTAATCCCATGTCGATGAATTTCGGTGCAACTTCGTCATCAAAAGCCGCAAGGTTCCACGCATCACTTACTACAAAGCTGAACTCACCGGGGGCAAATGCATGTCCTTCAAGCTCACTTTCCGATACATTAAGCAAAAAGCTTGGTACAAAAATCGCATTTCGTGAGTATGACCAAAACGGGTCTTGAGCCGCTAATAAATCATCACGAATGTCCATATAGATGCCAACAATTTCCAAAGTAACTTCTGTGTAGTTTTCAGACATACGACCGGGTACGGCGGCAACAGCGCCAAGATTTCGATACTGTTCAAACAGCTTGTCTCCAAGCTTAAGCGTTATTGTATCTCCAACCTTAAGCCCTTTGTTAGACAGAGAACGGCTGATAACGCAAACCATATTTCCATTTTCAACGTCCTCAGGTGTTATAGCTCTTCCGTCAACAATGCCTATCGTTCCGTCTGCAACGCGCAATATGCTGTCCATATTCCCCGTATATACAACGTCGAAGGTATGTATATCGGTATTAACCATATCTATGTACTCTTTAAGAAGAGCATATTCCTCTGTCTCAAGATAGTTATCAGGCTCTCCATCGACATGCCAAATTCCCGGAGTTGTATCTAAAAGCGGATCTGTAAGATATGTAAGAACTGTTAGATCCATGTTGGATATAAACTCCTCGGGGTCATATCTAACGATAAAGACATATCTCTCCCCGATGGTCAGCTGTCTTACTACATCTGCGCTGTAATTTTCGGCATATCCCGGAAACAAATATGATGTAATAAATTCGGTTCCCGCGCTTTCAACAGTTGCAGCATCAGCTTCTCTACTGTTAACGGTCAGCCTAATATCAACACGTTCTCCCCATGGTGGATTACCTGCCAAAATATCAAAGTCTTTTAAATACACACTGCACTCATGGTATATGCTGCCACTTGCGTGCGTATAAGTGGAAATATCACTAATTGTCCCTTCTATTACGCAAGTATCAGTATAGTCATAAGCGCCCTGTCCTTCGTCAAGACGCTCGTGTTCTTCCGATACGCCCGCTGTCATATATCGCAAATCTGTGTAGTCCACATAAGGCATTGCAGTAATTTCATTGATTTGTTCCTGCGTCACATGAGCATATCTAACCGTATCACGTGTAAAATTTGACACAGACTCGTCCCACGTTTCCATTGGAACTCGCGTATCGGTGTATATATAATCGTAATCCCATGTTTCCAAGGCAGTGCTGTATGGCTCCTGAACCTCAACCGCACCCGTACCATGGTACATACCTATTGCCTTTTGCAGTTCGCGCTCTGACACAGCATGCTCGATTATTTGCGAAAACAGCGCGAAGGTTACCGCAGCAAGGAGAATGAACGTCAGCACAGTTTTAACAGGGCTGCGGTATAGAGTTTTTAGTGACAGTTTAGGTCTCATACAGATACCTCCCTTGCGTACATTTTCTTACATTTATGCATTTAGTTCAATAGTTTTGGGTGTAAAAAATAAGCGGATGAAATTGTGCACTTTGCAATATGCGTATATGACGAATATTCATTGAAACATTGAATAATATGTAAAATATGTAGGATAAACTATTGAAAACTGAATATAGATTTGCTAAAATATCAAAACAGCGGCGCAGTATCCTAGTCGGTACTGCCGTTTTCAGGAAGGGCCTAAAAATCCTTTGAAGGGCATATCTATGAAACCCATTGTGTCTGCTTTGAACGCCCAGTTTGGGGTGGATGCTGTGGGGAAGCGTGTTTCACGCTTGCATACTCAGGGCGCCTTGCAATGGCATGGAAGACGCGACCCTGTTTATGTGGAGGCCTGATCACGTGGGCAGACGTACTCCCTAAGCGGTAATTATATCGATCTGTCTACGGGTCAGTGTTTGACCTGCAATGCGGTGCGCAATATAATGGCGAAAGCTTGTGCTGTGTGCAGAGTAGCCTGCCTTGAGTGGACTGTGCGGATAGAAGACCAGGCACGCCTTGTCGCGGCCGGACGGGTGATGTCATTGCTCCTTGAAATACTTTCTGCAAAAGAGGCTAAGAAACGGTAAGACTGTAGTGGAAAACACCTAGGCTGTCAGTTAGAAGAGGACAAATAGAGGATTACAGTGCGGACTAAGTGGCAGTCGGGCAGCGGAACCGGCAACGCTCCGAACGTGTCTTTAAAGGGAAACCGCCCTCATCGGCAACGAAGGGTAGACGCGGGGGAAATCCAGCCCGTACCTAAGCCGTAAGATTTACTCTGTTTGTTGCCGCTGCTTTTTAAAATAATATCCGCTCCGCGATTTCGGAGCGGATTTCTTTTGCTTAAAAAATACTGTTAAAGAGGATAAATAGAATTGAAAAACAAAGTTAATTTAAAATGGCTTATACAGATAGTGCTTATCAGCTTTTCGGTTTCCGTTGTGTTTACCTTTGCGTCTTCGGAAATTCTTGAGAGTGCGGGATATGTTCTCGCATTTATTGTGCTGGCAATTTTTATCTCAATAGGTATTCTCTTTGATATAATCGGCGTCGCGGTTACAACGGCTGTTCCCGCGCCCTTCCATTCCATGGCATCTCATAAAGAGCGCGGCGCTGCTGAGGCTCTTCGCCTTATGAAAAACGCAGAAAAGGTTGCAAGCATCTGCAACGACGTCGTCGGTGATATTTCCGGTATCGTCTCGGGTAGTACATCGGCTATCATCGTTGCAAACCTTATGAACGACTTGTCAACTCAGAATATACTTATCCAGCTCGTTGTTTCGGGTCTTGTTGCGTCTCTCACCATCGGCGGTAAGGCGCTGGGTAAGACCTTTGCCATGAACAGCAGCACTAAAATCGTGCTGTTTGTTGGCAAGATAATGAGCATTACTACGGGGCTTTTCAGAAAAAAGAGGTGACTTTTTTGAGCATCCTTGAAAAAATAAACACTCCTGCGGATGTTCGTGCGCTGTCTGAGGACAGTTTGCCTGAGCTTTGCAGTGATATAAGAAAATATCTGGTCCGGAGCGTGTCCAAAACAGGCGGTCATTTAGCGTCCAATCTCGGCGCTGTAGAGCTTACAGTTGCTCTTCACCGTGTGTTTGACACGGAAAAGGACAGGCTTGTTTTTGACGTTGGACATCAATGCTATGTCCACAAGATACTGACAGGCAGAAAAGACAAAATGGACACTCTGCGCCAGTATGATGGTCTCGCAGGCTTTCCCAAGCCCAACGAGAGCATCCATGATGCATTTATCGCAGGTCATGCGTCAAACTCCATTTCCGTTGCGCTGGGAATGGCAAGAGCAAGACGTATATCGGGCGGAGACTACGATGTCATCGCACTCATCGGTGACGGCGCATTGACAGGCGGTCTTGCATACGAGGCGCTGTGCGATGCAGGAGATTCAGGCGAACCGCTCATTATCATTCTGAACGATAACGGAATGTCCATAAACCCCAACGTTGGCGGCATGGCAAGCTATCTATCCAGAAAGCGTCTTAAGCCTTCCTACCGCTCTTTTAAAGAGAATTACAGAAAGGTTATGGGGCGTATTCCCGGCGGCAAGGGGATTTTGAAGTTTACTCATAAGATGAAAAACGTGCTGAAACACTCAATTCTCAACTGCAGTATGTTTGAGGAGATGGGACTTCAGTATGCAGGTCCTGTGGACGGACACGATGTTGCCCGAGTGGAGGAAGTGCTTCGCTGGGCAAAGGCGACAGGTGCGCCTACTCTTGTCCATATCATGACTCAGAAGGGCAAGGGGTATAAGTACGCAGAGGAAAATCCGGGAAAGTTCCACGGAATTTCACCCTTTGATCCCGAGACAGGCGAAACTGCACCTGCATCCGTAAGCTTTTCATCTGTTTTCGGTGATTGTATGTGCGCCCTTGCGGAAAAGGACGACAAGGTCTGCGCCATCACCGCTGCAATGACGGAAGGAACCGGACTTTCAGATTTTGCCGCAAAGTATCCCGAACGGTTTTTTGATGTAAGCATAGCAGAAGAGCATGCATCCGCTATGGCAGCTGGAATTGCTGCAGGCGGCGGAAAGCCTGTGTTTGCGGTATATTCCACATTCCTGCAGAGAGCTTACGATATGCTCATCCATGATGTTGCAATTGAAGGACACCACGTTGTATTCGGCGTGGACAGAGCCGGACTTGTGGGACAGGACGGCGAAACTCACCACGGACTTTTTGATGTGGGATTTTTGACGACAGTTCCAAAAATGACAGTATTTGCTCCTGCAAGCTTTGCAGAGCTTCGAGATATGCTTGGTGCAGCGGTAAACGACCATACAGGTCCTGCGGCGGTAAGATACCCCAGAGGCGGTGAAGGGCAGTATACCGACGGCGGCTGTGAAGCGGTAAAGCTTATAAAAGACGGAACAGACGTTACTATCATCACCTACGGCATTACAGTAAATGATGCCCTTGAGGCGGCAAGGCTTCTGGAAAACAGAGGCGTTTCTGCAGCTGTTGTAAAGCTGGGCATTATCGCGCCGCTGAGTGTGGACGAGCTTGTGCCATACGTCTCAAATACAGGCAAAGTCATCTTTGTTGAAGAAGCTATGGAAAACGGCTGCGTGGGACAGGCTGTTTTGTCCGCGCTTATGGAAAAAGGCGTATTCGTAAGAGCTCATCTTATGAATACGGGCAAGGATTTTGTCACCCACGGAAGTGTGGCACTTCTGCGCAAACTGTGCGGAATAGATGCGGAAAGTATTGCAGATGCAGCGGAGAGGATGGACAAAAATGGCTAAAGTCAGACTTGATGTACTTTTAACAGATAAGGGATTTTTTGAAAGCCGTGAGCGTGCAAAGACCACCATTATGGCAGGTCAGGTATATGTCAACGGAAACAGAGTGGACAAGCCCGGCACAGCTGTTAATGAGGATGCCGTTATAGAAGTCCGCGGGAACACTCTTGAATACGTCAGCCGTGGTGGCTTAAAGCTTGAAAAGGCACTTAAATATTTTGACGTCTCTCCTGACGGCAAAATATGCATTGACTGCGGTGCGTCCACAGGCGGCTTTACAGACTGCCTTTTAAAGGGCGGCGCTGTGAAGGTCTACTCCATCGACGTCGGCTACGGTCAGCTGGCGTGGAGCATAAGAAGTGACCCCAGAGTTGTGGTCATGGAGCGTACCAACATAAGAAACGTCACAACAGAGCAGATTCCAGATTCTCCAAAGCTTGGTGTTATCGACGTGTCCTTTATCTCGCTGCGCATCGTTTTGCCCGTAATGCGTGAGCTTTTAGCCGAGGATGCACAGATACTCTGCCTTATAAAGCCCCAGTTTGAGGCGGGCAAGGAAAAGGTGGGGAAAAAGGGTGTTGTAAGAGAGCTGTCCACCCATATAGAGGTTTTGGAAAACTTTGTAAAAAATGCAAATGACGCAGGCTTTGGTGTGCGCGGAATCACATTCTCGCCCATCAAGGGTCCTGAAGGAAATATTGAATATCTCGGTCACCTTATTGCAGGCGGTGAAAACGGAGAGATAGATCCCGAAGCCACTGCAAAACAATCCCATGACGAATTGGGGGATAAATGATGAAGATATTGCTTTGTCCCAATGTTCTGCGTGATACAGACTTAGCTGTTACAAAACAGGTAGAGACCATGCTGGCGCAGTACGGCGCTGAAACCGTTCTCTGTCCGTTAAGCGACGGTGGTGAAAATGAGCTTTGCACCATAACACAGCAGGCAAAGAATGCACACATGGTCATAACCTTCGGCGGTGACGGTACGATTCTTAAAACTGCCCGTGCCGTTGCAGAGTATGAAGTACCAATTATCGCCGTAAATTTGGGCGATATGGGCTTTATGGCTGAGCTTGAGCCTGAGGAAATAAATGGTATCAGACAGGTTTTGGACGGCGAGTACAAGATTGTCCGCCGTATCATGCTTGATGTTGCCCTTAAACGCAATGGTGAGACGATTTTTGAAGATTTTGCTCTTAACGATATTGTAATAAAGGGTATAAACAAAGTGATCACGCTGGAGCTCTTCGGTGATGATAATGCTATCTCGTCCTTTACAGGCGATGGTGCGGTTATCGCAACGCCTACAGGTTCAACCGCATACTCCATGTCTGCAGGCGGACCTATTGTAGAGCCGGACGCAAGCAATATTATAATTACACCCATTTGCCCACACGTTCTCACGGCAAAGTCGTTTGTACTTGCACCCGAGAGGGTTGTGCGTGTTGTACTGGACGGCAGAAAAGTAAACACAACTGTCCTGATAGTTGACGGACAGGATGTGACCGCTTTCAAAGAGGGAGACGAGCTGGTGGTCAAGGTGTCTGAAAGACAGGCGAGATTTATCAGCCTTTCAAACAGAAGCTTTTACAAGAAAGTTTACGAGAAGTTAGGTGAAAGAAAATGAAGAACGCAAGACAGAACACAATTATCGAGCTTATCCTTGCTAATGATATAGAGACACAAAACCAGCTTATTGAAGCTCTTGCGCAGGCGGGCATCAACAGCACACAGGCAACAGTTTCCCGTGACATCAAAGAACTGCATATTATCAAGGAACTGTCTCCCGAGGGCAAATACCGCTATGCTCCCGCACACAAAAAGGAGCTGCAGAACCATTCCACAAGACTTAAGGCGATTTTTCGCGAAGGTGTTACATCATGCGTCTGCGCACAGAACATGATTGTCATTAAGACACTTCCCGGACTTGCTCCTGCTGCCTGCAGCGCAATTGACGGAATGAACATCGACACTATTGCAGGTACACTTGCAGGCGACGATACAGCTTTTCTCTGCATGTTTACAAGCGAGGATGCAAAGACATTTTGTGAAGAGATAAAGAGCATGATGTAATGCTCTTTTTGGAGGGGTAAAAATGTTAAACCTGCTTCATATTGAAAATATTGCCGTTATTGAAAAGGCTGACATTGAGTTTGATGGGGGCTTAAGCGTCCTGACAGGTGAGACGGGCGCTGGTAAGTCTATCGTTATCGATGCCCTCAATGCCGTAACGGGCGGAAGAGTTTCCAAAGATATTGTCAGAACAGGGGCAAAGGCTGCCTCTGTAACCGCTGTGTTCACACAGGTCATGTCCGATGAATGGTATGAGGAAAACGGCATTGAAAAAGAAGACGATGACCAGCTTTTCGTCATGCGTAAAATCTCTGCAGATGGTAAAAGCTCCTGCCGCATAAACGGCACCCCTGTTTCTGTTTCACAGCTTAAAGAGCTGGGCGCGGAGCTTATTGATATCCACGGTCAGAACGACGGCAGAAAGCTTTTGGATGAGAGCTTTCACCTTAAATATCTGGACGGCTACTGTGGAAACGATGCAGAGCTTGGCGAATATAAAGAGAAGTACGGCGTTTTGAAAGCTTTACGCGCAGAGCTTGACGCTCTCGACATGGACGAGGGCGAGAAAGAGCGCAGAGCCGACATGCTGAAATTCCAGATAGACGAGATAGAACGTGCAAATATCGTTGTTGGCGAGATGGACGAAAAGGAAGCGCGGCGCGAGCTTCTTAAAAATGCATCACGCCTTACAGACTCCGTAGACAGCGTTTTTTCCGCTCTCTGGGGTTCTGACAGAGCTGACGGAGCTGTGACCCTTACAGAAGAGGCAGAGCGTGAGTTGGACGCATCGTCAAAATATTCCGATAAGCTCGGTGAACTCAGCTCCAAGATGGCAGACGTTAAGTATGCCCTTATGGACATTGCCGAGGAAATCCGTGATTTTCGAGATGAGTTGGACTTCTCTCCCGGTGAGCTTGATGAGATAGAAGAGCGAATCTCCACTCTTAAGCGACTTATGAGAAAGTATGGCGCTGGGGAAGAGGAAATCCTTGAAACTTTGGAGCGCGCCAAGGAAGAGCTTGACGATATTGAGTATTCCGACGAGAAAAAGCTGAAGCTTGAAAAGAAGCTGAAAGCAGCCTTGGCGGATGCTGAAAAGTGCGCTAAAGCACTTTCCGAAAGCCGCAAAGCGGGTGCACTTACACTTGAAAAGCGCATACAGGACGAGCTGGCTCACCTTAACATGAAAGGTGTTAAGTTCAAGGTCAGCTTTGAAAAGGCTGAGCTTTCGGGCACAGGCTGTGACGAAGTCCGCTTCCTCATGTCTGCAAACTCCGGTGAGGAGCCGGGCAGAATTGCAAAAATCGCCTCCGGCGGTGAGCTTTCGCGAATCATGCTTGCCATGAAAAATGTACTTGCGGAAAACGACGACGTCGGAACAATGGTCTTTGATGAGATCGACACAGGCGTTTCGGGAATTGCTGCACAGCGCGTCGGCGAAAAGCTGTGGGAGCTGGGCATAAAAAGGCAGGTTCTGTGCGTAACGCACCTTCCGCAGATTGCCGTTATGGCGGACAATCACTTTGTTGTTGAAAAGGATTCAGCAGGTGAGCGTACATATACAAGAGTTTCCGCTCTTGACACGGAAGGCAGGAAGGCAGAGCTTTCCCGTCTCACAGGCGGCGATAATATTACAGACCTCACGCTCGACAGCGCAGGTCAGCAGCTCGCCGCGGCACAGAAATATAAGGAAAAGAAATAGAAAAAGACCCCGATTTAGGCGCGGTGAGATAAGAAAGCATATGCCCGAAAAGAAATCTTTTACCCGTAAGCATTGTTATTTAAACTTGACAGACACCAAGTATGTCTGCACTTAAATGCCTCGCTTACAGGCAAAATCTTAACTTTTCGGGTGCAAGCAGTTTAGAAACTTAAAATTTTTGTTTTCATGATGTGAGAGCGTGAATTTTTGTTTCTAAACCATATGTATTCTTATCTCACCGCGCCTTTTAAATCGGGGCCTTTTTTATGCACTGTGTACAGGTAATATACAAAATGGATGACCTGCAGGATCGAGCATAACTCGCCATGCATCTTCGAGTTGAATGTCAGAAAGAACAGCACCGCATGAGATTGCGTGCTTTACAGCTTCGTCGACATCGTCTACGTGGAAATCAAGATGAACCATTTGCTGCTGCTTGCCGTGCTCGGCAGGCCATTTTGGACGCTCATAGTTTTCGATTTGCTGAAAAGTGATTAACGGGAAGTTACGTGACTCCTTGTTATACACGATTATCCACTCATCATCGGGCTTCATTCGCTCCCAACCGAGCATATTTGCGTAAAAAGCTGACAGAGCGTCGGAGTCTGCAGAGTCAAGAACAACTGCCATGTATGATACATTCAAGATTATCTCTCCTTTTGTTCTGATAGATCTGATTGTACAGGTACCATGAATTCAACATGGCAATGATCTGTATCTGTGTTCCAATCAATAAATTTCTGAACAACGGGCAAATCAAGGACGTTGTATGCACATTGGGGGATAAATTCACCGTATATGCGGTCTTCTGTTTTTTGGAAAACATCTTCAGAAACAGTGCCCTCGGCGGTAAAAACAAGCCATGTGAGCTCGGGAAAGTGATATATATTGAAATCGTCGTAGTTATTACTGCTGAATTTTGCGGCACACATATAATCGTTGTTACCGTCAGCGTCATAACCAAAACATATACCTAAATCACATTTTCTGCCGAGCGTTTGTGTAAGCAATGGTTCAACGGGATGACTATCCAAAATTGCCCATGCGTTTTCATCTTTTTTAACTTTCATTTTTAGACCGAGTGCAGAAAAAGCAGGTAGCTTTTTGACTGTGTACTTCAGCGCGGAAATGTCTGATATGTTTAGTGAAATAACGATTTTGGGGTAAAAGGATAGTTCTGCGCTTCCGTTTCTTGCTTTTGACGGAGATATGCCATGCTTCTTTTTGAAGGCAGCTGAAAATGCATCTGCAGAAGCGTAGCCATATTTTAGGGCAATGTCAATTATACGTTCTGGTGAGTTACACAGTTCGTGAGCAGCGCAGCTTAAACGTCTGCGGCGGACGTATTCAGAAAAAGATATTCCGGTAATTGGTGCAAACGTGCGTAAAAAGACGGAATATGGACACGCCATAATTCTGCTGATTACATTTGGGTCAAAGTCGCAAATATGTGATTCCACATATTCAAGAGTGCGGTTCATTCTGTTAATCCAATGCATAATAGCTCCTTAAAACTTATGTTCTGTTAGTATTATACAATGTTGCCCTGTACGATGCACGATATTTGCTGTACAAATATTGTAGGTTAATTCATAAAAACAGCCTGGTTTAAAACCAGGCTGTTTGGCGTTAATCATATATCAACTTTAAATTTTCCTCTGCTCCAAAACCACATTGGAGTATGGACATCTATGGGGTTAAAATCCGTGTTCTCAAGCAGGGCTTTCCATCTTTCGGCAACTATAAGCTGCACATTGGCGGAATCTGCCTCTTCGGAGGAAATGATACCAAGCTTTTGACTTGCCTGTAAAACATGAGTGTCGGGAGCGACGGTTATATTCTCTCTGTCAATAAAAGTCAGGTCGGTATACTTTTCAAGCACATATAACCAGTAATTACAGATTTTATTTCCGCCCAGATACGGAAAGCTCTTTTTGTTATTCTCTATGTGCTCCTTGATTTTTTTAACGGAGTAATCATTGCTTGAAAACAGATTGCGTATATCTCCGCCCAGTTCGTTCTCTATAGTTTCACACAGCTTTTTCCATATTAAGGGCTGCTTGTTTGGCTGAAGCGCAACTTTGTATTTAACAAGATATTCCCGCAGAATGTTTTCCGGCATTTTACAGACTTCTCTGCTGTCAAATACCATACGGGCATCTTTATCTGCATACATTCTGTTTGCACATTCCCACAGAACGTATGAGTTTCTCTGATAATTCAGCGCCATAGGCAAAGTGAAATACATATAGTTCTGCACGGAAGATTTTTCTAAATGAGGATTTTCGTCCTCGGGCATTTTCTCGCCGCCCAAAAGTCCCGTGTTATATGCACGTATCAAACTATTTACTTTTTCTAAAACTTCATCTCTGTTTGTCATTTGTTTGCCCTACATTCGATCGACGGAGAGATTGGTTTAACTTCGTCTGTGATTACACAAGGTCCTCAAAAAGCTTAATGTTTTCTGCCTTGGGGGTTATTTCGCCGCCCTGTTCCTTTTTGATTATCTCAACGATGCGGTCGTTCACGGGAGTTGCAACGCCGTATTTACGTCCGTAAGCGCAGATAATGCCGTTGATTTCGTCGATTTCACACATCTTACCGTTTCTGATATCGCGAAGCATGGAGGGCTCAATATTGCGGTGCTTTTTCATGGCGATAGGCATAAGGAATGATGCAAAAGCCTTTTTAAGTCCGTTTGTCCAGTAAAACAGCTTTGTGATGTTTTTGCCCTGAACGGGAGCAAAAGTTGCACCCGATGCGTGACCTACGTCGATGCACTCCTTCATGCAGTAAAGCGCGACTTTGCGTGCCTCTTTGTTCTCGGAAACATCGCCGAAAACGCCGCCAACAACTGTGCCAAGACCTGAGAAGGTGGAGTTTATAAGGAGTTTTGACCAACGTGCACCGATAAGGTTTTCCTCTTCGTGGACGGGGCACATAAGCTCCAGAAGGTCGGTGACTGTCTTAAACTGCTTGTCGGAAATTCCGTCCATTTTGCCCATATGGAAGGACAGACTGTCGGGAGCGCTTGTGAGTATGCAGACGCCTGACTCGGACATTGTTGCGCCCCACTCGACCGTGCAGCCCATTGTGTGGTCAGAGCCCACGATCTCAGCGATTAAAGGCTCAGGCAGACCGTTCTGCAGGGTTACGATAACGCCATCTTCCGTGAGAAAATCTTTCAGATTTGTGACAACTTTGCGGTTATTCAGCTGCTTTGTCATAAGCAGGATGACATCGTATTTGCCTGTCATCTCGTCGGGAGTGATTGCGTGAACGGGAACTGTCATGTCGGTTGTGCCTGTAATCCGTGCGCCCTTTTCGTTAAGTGCGTCAACGTGTGCGCGGTTGCGGTTTATAAGGTCAATCTCACCGCCGTTTTTTGTTATGTATGCTCCTAAAACTGTGCCGAGGGAGCCTGCGCCGTAAATTGCATATCTCATAGTCAATTCTCCTTAAAATGATGAAGTACCAAATCAAAAGCCAACCCCAGACCGGGACGAAGACTTGAAATTTCTACATATTCTTCTCTTGTGTGAGCACCGTGTCCGTCCACACAGCCGACACAGACCGCAGGGATGCCCACAGATAAGGGAATGTTGCAATCCGTTGAACCTGAGTGGAAGCCTGCATCAAAATCATAGTGGAGTTTGACTGCGTTTTTCGTTCTCTCCATAAGTATTTTGTGCTTCTCGGGATCAATGTTGGAAGCGCAGGGGCGGTCGCCCACTAAAGTTACAGTAACGTCAAGACCTTTGGAGCGGTAGTTCTCGATAATATCTGTAAAACTCTTCTCCATAATTAAAAGAGCCTCGGCCTCGTCGGAGCGGAATTCATACAGCATCTCTGCGTGCTGGGCGATAGTGTTTACCGATGTGCCGCCTGAAATTGTACCCACGTTGTAGGTGGTTTTACCTAAATCGGGTACTTTTACCTTATACAAAGTGTCGATAAGAGAAGACATGTAAGCAATTGCATTGCGGTTTCCAAAGGCGCTGTAAGAGTGACCGCCTTCGGTGTCAATTTCGATTTTATAACGCTTTGAGCCTACTGCGCGGCTGACTATACCGCGGTAGCTGCCGTCGAATGATACAAACTCCGTTATACGGCTGCCGAAATCCTCAATGATTTTACGGGAGCCTTTGAGGTTTCCTAAGCCCTCTTCGCAGGAGTTGACAACAAGGAGAAGTCCTGTATCTTTCAGAGAGAGGTTGTTTACTGCTATATATTTTGCCGCCATGAGAAGGGCGACCACATTTGCCGTGTCGTCTCCAACACCGGGACAATGTATTCTGTCGTCTTCGATTTTTAATGGCAGGGGAGTTTCGTCGGGGAAGACGACATCGCTGTGCGCCATGAATACAGCAATGGGATTATTCTCCGCTGAGCCAACAGGGTATATGACGTTTAATGCCTCGTCAATATATACGCCTTTTGCGCCCTGCTTTATAAGCCAGTTTTTGCAAAACTCCGCCCGCTTTTCCTCGTGGTGTGAAGGCGCAGGGATCTGCGCAAGCTCAACAAGAAGGTCAAATGCTTCGTCTTTGTGCTCGTCTATGTATCTGCTGATTTCATTATTTATCATTTTACAGTCCTCGTTTTTTAAGGTCGTTTACAAGACCGACATAAAATTCACGTACATCAAAGCCGCCGATGTTCTCGCGGTTTAGATCTATCATGTCGCCATGGGAAATACCGCGCTTGCCTGTGGGCTTGAGAAGCTGGTGGTTTTCGCCCCATTCAAAAGAATCCACACTAACGAGACCGTCGTTTGCACCGTCAAAATACTTGACGAGGTGGTAAGTGAAGTTCAGCGGGAATTTACCGCCGCGGGCTTTATTCTGAACTGAGCCGACACTCTGACAAAAAATGTTTTCGGGTACACCCAGCTTTGCATCCAGCTCAGTGCAGAAGCTTGCGGTGAGATTTCCTACCGCTGCCAGAAAATCGGGGTTGGGGTCACCCAGCTTTTTAAGCGCTGAGTTATATGCTGCTGCGACTTTGTTCTTAGTCTTTTCGGGTATGACATCCAGCAGATAATCTGCAAAAAGGCAGCCTCTGTGAGGTGTGTTTATGGTGGTAAGAGAGGCGACCATTGGAGCGGCATCCAATATGGATACTGCATATCGGCAATCAAGACCGCCCTTCGAGTGGGCTATGATATTTACCTTTTCGCAGCCTGTTTCTGCTGTGATTTCCTTTATGCGCGAGGTCAGCTCTCGTGCGCTGTCTGCAACAGACGCGGCAGACTGGTGGTTGCCGTAATAGATGTCCGCGCCGCAGAGCTCCAGCTCCTCGGGGATTCTGCCCCAGTAGTTAAAATACTTGAAGTCGCGGAAAAATACGCCGTGTACCAGCAGAATCGGATATCTGGTGTCGCACAGTTTTTCTTCGTAGCGCAGAGAATTGCGCTCTTCGCGGGCAAATTCAAACTCCGCTTCCTCGCGGGCAATTTTTATAAGCTTTCGCAGAACGATGATGTTAATAATCGGTATCATACCGCAGACGATGCCCAAAATTCTGTACTTTAATCCCAGTTGTGATGCGGTTATGTAGATGCATATAATACCGTTCCAGAAGAGAATGAGATGGGCGACAGCGCAGAAAAGGATACTCCACAGAACGGTGGATAAATCTGCAGAGAACAGAATTACGATATGGTAGATTATTGAAATAAGAACCGATATCTCAAATACGGATAAAAGCAGCGCTCCGTGGGAGCAGACTCTTACGCGCCTGTTTTTTATGGGTGGATGCATAGTGCCTGCAAACAGGTTTATGAAAATGAACAGGGGAATTATCAGGAACAGAAAGTATGCGTTTCGTTCGATGATACGATAGCTGTTTGCGGTAAGACAGAAGAGTATCAGATATACGGTGTTTATGGATTTTTTCATAATTATCACCTGTGTATATGGACAAAAAGCACCTTTGCAGGTGCTTTTAATGTTCTATTCCTTAGGACCGAGCTGAAGCTCGAGGGCGTATTCCTTCATAGCCTCGATGCAGATGGAGGCAACCTCTTTGACCTCCATGCCAAGCATTTCGCAGCCCTGCTTTATGATCTCGCGGTCGCACTTTGCGGCAAACTTCTTATCCTTGAACTTTTTCATGAAGCTGGAGATCTCCATGTCTGTAATGCCCATGGGTCTCATTCTTGCCGCTGCCTGAATGATGCCTGTGAGCTCGTCAACGGTGAAGAGAGATTTTTCGGCGTTTGTGACGGGCTGGACGTCGTTGCAATGTCCAAAGCCGTGGGAGAGAATAACGCGTATCTCCTCGTCTGATACACCTGCTGCCTTTAAAGGCTCCTCTGTGTGCTGAAGGTGTTCTGTGGGGTACTGTTCATAGTCGTAATCATGGAGATAGCCGATAGCCCTCCAATGGTCGGCATCCTCGCCGAAGTGCTTTGCCATGCCGCCCATGGCAGCCATGACATTTTTGGCGTGAAGGAAGAGGTGTTCTTCCGTTGTGGTTAAAGCGAGAAGCTCTTTTGCTCTGTCTAATGTAAGCATGATAAATACTCCTTTATGAGTTTTGTTTCTTCAGTTTGTTTTTCCAATAGGGCTTTCCGTAGGCAATTATCTCCGCCAGAATACATACTGGGATAGCTGCGAAAGCGTCGACGATAGAGTGCTGCTTTACGAATGCTGTTGAAAGGCTGATAAGAATTACCAGTATAACAATAAAAACTTTCCACGGAATGTTTGCGGATTTTTCCTTGAGCCATGCAGATGCGATGCCTATTGAGTACGCCACGTGCAGCGATGGGCATACGCCTGTGTTTGTATCAAATGAATAGATAAACGCCATGAGGGATGTGAGGAAATTGTCGTTTGCAAATTCGGTAGGGCGCAGATCCTGTCTTGTGGGATAGATGATATAGACTATCATTGCCACGACCTGAGTGACGATAATGAAGGTCTGCAGACCTTTGAAATTGTCGATGTTGTACAGCAGGAAATATCCCAGAGAAATTACGATAAGCGCATACCAGGATACATAGAAAATCAGGAAATACTCAGAAAATGGGATGAGGTCGTCGAGAGGGCACCATACAGGGTGACAGTTTTCGACGGGGATAAAGTTTTCCGTGAGATAGTACAGAACGAAATATCCCACCCAGCCCAAAAGGAGCTTGAGATGTGAAAATTGCGGATCATTCAGTTTTGAAAAGCGGAACTGTCGGTAATCTACCACAGGTTTTTTCATTTTTCAGATACCTCGATTTTATTGGTGTTATACATTCTGCGGGGCAGGTTTCTGTAGGGAACTACTGTGTGCTCGGGAAGGCTGCATGCGATTTCTGTTATCTCGTCCATCAGGTATTCACATATACGTCTGCGCTCTTCTTCCAAGGGAGCTTCCGCGTTAAAACGTATAGGCTTTCCGAGATATGATGTTTTTAAATACGGGGCAATGTACATGGGGACGAAGGACAGTTCTTTTTTCGTCTTGCGGTAATACATCTTTGCGATGTCTATAAATCTGTCCTGAAAATTGCAGATGATGTGATTTCTGTCCACATAATGCTCGGGAAAGATGATGATATTGTTGCCTTCGTTAAGTTTTGAAATGGTGTTTTTAAATGTGTGTATTATGCGCTGGTCGCGGTAAACACCGATGGTATGTGCATTATTGAAAACACAGACAGCAATAGGAGCGATTATATAGGACAGCACCTTGTAAAACGGATGCGTCCACTTTGGTTTGCGTGACCAAAAGTCCTCAAAAGCATAAGCGGGAACTTCTTTTAAATGCATCATATGTCCGTCGCACCAGATATAGTGCTTTCCGGGAAAATGCAGCTCGCCAACAAGAGGTCCGTTCATCTGAGAGTGATTTCCCACTACAATACATGGCTCGTCAGGCAGATTATCTGTGCCCGCAACTTTGGTTTTGTGGTAAAACAGATACACAAACCATCTGAGTATTCTGTATGTTAAGGTTGTTTTTTTGTCGTCCAAGGTGTTCACCATCCAATGTCTACCATTATAGTGCGGCAGAGGAAAGTTTTCAATATTTTAAATGCTCAAGTTTTGTTGAAATTTAAAGAAGAATGCCGCAATTTCCAAACGGAAATTGCGGCGATAAATAAGCTAATAGAATATCCAGGTTACATAGGCGATGATAATAATAAGCATTATTGCCGTACCGAATATCAAAGTCGGATAAAGGTATGTCATCAAAGGCCAAAGCCAGCCGAAATAGGACATTATTACAAGCGCTGCTGTTATGAGTATAGTCGTGAAAAATGCACTTTTTATGGTCTTGCCTATGGTGTTCTCCAGGAAGAATGACGAGAGTGCGCCGATGAAGGGGGAGGCGAAAAATGCGGCGGTTTTGAAAATACCCTTCAGAAGCAGAAGCAGCAGGAACACAGCGAGAACTACGAATATGACCACAGGAAGCCACTTTGCAAAAGCAGAGCCCATAAGCGCTTCGAGAGCCTTGTCTATACCCACGTTTATCAGCATGGCAGCGAAAACTATGATGCACTCAACAATGTACCATTTGAAGAAGTCCAAAAACTTTTTCAGCAGGCCGAAGCTGAAGGGGGATATGATCTTGTTTCCAATGAGCTTTATAAGGGATATTGTCAAACCGAGGAAAAATACCTGTGTCATCTCAGCCAGAAAAGTGAGGAAATCTGTCTGGAGCAGAAGTGCCAAAGATGTTCCGTCAACAATGTTGTTCATAAATGGCAGCGCGGCTGCAAACAGCTGAAGATGTGCATCCTCACCGAATGCGACAATACTTACAACGTATACGAAAATAATGCTGAAGCAGACGGTCGCCGTGTGTGTAAGTGATTGTTTGGGACGAAAGCCGCTTAAAAGCCTGCCGACTATGCTCAAGGCGAATAAAATCAACGCAAATACGAACAGGGGTACAAAGGGCGGAGTGGAGATGAAAATCCAAAATTCTTTTAGTTTTATTAAGAATGTATCCAAAATAACACAACCTCCTTACTAATTGCGCTTTAAAAGCTGCTCAAGTTTTGCAAAGCGGGGAGTGGGGTCAAAAATGCGGTCCACCAGCTTGCCCATAAGGCTGATGATGGGGGAATTTATTGCGGTAGTTACCAACGTTCCGAGACCGATGCTGTGGAAAGAGGAGTAGCCTATTGTGGACCAGTCAAAGGTCTTGAAATCTCCGAAGAGAGTTACCGCCAGCACGATGGAAATAACCAGCAGAGTCAGGTCGAAGATCCATTTGGTTTTGCTGATGTTCAGGTTAAAGCGCTCCACCAGCTCTGCAACAAAAAGCTCGTAAACCTGCAAAGGCATGTATGTTCTGAAAAAGCATGCAACGCCGAGAGCTGTAATGATATCGCCAACGATGAGCATTACCCAGCGCATTGCAACTGTGTTAAATTCAACGCTGCCCATTATCCACAGAAACAGGTTTAATACGTAGCCGTAAATAACGGCAACCGCAAAGGCGAGGAGATAGCGCCAGTTAAATCTGCGGACGATTATGCACAGCAGTACAAGCAGAACTCCCTGAAATATGTATTCCGTAACGCCTACGTTAAGTGCGCTCCAGAGAGGCATAAGAGCCTCGGAGATAACAAAAGCAGGGGCGGCGATCATGGAAACTCCGAGATTTGCCTTGCTGCATATGGAAACGCCGAGGGCAACAAAAATTATGCCGAATAACCACAGAAGCTCGTTTGATTTATTTATCTTTTTCATAGTGCCTCCCGAAAAACAAGCAGCCTTTCGTGTTTGATATAGAAACACGAAAAGCTGGAAAATTTGCGCTTATGCATTTTATCTGCTATATTTATAGCATTATTTGACAAATTTGGCAAGGGAGTAAGGAGAATGAAACCACGCATTTTAATATCACCTTCGGTAGGACATGCAGAAAACTATATCCGCGCCGTAGAAAAGGCAGGCGGCGAGCCTGTTGCAATACACTCGCCAACGGAATTTGAAGGCTACGACGGACTTCTTTTGGCAGGCGGAGAGGACATTTCGCCAGAACTGTACGGAGAAGTAAACGAGGGCTTGAGTGTCGGCATGGATAAAGCGCGCGAAGCTTCCGACCCCTTGGCGGTTGATGCTTTTATAAAAGCGGGAAAGCCGATTTTGGGTATATGCCGCGGAATGCAGGCGCTTAATGTAATTTTTGGCGGAACTATGATTCAGCATCTGAATGAAAAGTGTGCGGTTCATACTCCCGAAAACGGAGTTGATAAATTCCATACTGTGAAAATTGAAAGCGGCAGTATTATTCATACGCTTTACGGCGAGGAAACAGAGGTCACAAGCTCACACCATCAGGCAGTAAAAGATATTGCCGATGCGTTTGTTGTCACAGCCGCAGCACCTGACGGAACTGTCGAAGCCATAGAGCATAAAACCCTCAATATCGTCGGTGTCCAGTGGCACCCGGAGCGATACGACTGCGGTGCAAAGCTCATCGAGTGGTTTGTGGGGGTGTGCGAACTCAGTGAAGAGGTAACAGTAAAGAAATAATAAGTAAAAAACGGCATTCTTCCTTGGAAGAATGCCGTTTTTTTGGCGCAGCGGGTGGGATTCGAACCCACGTGCGATTGCTCGCAAACTGATTTCGAGTCAGCCCCGTTATGACCACTTCGATACCGCTGCATATATGTTATACTCAAGCAGAGTATTAACGCCTTATTTAATTATACCGAACGGGGCGCCCCGTTATGTCCTGTTGCGGTGCCCGAAATTTTTCAGAACATTCGTGCAAAAATTTCGACCGCTGCCACTCCTTTTTGCTCGCTTCATCTGCCCCGGCAGCGCTCGCAAACGTCCCCACTTCGATACCGCTGCAGATATAAATTTCGGTTGTTTTGAAATTTAAATTGCATAAATAAAAATACACGATTATAATAAGTTTGTCAACACGTCAAAAGAGGTCAAAAAATGTCGGGATTTTTAAAAGAAGTCAATATAAAATCCGATATGCCCTCGGTTTCGGAGGCTGAAGACAGACTCTGCGCTGCGGTTACAGCAGGCAGAAAACTGGGAGCGGGTGCTGTGAAAATAATCCACGGTTACGGCTCAACAGGCAAAGGCGGCAAAATACGCACAGCCGTGCGGAGAAAGGCCGCTGAGTTTTCAGAAAATGTTATCTTCGGTGAGGATTTTTCCATCTTCAACGAAGCCACCAGACAGGCTTTTAAGGCTTGCGCAGACCTTCGGAAAGACGATGATTTGGACAGACATAATAACGGAATTACTATCATTATATTATAGGAGAAAAATATGACATTTGAAATGTGCGTTCCCTGCCTGTTTGGGCTTGAGGGACTGGCAGCAGATGAGCTGCGCAGACTTGACATGAAGGATGTTCGCGCTGAAAACGGACGTGTCCTGTTCACAGGCGGAATTGAAGATCTTGTAAAGGCGAACATCAACCTGCGCACAGGTGAGCGTGTTCTTGTGGTTGTGGGCAGAACACCTGCAAAGACCTTCGACATGCTGTTTGAGGGTGTGCGCAATATGCCATGGGAGAAGTATATACCAATTGACGGCGCATTCCCCGTTAAGGGACACAGCCTGAACTCTGCGCTGTTTTCAATTCCCGACTGTCAGAAGATAGTTAAAAAGGCAATTGTTGAGCGCCTTAAGCCTAAATACAGAACAGAGTGGCTTAAAGAGAGCGGTGCAAAATATCAGGTCCAGTTTGCAATCATGCACGATGAGGCAACATTATATCTCGACTCCTCGGGCGCAGGACTTCACAAGCGCGGCTATCGCCCTGTTGGCAACGCCGCTCCTCTTCGTGAGACACTTGCTGCTGCCATGGTAAAGCTTGCCCGTTACAGAGGACGTGAGCTTGTGTGTGACCCCTTCTGCGGTTCCGGCACTATTCCCATTGAGGCAGCACTTGCCGCCATAAACCGCGCACCCGGACTTAACCGCGGATACGACTCTCAGCGCTGGCTGTGGGTACCCAAACAGGTATGGCTTGATGCCCGTGACGAGGCTATCGACAAGGAATACAAGGGAACTTACGAGATCTGGGGCGGCGATATTGATCCCCAGTGCATCGAGATTTCCAAGATTAATGCAAAGCGCGCAGGCGTTGATAAGATAATCAAGTTTGAGGTTGCCGAGGCTGCAGATTTCTGCCGAGAGACACCGGGCGGCATTATTATTTCCAATCCCCCTTACGGTGAGCGTGTTATGGAGAGAAGCGAGGCAGAGGAAATCTACCGCAAGTTTGGACGCGCTGTGAAAAAGCTGGACAACTGGAAGATGTACCTGCTGTCCTCTCACACAGAATTTGAGCGCACATTCGGCAAAAATGCCGTCAAAAAGCGCAAACTCTACAACGGCATGATAAAGTGTGATCTGTTCATGTATTATTAATCTGCAAATCGCACAAAATAAGTGTAAAAAATTTGTTAAATTCTTCAAATTAACACTTGAAATACTTACAAACATATACTATTATTATAACTGGTTTAGCACTCAAAGACTTCGAGTGCTAAACCAGTAAAACTGTTAATAATAAAAATACTATATATTTCAGGAGGAAAACCACTATGACACTGAAACCTTTGGCTGACAGAGTTATCATCAAGCAGGTTGAAGCTGAAGAGAAGACAAAGAGCGGCATCATTCTTACAAGCGCTGCTCAGGAAAAGCCCCAGATGTTCGAAGTTATCGAAGTAGGCCCCGGCGGTCTTGTAGACGGTGCTGAAGTCGTTATGACAGTTAAGAAGGGCGACATGGTCATCACAGGCAAGTACACAGGCACAGAAGTCAAGATCGACGGCGAAGAGCTTGTTATCGTAAGACAGAGTGACATTCTCGCAATTGTTGAGTAATTGCATATATTAGGAGGTAAATCAAATGGCAAAGCAGATCATTTACGGTGAAGAAGCCCGCAGAGCTTTAGAGCGCGGTGTAAACCAGCTGGCTGACACTGTTAAGCTTACAATCGGTCCCAAGGGCAGAAACGTAGTTCTCGAGAAGAAGTACGGCGCTCCCCTTATCACAAACGACGGTGTTACAATCGCTAAGGAAATCGAGCTGAAGGACGCTTTTGAAAACATGGGCGCACTTCTCGTTCGCGAGGTTTCTTCCAAGACAAACGACGTAGCAGGTGACGGTACAACAACAGCTACAGTTCTTGCTCAGGCTATGATCCACGAGGGTATCAAGAACGTTGCAGCAGGCGCTAACCCCATGGTAATGCGCAAGGGTATCCAGAAGGCTGTTGACGCAGCTGTTGCAGCTCTCAAGGCTAACAGCCAGCCTGTTAAGGGCACAGAGGATATCGCACGTGTTGGTGCTGTTTCCTCCGGTGACGAGAAGATCGGTTCCCTCATTGCTGAGGCAATGGAGAAAGTTTCCAAGAACGGTGTTATCACAGTTGAAGAGTCCAAGACAGCTGAGACATACTCCGAAGTTGTTGAAGGTATGCAGTTCGACCGCGGCTACATCACACCTTACATGGTAACAGATACAGATAAGATGGAAGCAGTTATCGACGATGCTCTCATCCTCATCACAGATAAGAAGATCTCCAACATTCAGGAAATCCTTCCCGTACTTGAGAAGATCGTTCAGGCAGGCAGAAAGCTCATCATTCTCGCTGAGGACGTAGAGGGCGAAGCTCTTGCAACAATCATTCTCAACAAACTCCGCGGCACATTCACATGCATCTGCGTAAAGGCTCCCGGCTTTGGCGACAGACGTAAGGAAATGCTCCGCGATATCGCAGCTCTGACAGGCGGTCAGGTTATCTCCTCTGACCTCGGCATGGAGCTGAAGGATGCAGACGTACACATGCTCGGTCGTGCACGTCAGGTTAAGGTATCCAAGGATCACACAATCATCGTTGACGGTGCAGGTACAGTTGAAGAGATCAACGCTCGTATCAACCGCATCAAGTCCGAAATCGAGACAACAACATCTGACTATGACCGCGAGAAGCTTCAGGAGCGTCTTGCAAAGCTGTCCGGCGGTGTTGCTGTTATCAAGGTCGGTGCTGCAACAGAGACAGAGATGCGCGAGAAGAAGCTCCGTATCGAGGACGCACTCAACGCTACACGCGCAGCTGTTGAAGAGGGCATCATCGCAGGCGGCGGCACAGCTTATGTTGCAGCTGCAAAGGCAGTTAACGCACTTCTTCCCGAGCTTTCCGGCGACGAGAAGACAGGTGCAGCTCTCATCGGCAAGGCACTTGAGGCTCCCATCAAGCAGATCGCAGTTAACGCAGGTCTGGAAGGCGCAGTTATCCTCAACAACGTATACAACAGCGAAGATGCTTCCTACGGCTTCGACGCATACAACGAAGTATACTGCAACATGCTTGAGGCTGGCATCGTAGACCCCACAAAGGTTTGCCGCAGCGCTATCGAGAACGCAGCTTCCGTAGCTTCCACAGTTCTCACAACAGAGTCCCTTGTTGCTGACATTCCCGAACCTCCCGCACCTGTAGCAGCTCCTGCAGGCGACATGGGCGGCATGTATTAAACATAACGCTGAAACCTTGAAAGTACAGGTTTTGCGGAAAAATTGCGCGCAATTTACGCCACGAAATAAGGCGCTAAAGGTGTAGAACAAGGACACTACTCGCATGTATGAGTAGTGTCCTTTGTTTACAATGGAAGACCGAAGCATCCGCACAAACGGAAGCTCCGGACTTTTTTATTACGCAGTACTGTGCAGCTACGCAAGCTTCCGCATCTCGTATCATTGTATTGACGGCACAAGCTCTTCGCTGGTTGCCTACAGTGAGCTTTCTATATGATGGAGAGTCTCCAAAATAACTGTTAACAGAGTTCTTAAAAAGTTTGTACAAATAGAGACTATTTCGCTTATGTCATCCTCTGATAAAACCAGAAGCGCAATTGAAGGTCAGGCACAGTGTATAGAGTCAAGTCATCAAATATTTGCTGGGATAGATAATCTCTTCCATACTTGAGCAGTTTGTACAACACTTATTTAGTAAAGTAATACATGGGTTTTTGGAAAATATTTAGAAATCGTAAGATTTTTACAATTTATGATAAATATTGCTTTGACACAATAAATATAAAGTTGTAATCTTATGGTAAAGATAGTTCTTGTGGTTTCCTTACCGTATAGGAAGGAAAATGGACAAGGGAAGTGGGTGCAAATCCCAAACGGTAACCGCCGCTGTAAGTGCCGGAGTATTTGCTCTTTTGATGAAAGTCAGTCACTGGGAAACTGGGAAGGCAGAGCAAATACGCAGGAGATTAAAATACTCCCAAAGGCACAAGTCAGAAGACCTACAAGAAAGGCTTTGTTATATTATTGCGCAGAAAAACGGCTGTGGCAACATTTGTTGTCATAGCCATTTATTTTTTGCATACTCCGCATCATGCGGTTTATTAAAAGCTGTAGATTGGGTACAGCGTTACGGGTAAACAGAAGGAGCTGTTCATCTCTCCTTGGCTGCCCGTCTACATCCCGGTGTATCATATAGCTCAAAGGGCGGACGAGTGATTTCTACATCTGCCCAAACCTCAAAATCAGCACATATCCCACTCCTTTTATGCTGTGTACCCTTCTTAAATCCTGTTTGCGCCAAAAGAGCGTCCTCTGCGGCGCTTTTTTGGCAAATGGGAGTTTTAAGTGGCCTGAAATGCTGGTAAGAATGTAGTGGTGTGAAATATAGGAAGGTAATGATGATGACAATACTTGAATATGCAAGGAAGATGTTAATGAAAGACAATGAACTGCTGGATTTAGCTAAAGAAGAGGGCTTTGCAGCTGCACTTATCGATGTAGATCAGATACCGATAGAGCCGAGCTTCAGAGCATATTGCGAAGAAAACTTATGCGGCAAATACGGCGCCAACTACTCATGTCCTCCGGACTGCGGTACGGTAGAAGAGCTACGTGAGAAGCTCATGAGGGAAAACAGAGCTCTTATAGTACAAACGGTATGGAGTGTTGAAAGCTATGACGATATACCGGCAGTAGAGTATGCAAAGAAGTCACACAATAATGCGGTTTTGCGGCTTGCAGACAAAATGCGCAAGCTGGGTTATGAAGGCTTTTGTTCAGGATACAACGGATGTCCTATATGCGATCCGTGCAAATTAAAAGATGGTCTGCCGTGTGCGCATCCGGAAAAACAAATAAGCTGCATGTCGGCATATTGCATAGATGTGGCAAAACTTGCGAAAAGATGCGGCTTGGAATTTGCATGGACACAGGGCAAACTCTACTTATATGGAATGGTTGCATTTCATGAAGCTTAGGACATTATAATTCAGATATGAGCCTTAAACGGCAGTCTCTTTTCCTAAGAGACTGCCGTTTTTATGCTCAGAGAGCAGAGCTGCGCTGGAAGAAATTACCATCGAAAAGTGATATATCAAAGATTATAATTAAAGCACAAGAAACAGACATACGGCTTGTCCTGCTAAAGGTAGGATGATTAAACGGAATGGGGTGAAAGTCCCTGCGAACAGGTCACTGTGAAGCTCCGAAAAGGAGATAAGTCAGACACGCACCGTATGCTGCAGAACCGCACTCGCCTTGATACCGGGTGCGGTAAAGCTGTGTGCATAATTTCTCCTGATGTGGAACAAGCCATTAAAAAACTGTAAAATAAATCAGGAGGGAAAGACAATGGAAAACAGAACTATCACATCATGTACGCTGAAAAAGTATAAGGAAGCCCTGATCGGGGAAGAAAAAAGCGCGGTCACGGCAGAGAAGTATTGCCGTGATATTTGCGCTTTTGCGCTATTTACAGGGGATAAGCCGATAACGAAAGAATTGGTAGTTGAATATAAGCAGTATCTTGTGCAGAAAGGATATGCTGTGCGCTCTGTGAATTCCAAGATAGCATCGTTAAACAGCTTTTTTGAGTTTATGGGGTGGCAGGACTGTAAGACAAAGAGCATTAAGCAACAAAGAGAGGTATTTTGCACTGAGGAGAAAGAACTCACCAAGTCAGAATACATACGCCTTGTAAATGCAGCGTCAAATCAACCGCGGCTTCAGCTCATCATTAAGACCATATGCGGAACGGGAATACGGGTGTCAGAACTGAAATATTTCACAGTGGAAGCTGTGCGGTCAGGCACTGTCAGCGTAGCATGCAAAGGAAAGAACCGCAGGATATTCATACCGGGGGAATTAAAAAAGCTGCTGCTGAAGTATGCGGCGAAATCAGGTATCAGAAGCGGCGTCATTTTTCGCACCAAAAACGAAAAGCCAATAGACCGCAGTAATATTTGGTCAATGATGAAGAAGCTGTGTGCGAGGGCAAAGGTGGCGTCGTCTAAGGTGTTTCCCCACAATCTGCGTAAACTGTTTGCACGTACTTTCTACCGAGCTGAAAAGGATATAGCGAAGCTTGCTGATATTCCTGGACACAGCAGTATAAACACAACGAGGATATATATTATCTCAACAGGCGCTGAACACCGCAGAACTATGGAACGGTTAGGGCTTGTGGTATAGAAAAAAGAAAAACCACATAATTCTCATTATGTGGTAATCCAATCTTAAATATTGAGGCAAATACCCATATAATTACAAAATATCAGTACTTTTATGCATAGCAAACACACCCTCATTGTTTTTTAGCTTGAGGGTGTAGTTAACATACAAAAAAATGAAGATTTTTGCCAAATGCTCTAAAAGGGACTTGCATAATTATTGTTGTTGTGCTTTAATGTATGTACAATTGATAGTGCGTCTTACCACATAATGAGAATTATGTAGTAAATGCCAATAACTGAATAAGCTGCATCGTGTCCATTTGCACTTTAAATCAGGCGGGTGGATTAGGGAATCCGGTTGGAATCCGGAGCAATGCCCGTTGCTGTATATGCAGGAGTCTGATATTCGTGGAGTGATCCGGTCATTGGGGAAACCTGAGAAGGCTGAATAGCAGACGCAGGAGCGATAAAAAGCTCTCCAATGCATGAGCCAGAATACCGACGGTAATCGAGACTGAAGGGCGTATTGTGTCTTTGTGCGCAAAAATACACAATATGAGGGACAGCATGGGGCGAGAAGACGGTCGCATTAGCAGGTTTGCTAATGTGGCTTTTTTGTTTGCCTTTTCCAGATCGATAGTTTTAAGCGTAGCAATACGATATCTGTGTGCAAATAATCGTGGTGTTCCTTATCCGTATAAAAAGGTCAAATCATTTACTTTTTTACTAAGGTGGAACAGTTTTGAAACAAGAAAACAAACATTTTAATGCAAATAAATGGACAAATTGTCAGCTTGAAAAGCGGACAATTGCCGCGCTGAAAAAGAAAAACGAGATGTTCGCTCTCAAACACGCAGAAGATACAAAAGAACAGCTCCTTGATTACATACGCAAGTGTGCTGAGGAAATAGGACATACGCCGTGCCGGGAAGAGATCATAGGCGGAAATTTTATTGCTCAGCGTTTTGGAAACTGGTCAATAGCTGTAGGAATGATTGGCCTGCCGAGCCCGGGTTACCCACCTCCCCTTAAAACACGAAAGATATACAAAGATGAACTTAAGCGGCAGGTAAAACAGCGAAAAGCTGAAAACAGGAATACACGTGAAGAGAGAAAAGCGGTGCGTGTGGAGAAATCCAAAATCGCGCAGGTGGAGTTTGAGCAGAAAAAGAAAAGAGACCTCGAATGGGGAGAAGAACATAAGGCTGACACAGATGAACAGCTTCTAAAATATGTGAAAGACCGGGCATCCGAGCTCGGTTATACACCGCAGGCAAAAGACGTTATCGGCGGAGAGTATCTGCGGGAAAGGTTTATCAGCTGGGCGCTGATGCTGACCCTTGCAGGGCTGCCCCTTCCGAAAGGAATGAAGCCGCCTTCAAAAAAACAGGTGAATACATATTTTGACGGAGTTGAAAGCACAGCTGAATACAGAGAGCTCGTTTTAGCTGCGTGTAGATAATATCGTAGGCGGAAAATAAATGGATAGTGCCAATATAATCGAACTTACGTCAGCAGAGAAAAAGCTGATAACTCAGATACGTGATCTCGGATATGGTGAGGTCAGGATCATAGTAAAAGATAACGGTCCTATACGTATAGAGGAGATAAGAAAAAGTATCCGGCTTACAAATGACAAATAAATATAGATAGTCATTAAAGAACTAACGGAAGAACCGAGGTTCGGAAGACGGTAAGTATGTTGCGGGCGCAATACCTGCAATCATCTGAGACCTGTCTGCCGGACTTTTATTTTTTTTCAAGAAGTCAACAGTTCCCCCATCAAACTGCGACGATAATAAATTTAATACCATAGGAGGTAATTAACAAACATGAAGAAAAGACTATTGAGCTTGCTGCTTGTAGTTCTCATCGTTCTTGGCGCGCTGCCGATGAGTGCGCTTGCCACAGGAACAGATGGTACTGCAGCTGCCAGCACCGTGATTCCCATCAACATCAGCCAGATCGCAGGCACAATCACCGGACTTAAGGTTGAGGGTGTTGAAGTTGTTGACTCCAAGATGGAGCAGGGCGGTGCCTACCTTGAGCAGTACATTACAGTTTATGTTGCAGAGGCTGACAAG
>JAFTYM010000046.1 GCA_017461585.1 Oscillospiraceae bacterium | reverse complement strand
TCTCAAATAGAATTAATTTAAGTAGTTTTTTCACTACTCGAAGTCCCATTTCTGGTGCGCTCTGTTCTCTTACATTGTTTAATTTACAAGGTACACTCGCTTAAGCTCTTCGCTCAGCGGAATTTAAGAATATCACATCTTCTCCGCTTTGTCAATACCTTTTTTCAAGTTTTTTTAAAACTTTTTTCAGGCCCGACTCGAGCTCTTCACTTTTCGCTGCGCTCTCTCAAGCGCTCTGTTAATATACCATCTATTTTCAGTAATTTCAAAAATTTTTTTAAACTTTTTTTCGTTTCCTTTTCCACATTTTATCAACACACAACATCTATTGTTCCCCTGTTATTATGCACAACTACACCCTGTGTTTTTAGTGCAAGTTGCTGCGAAAAAATTTTTCAACTTTTTTCGTTTTCCGCTATGTTTTGACATGTTTTTTCAAATTTTTTCAAAAAATTTTTCTTAATTTTTATTTTAGTTTTTCTAAGAGATTGCATTTTGCATTAGCACAATGTAATATATGTATACATTAAATATATATGATTGGAGCATACCCCATGTTAAGATTTGAATCTGATTATCTCGAAGGCGCACATCCTGCCGTCCTCGAGAAATTAACTTCCACAAACTATGAGCAGTGTCCCGGTTACAGCGAAGATGTCCATTGCGATAACGCACGCAAGCTCATACAGGCAGAATGCGGCATGGATGCTGCTGTTCACTTTCTAGTAGGCGGCACACAGGCAAACACCACAGTAATCGCCTCCGTCCTTAAGGCACACCAGGGCGTACTTGCTGCTGATACAGGTCACATCGCCGTTCACGAAACAGGCGCTATTGAAGCGACAGGTCATAAAGTCCTCACACTTCCCCATACAAACGGCAAGATCTCTGCAGCGCAGGTCGAAGCTTATGTTGCAGCACACTACGCAGATGCAGCTTTTGAGCATACCGTTCAGCCCGGCATGGTATATATCTCTCACCCCACGGAGTACGGCACACTTTATTCAAAGGAGGAGCTTACTGCACTTTCCACAGTTTGCCGCAAACTTGGTCTCCCCCTCTTTCTGGACGGAGCACGTCTGGGCTATGGTCTTATGAGCGACGCTTCTGATATGACAATTAAAGATATCGCTCAGCTCTGCGACGTTTTCTATATTGGCGGCACAAAAGTCGGTGCTCTCTTCGGCGAGGCAGTTGTTATTACCGCTCCCGCTGTTGCAAAGGATTTCAGATACCACATCAAGCAGCACGGCGGCATGCTTGCAAAGGGCAGACTTCTGGGTATTCAGTTTGAAGCTCTGCTTGAGACAGGCATCTATTGGCAGATCTCAAAATATGCTGATGATCTCGCAAAGCGCATTAAAAACGCATTTGTTGAAAACGGCTTTACTATGGCTTTTGATTCTCCCACAAACCAGCAGTTTGTTGTTGTAAGCGAAGAGTTTGTCAAAAAAGTTCAGGAAAAGTTCTCCTGCTCTCTCTTTGAGCGCCGCGCAAACGGCGACTGTGTGATCCGCTTCTGCACAAGCTGGGCAACACAGGAATCAGCCGTTGATGAGCTTGTTGCATTTATAAGCGCAAACCCTGCAGTTTAAAATTTTAGTTGATAAACTGCATAACTCGTAGTATAATATATAAGTCTTTACCCCGAGGCAACGAATGCGGCGCGGGGCAAGGCCGCACTAGTTGGGGAGTTAGCGGTGCCCTGTAACCTGCAACCCGCTACAGCAGGAATGAATTCCGCCCCAAGGAACTGTGATGTATTGTCTGCCACGGGTGGGCAGCGTTGACGAGCCGGTCTCGCGCAACGTAAATTCGTGAACCATGTCAGGCGGGGAACCGAGCAGCATTAAGCGAAACCTTACGTGTGCCGCGAGGCTGCCGGCTCTGAGTCAGCCGCCCGCGTAACGGATATATCACATTTTCGAAGGTCGGTGTGCGGTCTTGCCCTGCGCCGCTTATTTTTCCATGATAAGGTGAAATTAATGTATCAGGCATTATACAGAAAATGGCGTCCCCGTGCCTTTGACGATGTCATAGGTCAGGACCACATAACAGAAACCTTAAAACGTCAGGTGTCCTCCGGCCGTCTTTCCCACGCATATCTTTTCGTGGGCACAAGAGGTACAGGTAAGACTACTTGCGCAAAAATACTCTCACGCGCCGTAAACTGCGAAAATCCCGTGGACGGCAACCCCTGCAACAAGTGTCCCTCCTGTCTCGGAATCGAGAGCGGCGCGATACTCGATGTTGTAGAACTGGACGCAGCTTCCAACAACGGTGTTGACAACGTCCGTGCTCTGCGCGATGAGGCTGTTTATTCCCCCGCATCCGTTAAAAAGCGTGTCTACATCGTAGACGAGGTTCACATGCTGTCCACCTCTGCTTTTAACGCCCTGCTGAAAATTCTTGAAGAACCCCCTGAGCACCTGATGTTCATTCTTGCAACAACAGAGCTTCACAAGGTTCCCGCGACCATCCTCTCAAGATGTCAGCGCTTTTCCTTTAAGAGAATTCTTCCCACAGACATCGCAAAGCGCATGAAATATGTGGCTTCTCAGGAGAAAATCGACCTTACCGATGACGGAGCAGAGCTTTTGTCCCGTCTGGCAGACGGCGCCATGCGAGACGCCCTCTCCCTGTTGGATCAATGCGGATCAGAGGGTAGAATTGACGCTCAGCGTGTTGTTGCCGCAATCGGCCTTGCAGGCAACGAGGATACAAAAAAATTGTTTGTCGCTGCAAAAAACGGCAATATCGCAGCTGCACTCTCTACCGTCGACACACTTTATAAAAACGGCAAGGATATGAACGCCGTCGTGGACGAGCTTCTGTCCCTCACAAGAGACATCCTTATATATATGCTGTCCCCCGAAAACTGCGGCGGACTTATCAGCGGTGTTTTTGATACAGATACTATCAAAAAGCTGGGGAAGGGACTTTCTCCTTCTCAGGTTATGCATTGGCTCGAGATTCTGAAAAACACACAGGTGGAAATGGCAGAGGTTTCATCCGGACGTATCGCCGTTGAGCTTTGCCTGCTGAGAATGTGTGACACAAACCTTTCAAACGACGTATCTTCTCTGGCAGCTCGTATCGGTGCCATAGAAAAGCGTCTGGAAAGTGGAGACTTCGCTGCTCCCGTAATTTCCGTTCAGGAAACCTCAATTCCTAAAAAACGGGAAGAAGAGCCTCCCTTCTACGAAGAGTTTGAGGCTCCACCCTGGGACGAAGAGCCGCCTCCCCCTGCACAGGAGTATTACGATGCTCCACCCTGGGACGATGAGCCTACAGCGCCCCAGCCCGAACCGACAAAAGAAGCAGCACCGCCCCCTTCGAAGCCTGAAGCTTCTGAGCCTGCACCCGCAAAAACTTATGCTCCCCCGTCTTCCGACAGCTGGGATGCCATACTTGATGGAGCGCAGCAGGATATTGACATGCCCTTGTTTTTCATGTTAAACGACAAAACCGAGGTAAGAGGTGTTGTATCAGGTGACACTCTTATGGTAAAATGTAAGAACCCGTTCACCGTTACAATAGCAGACACACCCGATGTCATCGCTGCACTTAAAAAGAGTGCTGCAAAAGTGTTGGGCAGAAACGTAGCAGTTAAGCTCACAGATGACGACGGCGAAGAAGAAGTGGCGGTTGACAAACTGGATGCGCTGTCCAGATTTGATATAATCAGTTTTGAATAATAATTTTTAAGGAGTGACCATATATGGCAAAAGGCGGATTCCGCGGCGGCAGCTACGGCGGTGGCGGCGGCGTGAACATGAATATGATCAAGCAGGCACAGAAGATGCAGGCTGAAATGATGAAGATGCAGGCCGAAATGGAGGAAAAGACTCACACAGCCAAGGCAGGCGGCGGCATGGTTACAGCAACCGTCAACGGCAAATATGAGCTTGTTTCTATTGAAATCGATCCCGAAGCAGTTGACCCCGAAGATGTAGAAATGCTTCAGGATATGGTCGTTGCAGCAGTTAACGAGGCTGTCCGCACAGCTCAGAACGCAGCAAACGAGAGCATGTCCAAGATTACAGGCGGCTTAAATCTCGGTTTCTAAGTACTAAATGCCCTGCATCTTGCAGGGCATTTGTTTTTTGGTGATAATATGAAAATCTTCACAACCATGTCCTCCCCTATAGGCGACCTTTCCATCGCCGCTGAGGGCGAATACATAACAAATATCGTTTTCGGAAGCGAAGTGCGTGGTGCAGCAACCGGCATTTCAGAACTTCTAGATACTGCGGTGTCTCAGCTTAATGAATACTTTGCGAAAAAAAGGCAAAGATTCGACCTACCGCTTAAATTCGGCGGTACGGACTTTCAAAATCGCGTGTGGCGCGAACTTTTAACCATCCCCTACGGAGAGACCGTTTCATACAAAACTCTCGCAGAGCGAATTGGAAACGCCAAAGCCTGCCGTGCCGTCGGTATGGCAAACAACAAAAATCCCATTCCGATAATCATCCCCTGTCACAGAGTCATAGGCGCAAACGGCAATCTCACAGGTTACGCAGGCGGACTTGATGTTAAAAAGTTTTTGCTGGATTTGGAACAAAATAAGTAAAAAAGATGCAGTACGAAATGTACTGCATCTTTTTTATCAGTTATACAAACTCATTGCCTTGTCAACGCCTTTGAGAATTATCGTTCTCACGGCGTCTGCAGCCTTTTCGGTTGCTTCGTCGATTGTCTTTGCATCGTCACCCTTAAAGGAGGACAGCACCCAATCTGCCATGTCATAATCGGGATGGGGTTTTTCACCAACGCCGATTTTAACTCTGGGGAATCCGTCACCGCCGCACTTGGCTATAATGTCCTTAAGGCCGTTGTGTCCTCCTGCAGATCCGCTTCTGCGAACGCGAAGCTTTCCGACGGGAAGTGAAACATCATCGGAAACAACAATTACATGGTCTAAGGGTATTTTGTAAAAATCCATAGCCTCTTTTACAGCAGAGCCGCTGAGGTTCATATAAGTCTGAGGCTTCATCAAAAGCACAGGCTCGCCGTCAATGTCCGCCTGACGGATAAGCGCCTTATACTTTATGCGGTCGATTTTTACATTAAGCTTTTGGGAAAGAGCGTCGCCTGTCATGAAACCGACGTTATGACGGGTCTTTTCATACTTGGCACCGGGATTTCCCAAAAAGACGAGAAGCCAGCTGATACCTGTTTTCTTCTTAAAAAACATAGCTTAGTTAAACAGAGTGGAGATGGAAACTTCCTCGTAAACGCGGCTGATTGCTTCTGCAAACAGGGAAGCTGAGGAGATGTACTTGATCTTGTCACACTGCTTTCCTTCGGGGAAGGGAATTGTGTCGATAAGAAGGAGCTCGTCAAAGTAGCTTGCGTTGATTCTGTCAATAGCAGGACCGGAGAGAACACCATGGCTTGCGCAAGCATGAACTTCAACAGCGCCGCCGATTTTAACAAGAGCCTCTGCAGCGCCGCAAAGGCTGCCTGCTGTGTCAACCATATCGTCAAGAAGAATAACTCTCTTACCCTTTACGTCACCGATGATGTTCATAACCTCGGATACGTTTGCCTTCTCACGGCGCTTATCAACGATAGCCATGGGCAGTTCAAGGTTCATAGCGAACTTTCTTACACGGGCAACAGAGCCAACGTCGGGAGAAACAACGATGAACTCATCCTTACGGTCGCCGATAAGCTTCTTGAAGTAATCAACAAACAGAGGGCTGCCCAGGAGGTTGTCAACAGGGATATCAAAGAAGCCCTGAATCTGGTTTGCGTGAAGATCCATTGTGAGAACTCTGTCAGCACCTGCAGCTGTGATAAGGTTGGCAACAAGTTTTGCAGAGATAGGATCTCTGGGCTTTGCCTTTCTGTCCTGTCTTGCATATCCAAAATAGGGGATAACAGCTGTAATACGGCCTGCAGAGCCACGCTTACATGCGTCAATCATAACAAGCAGCTCCATAAGGTTATCGTTTACGGGCTTGCATGTGGGCTGAATAAGAAATACGTCAGCGCCGCGAACTGTCTCAAAGAAAGAAACGGAAACCTCACCGTCAGCAAATCCCTTTACTTCGCAGTTTCCCATAGTTACACCAAGCTTCTCGCAAATATCCTGAGCAAGCTTGGGATTTGCGTTACCTGTAAAAATTTTAATTTCCTTACCGTGCATATCTTATGTACCTCTCTCCCATGTACTATTATAAATAAAATTTCCGCACATCTATGTGCGTACATAATTATTATAGCAGATTGTTTTGGAATTAAAAGTGGTTTTATACAAATTACGTCAAAATTTTCCTGACCGTAATTTTTAAGACTTTTTAAAGACACTTTTAAGATATACCAAGGTCTGTTGACTTGATAATGCCGCCATGTTACCCTCTAACTGTACTATCACAGATAATACAGTTTTACAGAAAGGAGTGAGATGTATGATTTCTGTAAATTATCGCGATCCGCTTCCTCTTTATGAGCAGATCAAAACAAAGCTTCGTCAGCTTATGCTCGCGGGAACTTATTCAACAGAGACAAAGCTGCCATCTGTCAGGGAGCTTGCTTCTCAGCTTGCCATAAACCCCAACACCATACAGAGAGCATACAGAGAACTTGAAGCTGAAGGTTATATCGTTTCCGTTCCCGGCAAAGGCTCTTACCCCGTGGACAGCGACACCTTGAAATCGAAAACGCTGACTCAGCTGTATTCCGAGTTTGACATTATCGTCGCAAAGCTCATAAACCTGGGAGTAAGCTCCGCCAGCCTTTCCGAACGAATAGACAAAGGAGGAGACCAGTTATGATAGAGGTTAAAAAGCTGACAAAGCTGTTTGACGGCTTCGCCGCCTTAAATGAACTTGATATGACCGTTCCAAAGGGGTCAGTTTACGGACTTGTAGGACCCAACGGCGCTGGCAAATCCACAGTTCTCCGCCATATAACAGGTATTTACAAGCAGGACTCCGGTTCTGTTCTCATTGACGGACAGCCTGTGTTTGAAAATAACGATCTCAAAAGCCGCATGGCTTTTATTCCTGACGACGTCTATTATTTCCCCCAGGCGGGTGTTCGGGACATGATGAAGTATTACAGCGAGCTTTATCCCAGATTCGATCACCATCGCTACGAAAAATTAAGTGAAGTTTTTTCGTTCAGCGACAAAACACCAATTCGCAGAATGTCCAAGGGCATGCAAAAGCAGGCTGCCTTCTGGCTGGCTATGTGTCTTCGTCCCGAGTATCTGATCCTTGACGAGCCCGTTGACGGACTTGATCCCGTCATGCGTCGTCAGGTGTGGAGCATCATCATGGGCGATGTGGCAGAAAACGGAACCACAGTTCTCGTTTCTTCTCACAACCTGCGAGAGCTTGAGGATGTTTGTGACTACGTGGGTATCATCCACAACGGCAAGACAATTTTGGAGAGAAGCCTTACTGAGCTGCAGGACAACATCGTAAAGGTCCAGATCGTATATCCTGACGACGGCGAGCTTCCGAAAGATCTTAAAGTCATGAACCACAGCAAGAGCGGCAAAATAAGCACATACATCATTAAGGGAAGAGCAGCCGATGTCTCTCTTCTGCTTGAAGCTTCTTCCCCCATTTTCTACGATATCGTTCCTCTCACCTTAGAGGAGATATTTATTTACGAGTTAGGAGGTGCAGATTACAATGTCAAAGACATCCTTCTTTAGCAAAGCTGTATTTAACCGCAATCTGCGCGGCTACTGGCCGCTTTGGGCAGTTTATCTTGGCGCTTTGATCCTGCTCATCCCCGTGCCTCTTCACAGTAATCTGATGTACGGCTACGAACCTGACGCACAGCTTTTGATAAGGAACTTTTTTAACAACGCACTTTCTGTCAGCCTTGTGGCAGGCGCCTTCTTTGCAATATTTGCTGCTATGGCAGTTTTCTCCTATATGTACACTCCCCGCGCTGCAAATATGACAGGTTCTCTCCCCATAAAAAGAGAGGCGCTTTTCTCCACAAACTTTCTTTCCATCCTGTTTGTGGTAGTATCCGCTCATATTATCACCGCAGCAGCGACTGTTCTGACGATCGCCTTGTACAACGTGAACATGATCCTCGTTCTGCCTATAGTACAATGGATAGTTCTCGGCGTTCTGATGACAATGTTTTTCGTCTGTCTCTCCTGCTTCTGCGCAACTCTGACAGGCAGCCTCCTTATACTCCCATGTGTATACGGCATCATCAACTTCTCGGTCATCCTTATCAACTCTCTGCTGTCATACATTTTCTCAGACTTCCTTTACGGTTATGCACACTACAGCATACCCGAGGCGGTTTTATGGCTGACGCCTTCTGTTAATCTTATAAGCACAACAACATACACCGCAAAATTTGCCGAAGGGGCAAACTACATCGCATTTAACGGCAATCTCGAGGTTGCGATCTACACAGCCGTCGGAATTCTCTTCCTTATTGCAGGCTTTTTCATTCACAAATACCGCCGTACAGAAAGCGCATCGGACATTATTGCGGTTAAGCCCTTAAAACCTGTTGTCAAGTTCTTCTTTGCAGCCGTTGGCTCCCTCACATTAGGCTTGCTTATCAACGAGCTGTTCTTCAGTTATATCACCGGCAGCCTGGCTACACACATTGTCTCCATGATAATCGGTGGTTTTGTAGGTTATTTCGGTTCTGAAATGCTGGTAACCAAAAGCTTTAAGGTATGGCACAAGTGGAAAGGCTTTGCAGCTTATTCTTTGGTCGTTATCCTGTTCATCGCAGGTCTGGCCTTTGATATCGCAGGATTTGAAACTTCAATTCCTCACAAAGAGAGCATTGTCTCTGCCACCGTTGATATATACGGCGAAAAATTGCTTGGCAACGACCCCGAGACGCTCGACACCGTTATTGATCTGCATGAATATATAATCAGTAATCGCGACAAAGAAATCGACTATGACGGTCATGTAGCTTCTGTTGAAATCTCATACCGCCTCAAAGGCGGAGCTTATGTAGAGAGATATTATTATTGCAATATCCCCAAATTCATTGTGGATGCTTACAACACTCCAGAGCGCTGCTATGAGCGCGTTGCAATGAACAATGAGTTTACAATAGTCGATATAGAAAACGCAACGATCGAGTACTCCGATGGATATGAGTGGCAGATCATCCCTATTACCGATGAACAGTTCTACGCTCTGTACAACTGTATGATCTCCGATGTAGGTCACTCCTCTTTGGGCGTTCTCTCCTTAGGCTCAAATGAGTATGTTCAGGATGCATTCGTACTGACCGCGGATTTTAAAATCAACGAATTTGGCGGTTACTACTATTTCTATCAGCAAATCCCCATTGACGCTTTAAACTGCATTGCTTATCTGGACTCTTTGGGAATTGAATACGCTCCCGTCTATTAAAAGAACACCCCGTCTCAACACAAGACGGGGTGTTCTTTTACAGCACCGTGAATATCCAATATACAATTCCATATAAAACGCTGGCAGTTATTCCGTAGACTATAACCGGTCCTGCAATGGAGAACATTTTTGACGCCAGTCCTCCGGGACCCACAAGCCCCTCGCTTTTAAACTCTATGGCAGGAGATGATACAGAGTTTGCAAATCCCGTTATGGGCACAAGCGTCCCTGCACCTGCAAACTTTGCGATATTGTCATATATCTGCATCGCCGTCAGCATTATTCCTAGAAATACCATAGTCATTGACGTAAGTGTACCCGCATCCTTTTTGTCAAAGCCTGCAGCTGTCCATGCATTCAGAACTCCCTGCGCTGCGCAGCATATAATTCCGCCAACAATAAATGCTTTGACCATATCTATCCCAAGTGTGGAATTCGGCGTCATTTTATCAACGTAATTGCTGTATTCCTGTTTTGACATATGGAGATTTTTACCCATAAAAAACACCCCTTTTACGGTAGTTTGTCCGTAAAAGGGGTATTTATTCATCAGGTTAACTTATACCAGTTCGATGATTGCCATCTCTGCTGCGTCACCGCGGCGGGGACCGATCTTTGTGATACGTGTGTAACCACCGTTGCGCTCAGCGTACTGGGGAGCAAGCTCCTTGAATACCTTTGTTACAACGTCTTCCTTTGTAATGAAGGCAAGCGCCTGACGACGGGATGCAAGAGTGTTCTTCTTGCCGAGTGTTATCATCTTCTCAGCAAGAGGTGCGATTTCCTTAGCTCTGGTAACTGTTGTTTCCATCTTACCGTTTGCAAGGAAGTCTGTGACCTGCTGACGGAGCATAGCTCTGCGCTGGTCAGTTGTCTTGCCAAGTTTACGTGTTCCGGGCATTTTAGTTTTCCTCCTTCTTCAAGAGTCTGTCTTAGCTGTTCTCGTCACTTGCCAGAGAAAGTCCCATCATAGCAAGCTTGTGTACGACTTCTTCAAGAGACTTACGTCCAAGGTTACGAACCTTGATCATCTCATCTTCAGTCTTGGAAATAAGATCACCAACTGTGTTGATGTTAGCACGCTTTAAGCAGTTGAAACTTCTTACGGAGAGGTCAAGCTCTTCGATTGTCATTTCAAGAACCTTGTCGCGCTGTTCTGTGATCTTCTCTACAACTGTTGCAGTGCTGCTAATAGTCTCTGACAGGTCTGTGAACAGAGCAAAATGATCACAGAGAATCTTAGCTCCCAGGGATACTGCATCACGGGCGGAAATAGTCTTATCTGTCCATACCTCAAGCGTGAGCTTGTCAAAGTCTGTCATGTTACCTACACGTGTGTTCTCTACAGTGTAGTTAACCTTCAGCACAGGTGTGTAAATGGAGTCGATAGGAATAACACCAATGATGGGCTGGGCAAGCTTGTTGCGCTCAGCAGATACATAACCTCTGCCGTGACCAATGGTCATCTCAATGCTCAGGGATGCATCAGGGCCAAGCGTTGCAATGTGTAAATCAGGATTTAAAATCTCAACTTCACCGTCGGCTTTAATGTCGCCGGCTGTGACCTCACATTCTCCTGTAGCTTCTATATATACGGTCTTTGTGCCCTGGCAGTGGAGACGTGCAATGATGCCCTTAATGTTAAGAACGATCTCTGTAACGTCTTCCTTTACTCCCGGAATTGTTGAGAACTCATGCTGAATACCTGCAATCTTGATTGTGGTAACAGCTGTACCGGGAAGCGAGGACAGAAGGATCCTGCGAAGGGAGTTTCCTAAGGTCGTGCCGTAACCGCGTTCCAGAGGTTCCACTACATACTTGCCGTACGAATCGTCGCCCGGCGTCTCAATACACTCAATACGCGGTCTTTCAATTTCTACCATATATACCCTCCTTCAATTTTTTGGCGATTGTGCGCCAAGCTTTCAGTATTTCGCAAGCGAAACACTTATTACTTGGAGTACAACTCAACGATGAGCTGCTCCTCGATGGGCAGATCGATGTCTTCTCTTGCAGCAACTGCAACAACCTTAGCTACGCAGTTTGCTACATCGTGGTCAAGCCACTTGGGTGCCTGACGGGAGGAGTTAGCTTCAATGTTAGCCTTAAACTTTTCCAGGCTGCGGCTGGACTCTTTAAGAGCAACTACCATGCCGGGCTTTACCAGGAAAGAAGGAATGTTAACCTTGCGGCCATCAACGGTGAAGTGACCGTGAAGTACAAGCTGTCTTGCCTCTGCTCTGCTCATTGCAAAACCGAGTCTGTAAACAACGTTGTCAAGACGGCTCTCGAGGATATCGAGGAGGTTTTCACCAGCCTTACCATGTCTCTTTCTAGCCATTTCAAAGTAGCCTCTGAACTGCTTCTCCAGAACGCCGTAATATCTCTTAGCCTTCTGCTTCTCACGGAGCTGTGTTCCGTATTCAGAAGCCTTGCTGCGACCCTGACCGTGCTGGCCGGGTGCGTATGCTCTGCGCTCAAGTGCGCACTTGTCTGTGTAGCATCTGTCGCCCTTCAGGAACAGTTTCTGGTTCTCTCTGCGGCAAAGGCGGCAAACCGCTTCAGTATATCTAGCCATACTATGTTTACCTCCTTAAACTCTACGTCTCTTGGGGGGACGGCAACCGTTGTGAGGAATGGGAGTAACATCCTTGATCATTGTTACTTCCAGACCTGCGGACTGCAGGGCGCGGATAGCTGCCTCACGTCCGGAACCGGGACCCTTAACGAAAACTTCAACTGTCTTCAGGCCGTGCTCCATAGCTGCCTTAGCAGCTGTCTCTGCAGCTGTCTGAGCTGCAAAGGGAGTGGACTTCTTGCTGCCGCGGAAGCCCATGCCACCTGCGGAAGCCCAGGAAATAGCATTACCGTTTGTATCGGTAATTGTTACCATTGTGTTGTTGAAGGAAGAGCTGATATGCACTGCGCCCTTCTCAATGTTCTTTCGCTCACGGCGTCTGGTACGAACCTTCTTGCCTTTTGTAGGTGCTGCCATTACATATCCCTCCTTACTTCTTCTTGTTAGCTATTGTGCGTTTGGGACCCTTACGTGTACGTGCGTTTGTCTTGGATCTCTGACCACGTACAGGGAGTCCTCTTCTGTGACGTGTGCCGCGGTAGCTGCCGATCTCTGTGAGACGCTTGATGTCAAGTGCTACGCTGCGGCGAAGGTCACCTTCTACCATGTAGTTCTTATCTATACAGTCACGGAGAAGTGCTTCCTGCTCGTCTGTCAGGTCCTTAACTCTCGTGTCGGGATTGATGCCGGTTTCCTCAAGGATCTTCTTTGCACTTGTTCTGCCGATACCGTATACGTATGTCAGACCAATCTCAATTCTTTTGTCCTTGGGAAGGTCAACGCCGGAAATACGTGCCATATTTATCAATCATTCCTTTCGCTCAAAATGACGAATCAACTTTTCTGCTTAACCCTGACGCTGCTTATGCTTGGGATTTTCGCAGATTACCATTACTTTACCCTTGCGCTTGATTACCTTGCACTTTTCGCACATGGGCTTAACGGACGGTCTTACTTTCATGTTTAAACCTCCTACTTACTACGCCAAGTAATTCTGCCTCGTGTAAGGTCATAGGGTGACATCTGCACCGTTACCTTATCGCCGGGAAGAATCCTGATAAAATTCATACGAAGCTTGCCGGAGATATGCGCCAAAATTGTGTGTCCTCCGCCTATGTCCACCTGGAACATAGTATTGGGCAGTGACTCGACCACGGTGCCCTCAAGCTCTATCATGTCGTCTTTAGCCATTTTACATACCTCCTTGGTCTCCGCAGCTGCCTGCCTCATACTGTGCAAGCGCTCTGCGTAAATCGCTGTTAGATATTTTCTCGTTGTTTCTGATCTTCTCGCTTACGCGGCAGTCAGGCTTTGCTACAAACTGTACATGCTTCAGTTTTTTACGCTTAGGTCTTTCGATCCGTCGACCTTTTCCGTTTGCCAGCAGTACATATTCTTCTTCGATGCCGAGCACGAAGAAATGCTTGCCTTCATCTCTGCCGTTAAGGGAGATCACTATGTCTGACTCAGATATCATCATTCACAGACTCCCTCAAAAACTGTGAGAATTTCAGGGTCGCCGCTCGTTATGAGGATCGTGTTCTCATAATGGGCTGTTTTTTTACCGTCTGCCGAAACTACTGTCCAACCGTCGGGAAGTACTTTTATGGCAGCTGCGCCCTGATTTACCATCGGTTCTACTGCAATTGTCATACCCCTAACCAGACGGGGTCCTCTTCCGGGCTTGCCATAATTAGGCACCTCGGGAGATTCATGCATCTCAGAACCGACACCGTGTCCGACATATTCTCTCACTACAGAGAATCCGTTTGCTTCAACGTATTCCTGTATTGCATGTGAGATGTCGGATACCCTGTAGCCTTCTCTGGCATATTTCATACCTTCAAAAAAGCTCTGTCGGGTTACCTCCACAAGTCTTTTGTCTTCCTCAGTTCCGCCGCCTACTATATAGGTGGCTGCGCAATCTCCTACGTAGCCGTCTTTTGTAGCGCCTACGTCTATGCTTACGACGTCGCCGTCACGGAGCACCCGTTTTCCGGGTATTCCGTGGATCAGCTCGTCATTTACGGATATGCAAATACTTGCAGGATATCCGCTATAGCCTAAGAATGTGGGAATTGCGCCCTGGGAAATTATAAAGTCGTGGACGGCTTTATCGATTTCCTGGGTTGTTGTGCCGGCGGTTACCATTTTTCCCGCTAAATTACGGGCAGCCGCAGTAATTTTTCCCGCCTGGCGCATGAGGGAAATCTCTCTCGGGGATTTGATCTTAATCATAATCAGATTCCCAGAGTTTCGCAGATTACAGCGGTAGTCAGCTCGATCGTGGGCTGATTGTCTACCATTTTGAGCTTGCCTCTGGACTTGTAGAAGTCCTTAAGGGGCTCGGTCTCCTGATGATAAACCTTCAGACGGTTCTTGACAGTCTCTGGCTGGTCATCCTTACGGATGGACAGCTCCTGACCACACTTGTCGCAAATACCCTCAACTTTTGGGGGATTGGAAACAACGTGGAAGGATGCACCGCAAGCTGCACATGTGCGTCTGCCGGTCATTCTTGCCTCGATAACTTCGTCAGAGATCTCGATGGACAGAGCAACGTCGATATCGATGTTGCCTGCTTCAAGAGCTTCAGCCTGAGCAATTGTTCTGGGCATACCATCAAGGATATAACCGTTTGCGCAGTCAGCTTCCGCAAGACGCTCCTGCATGATACCGATGATTACTTCATCGGGAACCAGTGCGCCTGCTTCCATGAAAGCCTTAGCCTTGAGGCCTACAGGTGTTTCATTCTTAACTGCTGCACGCAGAATGTTACCGGTGGAAATTGTAGGAATATTCAGCTTTGCGCTGAGTATCTCAGCCTGAGTACCCTTACCTGCACCGGGTGCTCCTAAAAGGATCAGTTTCATTCAGCTTACCTCCATTATTCAAGGAAACCTTTGTAGTGGCGCATGAGAAGCTGAGACTCAAGAGCCTTAACAGTTTCAATTGCAACACCGACTACGATGATGATGGATGTACCGCCAAGGGAAACACCGGTGTTCTTTGCAGTTGTAGAGAAGAAGCTTACAAGCAGAGGGCAAAGGGCGATAACTGCAAGGTAGAGAGCACCGAACAGTGTGATCTTGTTGAGAACCTTTGTGATAAACTCTGCTGTAGGTCTGCCTGCGCGGAAACCGGGAATAAATCCGCCGTTCTTCTTCAGGTTGTTTGCTACCTCGATGGGGTTGAACTGAATTGTTGAATAGAAGTAGCTGAAGAAGAGGATCAGCAGGAAGTAAAGTACCATGTAGGGGATACCGTCTGTATTAAAGAACTTAATAAACCAGCCATCCTGCCACTTGGGTACGAAAGCCGCAATCGTTGCGGGGAGAGATGCGATAGTCTGGGCAAAGATGACAGGCAGAACGCCGGACATATTTACCTTGATAGGAAGATGTGTGGACTGACCACCGTACATCTTACGACCAACAACTCTCTTGGAGTACTGAACATGGATACGTCTCTCAGCATTTGTGACAACAACGATAAGAACGATGAGAGCTACCATGCCGATGAGCATCAGCAGGTATACCCACCAGTTGCTGCCGGAAATGTTGGAAACAGCATTGATCAGGCTTGTGGGGAATCTGGATACGATGGAAATGAACAGGATCATGGAGATACCGTTGCCGATACCGAATTCGGAGATCTGCTCACCCAGCCACATCAGGAGAGAGGAACCTGCGCAGAAAGATGCGACGATAACGATTCCTGCCCAAACACCTGCATCCTCTACGAGGAAGCCGTTGTTCTTGATGAGGAAGAAGTATCCGATGCCCTGAATCAGGGCGATAGCTACTGTAGCATATCGTGTGATATTCTGAATCTTGCGCTTACCCTCTTCGCCGCCTTCCTTACTCAGTCTCTCAAGGGCAGGAATTGCAATGCAGAGAAGCTGAATAATGATGGAAGAGTTGATGTAGGGCTGAATGGAAAGTGCAAAGATCGTAGCCTGTGCGAATGCACTACCGGACATTACGTTGTAAAGTCCGAGTACAGTATTTGAAAGTGTGTCGAAGTAGCCTTCAAGTAAATATACGTTTACGAAGGGTACGGGTACAGAGTTTCCTATACGATAGATCAGAATTATAAAGAGGGTGAAGAGAATCTTTCTTCTAATGTCCTCTACCTTCCATGCATTGCGTATAGTCTGAAACACTTATACCACCTCTGCCTTTCCGCCTGCTGCTTCGATCTTAGCTTTTGCAGACTCGGAGAAGGCATTGGCCTTTACTGTGATTTTCTTTGTGATCTCGCCGTTACCGAGAACCTTTACACCGTACTTGCACTTGGAAAGGATGCCTGCTGCCAGGAGTTCTTCAACGCCTACAACTGCGCCATCTTCAAAGCGCTCAAATACGGATACGTTAACAGCCTCAAGGGGCTTTGCAAAAATGTTGTTGAAACCTCTCTTAGGTACACGACGAGCAAGGGGCATCTGGCCGCCTTCGAAGCCGACTCTTACGCCGCCGCCGGAGCGAGCGTGCTGACCCTTGTGACCGCGACCTGCAGTCTTACCGTTGCCTGTGCCGTGGCCTCTGCCCTTGCGCTTTGCAACGTGTCTTGTGCCTTCTGTGGGAGTAAGTTCATGAATATACATTGTGCCTGTTCCTCCTTACTCTTCTGTTACAGAGATAAGATATGCGATCTTTGCGATCTTACCTCTTGTCTGGGGGTTGTCAGGCTGAACTGTCTCAGCACCGATCTTGTTAAGACCAAGGGACTTAGCAGTAGCGATGTGCTTATCCAGTCTGCCGTTCAGGCTCTTTACGAGCTTAATTTTAAGATTAGCCATTTGTCAGACCTCCTATTAAAGGATCTCGTCCGCATTCTTGCCGCGCACTTTAGCTACCTGCTCGGCATTGCGGAGGGACTTAAGGCCTGCCATTGTTGCGGCAACAACGTTTGCGGGGTTGTTGGTACGCAGGCACTTTGTTCTGATATCGTGGATACCAGCTGCTTCTACAACGGCACGAACTGCGCCGCCTGCGATAACACCGGTACCAGCAGGAGCGGGCTTAAGAAGTACTTCGCCTGCGCCAAACTTACCGATAACTTCATGGGGAATTGTTGTTCCGGAAAGGGTAATTGTTGTGATGTTCTTCTTTGCATCCTCGATACCCTTACGGATTGCCTCGGAAACTTCGCCAGCCTTACCAAGTCCGTAGCCAACTCTGCCCTTGCCGTCGCCGACAACGATCAGAGCGGAGAACTTCATAACGCGGCCACCCTTAACGGTCTTGGAAACACGGTTAAGAGCAACTACCTTCTCGATAAACTCGGGAGCAGCTTCTTCCTGGGGCTTTCTATTGTCACGTCTGTTGTTATTATAAGCCATTTTTATGTTTCCTCCTTCCGTTAAAACTCGAGGCCGCCCTCACGGGCGCCTTCGGCCAGTTCCTGAACACGGCCGTGGTATACGTAACCACCGCGGTCGAATACTACGGTGTCGATACCCTTTGCCTTGACACGCTCAGCTACTGTCTTACCAACAGTTCTAGCTGCAGTCTTGTTGCTGCCAAGACCCTCAAAATCCTTCTCAACTGTGGAAGCGGAAACAAGTGTATTTCCGTTTACATCGTCGATGATCTGAGCATATATATGTTTCTCACTGCGGAATACGCAAAGTCTGGGACGCTCGGGCGTGCCGGAAACCTTGCCTCTTACTCTCTTATGACGCTTTGCGCGCTGAGCTTTTGTATCAGGTCTTTTAATCATTTAGGCACACCTCCCCTTATTTACCGCCGGTCTTGCCTTCTTTGCGGCGGATGACTTCGTCAGAGTACTTAATACCCTTGCCCTTGTAAGGCTCGGGAGGTCTCTTGTTGCGAACATCTGCTGCAAACTGGCCGACAAGCTGCTTATCGATACCCTTGATGATAACTGTGTTAGCGTTGGGAACATCAATTTCGATGCCATCAATTTCAGGTACGAATACCTGATGAGAGAAACCAAGGTTCATAACAAGCTTGTTGCCTTCCTTAGCTGCTCTGTAACCAACACCGTTGATCTCCAGTGTCTTCTGATAGCCTTCTGTTACACCTGTAACCATGTTGGCAATCAGTGTACGGTTGAGACCGTGGATGCTGCGGTTATACTTCTCGTCGTTGGGACGTGTAACAGTGATAACGCCTGCATCAACTGTAACGGTAAGCTCGGGGTTAAGTGTTCTTGTAAGAGTGCCCTTGGGACCCTTTACTGTTATAACGTTACCATTGAGGGTAACTTCCACTCCTGCAGGAATGGCAATAGGTGCTCTACCAATTCTTGACATTTCTGCTCCCCCTTACCATACAAACGCAAGGACTTCGCCGCCGACATGAGCCTCTCTGGCTTTCTTGTCAGTCATAACGCCCTTGGATGTGGAAATGATGGCGATACCGAGACCGCGGAGAACGCGGGGCAGTTCGTCAGCACCTGCGTAAACGCGCAGGCCGGGCTTTGAAACTCTGCGGAGACCAGCAATGGCCTTCTCTGTTCCATTGTACTTGAGTGTTACTCTGATGATACCCTGGAGTCCATCGTTGATGATCTGGAAGTTCTTGATGTAGCCTTCTTCCAGAAGGATCTCAGCGATAGCCTTCTTCATCTTGGAAGCAGGGATATCAACTGTTGCGTGTTTTGCTGAACCTGCGTTACGGATTCTTGTAAGCATATCAGCAATAGGATCTGTGATCTGCATTTTTATTTCCTCCTTGTTAGAGTTACAGGCTTTGCCTGTTTATGTGGCGAGGTATCGGAATCAATAGTGGCTTTGGAAAGCTGCGATTGAAACTGACCTTTCGCCATCATTTACAAAATTAATGTGTGGCGTTTAGACGCGTAAACCCAGGCGGGCAAAAATGCCCGCCTGGCCGGTTGTTTTTACCAGGAAGCTTTCTTTACGCCGGGGATCTGGCCCTTGTAAGCCAGCTCTCTGAAGCAAATACGGCATACACCGTAGTTTCTCAGATAAGAGTGGGGTCTGCCGCAAATCTTGCAGCGGTTGTAGCGGCGAGTAGAGAACTTAGCCTCTTTCTGCTGCTTAAGGATCATTGCCTTCTTTGCCATTGCTCTCTACCTCCTTATGCCTGAATGAAGGGAGCACCCAGGAGCTTCAGGAGCTCACGAGCTTCCTCATCAGTATTAGCGGTTGTGCACATTACGATGTCCATACCGCGGATCTTTTCGATCTTGTCGTAATCGATTTCGGGGAAGATCAGCTGCTCTTTGATACCCAGAGCGTAGTTGCCGCGGCCGTCAAAGGAGTTTGCGCTGATACCACGGAAGTCACGAACACGGGGAAGTGCTACGTTGAACAGTCTGTCAAGGAACTCCCACATCTTGTCTGCACGGAGTGTTACCTTTACGCCAACAGCCATGCCCTCACGGAGCTTAAAGTTAGCAACGGATTTTCTTGCCTTTGTAACAACAGCCTTCTGACCTGTGATAGCTGTGATATCTTTTACGATAGCTTCAATAGCCTTGGTGTTGTCCTTTGCGTCGCCGCAGCCTACGTTGATGACGATCTTGTCAAGACGGGGGATCTGCATAACGCTCTTATAACCGAACTTCTTCATAAGAGCGGGAGCGACTTCCTGCTGGTACATAGTCTTAAGTCTAGCCATTATGTCTCTCCTCCTCTTAGATTTCTGCGCCGCACTTCTTGCAAACGCGGACTTTCTTGCCGTCAACGATCTTGTGACCGACTCTTACACCCTTGTCGCACTTGGGGCAAACAAGCTGAACCTTGGAAGCGTAGATAGGTGTTTCCTTCTTGATGATGCCACCCTCTTCGCCCTGACGGCGGGGTTTCTGATGGACCTTAGCAACGCTAACGCCTTCAACGATTACCTTGCCGGCCTTGGGGTCTGCGGACAGAACCTTGCCCTTAACGCCCTTATCTCTGCCGGACAGTACTACTACTGTATCGTCTCTTCTGATATTCATTCTTCAAGCCCTCCTATATTACTTCGGGAGCGAGGGACAGGATTTTCATAAATTCCTTGTCACGGAGCTCACGAGCCACGGGCCCAAAGATACGAGTACCTCTGGGGTTCTTGTCTTCACGGATGAGGACTGCTGCGTTCTCGTCGAAACGAACGTATGTGCCGTCTGCACGACGTACACCCTTAGCTGTACGAACGATAACTGCCTTCACGACCTCGCCCTTCTTAACAGTACCACCGGGAGCTGCCTTACGAACGGAAGCTACGATAACATCACCGATGTTGCCGTACTTTCTCTTGGAACCGCCCAGTACTCTGATGCATTTGATTTCCTTGGCGCCGGTGTTGTCGGCGACCTTAAGATAAGATTCCTGCTGTATCATATTGGCGCCTCCTTACTTTGCCTTCTCAATAATCTCAACGAGTCTCCATCTCTTATCCTTGGAGAGAGGTCTGGTCTCCATGACTCTTACGCGGTCACCGATACCACACTCGTTGTTCTCGTCGTGTGCCTTAAGCTTATATGTTCTCTTAACGATCTTCTTATACAGAGGATGTGCTACGCGGTCTTCAACAGCAACGACAATTGTCTTGTCCATCTTGTCAGAGACTACCTTGCCAACCCTTGTCTTTCTGGAAGCTGTTCTGTTTTCACTCATTTCAACTTACCTCCTTACTGCTCGAGCTGCTTTTCGCGGATAATGGTCTGGACTCGGGCAATATCCTTCTTTACCAGGGATATTTTAACAGGGTTGTCAAGCTGATTTGTTGCGTGCTGCATTCTCAGGAAGAAAAGATCCTTCTTCAGCTCCACAAGCTTTGCCTCAAGTTCAGAGGCGCTCATATTACGTACCTCGTTTGCCTTCATCTTATTCACCACCTGTCTCGGACTCGCGCTTTACAAACTTTGTCTTGCAGGGCAGCTTGTGGCTTGCAAGACGAAGAGCTTCGCGTGCAACCTCTTCGGAAACACCGGCGATCTCAAACATGACTCTGCCGGGCTTAACTACTGCTACCCAGTACTCAGGTGAACCTTTACCGGAACCCATTCGAGTTTCAGCAGGCTTCTGTGTTACGGGCTTATCGGGGAATATCTTGATCCAGACCTTACCGCCACGCTTTGTGTAACGTGTCATAGCGATACGAGCTGCCTCGATCTGGTTAGATGTGATCCAGGAGGGCTCTGTAGCCATAAGGCCAAATTCGCCGTAATTAACTTTGTTACCGCGCATAGCCTTACCTGTCATGCGACCACGGTGTACTCTGCGGTATTTAACTCTCTTAGGAATAAGCATTAGCGTGCGCCTCCTTCTCTGGGAGCCTGACCGCCGCGGTTGCGATTGTAGCCGCCCTGACCGCCACGGTTGTAGCCGCCCTGACCGCGGTTATCTCTGCCTCTACGCTCGCCCTGACGCTTGTCTCTAGCGGGACGGTTGAGGTCCATAGTTCTGGGAGTTGTGCGAAGTGTCTGGCTGAGAACTTCGCCTTTGTAGATCCAAACCTTGATGCCGATACGGCCGTAGGTTGTTGCTGCTTCTGCAAAACCATACTCGATGTCAGCACGAATTGTCTGGAGGGGAATGGTACCCTCGTGGTATGTCTCGCTTCTTGCGATTTCTGCACCGCCCAGACGGCCGGAGCACATAACCTTGATACCACGAACGCCAAGACGCATTGCGCGGCTCATTGCGTTCTTCATAGCGCGGCGGAAGCCGATACGCTTTTCAAGCTTTGCAGCGATGCTTTCAGCTACGAGCTGTGCATCTGTGTCGGGGCTCTTTACTTCAACGATGCTGATTGCTACGGGCTTGCCGATCATCTTCTCAACATCAGCTCTGAGCTTCTCGATCTCTGCGCCGCCCTTGCCGATTACGACACCGGGACGGGAGCAGTGGATATAGATACGAACCTTTGCGCTGTCGCGCTCGATCTCGATCTTGGGAACACCTGCAGCATACAGAAGTCCTTTAAGATATTTACGGATGTTATAATCCTCGACGATAAGATCGCCGACCTTGTCAGCACGTGCGTACCAGCGGGAATCCCAATCCTTGATAACGCCAACACGCATGCCATGGGGATTAACTTTCTGACCCATATTCTGCCTCCTCCCTTAGTCTCTCTCAGCCACAACGATTGTGATGTGAGATGTTCTCTTGTTGATGCGGTATGCTCTACCCTGTGCTCTGGGCATGAAACGCTTCAGAATGGGACCGGGGTTAGCATATGTTGCAGAAACGTAGAGCTTCTCAGGATCCATGTTGTGGTTGTTCTCTGCGTTGGAAACTGCGCTCTTCAGGAGCTTGAGCAGGAGCTCGGAAGCTGCCTTGGGAGTAGCCATAAGAATAGCCTGTGCAGTCTTTGTATCCTTACCTCTAATAAGGTCGCAGACTATCTGAACCTTGCGGGGGGAAATTCTAGCATATTTAAGATGTGCTCTTGCTTCCATTTCAGTCTGCCTCCTTACTTACCTGTCTTGCTGCCCGCATGACCGCGATAGGTACGTGTGGGAGCGAACTCGCCCAGCTTGTGACCAACCATATCCTCTGTAACATATACAGGAACATGACGGAGGCCATCGTGGACTGCGATTGTGTGTCCTACAAAGGACGGGAAAATTGTGGATGCGCGGGACCAGGTTTTGAGAACTTTCTTCTCACCTGCTGCGTTCATCTCATCGACCCTCTTTAAAAGCTCGGGAGCGGCAAAGGGGCCCTTCTTAATACTTCTACTCATATTATATTGACCTCCTTTGATTATTTAGCGTTGCGGCGCTTTACGATGAACTTATCTGTGCGGTTCTTGGTCTTACGTGTCTTGTAACCAAGAGCGGGCTTGCCCCAAGGAGTTACAGGACCGGGACGACCTACAGGGCTCTTACCCTCACCACCACCGTGGGGATGGTCGCAGGGGTTCATAACAGAACCACGAACTGTAGGACGGATACCCATGTGACGCTTACGACCAGCCTTACCGATGGAGATGTTTGCATGGTCAATATTACCAACCTGACCGATTGTAGCCTTGCAGCCAACGCGGATGAGGCGGTACTCACCGGAGGGGAGTCTTACCTGAGCCATGCTGCCTTCCTTAGCCATCAGCTGTGCAGCAACACCGGCGCTGCGAACGAGCTGTCCGCCCTTGCCGGGGTAGATCTCAATGTTGTGGATAACTGTACCAACAGGAATTGCGGAGATGGGCAGTGTGTTACCGGGCTTGATATCTGCCTTCTCAGAGGAGAGAACCTTATCACCGGCATTCAGGCCTACAGGAGCCAGGATGTAACGACGCTCGCCGTCAGCATACTCAACAAGAGCGATGTTTGCGCTGCGGTTGGGGTCGTACTCAAGGCGGAGTACTGTGCCTTCTACGTCTACCTTATCACGCTTAAAGTCGATGATACGGTACTTTCTGCGGTTTCCGCCACCCTTGTGGCGAACAGTGATGCGGCCGTAGCTGTTACGACCAGCGTGCTTCTTTAAAACTTCAACAAGGCTGCGCTCGGGCTTTGCCTTCTTATCAATTCCGTCGAAGCCGGATACGGACATATGTCTTCTCGACGGAGTGGTAGGTTTATATGTTTTTACAGACATTTACGTTTCCTCCCTTAAACCATTCCTTCGAAGAACTCGATGGTCTTGGAATCCTCGGTCAGCTTTACAACTGCCTTCTTCCAGTTCTTGCGGTGACCTGCAGGATAGCGGCCAGTGCGCTTCTCTTTACCAAGCATGTTGAGGGTTGTAACCTTCTCAACCTTTACGCCGAAGATGCCTTCAACAGCTGCCTTGATCTCGATCTTGTTAGCATCGGGTGCTACTTCGAAAACATACTTCTTAAGGTCTGTGTGCTCCATAGACTGCTCAGTGATGATGGGGCGGATAATGATATCGTACATAGACTTCATTATGCATATACCTCCTCAATCTTTGCGAGAGCTGCCTTATCAACGATGAACTTTCTTGTGTTCATGATCTCATAAGTGCTCAGTACTGTTGCGATTGTTGTCTGAACGCCGGGAATATTTCTTGCGCTCATAACTACGTTCTGGTTAACTTCGGGTGTAACTACCATAGCCTTGCCCTCAGCGCCAACAGCGTTCAGGAAGTTCTTGAAAGCCTTTGTCTTGATCTCTGTCATCTCGAGGCTGTCAACAACGATAACTGCATTCTCAGCAGCCTTTGCAGAGAGAGCAGACTTGAGAGCCAGTCTCTTGAGCTTCTTGTTCAGAGAGTAAGCATAGCTGCGGGGCTTGGGAGCAAATGCGATACCACCGTGTGTCCACTGGGGAGCGCGTGTGCTGCCCTGACGAGCGCGGCCTGTACCCTTCTGGCGATAAGGCTTCTTGCCGCCGCCGGAGACTTCAGCTCTTGTGAGAGCGGACTGTGTGCCCTGTCTCTGGTTAGCAAGATAGTTAACAACTGTAGCATGGAGAGCCTGCTCATTGGGCTCGATACCGAAAACGGCCTCGGAGAGTTCAACCTCACCGACAACCTCGCCGGCCATATTGTAAACCTTAACTGTAGGCATTTATAACTCTCTCCTTTCTTAGCCTCTGGCAGATTTCTTCTGGGGGTTAGTACTTACTGTAACAACAGTGTTCTTAACTCTGTTATTCTTCTTTGTGTTCTTCAGGTAAACAACACCGCCCTTAGGACCGGGGATAGCGCCGCGAACTGCGATCATGTTCAGTTCTGCGTCAACCTTAACTACGTCAAGGTTCATGATTGTTACCTGCTCGCAACCCATGTGACCTGCGCCGATCTTACCCTTGAAGATTCTGGAAGGGGAAGAGCAAGCGCCCATGGAACCGGCATGTCTGTGAACAGGACCGCCGCCGTGTGTTGTGGGTGTGCGCTGTGCGCCGTGACGCTTGATAACGCCGGCGTAACCTTTACCCTTGGAGATGCCTGTTACGTCGATCTTGTCGCCAGCTGCGAAAACGTCAGCCTTAACTACATCACCGATGTTCAGTGCACCTGTAGCTGTATCGTCCAGACGGAACTCCTTCAGATACTTCATCATCTCTACGCCGGCCTTCTTAAGATGGCCAACCTCGGGCTTGGAGAGCTTGTGCTCCTTTGTAGCCTGGAAGCCGAGCTGTACAGCCTGGTAACCGTCGTTCTCGACAGTCTTCTTCTGGACTACCACGCAAGGACCTGCTTCAATTACTGTTACAGGAATGACCTTGCCCTTATCATCGAAGATCTGCGTCATGCCGACCTTTTTTCCGATGATCGCTTTGTTCATTATGTTTTCCTCCTTATAGGTTATTGGTTAGCTCGCGTCGCTCTGTATATCGGCGAGAGGCTGCTAACTTGACCCCGCCTGTTTACGCAAGCTGCAGGCGATTCGGGTTCATACTGATTAATAATGTAGGGTCTGTGCGATTTACAGCTTGATTTCGATTTCTACACCGGCAGGAAGCTCGAGGGACATGAGAGCCTCTACAGTCTTCTGTGTGGGGTTCATGATGTCGATGAGTCTCTTGTGTGTTCTTCTCTCAAACTGCTCTCTGCTGTCCTTATACTTATGGACTGCGCGGAGAATGGTAACTACTTCCTTCTGTGTGGGAAGGGGAATAGGACCGGAAACTTTTGCGTCTGTGCGCTTTGCTGTTTCAACGATCTGGCTTGCTGCCTGATCGATGAGCTGGTGATCATAAGCCTTGAGTCTGATTCGGATCATTTTCTTGGATGCCATTATTGTGTGTCCTCCTAACACGTACGTTTCTTCTGTCACGGCATTGGGTTCCGTGATTTTAGTCCGTACGGATGAGAAAATCCTGCACACATAACCGTGCGTATCATTCCTGTTCAAGAAAATAACCGGCAGAAAATCAACATTTTTCCGGCCGGTTTGTCCCTGCACAAGCGATATACGCTAAATATACAGCACTTTCTCAGCCGCCCGATTGCGTACCGACAAACGAGTCGATACCGGACATACTCCCCGGAAGTGACCAGGCCTAGCCTGCAATCTCCCGGATCATCGCAATTTTTGCACGCAAATGGGCACTCTTCACCCGACGTGCCTTAGTAGAATAACAGAAACTTTTTAATATGTCAATAGATTTTTCAGACTTTTTACTAAATTTTTTATATTAATTTTGTATGGTTTTCACGAAAATATTTGCCCGCCAGAATGTTCGGCGGGCAATCACAAGATATATTATAATGTATATTTTAAAACCACATTATTTTGAATTTCAGATACTGTTGCTCTCTATGACTTTCCAATTAACGGTTTTTACCTGACGCGAGATCAGAATCGCCAAAGCACCCGAAATAAGCTGACAGACCATATAAACTATAAACTCAAGGGTTCTTCCGTTCATTCCGTTTAGTACAACGTAGATAATTTCACATATAATTCCTATCACACTGACAACAGCAAGCAAAATCGTCGCCGCAGGAAAAGCCTTGATGGATTTGTCATATTCCCACGCCTTTACATCGTCCTTCGCCATAGCAAGTCTTCCCGCTATCACAAGAAGATATCCCGAAACTATTATAGCAGCGCCATAAGGCAGAAGAACATACGCACAATAGCTCAGCCCGGGAACATGCATAAATCCGGGCGGAAACATCACCGCAAACGCAGCTATGCACATCAGCAGTATCTCACGCATCCATACAGAACGTTTTTTTCCTGTCATACTCTCATATTCGTATCGCAGGCCTGAATAAACATATTCACCCGACGCAGTTTTCTTATAGTCATCATAATAGCTTATACGTTTTCTGATATTTCCGTTTCTTCTTTCCATATTTTTGCCCGCTTCCTTCCGGATACTTTTCTACAAAGATTATACCGCACTTTCATCTTCTTTTCAACTTGCACCATATATTTCTTTTGAATAAGGACAAATCTGCCGCTCGTATACTTCCTATATATTATAATGTAGGAGGCTCCTGATAATGTTTTCTCTTTTTTTGGGTTTGCTTACCGCAAGTCCTCTCCTGATGCTTCGGCTTTCAGACACGGTCAACTCTTTCCCAAAGCCCTTAACCGCTGCTGACGAACAGAAATATGTCGAGCTTTACCTTAACGGCGACGAAACCGCCCGCAATAAGCTCATAGAACACAACCTTCGCCTTGTTGCTCATATCATCAAGAAATACTACACTCAAAGCGGCGATCAGGACGACCTTATATCCATCGGCACCATAGGACTCATTAAAGGCGTATCCACCTACCGCCCCGACAAGGGAGTCCGACTTGCAACTTATGCGTCACGCTGTATTGAGAACGAGATACTGATGTATTTCCGCAGCATGAAAAAGAGCGCAGGCGACCTGTCCCTTTCCGACTCTATAGACACCGACAAAGACGGAAACGCCCTCTCCCTTATGGACACCATCAGCTCAGACGAAGATCTGCTGGAGAGTATCAGCGCAAAAGAGACAAGATCTCAGCTTCTCCGCTATATTGAGAGTACCCTCACAAAGCGTGAGCAGCACATAATCGCCTTGCGGTATGGCTTGGGCGGAAGCAAACCAAAAACCCAACGGGAAACCGCGGATATATGCGGCATAAGCAGGAGCTATGTATCCCGTATAGAAAAGAAAGCTCTTACAAAGCTCAAACAGGCATTCTCCCGGGACGACATATCATTTTAAAGTATGCATTATATATAATATGTATAAGCAGCCGGCACACTCTAAGCGTGTCGGCTGATTTCAGTTTTCGGTAAAACGTTCATTTCTTGTAAGGAGCATGGCAAGGGCAACAGCGCTTACACCCGCCACCAGTTTGCCCACTATCATCGCAGGCAGCATCTCAGGGGCAAATCCCGCAGTAAAGCCGAGGTGATCTCCGAATACGAATGCTGCGGAAACCGCAAAAGCAATATTTAAAACTTTTCCCCGTCTGTTCATATCCTTTACCATTCCGAACGTAGCGATTGAATTGGCAAGACTCGCAATAAGACCTGCCGCCGCCACATCGTTGATGCCCAGTTTACTTCCCAGCTTCATAAGAGGTTTTCTCAGAAGTCTTGTTATAAGATTTACAAGAGGAAACGCTCCTGCCAGAACTATGGCAATAGCTCCAACGGTTGCAAACCCCTCAGCCAGCGGCGCCATGCCGGGAATTAACACCAATCCCGTCAGCTCTTCGACTATCGCTGCAGCCAAACCCACAGTTACCACGATAACAACAAATTTTCCAAACACAGAAAATCCCTTGACCATGGCTCGCTCCGCCTTCCAGAGACCAAGCGCTATAAGCGCAGCTATTATTACAATAGGTATAAGATTACGCAGAACCATTCCGATATTAAATCCCGCTACAATACCGCCTATCAGCACTCCTATAGGTATTGTAACAATACCGCAGAGTATTCCCTTCGCCATGGCAGGTCTGTCCTCGGGGTTTAGAATCCCCATGGCAACAGGGATAGTAAAAACTATGGTCGCGCCAAGCATCGACCCCGTAAGAACACCACCAAGCATAGCGGCATCGGGATCGCTCGCCATTTCAACAGCTAATGCACCTCCGCCCATGTCGCAGGCAAGTATCGTACCTGCAAACATGGCAGGATCCGCACCGAACAGGCTGAACACGGGCACTATGATCGGGCGCAAAAGAGAGGCAAGCACAGGCGCCAAAGAGATTATACCAAGCATGGCAACAGCCAGCGATCCCATAGCGAGTATGCCGTTTTCAAACTCCTGTCCTAGTCCCAGTTTGTTTCCTATTATCTTGTCTACTGCTCCAAGCACAGCAAAAACTGCCATTACGGCAATTACAATTTCATGTGCAGACATAGATATCTACTCCTTCTTTGTATCTACAATTGCAACGACAGCGGCATCCACAGGGGCATTATCACAGTAATATCGGGCAGTCGCTCCCAACACTACCAAAACGCAGTCCCCTGCGCCTGCACCGACACAATCTGCAGCTACCACTTCATCATATTCTGTCCTGACCACCAGAAAGGTCTGCCCCTGCAGGCAGGAAGCCTTTCTCGTCGCCCACACAGAGCCTGTCACCGTTCCAACTTTCACGCTTTTCCCTCCAGGATCTCTTTCGCCAATGGTGTAAGCACAGCGCCGAAATCAGGCGATCTTCCGTTTCGCTTCATTTCCCTAGCTTCCTCTGCTGTGACAAGGCGCCGTCTGCCTCCGTCAGTAAACAGCACACCCCAGTTTTTCAGTTCTCTCTGGGCAGAGGTCAGCGCGGCGGCCAGAGCGCGGTTTTTCGGCACATTGGGCAGCCCCGGTGTATAGAGATACACACTTTTGCCCTGAGATAGGGCCTCAAGCACCCGCTCATTCCGAAATTTCAGAAGCTGCCCGATACTGAGTGATCCGATGACCACAACATCGCAGTCCCCATCTGAAACATATTCGTAACCCAGTTCACATGCAGGTCTGTTCCCTATAAGCAGCGCCCGTATCACGGCAGTATCCTCCCTAAGTCTCCCGTCTCCAGACCACAGGCATTTGCCTCGTCGTAATCGAGATGAACATACGTTGCAAAATTATCGCTCACGCGAACCTGCACATCCTCAAACACAAGGGGTCTTTTGGTAAAGACCTGAAGCCGAACGATTTGCTTATCGCGGACTCCCATGGTCTTTGCGTCAGCTTCCGACATGTGGATATGTCTTTGGGCGCATATAACCCCCTGCATCACCTGCACCGTTCCGCATTTTCCTATCAGATGTACCCCGGGACTTCCCGCTGTATCACCCGAGGCACGGATAGGAACATCCAGCCCCAAGGTTCTCGCATCGGTAAGAGAAACCTCTATCTGCGCCTCTTTTCTCTCAGGGCCGAGAACCGCAACATTATTAAACTCGCCTTTAGGCCCCCTGATGGTAAGCCGCTCGTTTGCAAGATATTGCCCCGGCTGCGAAAGAGGGCGTTTGGGCGTCAGTTCATGACCAAACAATGCCATGGCCTGTTCCCGCGTAACATGTACATGTCTGGCAGATGCCTCGATCTCTATAAAAACTCTCTTCAAAACTGACTTTGTCAGGTCTTCCAGCTTTGATCTTTCCATTTTCCATCACCACTTTTGACTTTGATCATCAAAATATAGAGCATACTGCTCATTCGGTTAAGCGCCCTTATTATGTCCGTCCTCAAAGGATTTCCCTCTCTGTCGGAAAAAGCCGCCACAGCGCAAAACTCCGCATCACGCGCGGCACACCTTGTTCGGTTCAGCCTCGCTATTATCGCCCCGTCTGAATACTCGGGCATAAAATGTGTCTGCCCGTAAAACTCCTGTGGTCGGTGAGAGCGCGTTCTGATATCATTCGCAGACATACCACATAGTTTTTCCTCTTTCAGCTCTTCCTCCAACACATCACAACGTATAATTCTTCTCGCCAGAGAAAGCACTTCCCCAAGCAGCTTTACCGTCTCTCCGTCTGCCGCCTGCTGCGCCAGTATTATCTCCGCCTCCAAGGTGTCCATAGCACCGCGAAACTTTATTCTGGGGTGGGTTTTATTCACCAGCACCTCGGCATTCAGATGAGTCATGTGCTCAGGCTTTTCCTCTGCAAATCCTCCGCCGATAAGTCTGAATCTGGCAGGTCTTGCCTGCTCAGCATCCAATATCTCAACACGCTCGCTTCTGAGCCAATCACGCGCTCCGGGAGTGAGCGTGTCTCCCCGGTTTAAATAGAAGACACGCTTTCCCTCTCTGTTGCGGATATTTGCCTTTACCGCGTTTTCGGTGTACAGCATTTATTTATCCTTTACAGTACCGGGCACAGTCTTTCCCTTCGGAAGAATTGCATCCACTTCCGTGTGAGGTCTTGCGATCACGTGAACAGAGACCAGCTCGCCAACCTTTTCCGCCGCTGCCGCTCCTGCGTCTGTCGCTGCTTTGACCGCACCGACATCACCACGCACCATTACAGTTACGAGTCCGCCGCCCACCTGCTCTTTGCCGATAAGCTGTACATTCGCAGACTTTACCATAGCGTCCGCTGCCTCAATAGCGCCTACAAGACCTTTAGTTTCGATCATTCCCAAGCTGTTTGTATCCATATTAGTTCTCCCTCGTTATTTCATCTCAGTTTTTCCAGTATTTTTGCCGCCACAAGCTCTATAAGCTCATCATTTACCTGCGCTCTTGTCCCGTTGCTGCCCCATGCAACTTTTCTGATATCAATAAGATGCATAGGCGAGATATTATCCGCAGATGAGCTTCCGCCTACAGCACCGCACCCCAAAGTAAGGGCAGGAAACAGATTTGTGGTATCGCCTATTCCTCCCAGCGCAGACGGCGTGTTTACAAGAAACCTCGAAACAGGTATCTTTTCCGCAAATCTGCGTATCACAGCCTTATCCTCCGCGTGCATTGAAAATGTGTGTCCGCTTCCCTCGTGGGAAAGTATCTCAACACACTTGGAAAGCACCTCAGCTTCAGAGTTCATCACATAAAACGCCAATACAGGGCAAAGTTTTTCCATAGAATATGGAACACTTGGTCCCGCCTCGTTTTCGCGGGCAACAAGTATTTTAGTTTCTGTCGGCACTTTAAACCCTGCCATTTCAGCCAAAGCAGGTGCAGCTTTACCTACAACCTTTGGGCTGAGCGTTCCGTTGGGTCGAAAGAGCAGCGCAGCCAAGCATTTTGCCTCTGCCTTGCTCATAAAGTACAACCCCTGTCTGCACCCCTCTTTTACAACTGCATCTTCAAGGCTCTTTTCAACTATAATGCTCTGCTCGGACGCGCATACAGTTCCGTTGTCAAAGGTCTTGGACTCAACGATATGCCTTATCGCCTGCGCAACATCTGCCGTGTGGTGTATATACGCAGGTCCGTTTCCCGCGCCGACTCCGATAGCAGGTTTACCTGAGGAATACGCTGCCTTCACCATGCCCGGCCCGCCTGTAGCAAGGATCAGTTTTACCTCGGGAGCTTTCATCAGCTCCTGACAGCCATCCAGAGATGGGATCGTCATGCACGACACCGAGCCTTTGGGCGCTCCTGCGCTTTCCGCTGCCGCAGCGACGATTTCTGCCGCCCTTACAGTACAGCCTATCGCATTAGGATGAGGCGAAAAAACAACCGCATTTCCCGCTTTCAGCGCAATTATCGCCTTGTAGCACACGGTAGACGTAGGGTTTGTGCTCGGAACGATAGCCGCAATAACGCCAACAGGCACCGCTATCTCCCATAGCTTGTCCACATCGTTCTCTTTCAATACGCCGACGGTTTTCATTCCGCGCACCTTCGCAGCCACTTTTTCTGAGGCAAACCTGTTCTTTACCGTCTTATCGCGGACATTTCCGAATCCCGTCTCTTTTACAGCCATTTCAGCCAGAGCTTCCGCTTCTTTTGAAAAGGCTTTTGCAACAGCTTCCACTATTGCATCGATCTGCCCCTGAGACATTCCCGCCAGAACCTTTTGGGCATCCGCCGCCTTCTTCGCCAGTACCCGCGCCTCCTGACGGGCAGATAAGTCTTTATCAAATTCCATATTTTCTCTCCTTATTTAGGACTTCGCGCAACCTCTGCAACCGCCTGAGCAAATGCGTCACGGGCAGAATCGCAGGCAGATTGAGTTCCTGACAGTAATCCTCCGCCAAAATTTGTCTCACTGGGCGGAGCATACAGCTTACACAGCTTCACATCTGCCGATTTAAGGGCAGCATCCATGGCGTACATGCTTTCCAGCGGCGGTGCGATGAGATATGCGATAGCGCTCCCCTCCGCCACCTTTGCTTCGCCTGCCAGAAACGAGCCCACGCTGCTTACAGTCACAGCAAGATAGGGCACGCCGTTTACCTCCTCAAAGCCAACCCTTTCAAGGGCAGAAAGAGCTGCATCCATTCCGCTTTTCACAGCCCCCGGCGTTGCCCCTGCAATGATACCGATCACCTCACCTGCGTTAGGCGTTGATGCATTTGCCGCTCCTGCATAAAAGCTGCGTCCGTAGCACACTTTTACATCCGCCGCCTTTGTGGCAGCATCAAGGGCAATATATGTTGCATCATCACAATCCGTGGTGAGCATCCCCAGGCTTGGGGTATCTTTTGATACGCCAAGTCCTTTTAAAAGAGAGGGCGACGCATTGGCAAGATATCTCACAGCCAGTACATTGACAGGTATCATTACTTCACCTCCGCATGAAGTCCCACGCCCGAAACCTTTTTCCTTAAAATTGTCTCAATAAGCTCAGCGATATACGCGCCTGCCTCAACGGCAGGTGTACCCTGCGCATGGATATTGGAGACAACAGTTCGGGCCGATTCAGAAACGCCCGTATAAGGTTTGTAGGTTATATATGCAGACATGCTCTTGTCTGTCACAAGTCCGGGACGTTCGCCAACCAGTACACAGACAAGCTCGCAGCCTGTGATATCGCCAACGGCATCTCCTGCGCCAACTCTGCAGTAGCGTACAAAAAGCTCCTTGCCCGTCTGTATTCCGCGAAGCTTAAGTCCGTCTTTTAATGCCGCCAGACAGTCCATGGCATTTGCAGTTATGGCAGCAGAGGACAATCCGTCACCGATCACTATCTGAACCGTAGGTTTTTCTATTATTGCATCACGGATCATCTTTTCATTTTCGGAATCAAATCTTCTTCCCTTATCGGGTCTTGTCAAATATTCGTCCTTGCTCTGGCACTCTGTCTGTACCGCAACAAGTCCGTTTTCTTTCGCAAAATCCTCGCTCACCTGCGAAAACACAGAGTCCTGCGCCGCGGCGTGGTCTGCACGAAAACGGAGCATTGTCAACGTCTTATATCGCGCACCCGCTCTTCCGCTTCCCAATCTCGCAGGAGTTTTCATCTTCATTTTTCTGAACTTCTCTTCATTTTCCGCACCTTCCGTGAGATAGAGCTTTCTTAAATCCAGCTCCGTCACGTCGGGCACAAAATCTCCGTCAGCGTAATCCGTGCCTTTTCTCACAGGCTCAGGAGAAGCAGGCTTGTAGTCGCTCCCCTTTACCGCAGGCTCACCTGTGTTCATCTGACTTAATATCTCAGCAACGAGAGACGTAAGTTCCTGTTTATTCATTCTCGTACCCCCTTAAAACAGCAGACTTGAGCCGTCGCCTGCTTTTGCCGTCAGCTTGCCGTTTTCCCAAAATCCCATTTTTTCAAGCCATCTCTGGAATTCAGGAATAGCCGTTTTCCCTGTTATCTCGCGAAGCGCCGCTGTCTCACGGAATCCCGTTGTCTGGTAGTTGAGCATAATGTCATCTCCGTGAGGAATTCCCATAAAATAGTTGCACCCTGCCATGCATAAAAGCGCCGCCAGATTCTCAATATCGTTCTGATCTGCCTTCATATGGTTTGTATAGCAGCAGTCACAGCCCATGGAAATGCCCGTAAGTTTACCCATAAAGTGATCTTCAAGACCTGCCCTTGTGACCTGCTTTGAGTCGTAAAGGTATTCAGGACCGATAAATCCTACAACGGTATTTACGAGAAACGGCTGAAATCTCTTTGCAAAACCGTAACACCGAGCCTCCATAGTCACCTGATCGGTGTCGTGGTGGGCATTGCTGCTCAGCTCCGAGCCCTGACCTGTCTCAAAGTACATAACATTGGGACCTTCTGCGGTCCCGTCACGCAGAAGCATCTGCCGAGCCTCTTCAAGTGTTGATGCATCAAATCCAAATGCCTCATTTCCCTTCTGGCTGCCTGCGATGCTCTGGAAAATAAGATCACAGGGTGCCCCCTCTCTCACAGCTTTCATCTGCGCCGTTACATGGGCAAGAACGCATATCTGCGTGGGTATCTCCCAATACTCCTTTATCTCCTGAAATCTGCGCAGTATTTTCCCCACCTGCTCTGGAGAGTCCGTTACGGGGTTTAGTCCGATTACCGCATCTCCCGCACCGAAGCTAAGTCCTTCGAGAACGGATGCGGTAATACCCTCAGGGTCGTCTGTCGTGTGGTTGGGCTGCAATCTGCAGGAAAGCGTTCCGGGAAGACCTATGGTCGTGTTGCAATGTGCCGTTACCGTCATTTTGCTCGACGCGTAAATAAGGTCGAGGTTACTCATCAGCTTTGCTGCAGCCGCCACCATTTCAGATGTAAGACCGCGGCTGATTCTGCGGATATCCGCACCTGTTGTCTTTTCGTTTAAAATCCACTCGCGAAAATCAGACACCGTCCAGTTTCGTATCTTTGCATACACCTTTTCGTTTACATCGTCCTGTATGATCCGCGTGACCTCATCCTCTTCGTATGGCACCGCAGGGTTCTCTCTTAAATCTCCCAAGGTCAGCGCGCTGAGAACAACCTTTGCGGCAACGCGTTCCTGTGCTGTTTCCGCCGCCAGACCTGCCAGCTTATCTCCCGTCTTTTCCTCGTTGGCTTTTGCCAAAACATCTTTTACGCTGTTAAAACAATATGTTTTCCCCAGCAATGTAGTTTTAAGTTTCATCAATTTCTCCTTAATTTGAAAGTACAAGTGTTTTTATTACAACAGGCAGCGCAGGTCCTACAGGTTCACCCACATCCATATAGCTTTCGGGCAGGAGCTTTATCCTGTCAACGCATAATATGGGTCTGTCCTTTGCCGCTTTCATGGCAACAGCCTGCCCCAAAGCCTTGGCCATATCACGTTCAACGCAAATATATACAGGTCCGCTTTTAACTCTGTTGACTATCTCATCCGCAAGAGCAGCTACTCTTGAATAGTCGGGCAAACCAAAATCCTCAATAGACCAAAACACAGCATCCTCATGCAATTTCGCACTCTCACCGAATTTCACAACAGGAATATTCTTCAGCGGAAAAGTGATGTTCTGATAAAATACCGTACTTCCCGAAAGCTGTGCACTGTGGCAGCCTGCGCCGATGACCGTTGCGCGTATCGTCTCCTCTCCGAGAACATATTCCTCACTGCAAAGAAGGGACTTCCGTATTTCCCTGCCCAAAACAGGACCTATATCCCCGTACTGTCTCCACGGCACATCCCTGTCTATACAGTCCGCCACACCGCCCGAAAATGATATGACGTCCGCCTGTACAGGCGCCATATCTGTTCCTTCCGTGGCAAGCTTCCGAAGCAGCTCCGTCTCTCCTCTTTTTGCGCACACCATTTCCAACGCAGAGACCAGTAGTTTCGAGATATCTTCAACTGTACGTTCTGTAATATGATCTCCCACACAAACATCGCAAAGTCCGCGCAGGACAGGAGAGACGTATGTCACTTTGCCCGCCTCATCAAACTTCACAAGTCTGCCGCCTACGTTAAGGCACCCTGTCTTTACTATCCGCCCGTCTTTAATAAGAGCAAGATTGCTCGTTCCGCCGCCGATATCCATGTGCAGAACAGTTTTGCCTGTTTTTTCGGAAAACTTGTCCGCACCTGCACCTTTTGCCGCCAGAACACTTTCAAGATCAGGCCCTGCCGTTGCCACAACGAAATCGCCCGCAAAATCCGAAAGCTCGTGTAAGACCGCATCTGCGTTTTCCTTGCGGCTGGTTTCTCCCGTAATGATAATCGCGCCTGTATCTACACTTGTTCGTTCTGCCCCTGCCTTTTTGTATTCATCTGCAATAATAGTCCGCAGTTTCTCTGCATCGACCAAATCAGCTCCGCGAAGAGGGGTAAAGTGAACCTCGCTTTTATATACTATTTCTCTTTCTGAAATTTCCATTTCCGGTACGGAAAAAGCTCCTGCTTTATTCTCAATATTGAGCTTGGACAAGATCATCTGCGTGGACGTCGTTCCAACGTCCAGTCCTACACTTAAAAGGCTCTCACCCACGCCCCGTCACCTCATCGAGCACCTGTTTTAAAAGACTTTCCGTCACAGGTACTGGATTTGTGCGGCAGCAGGGATCCTGCAGCGCGGTTTTTATGATCTCACCCTGTCTGCTTCTCAGTATTTTTGCGTCCGCCCCTGCCTGTATAAGCGTATCAGGCAAGTTAAGCTGTCGGCGCAGTCTTACAAGGGAGTTTTTCAGATTTCTCACGATTATCGTATCCGCTCCGCCGCCAACTCCTGCAGCTTTGGCAAACTCTGCATATTTTCGTCCTGCAGCAGAACTGTTAACTCCAACGACTGCAGGAAGCAGTACAGCATTAAGTCTTCCATGAGGTATATGGAACATTCCGCCCAAAGCATGGGCAAGAGCATGACATATACCAAGTCCTGCCTGAGTAAACGCCATCCCCGCAAGGCAGGATGCCTCATGCACCTTAAGCCGCACCTGTGTTTGTCCTGCGTAGGATAAGGGCAGCATGTTGAAAGCACACACAAACGCCTCTTTTGCCAGGCAATCCGTTATCGTCCCGCTGTCTGTCGCAGCACATGCCTCAAGCGCATGTGACAGGACATCAAATCCGCTGTCCGCAATCAATGACTTTGGCAGCTGAGCAAGCAGCTCGTCGTCCAAAATCGCAGCATCAGGTCTTAACTTGGGATCCACCAAGGGGTGCTTTGTCTCCCCATAGGTCAATATCGCAAAATCCGTCACCTCAGAGCCCGAGCCCGAAGTTGTGGGTATTGCAGCGAAGATATTTTTCTCTCCGGCAAAAAACCGCATTGCCTTGGCGCAATCAATAGCGCTGCCGCCGCCAAGTGCAACAACAAGGTCAGGCTCAAACTTTTTCAGTTTTGCAGTTCCTTCAGCCGCCAATTCCACCGAGGGATCGGGCTGTACTCCGTCAAAAACCTCTGTATACTGCGCTTTAGTCGCCGCAAGTACTCTGTCCGCCGTTCCGTTTTTAACAAAATACGGATCCGAGACTAAAAACACTTTGCCAGCGCCAAATTCTGCAAGTGCCGATACTGCGCCTGTTCCCGAAATAATTTTGGTATTACAGCAAAACACATCCACTTTTACCACCGCCTTTTCAAAACCAGTATTCCCCAATACTTAAAATTCATGTATTAAATTTTCACGCATGCTCACATCGGCAATGAGACGTCTTGAAGAAAGCTCCGCTTTCGGCTATACTGTTAATAAGACAATCTATTAACGGAGGTATACCTATGTTTTACGAAACCGCTAAAAACGACCACGGTCTTTCCCGTCCCCCTTTCAAAGCATGCGTAGTTCCCCGCGCTATCGGCTGGCTCTCTACAATAAGTGCTGACGGTGTATCAAACCTCGCACCTTACAGCCAGTTTACAAACCTCACCTTTGATCCCCCTTATGTCCTCGTTTCCATCAATCAGGGCAGCGAGTCTCAGAGAAAGGACACCACCAGAAACATCGAAGAGACAGGCGAATTTGTATACAACATGGTCACATACGACCTGCGGGAGGCTATGAACATCACTGCAGCAGGTTTTGAGTACGGTGTTGATGAGTTTGAAAAGGCAGGCCTTACAAAAGCCCCCTCAAACCTCGTAAAACCCTTCCGTGTAGCAGAGTCTCCAATCCAGTTTGAGTGCAAACACTTTCAGACCATTCGTCTCCCCGGCGACGGAAGAGTGGGCACAGCTGACATCATCATCGGCAAGGTCGTCGGTGTTCACATTAAGGACGAATTTCTGCTGCCCGACGGTAAGATCGACATTGTAAAGATCAAACCTCTGGCAAGAATGGGCTACTCCGACTACACTTATGTTGATAAGGTCTTTGAAATCGCACCGTCTCTTCAGGCAGGCTTCTCCACAGACTTGGCTCATGGTCTTGAAGGCGCTACAGGAAGCATGCCCAAATAAGATTTTTGCATGGGTAATCGGTTGACTGAAAGGTACCGACCCTGTAAAATATAGTTATAAAACTATTAATTTTAAGGAGGAGCTACCTATGGCTTTTGACATCAACAAATTTTATGCTGATCTTGACGAATACTACGCAAGACACGACAACGCTGCTACCGAGCAGTTTTTGAAAGACAGCCTTGCAATGTCTGAAGAATATATGATTATCCCCAGCTCCTGCGGCAGCTGCGATGACCATTGCGACCGCACAGGTGAAGAAAAATATGACCAGCTTTCCGACCATGAGAAAGAGTGGATCATCAACTGCAGCGACACAAGAATCGCAGTTCTCAACGAGATGGCATGCTTCTACCGCGGCCTCAGCAAATGGGACATGTGTCTCACCGCTTTTGACGCAGTAAAGGCAGAGCTGGAGATCCGCGGTATGCAGAATAACAGCGCATACGCAGTTGTTATCCTCAATATGGCAGGTGCTCTGCGCCTTATGGGTAAATTAGACGAGGCTCTCGCTTCTTTCAAAGAAGCTGAAACAATTCTGCTCAAGGCAAGCAACACATCTGACTATGAAATGGCAGGTCTTTACAACAACACAGGTCTTGTATATCAGGACATGGGCGACCTTGCCAGCGCAGCAGAGAACTTTGAAAAGGCACTTACTTATCTCGAAAAAGTTCCCGATAACGATGCCGAAATCGCAACAAACAGAGCAAACCTCGCCGTCACATACTACAATTCCGGCAACCGCGAGAGAGCCATCGAATATCTCAACGCAGCTATTTCCATGTTTGAAAATATGGACGGCGGCTTAAACCCCCACTACGCAGGCGCTCTTAACACAAAGGCCGTTATGCTCTTTAACGCAGGCGATGTAGCAGGCGCTGCCGAGACCTTTGAAAAGGCTATCGAAAAGACAAAGCTCATTTTCGGCGAGAACAAAGAATACGCCGTCGGCTGCCGCAACGCATCCATGGCATTTGAAACTCTGGGCAACAAGGAAAAAGCAGACTTCTACAAGAAGACTGCAAACGAGATCCTTGCAAAGCTCGGCTAAAATACCGCACAAACAAACAGGGCTGTGTTCTCACAGCCCTGTTATGTAAACTTTATTAACTTTTATCGGAGGAAAAGCAATGGCATTTGTACATCTTCATGTCCATAGTGAATACAGTCTTTTAGACGGTGCCTGCCGCATCCGCGACCTCGTAAAGCGCGCATGCGACCTTGGACAGCCTGCCGTTGCCATTACCGACCACGGCGTTATGTACGGCGCTGTCAATTTTTACAAGGAAGCACAAAAACAGGGCATAAAGCCCATCATCGGCTGCGAGGTATATGTTGCACCGCGAAGCCGTTTTGACAAAGAGCGTGAGCTGGACTCTACGCGCTATCACCTTGTGCTGCTTTGTAAAAATGAGACAGGCTACAAAAACCTGTGTCAGCTGGTCAGCCGCGCCTTCACAGAAGGATATTATGTAAAGCCGCGCATTGACAAAACCTTACTGAAGCAGCACAGCGAAGGTCTGATTGCCCTGTCCGCCTGCGTCGCAGGTGAAATTCCCAGATGCATAGCCGAGGGTGATTACGACGGCGCAAAGCGCACAGCTTTGGAAATGCGCGAAATGTTCGGTGAGGACAGTTTTTACCTTGAGCTGCAGGATCACGGACTTCGCGAGCAGGCACAGGTAAACGAGGGAATATTACGCAGTCACCGCGAGACAGGAATTCCCCTTGTGGTCACAAACGATGTTCACTATCTCACCCGCGACGACTCTTACGCTCAGGATGTCCTCATGTGCATCCAGACAGGCAAAACTGTTGAAGAGCCTGACCGCATGCGCTTTGAAACTACGGAATTTTTCCTCAAGTCTGAAAAAGATATGCGTGCGCTGTTCCCTGAATACCCCGAAGCAGCTGACAACACCTTGAAAATTGCTGAAATGTGCAATCTGGACTTCGAATTCGGTCACTATCATCTGCCGGAATTCAAGCTTCCCGAAGGCGTCACCAGCGCAGAATACTTGAGAAGTCAATGCCTTATAGGCTTTAAAAAGCGCTATGGAGAGGGCAGCGAAACTCTTATGAACCAGCTTGACTACGAGCTGGACATGATCGGCCGCATGGGCTTTACAGACTACTTCCTTATCGTTCAGGACTTTGTAATGTACGCCAAAAACAAGGGCATACCCGTAGGTCCCGGACGCGGCTCTGCCGCAGGAAGTATCGTCTCCTACTGCTTGGAGATCACCGATATTGACCCAATGAAATACAGCCTTTACTTCGAGCGTTTCTTAAACCCCGAGCGCGTAAGCATGCCCGATATTGATATGGACTTCTGCGAACGCAGACGTGGCGAGGTCATAGATTATGTAAAGCGCAAATACGGTGAAGACCACGTTGCGCAAATCGTTACTTTTAACACACTCAAGGCAAAGAACGCAGTCCGCAACGTATCAAAGGCGCTCTCCCTCACCTTTGCAGAGGAAAATGCTCTGGCAAAAGAGATTCCCAACGTTCTGAATATAAAAATAGAGCAGGCTTTGGAAACCTCCAAAAACCTGCGCGATATGTATGACAACGACGAGCGCATCCGCCGCGTTATTGATACGGCAAAGGCTCTTGAGGATATGCCCAAGGACTCCGGTACACACGCAGCAGGTGTCGTTATCACCAAAAAGCCTGTCAGCGAATACGTCCCCCTTACCCTTTCCAAAAAGGATGATTCCATTGCGACCCAGTATGTTATGACAACCTTGGAAGAGCTGGGTCTTCTCAAAATGGACTTTTTGGGACTGCGAAACCTTACGGTCATCGATGATGCTGTGCAAACCATCCGTCAGCACACACCGAACTTTGATATAAAGACTATTCCCGACGACGATGCAGAAACCTTCGCTATGCTCTCCGCAGGCAAAACCTCGGGCGTTTTCCAGCTTGAATCCACAGGTATGACAAATGTCTGCACAGGACTTGCCCCCAAAAGCATCGAAGATATTACGGCTATTATCGCCCTGTACCGCCCCGGTCCTATGGACTCCATCCCCCGCTTTTTGGACAACAACCGCCACCCCGAAAAAATCAGCTATAAGCACCCCATGCTTGAGCCTATTCTGCAGGTCACTTACGGATGCATCGTATATCAGGAACAAGTTCTTGAAATTCTGCGTAAACTGGGCGGCTTCTCTCTCGGTCAGGCAGATATGATCCGCCGCGCCATGTCCAAGAAAAAGCAGGCTGAAATTCAGAAAGAGCGCAAAACCTTTATCGAAGGCGACGTAGAGCGCGGCATAAGCGGTGCTGTGGCAAACGGAGTTCCGAAAGACATTGCAGCCAGCATTTATGACGAAATTCTGGACTTTGCAAACTACGCCTTCAACAAATCCCACGCCGTTGCCTATGCTGTCGTCTCTTATCAGACAGCATACTTAAAGTGCCACTACCCCAGAGAATACATGGCAGCTCTTATGAGCAGCGTTCTGGACAGCCCCGAAAAGGTTTCCGAATACACGGCAGAATGCAAGGCCATGGGCATTAAGCTTCTGCCTCCCGATGTCAACGAATCCAACGATATGTTCACCGTTTCGGGCGACAATATCCGTTACGGTCTTGTTGCCGTCAAAAATATCGGCCGCGGATTTATTAAGGCTCTCATGGCAGAGCGAAAAACAGGCGGCAAGTTCAAAAGCTTCGACGAATTCTGCAACCGTATGTACGGCACAGAGCTCAACCGCCGCGCCGTTGAAAGTCTTATAAAATGCGGCGGCTTTGACAGCCTTAATGTAAAGCGCCGTCAGCTTATGCAGGTTTGCGGACTTGTTTTGGACAGCATTGCCGAAACTCGCCGCAAAAATGTCGATGGACAGATGGGTCTTTTCGATATGGAAGATGACAACGAGGAAATGTCTGCCATTCCCCTGCCTGATATTGCGGAGTTTACAACACGCGAGCTTATGGCAATGGAGCACGAGGTTACAGGCCTTTACCTCTCGGGTCACCCCATGGATGAATACCGCACAGCCGCAAAGAAAGCAGGCGCTGTTATGATCGGTGCCGTCATGGGCGACTATGCAAAAGAGGGTGGAAACACAGTTTTCCACGATGACCAAAAGATTTCTCTTGCAGGTGTTGTAGAGACTGTGAAGACAAAGCCCACAAAAACAGGCAGTCTTATGGCTTACGTCACTTTAGAGGATGGCAGCGGCAGCATTGAGATTCTGGTGTTCCAGCGAGCATTAGATGCAGGCGGCGGCTATCTGTCAGAGGGCAGCCCTGTTATGATAACAGGACGCATTTCAGCCCGTGACGAAAAAGAGCCTCAGCTTCTGGCAGACACCATCCGTCCCCTGTCAGACCTTGACCCCATGCCGGGCGAGGAAAAACCTAAGGCACCCTCACAGGACCAGACGATTTGGGTAAAGCTTGCCAAAAAAGAAGACCCCAGATACGAAAGACTTAAACTGGTTCTTATGATGTTCCCCGGAAAATCGACAATTAAGATTTATTTCGAGGATACAAAAAAAATCGTCGGCACCCGCTGCATAATTCACGATGCTCTGCTGCAGGAGCTTCGCGAAATGTTCGGCAACGAAAATGTAGTTTTGAAGTAATTGCAGTCTTTGACCGACCACACGGTCGGCCGCAGGTCGCCCCTAGTACCGACAAATCAACTGACAGCTTAATTGCAACAAAAAACCGCAGCACCCACATTTAGGTGCTGCGGTTAACTTTTCGACATACTAAAATTTGTTTGTATTATTAAAATCAATTGTACTCGAATTCAAAATCACCGCCCACACATTTGTCAGCAGATTCGAGAATAATATAGACGACTCTTTCGTTATCATATCTATCGTTCAATGTAATTGTGTCGTTATAGGATTCACCACCTTTAATCGTGAACAGCAGTTCTTTTTCTCCGTCAACACTGACGTACACGTTCATTTCACCTTCAGCAAGACTTGCTTCACAATCAAGTGTATGGTCGCTGTCGTGTTTTCCTTTTAACTTGAAATTATACGTTCCCTTAAAGGTATCAAATTCCATACTTGCTTCATCGCCCTGACATGAAGTAATCAAGATGGTCGCAGAATAATTATTGACATATCCCCCACAGCTACAGAGCATAATGAGTGTAAGTATCAGTACCAATGCAAAACTGATTTTTTTCATTCTTGTATTCTCCTTATGGTTTTTGTCAAATTCAAGTTTTGTGAACTGATTATATCTCTAAGATAACATATTTTCAATATCTATGATGTGTGACTACCGACTGGAGCAGCTATGCGCCCTACGGTATGTTTTGCACGAAATATAAAAATGGGCGGCTGTCCACACAAAAAACTCCCGAGTTTGCACTCGGGAGTTTTCTTATGCCTATTAACTTAAACTACGGGGTATACCCAACCGAAGGTATCTTCGATCTTGCCCCACTGGATGCCTGTAAGGGTATCGTAAAGCTCCTGTGTAACAGCGCCGATCTCATTATTGTTGATAACATAAGTCTCGTCTCCGATAACAAGCTTGCCGATGGGAGATACAACTGCAGCAGTACCGCAGCCCCATGCTTCCTTGAGTGTGCCGTTTTCGCAGGCTTCCTTCAGCTCATCAAGACTGAACTGACGCTCTGTTACCTTGTAACCGCGGCTGCGGAGAAGCTCGATGCAGGATTTACGTGTAATACCGGGGAGGATAGAGCCTGTGAGAGCAGGTGTGATGACCTCATCGCCAACCATGAACATTACGTTCATAGCGCCAACCTCTTCGATGTACTTTCTCTCAACACCGTCAAGCCAGAGAACCTGAGAATAACCCTTTTCCTCTGCCTTCTTGCCTGCTCTGAGGCTTGCGCCGTAGTTACCGCCGCACTTTGCATAACCTGTACCGCCGCGAACAGCGCGGACGTCCTCTGTCTCGATCATGATGGAAACAGGGTTAAGTCCTTCCTTATAGTAGCTGCCAACAGGAGAAGCGATTATCATAAAGATAGCCTCTGTTGCAGGGTGAACACCGAGGAAGGGGTCGTTTGCAATTGTGAAGGGACGGAGATAGAGAGAAGTCTCGGGCTCAGAGGGAACCCAATCCGCCTCAAGCTTTACAAGCTCAACAAGAGCCTGTACAAAATCCTCTTCGGGAATCTCGGGCAGGCAGATACGCTCTGCGGAGTTATTCATACGCTTTGCATTCTCATAAGGTCTGAACAGCTGTATTTTTCCTTCGGGGGTGCGGTATGCCTTCATACCCTCAAAAATCTCTGCGCCGTAGTGGAAAACTGTGGATGCAGGGCTGAGGGAAATGTTTCCAAAGGGGATAATTCTGGGGTTTTTCCAGCCTTCACCCTCTTTGTACTCCATAACAAACATGTGGTCTGAGAATTTTTTACCGAAGCCTAAGGTAGAAGACTCAGGCTTCTCCTTGGGGCAAGCGGTTTTTTCAATTTTGATATCAAGCATTTTTCGTTCTCCTCTTTAGCCCTCGTAGTTGTAGCCAAGGCTAAGTGCCTTGTGGTTGAATGCCTTAAGATCCTGATGCTTTGCGGAAACGATCTTATCAAGAACAGCGTCAATATTTGAGAAATCAAACAGACCGCTTTCCTTTAAAAGTTTGCCGACAAGAATCATATTTGCAAGTGTGGAGATGCCCTCATCCCCCGCCATTTTTGTTGCGGGAATGTAGTAAACGTCAACGTCTGTGCGTGTGACCTTCATGTCAACAAGGGCAGAGTCCACAAAAATCTTACCGCCGGGAACAACGGCAGATTCAAACTTCTCAAGAGAGGGGTTGTTCATAACAACCAGCATATCTGCTTCAGAAACGATAGGAGAACCAACGGGAGTATCGCTGATGATAACGCTGCAGTTTGCTGTACCGCCGCGCATTTCAGGACCGTAAGAAGGAAGCCAGCTTACGTTCTTTTCTGCAATAAGTCCGTTATATGCAAGGAATTTTCCGGAAAACAGGATGCCCTGTCCGCCGAATCCGGCAAAAATGATCTGAGATGTTTTCATTATTTTGCCTCCTCTGCATATTTGTCCTTATATACACCCAGAGGGTAATAAGGCATCATGTTGTCCTCAAGCCACTTAAGAGCCTTATCAGGTGTAAGACCCCAGTTTGTGGGACAGGTGGAGAGAACCTCAACAAGGGAGAAGCCCTTGCCGTCTATCTGGTTCTGGAAAGCCTTCTTGATAGCGCGCTTTGCGTTCTTTACGTTCTTAACGTCGTTAACTGCAACACGCTCAAGATATGTTGCGCCGTCTACCTGAGACAGCATTTCGCAAACCTTTACGGGGTATCCGACTGTCTTTGTGTCGCGGCCATAGGGAGAAGTCTGTGTGATCTGTCCGGGCAGAGATGTGGGAGCCATCTGACCGCCTGTCATACCGTAAATTGCGTTGTTTACAAAGATAACTGTGATGTTTTCGCCTCTTGCTGCTGCGTGAACTGTCTCTGCAGTACCGATAGCTGCAAGGTCACCATCGCCCTGATAGGTGAAAACGATGTTGGAGGGGTCTGCTCTCTTTGCGCCTGTTGCAACAGCAGGAGCACGACCGTGAGCAGCCTGGATCATATCGCAGTTGAAGTAGTTGTATGTAAGAACGGAGCAGCCAACGGAGGCAATACCGATAGCCTTGCCTTCAATGCCCAGTTCGTCGAGACATTCTGCAACGAGACGGTGGATAATACCGTGTGTACAGCCGGGGCAATAGTGAAGCACTACATCGCACAGTGCATGGGGTCTGTCAAATACTGTATTCATTACTGCTCACCTCCGATTTTATCAGCTTCAAGAATACTGTCCATAACATTCTGAGGAGAAGGAATTACGCCGCCGCAGCGATTGCAGAGAAGAACAGGCTTCTTGCATCTTGTTGCCAGCTCAACATCCTCGATAAGCTGTCCCATGGACATCTCAACGGAGATAAATGCCTTGACCTTGTCAGCAGCCTCGCAGAGAACCTTCTTGGGGAAGGGCCACAGGGTAATGGGACGGATCATACCGACCTTGATGCCCTTTGCTCTTGCCTCATTGATAGCGTTTTTGGAAACACGGGCTGTGATACCGAAGGAAACGATGCAGATTTCAGCATCATCCATCATGTACTCCTCGTACATAACTTCGTTCTCTTCAACGATCTTATAGCGCTCGTATCTTGTAAGGTTCCAGCTCTCAAGCTCCTCGGGGATAAGGGACAGGGAGTTGATAATGTTCTTGGGACGTTCCATCTTTGTGCCTGTTGCTGCCCAAGGCTTGTCATACTTTGTGATCTCGCCAACATCAAGGCTTACAGGCTCCATCATCTGGCCGAGAGTACCGTCAGCGAGCAGCATGGATGTCATGCGGTATTTATCTGCAAGGTCAAATCCCTTAACTGTGAGAGATACCATTTCCTGTACGGAATCAGGAGCGAGAACGATTGTACGATAGTCGCCGTGTGCACCGCGTGTAGCCTGAAAATAGTCAGACTGGGAAGGCTGAATACCGCCGAGACCGGGACCGCCGCGCTGTACGTTTACTACGAATGCGGGCAGATCGCAGCCTGCAAGGTAAGAAAGACCTTCGCTCTTAAGAGAGATTCCGGGGCTGGAAGAAGATGTCATAACGCGCTTACCTGCAGCGGAAACACCGATGACCATGTTGATTGCGGCGATCTCACTCTCCGCCTGAAGAAATACGCCGTCCATTTTAGGCAGACGCTTTGCCATATATGCAGTAAGCTCTGTCTGGGGGGTAATGGGGTAACCGAAGTAATGACGGCAGCCCGCCATAAGGGCTGCTTCAGCAATGGCTTCGTTGCCCTTCATAAGTACTTTTTCTGACATTTGCTCACTCACCTTTCTACTTTAATGATGCAGTCGGGACACATTGTTGCACAGAAAGCGCAGCCGACACACTTTTCCTGATCTGTAATTTCTGCAGGATGATGACCCTTTGCGTTGATCTTATCCTGAGAGAGGACCAGAAGTCCTTTAGGACAGAAGGCAACGCAGAGTCCGCAGCCCTTGCACAGGTCAGATCTGAATGTTAATTTTGCCAAAACACATTCCTCCTTAAAATTCTGTAGGCCTTTTCTGAAGGCTCAGAGGGAAAAGTCCGGGTATACGGTCTTTCAGGGGTTCATATAAGGATTTTTCCACGGTTGTCATTTTTATGGGAAGTCCGCAACGTGCGGACACCTCATTCGCATAATTCATACTGCTGATAATATCTTCTTCCGTCGTCTCCGCTCCAAGGTTGGAGTTATTGACAATCGCCGTAAAGGGCAGGCGGCAGGCAGCCTCAATTTCTGCCACCACCTCGCTTATGCCCTCAATATCACGGGTCAAAGGTCTGAAGCGGTTTATTACCAGAAGCATTTCATAGTCGTTTTCCTCGACTATCTGAGGAACCAACCTGCCGAGAGCAAGCGCTCCGCGGTCATCTCCTCCAACATCAATTATAGCATGCCATGACTTATCGTCAACTATTGCGTAAATATCCTGTGGCAGAGCGGGCAGGTCTACGTTGGAATTGGCAAAGAAAGAGGATATAACTCTTATTCCCGCCTTTTCCATATCGTCGGCGCTGTCTTTTGCTCTGTAATAGGGGTTTACTATATCCATATCCGCAAGCATTACCCGCTCTTCATGTTTTTTCATCTCAAGAGCCCAGTTTACTGCGATATTGGTCTTTCCGCTGCCGTAATGTCCGGCAAACAGGGTTATGCGCTTATATTCCACGATTTTTCAGTCCTTTCGAAATTACAGCAGATTTCTCTGTATCTTTCCGCTGACTGTTTTGGGAAGCTCATCCTTAAACTCAACGATTCTGGGATATTTGTAAGGCGCAGTATGCTCCTTAACATAAGCTTGAATTTCTTTTTTGAGTTCATCCGTAGCTTCCATACCCTTTATGAGAACGATACTTGCCTTTACCACCTGTCCGCGTACCGGATCGGGCGCTGCGGAAACTCCGCACTCAAGAACGTAAGGCAGCTCCATGATAACACTTTCGATTTCAAAGGGTCCGATGCGGTAGCCGGAGGACTTGATAAGATCGTCAACACGACCGACGTACCAGAAATGTCCGTCCTCATCCTGCCATGCGGTATCACCTGTGTGGTAATAACCGTCATGCCATACGGCATTGGTCTTTTCCTCGTCGTTATAGTATCCCGCGAACAGACCGCAGATCTCATTTCGCTCTGCCTTAATACAGATCTCGCCTGTGTCACCGATCTTAACAGGCTGACAATCGGGACCGAGAAGCTCGATAGGATAAAGCGGTACGGGTTTACCCATAGAGCCCGGCTTAGGTGTCATGCCGACAAGGTTGCCGATCATAACCGTTGTCTCAGACTGACCGAAGCCCTCCATAAGAGACAGGCCTGTTGCCTTTCGGAACTGGTTAAATACCTCGGGGTTAAGTGCCTCACCTGCGATAGTCGCGTGCTCAATAGAGGACAGATCAAACTTGGACAGGTTCTCCTTAATGAGCATACGGTACATTGTGGGCGGTGCACAGAAGGTTGTTATCTTATGCTTTGCAAACATGGGAAGAATCTTGTTTGCATCAAATCGGTCAAAGTCGTATACGAATACGGCAGCTTCACACAGCCATTGTCCGTAGAGCTTGCCCCACATGGACTTTGCCCAGCCTGTATCGGAAATTGTAAAGTGCAGACCTTCGGGGTTTACGCAGTGCCAATATTTGGCTGTGATAAAGTGACCCAAAGGATATTTGTAGTTGTGGTAAGCGGCCTTGGGATAACCTGTTGTTCCCGAAGTGAAGAACATGAGCATGGTATCATTTCCGCAGGGAGCATCCGCTTCTCTTACAAATTCTTCGCTGTACATGCGGAACTCATTGTCAAAGCTGCGCCATGTCTCCTTTTCACCGCTGATGATTATCTTATTTTTAAGGCTGGGGCAGTTGGGTACACATGTATCGACCTGCTCTGTTACACCATCAAAGGCTGTGCAGATAACGGTGTTTATATCCGCTGCATTTATACGGTATTCGATATCATGTGCAAGAAGCTGGTTTGATCCCAAGATCGCAACCGCGCCTATTTTGTTCAGCGCCATCATGGCTATCCAGAACTGATAATGGCGGCGCATGATAAGCAGAACCTTATCGCCTTTTTTGATACCCAAAGACTTAAAGTAATTTGCAGCCTTTGAGGAATATCGACTGATATCGTTAAATGTGAAGTATCTCTCGTTTCCTTCTCTGTCAACGTGGAGCATTGCCAATTTTGAGGGCTTTCTTCTTGCGATTGCATCAACAACGTCGAAGGCGAAGTTAAACTTTTCCGTGTTCTTGAAGGTGATTTTCTGTAAGCTTCCGTCTTCACCTTCCACAACATCAATATATTCGTCGTGAACTCTGTACTCTGTTTCCGTTCTCTTGGGAGCGTGCTTTAAAGGAGCAGCCTGTTCAGCTTTAGGTGCAGGCTCATACTCAGACGGGTTGAGAACCATGGCATAGAAGATACAGTCTTCACCGCCAACAGCTATCATACCGTGGGGCGTTGAGCTGTCGTAATAAATGGTGTCGCCCTCTTTTAGGATTTCTGTGTGCTCGCCAACCTGAACTTTTAAAGTGCCCTTTATAACAAGGTCAAACTCCTGCCCTTCGTGGGTGGTAAGTTCGATATCCTTATACTCCGCCTCGGCATCGTATACAGCGTGAACATACAGGGGAGCAGCGATCCTGTTTTTGAAGGAGGACGCCATGTTGTAGTACACCATGCCGTGAGCCTGCTCAATTTTCTGACCTTCGCCCTGTCTTGTTACAACATAGCTTCTCAGCTTGGGGCTTGAGCCCTGAATAATATCGGTAACGTCAACGCCGAAAGCAAGAGCACATCGGTAAATAAACGCAAAGTTAAGGTCGCTCTCACCTGACTCACAGGCAATGTATTCGGTTAATGTGACGTCTGTCTTTCTGGCCATCTCCTCTTGAGAGATGCCCGTAATATCACGGAGCTCTCTTATTCGGCCTGCCATTTCCTGAATTTTCAGGGTAAGACCTGTCATCTGTTTCATAACTTGTACCTCCCGATTTTCGGGGCAAAAACAAAACTCGCCCCAGAGATTATGATAATCTTTGAGACGAGTTAATTAACCCGCGGTACCACTCAAATTGCGTTTTAAAAACGCCACCTCATTGAGCTCCAACAAGCTCTTCGCTTTTACGCAGCGGCTGCGGGAGAGTTCTACTTGCCCTTTGGCTTTCTTCTCTCCGGCTCGGAAGCTACAAACTTTATCACCCTGTACAGCGGCTCGCACCAAACGCCGCCTCTCTGAAGTAAGGAAGATAAGCCCTCTTCGTCAACGCCTTTAGGTGTATTAAATTAGTAGTCAGTTTATCATATCTCCGGGAGATTTGTCAAGCGTTTAAAGCTTTAGCGAGCGAAATTTTACAGCTTGTTTCTCTGAATCTTGCCGCTGATCGTCTTAGGCAGAGAATCGCGGAATACAACGATTCTGGGGTATTTGTACGGAGCTGTATTTTTCTTGACATATTCCTGAATTTCCTTCTTCAGTTCTTCGGTAGGCTCTGTTCCCTTTGTAAGCACGATGCTTGCCTTTACGACCTGACCTCGGATCTCATCAGGAGCTGCAGAGACGCCGCATTCAAGAACATAAGGAAGTTCCATGATAACGTTTTCGATCTCGAAGGGTCCGATGCGGTAGCCGGAGGACTTGATAACGTCGTCTGCTCTGCCAACATACCAGAGGAAGCCATCCTCATCTCGCCATGCAAGGTCGCGTGTGTGGTAATATCCGTCGTACCAGACCTCTTCGGTCTTGTCAGGCTGTCCGTAGTAGCCCATGAAAAGGCCGACGGGTGTGCCGTTTTGTGTGCTGATACAGATCTCGCCTGTTTCACCGTCGTCTACGGGGTTGCCGTCACGGTCAAGGAGAATAACATCAAACATGGGTGAAGGTTTACCCATAGAGCCAAGCTTATGAGAGTCGCCAACAAGGTTTGCAATAGAAAGTGTGGTCTCTGTCTGACCGAAACCTTCCATGATGCGAAGTCCAGTTGCACTTTCAAACTGACGGAATACTTCGGGGTTGAGTGCCTCACCTGCTGTAGTGGCATGCTTGATAGACGAGAGATCATACTTTGTGAGGTCCTGTTTGATAAACATGCGGTACATTGTGGGAGGTGCACAGAATGTGGTAATATTATACTGTGCAAACAGGGGCAGGATGTCGTCTGCATCGAACTTGTCAAAGTCGTATACAAAAGTTGCTGCCTCGCACAGCCACTGACCGTAGAGCTTGCCCCAGAGTGCTTTTCCCCAACCTGTTTCGGAGATGGTAAAGTGGATACCGTCGGGATCTACGCAATGCCAGTATTTTGCTGTGATGTAGTGACCGAGAGGATACTTATGGCTGTGAGATGCGATTTTGGGATAGCCGGTTGTGCCTGATGTGAAGAACATAAGCATCTCATCGTCACCGCAGGGAGCATCTTCTCCCTCGGGACGGGGGAAGTTGGAGCTGTACATCTTATACTCTGTGTTAAAATCGTGCCAGCCTTCTCTTGTACCGCCGACGAGGATCTTTGTTGTGACCATGGGGTGCTCTGCCATAGACAGTTCAGCCTGATATGCAGTATCACCGTCTGCAGTACTTACGATAGCCGAAACTCCGCCTGCCTCAAATCGGTGGTCAAAGTCGTGCTTTACGAGCAGATTTGTTGCAGGGATGATAACTGCACCGATCTTATGGAGAGCAAGGATTGTAAACCATAACTGATAATGTCTCTTCAGAAGGACAAGAACGCGATCTCCCTTCTTGATACCCAGAGACTTAAAGTAGTTTGCAGTACGGGAGGACTCTTTCATCATTTCCTTAAATGTAAAGCGTCTCTCGTTCTTCTCCTTGTCAAGATAGATCATAGCCAGCTTATCGGGCTTCTGCTTACCGAGAGCATCAACAACATCATAGGCAAAGTTGAAGTTATCAGCATTGAGGAACTTGATCTGCTGAAGCATGCCGCTTGCATCTTCAACAGTATCGATAAAGTCGCTGCTGACCAGTTTTTCCGCACGGCGGACCTGTGCTCTGGGCTGTGTAAGGCCCTGAACAACTGCGTCATCGTCACCGTTTAAGACAACCGCAAGGAATACGCAATCCTCTCCGCCTACAGCGATCATACCGTGGTTAACGGAGCTGTTATAGTAAATGCTGTCGCCCTCTTCAAGAACCTCTTCATGCTCGCCGATGCGAACCTTCAGCTTACCGGAGAGAACAAGGTCAAATTCCTGACCGCTGTGCTTTGTAACGTGAATGGGCTGGTTCTGAAGCTCTTCCGAGTACTCATATTTAACCCAATAGGGCTCAGCCAGCTTCTTTTTGAACATAGGAGCGAGGTTGGCGATGTTAATACCCTCTTCATCGGCAGTTACCTGTCCCTGACCTTTTCGTGTTACAGTATAGGCAGACAGCTTTGCGCTGTGTCCCTCCAGAATATCAGTAATCTCAAGGCCAAAGGCAAGCGCGCACTTATGTATGAAAGTAAAGGGGAAGTCAATAAGTCCCGCTTCATACTCGCCGTATTCTTCGGCAGTAGTATCAGTTAAGGACGCCATCTCCTCTACGCTGTATCCTACGATTTCTCTCATCTCTCGGATACGTGTGCCGATTTCAAGAAGTTTGGTATTTGTCTTAGTTTCCATCGTATAACCTCCGAAATAAAAATAAAAAACCCGTCTCAAAGAAACCTTTGAGACGGGATGTAAACTAACCCGCGGTACCACTCAAATTGCACTTTATAAAAGTGCCCCTCATCGGACTCTGACAAGTCCTATGCATTCACGCAGCAATAACGGAAGACGCCTACCTGCAAAAAGCCATCGGGTCTTCGGCTCAGAAGTGATGGGTCACTGGAATGAAATGATATTGGCTCACACCTGCCGCCAACTCTCTGCAAACAACTCACCCCGACCGTCTTCGTCACAGCCTTTAGGTATTTAAATTGTAGAATTATATTATCACATTGATTGGCAACTGTCAACAATAAATACGCCTAAAACCATTGATTTTATAGCGATAAATTTGTGATTTCCACCCGATAAAAACCCCATTTTTTGTAAAACAAAAATTTCAATCAGGGCACAAAAAAGAATGAAAGTCCAAAACTTCTATACTTTCTCATAATATTTGGGATTGCAATTTATGTCGAAATACTGTATGTTTAAATCTATAAACTGTAAAAGGAGGAGCATAAATGAAAAAGCTCACTGTTAAAAAAGGTGTCGATTGTATGGCATGTCTCAGCTGTGTTGAGGCTTGCTCCAAGGCATTCTATAAAGAAATGAACCCCGATAAGTCCTGCATCCAGATCATTGACAGAAAAGGTGTAGCTAAGGCTATGGTATGTGTACAGTGCGGTAAGTGTGCTGCTGCATGTGAGCATGGCGCTATCACACAGAACGCAAAGGGCGTTTACATGATCAACAAAAAGCTCTGCACAGGCTGCGGCAAGTGCGTTGAAGCATGTCCCTTCAAGGTCATGGTTCTGGGCGAGACAGCTTCCAAGTGCATCGCTTGCGGTATCTGCGCAAAGGCATGTCCCATGGATCTTCTTGAGGTTGTTGAGAACTAACACGCATAAACAAAATCCCTTCCGAAAAATTCGGAAGGGATTTTTATTTTACTTCAGTTACTGTAAAGCCTGCGCTTTCGATGGCGTCAACTATTATCTCATCGGCTATATGGTGATCCATAGACACTACGACTTCGCCTTTTTTCAGGTGCACCGCAGCAGATGCTCCGGGTATGGAGTTGACATTTTCCATAACCCTGTTAACGCAGTTCTGGCAGCTCATGCCCTCTACCATAAGGGTCAGCTTTTCTGCCACATTCTTCAGCTTTTTCCTGCGGGCTTTATATGATGCGCCTCCGCAGCACTCGCCCTCGCCCTTAAAGTGCTTTACGGTTTTATATACAGCAAATGCGATTATAAGCACAACGATCGCAATAATGATAACATCTGTCAATTGTGAATCCTCCCTTCCTAAGCATAAAAGCGGCTGTCTGAAAGATAGCCGCTTTTACTGTGTTTAAATCAATAGGAAAAACTTTACTCATGCCCTGCGCAGCCATGGCAGCTGCCGCTGCACTTGCTGCCGCAAACCTTACTGTTGGGACACCCAACACATTTGCCCTGTTTCTTCTCTTTTATGATATACCAAACAGCGGCGCCGATGATAATTGCCACAACCGCAATAATAATAGCATTCGTCATAGTTTTACTCTCACTAAATTATGTATTCTTACTTGGAGCTGAGTGCGTATTCTTTCTGAAGATCCTTGTTGCTCTTTCTGATGAGTGCAATAACGATAGCTGCGAATACGATAACAGCGATGAGACCGGGCAGGAAGCCTGCGCCAAATGTACCTGCTGTGATAAGTGTACCGATCTGGTATACAAGGTAACCGACTGTGAAGCCTGTAGCCAGCTGGAGAGCGATGCCGCCCCAGAGCCACTTTGCGCTCTTCATCTCGGAGTTCATAGCACCGATAGCAGCAAAGCAGGGAGGTGTATAGAGGTTGAACATAAGGTATGCAAGAGCTGCGACCTTTGTGATAGCCATGATACCTGCGACCTCTGCGCCTGCGCCTTCAAGCATTGCAAGCTCTTCTGTGTCGATAAGGTTCTCAAGACCTACAAAGCAAACTGCCAGTGTACCAACAACATTTTCCTTAGCGATGAAGCCTGTAACAGCAGCTGCTGCAAGCTGCCAGCTGAGAACACCGACAACGGGAACAAGCAGATAAGCAAAGGGTGTTGCGATGGAAGCGAGGATGGAAGCGTCTGCAGTTTCTGCAACCTGGAATGTCCAGTCAAATGTCTGCATGATCTGAACAACTGTATTGCATACGAGGATGATTGTAGCAGCCTTTACGATGTATGCCCAACCGCGTGAGCACATATCCATAAATGCACGCTTTAAAGAGGGCCACTTGTACTCAGGCAGCTCAATGATGAAGAAGGATTTTCTTGCCTTGTGACCTGCGATCTTGTTTACGAGCAGAGCGCCAAGGAAGATAAATACGATACCGCAAACGTACATAACAAAGCTTACCCAGCCTGCGTTATCAAAGAACGCGCCTGCGAAAAGGGAGATAACGGGAATCTTAGCACCGCAGGGCATGAAGGGTGTCAGCATTGCTGTTGCACGGCGCTCACGCTCATTGCGGATAGTACGGCTTGCCATAACACCGGGGATTGCGCAGCCGATACCGATTACAAAGGGGATAACAGACTTACCGGAAAGACCGACTCTCTTGAAGATGGGGTCAAGAACTACAGCTGCACGGGACATGTATCCGCAGTCCTCAAGGAGTGCGATGAGGAAGTACATTACCATAACGAGGGGCAGGAATCCGATAACAGCAACTACACCGCCTATAATACCGTCAACTACAAGAGCGGAGAGGATGGGAGCAGCGTTTTCCATAAGGCCGCCAACCCAGCCCTGGAAAGTTTCAAGCCAGCCAACAAGCAGGTCTGCGATAGGTGCACCGACCCAAACCTGAGAGATCTGGAATACAAGGTACATTACTACAGCAAAAATAAGGATACCGCCGACTTTATGTGCGAGAACAGCGTCGATCTTATCCTGGAAATTCTTGTCCTTTGTGAGGACCTTACGTGTCTCAACCTTTGCAACGAGATTGTTTACAAACGCAAAACGTGCGCGGTCAGCTGCCTCAACCGCTTTCTTATCTGTGAGGTCAACATCGCCCTGATTGTAGGGAGCCTTCTGACCCTTACCCTTTAAGGAAGCAGCTGTTTTTACTACTTCTGTGAGACCCTTGTCGCTTGCTGTTGTGGAAACTGTCTCAACAACAGGACAGCCAAGTGCAGCGGACAGAGCGGCTACATCGATTTTTGTATCCTTTGCCTTGTTTACGTCAGCCTTGTTCAGCGCTACAACAACGGGGATGCCAAGCTCAAGAAGCTGTGTTGTGAAAAACAGGCTTCGGCTCAGGTTTGTCGCATCAACGATGTTGATGATAGCATCGGGGTTTTCGCCCTTAACGTAAGCACTGGTGATGCTCTCTTCAGATGTAAAGGGAGACATGGAATATGCACCGGGAAGGTCAACTGCGACAAGCTCTTCGCTTCCGTCGTAGTAGCTCTTCTTAATGGGGCTCATTTTCTTATCAACAGTAACACCTGCCCAGTTACCGACCTTTTCGTTTCTTCCGGTCAGCGCATTGTACATGGTAGTCTTACCGCTGTTGGGATTGCCTGTAAAAGCAATTCTCATAGGTTTTTCCTCCTCGTTTCTTATTTATGGTTATTCAAACAGCATAAGCTGAGAAAATACAAAACCGTTAGTTTCAGCTAATCGTGTTAGCGCCAGCTAACACCCGTCCAAAAAAATTCGCATAGCGAATTTTTTTGCGGTTAAATGATGATTGCCTCTGCAAGCTGCAGGTCTATATTGTATCGTGCGTCTTTTATAGCTACGGTACAGCTGTTTCTCTTACGGGCTACAACCGTGATAGGCTCACCGCTGTAGCAGCCAAGGGAAAACAGGAATGAATCAAGCTCCTCATCATCTGTTTCGATCCGCTGAATGATGTATTCTATTCCCTCTTGAGCATTTGCCAAATTCATACGAATCTCCTGCTTAACATTAATATTAGGAAAAACTAACTTCTTCCGACATTTTTGAGTTAGTCAAAACTAACTCCTCAATTATAATATCGCGTCTTCCTTAATTTGTCAATGCCCTAAACAAAGAAAAATACATTAAACTTTTCCTTTGTTTTCAACGGAAAAGCGTACATTTGGACACATACTGAGTATTGTATATTGCGGCAGTTTTTGGTATAATGAATTACTTGTAATCCTTCGTTGGAGGTGCTGTTTTGAACAAGAAGCTCACAAAAATGTTTCAGCCCAGTATGAGAATGTATTTTATGATACTTATCATCTTTGCTGTCCTTACTTTCTTCTTCGGACATTATGGCAGATATCTTGCCATCGCCGAAGTGGTTATCATTATTTTCATAGCTGTTTACACTAAAAAATCAAATAAAAAGAGAACTTCTCAGCTGGTCAGCTATATAGAGACCGTCACAGATAACATGGACTTTGCCACAAAGCACAGTCTTACAAACTTCCCCATGCCCATCGTTATCTACAGCATCAACACCAACCTCATTCTCTGGTCTAATGCAAAGTTTAATGATGCTTCGGGTGACCGCGACCATCTTTTCGAGCGTCCCATGCCTGATGTTGTCCCCGGTTACGACGGCAAATGGCTGGCTGAAGGAAAGAGCGAGTGCCCCGTTCTTATTGAGCTTTTGGGCAGAAAGTATAAGGTCTACGGCAGTATTGTGCGCGGCGAAAAGAATTCTTCCGAACGCGAATTTATGGCAGCCACCTATTGGGTAGACGTTACCGAGTATTCCGACACATACGATGAATACATCAACTCCCGTCCTGTTGCCGCATTTATCACGCTGGACAACTATGACGAGCTTCTCAAAAACCTGAGCGAAAAGGATAAGTCCGCGCTTCTCTCCTCCATTGACGACAAAATCAGCAGCTGGACCGAAGGTATCGGCGGCTATCTTTCCAAGGCAGACCGAGACAAATATCTCTTCATTTTTGAAGACAGATATTTAAAGGGCTTTATTGACAACAAATTTTCAGTTCTCGACTCCGTAAGAGCACTCACAGGCTCCGGCGGAGTTCACGCCACACTCAGCATCGGCATCGGCAAAGACGGTGAATCTTTGGAGGAAAACTTCCGTTTTGCCGCTCTCAGTATCGAGATGGCTCTCAGCCGCGGCGGCGACCAGACAGTTATCAAAAACAAATTCAACTTCGAGTTCTATGGCGGACAGGCAGCAGAATTTGAAAAACGCACCAAGGTCAAATCCCGTGTTATGGCAAACGCTTTCGGTGAGCTTTTGAACGATGCTTCATCCGTTCTTGTCATGGGTCATAAATTTGCAGACCTTGACTGTATCGGTGCAGCTGTCGGTGTATGCTGTGCCGCAAGAAGCCGCGGTAAGGTCGCAAAAATAATCGTAGACGCAGAAAACAACGTCTCGAAGCAGCTTATCTCCCGCATGCAGACTTTGGCAGAGTATGAAAACACATTTATTTCCGTACAGGATGCCATACTCATGGCAGACAGTAAGAGCCTTCTTGTTGTCGTAGACACAAACAGACCTGATCAGGTCGAATCCGAAACACTTCTCATCTCATGCAACCGCGTGGCAGTTATCGATCATCACCGCCGCGCTGCAGAATACATCGCAAATCCCGATTTGAACTTCCACGAGCCTTATGCATCTTCCGCATCAGAGCTTGTTGCAGAAATGCTTCAGTACATCGTGGATCAGTCTGATATTTTAAGACTTGAAGCAGAAGCCATCCTCTCCGGTATTGTCCTTGATACAAAGAGCTTCTCCATCAGAACAGGCAGCCGCACCTTTGACGCTGCAGCCTTCCTGAGAAGAGCAGGCGCAGATACCGCCGAGGTAAAGAAGCTGCTCCAGTCCGATTTAGAATCAGCACTCGCCCGCTACTCCATTGTCAGCGGCGCAAAAGACTACGGTCACGGTATTGCTATCGCAAGCTCAGTTACTTCCGCAAGCCGCGTCATCATCGCTCAGGCGGCAGACGAGCTTCTTAATATCTCAGGAATTTCCGCATCCTTCGTCCTCTCCCCTGTTGGAGACAGTGTTTCCATTTCAGGACGCAGCATTGGTGATACGGATGTTCAGCAGATTCTCGAAAAGCTTGGCGGCGGCGGAAACCGCAGTACTGCAGGCGCTCAGCTCAAGGGCTTAAGCGTCAAGGCAGCAACCGACCGTCTTACAGCAGCGATAGACGATTATATCAACTACTCAAACTAATTTCACTTTTCCACAGGAGGTAATATATTATGAAAGTCATTCTTCAGCAGGATGTTAAAGGTCAGGGCAAAAAGGGTCAGACAGTTGAGGTTTCTGACGGTTACGCAAGAAACTTCCTCTTCCCCAAAAAGCTGGCAGTTCCCGCTACAACTGACAATATGAACGCAATGCGAATTAAGGAAAATGCCCGTCTTGCTCAGATCGAGCGCGAAAAAGAGGCAGCAAGAGAGACAGCAAAGAAGCTTGAAGGCATCAAGGTCACCATTAAGGCAAAGTCCGGAAACGGCGGCAAGCTCTTCGGCGCTGTCACTTCCAAGGAGATCTCCGATGCTCTGGCTGCACAGTTCGGTATCACAGTTGAAAAGAACAAGATCGTTCAGTCTGACCCCATCAAGAACTACGGCACTTATGAAGTAAAGTGCAAGCTGGGTCATGAAGTAAGCGGCAAGTTCACAGTATATGTAACCGAGGCATAAATATTTTTTATATAAAAAGGTTGTGTAACCATGGATGAGCTTCTGATGAGACAGATGCCCCACAGCACCGAAGCCGAACAGGCTGTTGTCGGCTCTATGCTTATTGACCCTCGCTGCATCGGTGATGTTTGCGGAGTTGTCAAGGCCGACGACTTTTACTCAGAAACAAACAAGTTAATATTTGAGACTATATATTCAATGTTCAGCTATTCCATGACTATCGATGCTGTCACAGTTTTGGAACAGATGCGCATCAACGGAACAGCTAATGACCGTCTGTCAGACTACATGATAGAGCTGATGAATATCACTCCCACAGCGGCAAACGTACTGGAGTATGCCGCAATTGTCCGCGACAAGGCTCTTCTCCGAAACATCGCAGACGCAGGCGCCGCCATCAATAATATGGCAATGACAGGTGTGGGCACAGCGTCTGATATTCTTGAATCCTCAGAGCAGAAGATATATGCTCTTCGCCAGGGACGAAATACAACAGGACTTACCCCCGTTTCAACCGTCATGGTAGATGTTTATGCTCAGCTTGCTGCTGCTGCAAAGTCGGGAAATAACATCCCCGGTCTTTCCACAGGCCTGCCCGATCTGGATAACGCGATCATGGGTCTTAACAACTCTGACCTTATTCTTATCGCCGCCCGTCCCGGTATGGGTAAAACCAGTATTGCGCTGAATATTGCTCTGCACGTCGCAAAAACTTCAGACAAAGCAGTAGCCATTTTCTCTTTGGAAATGTCCAGAGAGCAGCTCGCCCTGCGTCTTCTCTCTTCTGAGAGCTTTATTCACAACAAAAAGCTGCAGACCGGCCTCATGTCTCCCGACGAATGGAAAAAGCTTGCCCGTGCAGCCGCTTCCATCAGCGCCATCGACCTGCGCCTTAACGACAATCCCATGCTCACCGTCGCAGATATGAGCGCACAGTGCCGCAGAGTTCAGAATCTCGGTCTTGTTGTCATCGACTATCTGCAGCTTATGCAGAGTGCTACAGGCTCAGCTCAGTACGCAGGCGAAAGCCGTACACAGGTAGTATCCGACATCTCCCGTATGCTGAAAATCATGGCAAAAGAGCTGAACGTTCCCGTTATCTGTCTGTCGCAGATGTCCCGAGCCAGCGAAACAAGACAGAACAAACGTCCCGTTCTGTCAGACCTACGTGAATCCGGTGCTATCGAGCAGGACGCCGATATCGTTCTCGCCCTGTACCGAGACGACTATTATAATAAAGACTCCGAGACACCCAATCTTGCAGAGTGTATCGTTCTGAAAAACCGCCGCGGTGAAACAGGTACTATTGAGCTTCAATGGCTGCCCGAATATACCACATATTCTTCTGTGGAACGCCGCTACAGCGAGGAAGATATTTATTGATGCAGCATAAAGTCATTGAGTTTATCAAAAAGCACAGCATGCTCTCAGACGGCGAGACCATTCTCGCCGCTGTATCAGGCGGAGCAGATTCCGTCTGTATGCTGTATATATTGCTTGAGCTCTCAAAAAAGCTCCAGTTTTCTCTATGCGCTGCTCACTTCAATCACATGCTCCGCGGAGAGGAATCTGACCGCGACGAAGCTTTTGTCAAAGATCTGTGCAGAATTTGGGACGTCCCGTTTTATTCTAAAAGCGGAGATGTTTCAGCCTTTGCAAAGGAATGCGGCAAGAGCACAGAAGAAGCCGCCCGTATCATGAGGTATGACTTTCTGCAGAGTATTGCAGAAAAAACCGGCGCGGCTAAAATTGCCACCGCCCACAATGCTGATGACAACGCAGAAACGGTTATACTTAACTTAACACGTGGCACAGGACTTGCAGGACTTCGTGGTATTCCCCCTGTTCGTGACAATATCATCCGTCCGCTCCTCTGCCTTACCCGTGACGAAGTTGAAGCTTATCTCGCCGAAAACTGCATAGAATATGTCACGGATTCTACAAATCTTGAAGATATATATTCCCGCAACAGGCTGCGTCATCACGTTATGCCGATCCTGCGTGAATTAAATCCCCGATTTTCCGAGAGTATCATGCGTTCCTGTGAAATCGTAAGGCAGGATGAGGAATATATTTCTGACGAAGCAGACAAGATAATTGCCGAAAGTGCAAGGGATAACCGCATCAGCATATCCGTTCTTAGCAAACTTCCCAAGAGCCTGTCATCACGCGTAATACGAAAAATGGCAAGTAGCGGCCTTTCCGCCTCACTTGTAGACGATGTCCTTGAGCTGTGCAAAAGCAGCTCTCCCTCGGCGCAGCTGGATCTCCCCGGCATTGTAATACGCCGCGAATATGACGATATTGTTTTCGGATATCCTGTTGCTTCAACATTCCGCGAAATAACGCTCTCTTCGGAAGACAGCGCATTGATTCCTGAGCTTGATCTGGAAATTACCCTTGAAAAAACCGTTTACGCTGATAATATTCACAAATCTTTTACCGATTATCTATTCAAAACCACGGATGTATATGGTAAAATCACAATCAGACCGCGCAAAACCGGAGATAAAATAAAACTGCGCGGCACAAATTGCACCAAGACCCTTAAAAAACTTTTCACCGAAAAGCACATCCCCGCAGTTTATCGCGAAGCCCTGCCCGTCATCGCTGATGAAAATGGTGTTCTCGGGGTATACAAGCTGGGCTGTGATGAACGCGGCACGCCTGCCGTCGGTGATACAATATATAAAATAAAGTTTAAGGAGATGCCTCACAAATGAGAAAAGATATCGATCACATCCTTTATGACGAAGCAACTATTGCATCAAAAGTCCGTGAGCTCGGTGCTCTTATAACAAAAGATTACGAGGGAAAGGAACCCTTCCTTGTGGGCGTTTTAAAGGGCTGCTTTGTTTTCATGTCCGACCTTTCCAAGGAAATTGACCTTTACTGTGACATTGATTTTATGGCAGTTTCTTCCTACGGCAGCGGCACTACAACTACAGGTGCCGTTCAGATAAAGAAGGACCTCTCCCGTGATATCGAGGGCAGAGATGTCATTATCATTGAAGATATTCTTGACTCAGGCGTCACGCTGTCCTACCTGACAAAATATCTTGAAAACCGTAAGCCTGCATCTATCAAGATCTGCACACTTATGGATAAGCCCGCCAGAAGACAGACAGACATCAAGGCAGACTATGTAGGCTTTGTATGTCCTGACGAGTTCGTAGTCGGCTACGGCCTTGATTACGACGAAAAATACCGCAACCTCCCCTTTATCGGTGTTCTCAAACCTGAGATCTACGAATAATATCCCCATATCATAATGAAAGTAGTGATCTAAACAATATGAAGCCCAGAAAAATCTCCCCTCGCGACTTGGGATTCTATATCCTCATCCTGATTATTCTCATTTCTGTTATTTACCTGCTGGCAACAAGCGGTAATATCCCCTCAACAGAAATAGAAAACTATTCCGAAGTTCGCAGACTGTTTGAAAACGGTGATGTTGAATACTTCTCAATAGAAGACGGTGTCCTCACCATGCGCCTTACTGAAGTTTACGGCGAAACGGGAACAGACACCGTTTACCACGAGCTTCTGGACCTCAGCATTTTCTACGCAGACATGAAAGACACCATCGACGAGCTCATGGTAACTCAGGAAGAGTTTGAATATAACTATAAAGTAGGTATGCAGATCCCCTGGTGGGTATCCATGATACCTTACGTTCTTATCTTTGTTATCATCTTTGTCCTCTGGGGCGTGTTAGCTTCCAGATCCGGTGTCGGCGGAGACAGAGGCGCCGCTAAATTCAGCAAGGCCCGTACCCGTTTAGGCAGCGAGGAAAAAAAGAAAGTTACCTTTGCAGACGTTGCAGGTGCTGACGAGGAGAAGGAAGAGCTTCAGGAAATCGTTGACTTCCTTAAAAATCCCCAGAAATACACCGCACTCGGCGCAAGAATCCCCAAGGGCGTCCTTCTCGTAGGCCCTCCGGGCACAGGTAAGACTCTTATTGCCAAAGCTGTTGCAGGCGAGGCAAACACTCAGTTCCTGTCTATTTCCGGTTCTGACTTCGTAGAGCTTTACGTCGGTGTAGGCGCTTCCCGTGTCCGTGATCTTTTTGATCAGGCAAAGAAGCTTGCTCCCTCCATCATCTTTATCGACGAAATCGATGCTGTCGGTCGTCAGAGAGGTGCCGGTCTCGGCGGCGGTCACGATGAAAGAGAGCAGACACTCAACCAGCTGCTGGTTGAGATGGACGGTTTCGGCAGCAATGAAGGCGTAATTGTCATGGCTGCCACTAACCGCGCAGACATTCTTGACAATGCCCTGCTCCGTCCCGGTCGTTTTGACAGACAAATTTATGTAGGCGTTCCCGATATCAAAGGTCGCGAGGAGATCCTCAAAGTTCACGCCAAGGGCAAAATGCTCGGCGAAGACGTTGACCTTCGCAGCATTGCACGCGGTACTCCCGGCTTTACAGGCGCTGACCTTGAAAATCTGCTGAACGAAGCAGCTCTTCTGGCAGCACGCCGCAACAAGCGCTTTATCACAATGGAAGAAATGGATGAAGCTTCTCTCAAGGTCATCGCAGGTCCTGCAAAGAAGAGCCGTCTCGTAACTGAGAAAGAGCGCAAGCTGACAGCTTATCACGAGGCAGGTCATGCGGTTTCCGCTTACTATCTGGAAAATGCAGATCCTGTTCACCACATTACTATAATCCCCCGTGGTCAGGCAGGCGGTATGACCGTCTACCGTCCCACAGAGGATCAGACATTCAGCTCCAAAGGTGAGATGTTCGATCGCATTGTAATGTCTCTCGGCGGCAGAGTTGCCGAACAGCTTATGCTTGACGACATCTCCACAGGCGCTTCCGGTGATATCCAGCAGGCAAGCAGCATCGCCCGTGCCATGGTAACTAAGTACGGTATGAGCGAGCGCTTAGGCCCAATCTCCTTTGATGACAGCAGCCGTTCTGTATTTATCGGACGTGATTTCTCTCAGACAAAGACATATTCTGAGCAGACTGCCGCTATTATCGACGAAGAGGTAAGAGACATTTTCGAGCGTGCTCAGACAAGATGTACTGAGATACTCACAGAGCACCGTGATCTGCTCATCGCAGTTGCAGAATACCTGCTCGAAAACGAGAGCATGGAAGGTTCAGATTTCATCTATATGTGTCAGCACAATGGTGAGGTTCCCCCCAAAGCAGAAGAGCCTGCAGAAGCTCCGGAAGCTCCTGTTGAGGAAACATCTGCTGCAGAGGAGATCGTTGAAGAGCTCCCCAGTGAGAATGCTCCCGAGGCTGAAGACTTCCATCAGTAATAATAAACCCGCAAGGTCATGTACTGCCCCAGTTTGTACGGACAGCACAAAAGACCCCTGGTAGGAAATATTGAATTAAGCGGAGTGGCGCAGCGTTAGCGGCGCCACTCCAGTTTTTAACTGGATACGCTCATGATTGTAGAAATAAATATAGCGGTC
>JAFTYM010000045.1 GCA_017461585.1 Oscillospiraceae bacterium | reverse complement strand
ATTCGTGATAGAATCAATTTACAAAAATCCGCCAATACTGGTATGTATTGGCGGATTTTTTAAGTTGCATTATAGCCGAATAGATAAAGGCAAAACCTTATGTTTTCTTATCGGGTACACCCTAAACCGTCCCTGTTTTTGTATATCCGTCCCTACGAAATACCAACAACAAAGTGCAGAGTTTTCATAGCGGGACGTCGAGGCGCCGTCCCCTACGACGCACCCATGTTAAATTTTCGTCGGAGGGGCGATTCACGAATCGCACGCACAAAAACACCCCCGAGATTAATCCTCGGGGGTGTCATCATCTATATACAAGTCCTCTGCCTTTAGGCGCGGTGAGACAAGAAAGCATATGCCTGAAAAGAAATCTGTTGTCTGTGAACATCGTTATTTAAGCTTGCCAGACACCAAGTATGCCTGCGCTTAAATGTCTCGTTCACAAACAATATCTTGACTTTTCAGGTGCTTGCAGTTTAGAAACTAAAAATTTTTGTTATCACGAAATGAAAAGCACAGGAAATACTTGTTTGTATTTCCGAGCATTTTCATGATGTGAGAGCGGAAATTTTTGTTTCTAAACCATATGTATTCTTATCTCGCCGCGCCTTTATCTGCGCATCTTTTAGTATCTCCGCAGCACTCTCGGCATCATTCTCATCGAGTGCCTGCAAGGCATCTGTTATCCTGTTGAACAGGAATGTATAAAGCTTACGGAAATCCGCCATTTCGCCACCTCCCACACTCATTTTAAGGGAATATCAATTAAAATTCAATAAGCGAATTTCACTTAACGCATAATATTCACGGTGATGTTATGCTTTTGGAAAGAATAAGGGAACTCCGTGAGGACAATGACCTTGCACAGAAAGATTTAGCTGAATACCTTCAGGTACATCAGACCACATATTCCAGCTACGAGCTGGGCAAACTGGGTGTGACGGCAGATGTGCTCATTAAGCTTGCCCGTTTTTACAAAGTCTCCGCAGATTATATTTTGGGTCTGACGGACAGCAAAGAACCTTATAACAAAAAATAAGCAGCAGGGACGGTTTCCCGTCCCCGTTTTTGTATATCCGTCCCCTACGACGCACCCATGTTAAATTTTCGTCGTAGGGGCGATTCACGAATCGCACGCACAATACAACAAAAAACACCACCGATACCTCGGTGGTGTTTAAATTTACGGTGCTATTTCGATTATCTCAAGTCCCTGCTTTTTCGCGTAATTTACGGTGTGCATGGTGCCGCCCAGCTTGCCGTCAAACACGGCGACCAGAACGGAAGAGTTGTCCACCATATACATATTTCGCTTCAGCATGCAATCGCTTGTGTACTGTCTGCTTATCATGGACTCAAAATCACACTCGGACACAAGGCGGAAATAGCGGTTTCTGGTCTTTTCATCCCACTTTGCCGCCTGCTCCTCACAGGGAATAGCCGCCTCGACGGTGACGCCTTCCCTGTCGTCGCGCAGCTTTAACGCCTCTTCGCAGAAATACATATCGCTCCCCGTTGCCATGCCGCATATAAAATGGCGGATGCCTGCCTCGTAAAGCGCTTCCAATATGTCATACAGCTTGATTTTCAGGGCGATACACCGCACGTCCGTCTCGTCCTCTTTCCACGGAAGCTTTGACGGGCGGTAGCCTGAAAAGCAGCAGGTGGTCTCTTTATTTATTCTCGGATTTCTCATATATCTCTCCTCGCTTTGTATGTATTGTAATCCACCTATGCACCTTTTGTCAAAAAAAGTATTGCAATACACTTTCCTGCGTTATATAATCAAAGTGACATTTGAATCTTGTGTCTTCGGGGCAGGGTGAAATTCCCGATCGGCGGTATAGTCCGCGAGCGCGTTTTGCGTTGAATTGGTGCAACTCCAATACCGACAGTTAAAGTCTGGATGGAAGAAGACGGCAGCTTTTAAACCTGCCTGAATTAGTTACACCTGGAAGACATTTCTTTCGGGTGTATTTTAGTTTTGGGAGGTAATCCAAATGAAAGAATTATTGGAAAACATTAAAGACAACGTAAGCTTCATCCTTGTAAGTCTGCTTATCGTTGCGGGCATCATCATCGTCGCCGCGCTGGCGCAGAAATATCTCTGCAAAGCTATTCCCCGCCGCCGCGGTGCACGATATGTGGCGTTCGTCGCTATGTTCGGCGCTATCGCTGCCGTACTTATGCTCTTTGAGATCCCCCTGTTCTTCGCTCCGTCCTTTTATGAGCTGGACTTAAGTGAGATCCCCGTTCTCATGTGCTCTTTCTACCTCGGCCCTGTTTCAGGCGTTGTATGCGAGCTTCTTAAAATCGTCATCAAGCTCCTTTTAAAGGGTACAAGCACAATGTTCGTAGGCGATTTTGCAAACTTTGTTGTGGGCTGCACCTTCGTTCTCCCCGCATCCATTATTTATCATGTAAAGAAGTCAAAAAAATCCGCCATTATCGGCATGGGCTCCGGTACTGCTGTTATGACAGTTTTCGGCAGCCTGTTTAACGCCGTATATCTCCTGCCCAAGTTTGCGTCCATTTTCGGTATGCCTTTGGATGCTATCATCGGCATGGGTACACAGGTCAACAGCGCCATTAACAGCGTCTCCACTCTTATCCTTTTCGCCGTTGTCCCCTTCAATCTCTTAAAGGGCATTGTTGTCTCCGTCGCAACCTTCTTCCTGTACAAGAGACTTGAACCTATCTTCTTCAGAAAATAGTAAATAGTTTAAAGCCCCCTCCTTATGAGGGGGCTTTTTTGGCAGGAGCAAGCCCCTGCCCTACAAAAAATCCATGCGGTATAAACCACACAAACGGGACGTCGAGGCGCCGTCCCCTACAACCTACCGTGTACCACCGCATTTGTCTAAGCGCGGCGGCGAGTTGAGCGGCGGGAGCAGCGACTGTCTGAGCCGCGGGTTTCCAAAGGGCTTGCCCTTGGTGTCATTCTTTGCATACTTTCTTAGACAAGTAAGAAAGTATGCCGTCGGAGACATGACAGATTAATTGTCTGTGCCGAGATATATTGGGACGATGTGGGCATCGTCCCCTACGATAGTGTAATAGAGTACACGCAGCTTTCCTCAAAGAGGAAGGCTTTTACGTTTTTTATGCGTTTTTGTCCTTAGGGGCTGTTCTGCCGTCGTCAGTTGTGTTGTCTGTTGCGTTATCGGTTGTGCCATCTGTGCCGTTATCCATGTTGTTATCGTTTGCGTTGTCGCCGCCGTCTGTGATAACTCCGTCTTCAACGCCGTTGTCGTCGATAACTCCGTCCTCGGCATAGTCACCGTCAGGTCTTACGGGGTCTGTCACCTCATCCACCGCGTCGCCTACGCCCTCTGTCACATCCTGTACTGCATCGCCAACACCGTCGGTAACATCCTGCACGGCATTTCCCGCGTCATTTACCATGTTATCATCGTTTCTTCTGCCGCAGGCTGTCAGAGCGAAGGCGAAAACAAGTACCATTAAAAATGAAATAAGTCTTTTCATGCTCAGCTTCCTTTCAAATAATTACGACATTATTATGAGCATATTTTACTGTAATAAAATTGGAAAGTTTTGTAACAAAATTAATATTCGATTGTATAATAGATGAAAAGAAAATGAGAGGAGGAATACCATGATAGAAGAGTTTTACAAAAATTACTATCATATAGTTTACGGTTTCCTGCTCTCCCTGTGCGCAGACCCTTCTATGGCAGAGGAGCTGACCGCCGAGACATTCTTCAAAGCCATAGAGAAGATCCACACCTACGACCCGAAATATAAGCCGTCCACATGGCTTTGCACTATAGGCAAAAACCTTTATTACAATGAGTGCAGGCGCAAAAAGCGGCATCTCCCCCTTGACGAGGCGTCATACATCGCCGCGCCTTCCCCCGAGGTTCTGCACATGAAAAAAGACGAAGCGCAGCAGATACTAAAACTTCTTGAACAGTTTTCAGAAGAAAACAGACAGCTGTTTTTAATGAGGCTGGAGGGCATGAGCTTCCGCGATATAGGGCTTGCCCTTGGTATGAGTGAAACTCTTGCAAGAGTTACTTACTTTCGCATAAAAAGCAAAATCAGATCAGAAATGGAGGGTGAAAAATGAATTGTGATGTTATCCGCGACCTGCTTCCGTTGTATGCAGAGGACATTGCCTCTGAGGCAAGCAAAAAGCTTATAGAAGAACATCTGGACTGCTGCACCGTCTGCCGCGGCATCGCAAGACAGATGTGTGCCCCCATTGAAGCAGCCCCGGCAAATACTCCCGACCCCATTCTTGCTCTTAAAAAGCAGAAAAAGAAAAACCGCAGACGCGTTATTCTCGCCTGCGCATTCACGGCTTTGGTAATTTTCCTCTCATGGTGGATATATATGGAGACGCATTTTAGAGGCAGTAGCCTCAAAACTGTCACCACCGACAGAGAAACAATCCTCTCGGAAATGCCGGAACTGGAAATATCTCAGGATGAATTTTCATTATCTGAGTATGTGTTCGAGATTCCTCCCGTGGTAGAATGTGCAGAAAGTGAATTTCTTGTTGCCATTTCATACGAAGAAATCGAAAGCTATATCAGCGATATAATCCCGCAGGATGCAGATGTTTTCGATATTTGCGCCAGCAATCAATCAGTAACCATCGGCTATAAACTTAACGGCAGAACACACTATATTGAATATCTTGACACCGATTACACGGGAAATACCGACCTTATCAGAAAAAGCATATTCGTTCCGAAAGGCAGCGACAACGTCCACACAGCATATGAAACGGAGTATGCAGGAGAAAATCACACCACATACGAAAAGCAGGTAACACGCCACGTCTGGTTCGGATTTTTGCAGATACCTAAATAACAAAAAAGCACTTGGAAAATATTCCAAGTGCTTTTTCTATTCATAGGGGCTGCAGCCTTTTCGCAAAATAATGTTTGCCTAAAAGGCAAACATTATTGCGAGTAATTTTATATTGTATATTCGCTATGCACTATCGCCGTCAGCCAGAGTTGGCCGTCCTTTTCCTCAAACACAAGGCGCAGGCTCTTCCAGTCGGAGCCGTCTGTTCCCGGCATGTAGCAATCCACAAAGCGGGCTTCGGGGAACATCTCCGTAATGTTCTCAAGGGCATTGCCCGAGCGCAGTATCTCATCAACACCGAAGTTTTCGCACTTTGTGAAATCGGTATCGAAAACAAATTCGTCAAAATACTCACCCGGTGTCATCTCAATGGGCTCTCCGCCAACATCATATACGCCCCATATATACTTTTCGCTGTCGCTTCCGAATTCTGCGATCTGGGATGCTGTAAAGCAAAGACCTGTCGTCAGGCTCACCGTGGAATAAGGCGAGAACACAACGCCAAAATCCTCGTGGACGATGCTTGAAAGGGCGGTGTAATCGCGGCTTCCAATAGCCGCAAGGATCTCGCGCGCATACGCTGTAAGCTCCTCATCCGCAGCATCAGCGCTTATGGGCGCTATTGCCGCAGAAGCTGCCCGCAGACTGTAATCCGAGGGCTCAGGTCTGTTTAAATTTTTCACAATAAGTACTGCCCCGACCACCACAATTACCGCCACTACAACGACAGCTATTGCTCTCAGCAGTTTCTTCATAAAATCATTCTTTCTTCAATATATAGATGCATACAGGATATATATTAACTATATAAATTGCAACAACAAGAAATTACAAGCGGTTACACACTTAAGCTGCAAACGGGACGGGAAACCTGTCCCCTGCAACGAAATTATTCATTATTCGTAAAAAACACCGCCCTCTCCGTCACGACTAGTGCCGTGCCCCCCCGAGAGAGGCAAGGAGCAGGAGTAGGGAACGGATTCATCCGTTCCGTTTTACGGCATGGATAAATCCATGCCCTACATGATAATTTTGCAATGTGCGCTGTAGGGGCGTAAACGGAACATCGAGGCACCGTCCCCGATGTTCCGTAAGCTTTCGGGCGGATGTGGGAATCCGTCCCCTACGAACACGCCGCAATCAAATGCAAGCATTTTATTGAAGCATCAGCTTGTGATTATGAACAAAATTTAAAACTTATTTTTGTACACTTGACATAGCTGCAATAGAGTGATAAATTATGTTTAGCACTCGAAGGTCAAGAGTGCTAAATCGAGAAACGGAGGTATTTTTAATGAATTTATCCGAACGAAAAAAGAAAATACTCCGTGCCGTTGTAGACCGCTATGTGGAAACAGCCGAGCCTGTCGGCTCAAAGGGCATAGCTTCGATGCTCAGCGTATCCTCCGCCACCGTCAGAAACGAGATGGCAGAGCTGGAAAACCTGGGACTTTTAGAGCAGCCCCACACCTCCGCAGGACGTGTCCCCACATCCTTGGGCTACAGAATTTACGTAAATGAGCTGATGGAGCAGCAGCGTCTGTCCTTTGAGGATACGGAGCTTATAAACAAAGCTCTCAGATCCCGTGTACAGCAGCTGGACAAGATAATTTCCGAGGCAGGCAGAGTCACCTCCCTCCTCACAAATTATCCCGCCTACGCGCTGGCGGTTTCCACCCAATCCGTCACCATCACACGTTTTGACCTTATCCACGTTGACAAGCACACCTTCGTCATCGTTGCGATACTCTCAAACGACAGCGTTAAAAACAAGCTGGTGCACCTCCACTTTGAGGTCGAGGCTGACATGCTTACAAAGCTTGCCGCAACCTTCAACGCAAGGTTTACGGGTATCCCCGAAGAGGAGATAACTCCCATACTCATCCAGTCTACCGAACGCGCCGTGGGCGACACCACAGGACTTGTTTCCATCGTAGCAGGCTTTGCAATCGAGATACTTCTGGAGACAAAATCCCGCGAAACATTTTTAACCGGTACATCTCACCTTTTGGAGCATCCCGAGTTTCAGGATATCGGCAAAGCGAGAAAGGTACTCAAATACCTTTCCAATGACGATGAGCTCTTAAAACTTCCCACACCGGAGCTTGCGGGTAACGCAAAAATCACCATAGGACCCGAAAACTTAGCTGAAGAGCTGAAAGATTCCAGCGTTGTCGTGGCAAAATATAACGCAGGCGACAATCTGCAGGGTATCATCGGCGTTGTAGGTCCCACAAGAATGGATTATGAAAAAGTCGCAGCGCGGCTTTCATATATAGCTCAGGGCTTGAGCTGGCTACTCTCAGGCGGCTTTACGCTCATGGGCATTGATGATAAAGACGAGTAACCTCTAGCCTGAGCAATATAATCCCAAACACGTTTTTGAGACGTAAGTTCGCCCCGATGCATCGTTATCGCTTTTTGAAGGGAACAAATCCCGTCTGCAAAGCGATGTCTTGCCTCGAAACGAACTGACAGTTCAAAAATCTACGACCTGATAGGGATGGATAATTGGTTCAGGCGAGATTGAAAGAAGCAGATGGGTTGACGCCCATCAATGAATGAAATAAAGACTGAGCCGATCAGACACCCTATCAGGCGTGTTCGGATTATATTGCTCAGGCTAAGGAGTGAATAAATTGGCAAAGGAAAAGAAGGTAAAGGCAGAAGAGCAGGTCGAAGAAACCGTAGTTTCTGAAGAAACTGCTGCTGAAACGGAAGAAGCAGCTGCAGAGGAAACTCCTGCCGAACCTACAAGAGAAGAGCAGCTGGAAGCTGAACTGAATGCCGAGCACGACAGGTTTTTAAGACTTGCTGCCGAGTATGACAACTTCCGCAAGCGTACACAGAAAGAGCGCGAGGCTCTTTACACAGACGTCAAGGCAAACACGGTGGCAGAGCTTCTTCCCGTTTACGACAATCTGGAAAGAGCACTTAATGCTGAATGCACAGACGAAGCTTTTTACAAGGGCGTTGAGATGACAATGAATCAGCTCAAGTCCATCTTTGAAAAGATCGGTGTTTCCGAGATCCCCGGCGTCGGCGAAAAGTTTGACCCCAACTTCCACAACGCAGTAATGCAGGTTGAAGCTGAAGGCGTCGAATCCGGCACAATCGTTGCTGAGTTCCAGAAGGGCTTTAAGCTTGGCGACAAAATCATTCGTTTTTCCATGGTTCAGGTAGCAAACTGAACAACTTATAATAATGTAAACTAATTTCAATCATTTATTGGAGGAATTTATAATGGGTAAAATTATCGGTATTGACCTTGGTACTACAAACTCCTGCGTAGCAGTTATCGAAGGCGGCGAGCCCACTGTTATCGCAAACGTAGAAGGCGCGCGTACAACACCTTCCGTCGTTGCTTTCGCAAAGGACGGCGAGCGCATGGTAGGTCAGGTCGCAAAGCGTCAGGCTGTTACAAACCCCGACAGAACAATCGCTTCCATCAAGCGTGAGATGGGCTCCAACTACAAGGTTTCCATCGACGACAAGTCTTACACACCTCAGGAAATTTCCGCTATGGTTCTGCAGAAGCTGAAAGCAGACGCAGAGAGCTACCTCGGTACAACTGTTACAGAGGCTGTTATCACAGTTCCCGCTTACTTCACAGACTCCCAGCGTCAGGCAACAAAGGACGCAGGTAAGATAGCAGGTCTTGATGTAAAGCGTATCATCAACGAGCCCACAGCTGCAGCTTTAGCTTACGGTCTTGACAAGGAAAACGAGCAGAAGATCATGGTTTACGACCTTGGCGGCGGTACATTCGACGTATCCGTTCTTGAGATCGGCGACGGCGTTATCGAAGTTCTTGCAACTGCAGGTAACAACCGTCTCGGCGGTGACGACTTTGACGAAGCTATCGTAAAGTACCTCATCGCAGAGTTTAAGAAGGACAACGGCATTGACCTTTCCACAGACAAGGTTGCAATGCAGAGACTTCGTGAGGCTGCTGAAAAGGCAAAGTGCGACCTCTCCGGTGTTACAACAACAAACATCAACCTGCCCTACATCACAGCTGATGCAACAGGTCCCAAGCACCTTGACCTCACACTTTCCAGAGCAAAGTTCAACGAGCTTACAAACCACCTTGTACAGCTCACAATGGGTCCTGTGAACCAGGCTCTGTCCGATGCAGGTCTTAACCCCTCCGAGCTGTCCAAGATCCTCCTCGTCGGCGGTTCTACAAGAATTCCCGCTGTTCAGGAAGCAGTTAAGAACATCACAGGCAAGGATCCCTTCCGCGGCAACAACCCCGATGAGTGCGTAGCTATCGGTGCTGCAATTCAGGGCGGCGTTCTCGGCGGCGACGTTGAGGGCATCCTCCTTCTGGACGTAACTCCCCTCTCCCTCGGTATCGAGACAATGGGCGGCGTATTCACAAAGCTCATCGAGAGAAACACAACAATCCCCAACAAGAAGAGCCAGATCTTCTCCACAGCTGCTGACAACCAGACATCTGTTGAAGTCAACGTTCTTCAGGGTGAGCGCGAGATGGCTCAGTACAACAAGTCCCTCGGCCGCTTCCACTTAGACGGCATCGCTCCTGCTCGCCGCGGCGTTCCCCAGATCGAAGTTACATTCGACATCGACGCTAACGGTATCGTAAACGTATCCGCAAAGGATCTGGGCACAGGCAAGGAGCAGCACATCACAATCACTTCTTCCACAAACCTCTCCAAGGAAGACATCGAGCGCGCAGTTCGCGAGGCTGAGCAGTATGCTGCCGAAGACGCAAAGCGCAAGGAAGAGGTTGACATCCGCAACAACGCAGACCAGCTCGTATACCAGTCCGAGCAGACACTTAACGAGATGGGCGACAAGCTTGACCCCAATGACAAGGCTACGATCGAGGCTGCTGTTTCCAAGGTAAAGACAGCTGTTTCCGGCACAGACGTTCAGGCTATCAAGTCTGCAACAGAAGAGCTGCAGAAGGCATTTTACGCAGTAAGCGAGAAGATGTATCAGCAGGCTAACCCTCAGAGCGCACAGGGCGGCTGTGATTGCGGCAGCGACTGCGGCGGTAACTGCGGCACACAGGGCGGCGGCGACTACTACGACGCAGACTACGAAGTAGTAGATGACGATAAGTAAGTCGCTAAAAACAGGTTTTTAGCGAGATTTTTCAGTCTGCTGCAGCGCACCGCAAAGCGGTACGTTTGCAGGCTGAAAAGTGAAATTTCCGCTGCACATGTCACCGGAAATTTCATGCTTGAACCTTATTCCGTCATCTTCAATGACGGAACTCTATGAGATTGATTAGGAGAAAAGCCATATGGCTTTTCTCCTGTTTCTGCGGCTCGCTGCAGTGCACGGCAAAATGCCGCACGTTTGCGAGCCGAGATGTGTTTTTTGCCCGGTACACGCCCGTGCAAAAATGATGTTTCTTGACTACACAGTATTTTACCTGTATACTATTTTGGCGTGTTTTACGTTCTACATATTTTAAGGTGGAATTAGCTAATGGCAGAGAATAAAAGAGATTTTTACGAAGTGCTTGGAATCCAGAAGGGTGCAAGCGACGATGAAATAAAAAAGGCTTTCCGAAAGATGGCAAAGCAGTATCACCCCGACCTTCATCCCGGTGACGCTGAAGCTGAGGCAAAGTTCAAGGAAGTCAACGAAGCTTACGAGGTACTGTCCGATGCTGACAAGAAGGCGAGATATGACCAGTACGGTCACGCAGGCGTAGATCCCAACTTCGGCGCAGGCGGCTTTGGCGGCGGCTTCAACGACTTTGACCTTGGTGATATTTTCGGCTCTATCTTCGGCGGAGGATTTGGCGGCTTCGGCGGCGGTGGCGGAAGATCCAACCGCAACGCCCCCAGACAGGGCGAGCGCATTGTTCAGGGAGTCACTATCACCTTCGAAGAGGCCGCTTTCGGCTGCACAAAGGAAGTATCCGTCTCCCGCATCGAGAATTGTGACGAGTGCGGAGGCTCAGGCTGCGCTGAGGGTACAACTGCCGAGGTATGTACACATTGCGGCGGCTCCGGTACTGTAATGCGCCAGCAGCGCACAGCTTTCGGTGTTATGCAGACTTCCGCTGAGTGTCCCAACTGTCACGGCAAGGGCAAGATAATCCATCAGCCCTGCCAGAGATGTAAGGGACAGGGTCTTATCAGACGCAACAAAAAGGTTACTGTTGACATTCCCGCAGGTATTGACGACGGACAGTCCATCAATCTTCGCGGTCAGGGTCATGCAGGTTTAAACGGCGGCCCTGCAGGCGACCTTTACATCAGCGTAAGCGTACTGCGCCACGAGTACTTTGAGCGCGAGGGCACATCGGTTTACTATGAAATGCCTATTTCCTTTGTACAGGCAGCGCTGGGTGCTGAGGTGGAGGTTCCCACACTTGACGGCAGAGTTAAGTACAACATTCCCGAGGGCACACAGACAGGCACGGTATTCCGCCTGCGCGGCAAGGGTATTCCCCACCTTCGCAGTACTTCCCGCGGCGACCAGTTCGTCACCGTCAATGTACAGACACCCAAGGGTCTTAACTCCGAGCAGAAAGAGCTTCTGCGTCAGTTTGCAGAAAGTCTCGGCGAAAAGGCCGACAAGAAGTCCAAGAAGAGCAAAAAGAACAAATAAGTTTTTAAGGGGCACATCAAATGATGTGCCCTTGTTTGTTTTGTGTCTCCCTCTTTGAGGGATGTAGCGAAAATCTTTGGTTTTTGACAGAAGGAGTTATGATTGATTGCTGACGTTTTTTGATGTATGATTGTACCGGAGTTTTAAAAGAGGGGGCAGCAGGTATGAAAACATATAAAAACTATCTCTTTGACCTTTACGGGACGCTGGTGGACATCCGCACAGACGAGCACGATGACCTTATGTGGACTCGCTTAAGCTACGCCTTCGGCATGGAGGGTATGGATTTAAGCGCTGAGTATTTAAGAGAGAAGTATTTCAGCGAGGTAACTGCGCTTCAGAAAAAGGACAGAGCTGTAAAGGGTCAATTTGCTGAAATTGACCTTGCACATGTGTACAAAGCCATTTGCCGCGACCGCGGATATGATGTGACAGATAGGCAGATAGAGCAGATTGCGAAAATTTTCCGCGTTCTGTCTCTTCATAAGCTGTGCCTGTTTGACGGTGCTGTCGACCTTCTTGTGCGCCTGCGAAATGCGGGAAAAGGCGTTTACCTCGTCTCCAACGCACAGGAGCTTTTTACAATGCCCGAGTTTGAGTTCTTCGGTCTTGAGAAGTATTTTGACGGCATAATCCTCTCCTCCTCCGTGGGATACAAAAAGCCGGGCACGGAGATCTACGAGATCGCTCTGGAGCGTTTTGGTCTTGACCCTGAGGAGACCGTCATGGTGGGTAACGACGACCGTGCCGACTGCTGGGGCGCTCACAACGCAGGTCTTGACAGTATGTATGTGTTTACGGAGCAGTCTCCAAAGCTTATTAATCCCCTTCCTGAAAACTGCCGTGTGCTTGAAACAATCGGCGACGCGTTTTAAGGATAATAGTATATTGTAGGGGCGGATGCCCACATCCGCCCGCGGGCGATTCGTGAATCGCCCCTGCGGTGTTCTCAAACGACTTCCTTTTCTCAAAAACTTGTATACATTTCCCCAAAAATTTGCTATCATGTAATTTAGTACAAAAAAGGAGCTGATTTGCGTGTCAATATTACCATATATTCTACCTGCCCTGACCGTAGTCACTCTCTTTCTCTATGTATTCTCCGCAGAGCGTGCATATCTTCCCAAAATGGGCACAACAGAGTGGATAGTGCGCGCCTCAACGCCAAAGCGTATGACCGCGGATATAAAACTCAGGTTTTCGTGGAAAGATATTGTTGTGTTTTTGAGTATTGTTGTGGTGTATGGCGTTCTTGCGGTGCTTTCCTGCTTTGCTGAAATCACAAACCATATTTTTGACATTGTCTGCACAGCACTTTTTGTCGGCATAGTCTATCTGTTTGCGCAGCTTATTTTTAAAAACAGAGTGACAGCATTATTTGCAGCAGCCATGACAGCTGCAGATCTGCTTCTAGTCAACACCTTTGATTTTTGTGTGGCTTCCTTCGCAGTTATTTTATTTGTATTCTTCATTATCATTTCTTCTGATAATATATGGGCTTTTATCCCCGCAGGCATCTTTTTAAGCGCAGCTGTTTATTATAATCCTGCATGTATTCTGTTTCTGCTTCTCGCCCTGTGCCCTGCTGCGGTATCATCGGCAAGAACAAAAAACAGCAAGACCGTACTTTTGTATGCCGTCTTCTGTGTTGTTCTGTCTGCCGTGTCATTTTGCTTCAGCCCCTACCTCTATATAACTCTGTTTTCTTTTGACATTACTGTTTTTGCAGCTCAGCCGCTGTACTTTGCCGCAGCTGCAGTTTGCCTGATAATCACCGCAATACACATCTTCAAGGACAAGAGCTACACAGCACTGTTTATTGCCGCAGGACTTATCGTATCCGTTGTCTGCAAGCTTTTCGGTCTGCATATCACCCCTGTATTCACAGGACTTGTGATGGCGTACCCAGCAGGCATTATCATCAATCGCGGCAGAATTCCCCATAAAGTATTCTGCATCATCTTCGGTGCAGTTATGCTGATACCCCTGCTGTTTAACGCAGTATACCCCATCATCAGTACATACATTATATAATATATAGGAGAGATAATTATGATAGCTTTAGGTTGCGATCACGGCGGTTACGCCCTCATGCAGAGTGTTAAGAAACACCTTGACGAGCTGGGTCTTGAGTACAAGGACTTCGGCACTTATTCTACCGACAGCTGCGACTACCCTGTTTACGCCAAGGCAGCAGCAAACGCAGTAGCCTCCGGCGAGTGCGAAAAGGGTATTCTCATCTGCGGTACCGGTATCGGCATCTCCATTGCCGCAAACAAGGTAAAAGGCATCCGCGCTGCCCTCTGCTCTGACTGCTTCTCTGCAGAGATGACACGCCGCCACAACGATGCAAACATGCTTGCAATGGGCGCACGCGTTCTGGGCGAAGGTCTGGCTCTCAAAATCGTTGACATCTTCCTCACAACAGAATTTGACGGCGGTCGTCACGCTCGCCGTGTTGACATGATCGAGGATTAAGCTATTATTAAACATAAAAAGGAGGTGTGAGCCTTGGCAAGAAACGGTCCTAAAATTTATAAACACAGCAACGCAAAAAGTATCATCTTAAAAGTCATCGCTATTGTTATCGCTGCGGTGATCATCCTTGCGCTCACAGCCTTTTTCGGTTTCCGTAAGTTTATCGCCTACACGGACACGGGTAAGCTCTATCTGGATATTCCATGGCTTTACGGCTACATGGACGGTCCCCCTGCCGAGGACGATCTGGCCCCCTATCTGGAGCCTGCCGAGACGCCCACAAACGTAGCGGTCAAGGTGGAAGACGCACCCGACGAGGGCGGTCAGACCACTGAAAACGATACACCTGCCGAAAATGACACACCACAAGATATAGATTCCGAGGCAGGCGGCGAAACAGGCGAATAACAGGTCAAAATAACGAAGAACGAGGGAAAAACCCTCGTTCTTTTTTGCATACGATTGCATAATTATTCATCAAATTCAGCAAATTTTTAAAAAAGCCCGCAAACCCTTGATTTTTCAAGGAAATACAATATCTTGTGGTTTAAATTGTGGGGCATACATACGGGAATTTTGCCCAAAATTGGTTCAATGTGGTGACATAATTCGGTTGAGTTTCGATTATTTGGTAATTTTTGGTTGTATACTTTTCACAAAAACGCATTTTTTATGCACAAAAAGTGATTAAAATAAATGTGAATTTCGCCAAAAATAGTTACAATTTGTAATTTTCCTCTTTACATTATTAGGGGTATTGCTCTATAATAGCAGCCTACCTTGGTGTAACTATTTGTAACTATTATAAGAGAGGTATCGTATGTCGGTCAAATTTCTGCATTGTGCAGACCTGCATTTGGATTCTCCGTTTGATTCATTGCCTGAATATAAGGCTTCATGCATGCGGAGGGAAATGCGCGAACTTCTTAATTTCATAGCCGATCTGGCAAACAGCCGAAGAGCAGATATTGTGTTTTTGTCCGGAGACCTTCTTGACAGCACCGTGTCATATTACGAGACATCCGACGCTCTAATCGAGGCGCTCGAGAGAATCGACGGCAAGGTGTTCATCTCCCCAGGCAACCACGACTATTTCTGCAGCATGTCCCCTTACGCTTATCTGGATTTCCCCGAAAATGTACACATTTTCAAAAGTCAGACTGTGGAGTGTGTGGAGCTTCCCGAGCTCGGCTGCCGTGTTTACGGCGCCGCCTTCATTCAGAATGACTCCGCCAGCCTTCTTAACGCATTTACCGCCGAGGACGACGGCATGATAAATCTCATGTGCATCCACGGCAATGTAAACGGCGATTCCTATAACCGCATCACCGGCGCAAACATGCTCTCCTCGGGCATTGACTATATGGCACTGGGTCACATCCACGCGAGAAGCGAGCTCTCCAAAGCAGGAGATACCTTCTTCGCCTATCCCGGCTGCCCTCAGGGACGCGGCTTTGACGAGACAGGCGACAAGGGCGTTTACTTCGGCGAGGTCTCCAAAGGAGATGTCCGCCTTGAGTTCATCCCCACCTGCAGGCGCCGCTACATGGAGTACACCGTAGACGTTACGGATTTCCCCTCTGTCAAAGAGGCTGCTCTTTCCGTTTTGGCTTCCGCCGCATCGGAGGATATAATCCGCATTGTCTTTACAGGCGAGACAGACGAGGAGATAAACCTCACCGCTTTGTGCGATGAGCTGGCAGACTATGCTTTCCACCTTGTTCTCAAAAACAAGACACACCACCGCCGCGACCTTTGGGAGGGTCTTTCCGAGGACACTCTGAAAGGCAGCTTCCTGCGTCTTATGCACCGCAGGCTTGACGCGGCAGAGACAGAAGACGAACGCGCCACCGTCATGGCAGCAGTGCGCTATGCCCTCGCCGCCATGGAAAACAGAGAGGAGAGCTGAACATGAAGATCAAAAAAGCCTCCGCCTCTTTCGGCAAATTAAACGGCGATACATTGGAGCTGGCAGACGGTCTCAACATCGTTAACGCTCCCAACGAATCCGGCAAGTCCACGTGGTGTGCCTTTATCCGCACCATGCTGTACGGTCTCAACACAGCAGACCGCGACAAGATCGGATATCTTTCAGATAAGACCAAGTACCGTCCATGGAACGAAAAGCCCATGGAGGGTTCTATGGATATAACCCACGACGGCAAGGATATAACGATCCAGCGTACAGCTTTGGGCAAGGCGCCCATGAAGGATTTTTCCGCCGTCATCACAGGTACCGATATCAGCGTTCCCGGCATTAACGGCGAGAACGCAGGTCAGGTGCTCACAGGCGTTACAAAGCCTGTATTTGAGCGTAGTGCCTTCATCCGTCAATCAGGCATGCAGGTCGCCCAGACGAGCGACCTTGAAAAGCGCATCGCCTCTATTGTCTCCTCGGGAGATGAATCCGTTTCCTATTCCGACGCAGACAAAAAGCTGCGGGCATGGACTAGACGCCGCAAGCACAACGCCTCCGTCGGCACCATCCCTGCCCTGCAGGCAAAAATTAAAGAGAAGCTGGACGCTGTCGAGCGCATTCGTCACGAGTGTGAGGAGTCAGCCAATCTGCGCACAAAGCTTGAGCAGCTCACCGCCGAAAAAGAACTTCTGGAGCGTGAGCTTATCGCGCTGGACTCTTATGAAGAGATCCTGCTGCAGAAAAAGCTGGAACAGCTGCGCCGCGACGCTGTTGAGAAAGAGCTGAAAGTCAAAGCCTGCGCTGCAAGTCTGGACAGATACGGCAAGACAGACGACGAAACTCTAACAGAGCTGAGAGCAGATCTCACCGCTATGGAATCCTTTGAAAACATGGAGACCACAGCCGAGGCTGCATATCTCGACGCCATGAAGGCGCTCGAGAATGCCGAAAACGAGGCAGGCAGCACCATGTTCCGCAGCATGTCCGTTCAGGAAGCGGACGATTTATGCGACGACGCAGAGCACCTTGAAGAGCAGACCGCAAAAAGCAAAAAGACATCCAAGAATCTCACACTTATTTTTGCCGTCCTCGCCGTTATCACGGCAGTCGCGGGCTTCCTGCTCTCCTCCCCCCTTAATATCGTTTTGTGGGCAGTTGCAGCCGCCTGCGTAATCGCTTTGGTATGTATAATTTCTGCTTCCGCAAAATCCGCCAAGCTTCTCCGCGAGGTTCTGTCAAAATACCGTATAGAGGATACAAAGCAGTTCCGTGCAAAGGTTGAAGAGTATACCGGGCTGCGTGCAAAAGAGGAGTCTGCAAAGGCTGTTTTCGCCTCTGCCGAGAGCGCATATAACGCCGCAAAAGAGTCCAACACACAGCACGTCAGAGGCATGCTTGACAACGCTCGTCTTGTTGACGCCAAGATAAGAACCGTTCAGGAGCTGCAGGAGACGTTAAACACCGTCGCACAGCTCAAGGCAGAATATCAGGCTGCACGTTCCTCTTCCGATATGGCTTCCGCCCTGTACAAGGCAAAAGAGGCAGACTACAAGCCCAAAGCGGTCACGCCTCCCGATATCACTCCCAGATACGACAGAAAGGATACTCTAGCTGCCATAACCAAAACAGCACAGAGTATAGAATTTACCAATGCCGCGTATAATATGACATTGGGACGTCTCAAAGTCCTTGGCGACCCCATGGTTCTGGAAAGCGAGATCAGCTCTCTCCGTCAGGAACTGGCAGAGCAGCAGGCTCAGTACGACGCACTTGTACTGGCTGCAGAGGTTCTCGCTCAGGCTGACAACGAGATACACACACGCTTTGCACCCGTCCTTTCAAAGACAGCAGGCTCCATCTTCCACCGTATAACAGGCGGCAGATATGACATGCTCGCCTTTGACAAGACTCTGGACGCAGCCGCTCAGGCAAAGGGCGACACAGTAAGCAAAAACGTCCTGTTTTTAAGTGAGGGCACATCTGACCAGATCTATCTCTCCTTGAGACTTGCCGTTTGCCAGCTTGCTCTGGACTCTCTTGAGCCCTGCCCCATCATTCTGGACGATGCGTTAGCAAGCTTTGACGACGACCGTCTCGCCCTCGCCCTTGATTATCTCAAGGAGCTGGCAAGCGTCCGTCAGATAATCGTGTTCTCCTGTCACAACAGAGAGGCAAACTATTTCGCAAACGACCCAGATGTAAACATCGTTTCGCTATAAAGCACCGGAAAAGAGATTATTCCACTTTCCCTTTTCCGTTTAAATAAAAAGACACGTTTAGGAAACACAAAACCCCCGACATCACGGTTTGATACGGGGAGAACGGAGATTTTTATTATGAAAAAACGATTAATCACTGCGGCTTTATGCTTCATACTTCTCGTTTCATTTTCATTTAGTGCATTTGCAGCACCCACGGTTCTCAGGAAGAACGTGACAAGCGTCGCCGTCAAAGATGCGACCGCTGTCACTTTGGACGGAGAAAAAGTTCGTTTTGAAGCAGAGCCCGTAAAGATCAGTTCGTCTATCGATTCAGACATTTATGTGCCTATGCTCTCATTCTGCGAAATTATGGGTGCCAAGGTACTTAAGTGGGACGAAGAGTCTCAGAGTGCCCTCGCGGTATTCCGTGAGTTTGCCATTGACGCATCCGCCGGTGACGTTTATATCACAGCTAACGGCAGATGTCTCTACGCCGAGTATGGCTGCCGTGTCATCGACGGTGTACTTATGGTGCAGCTTTCCACTTTGTGCAAGGCGCTGGACGCAGTGTATGAAATTGACATGGAAGCAAAGACCATAGACATCATTTCCGGCGCAGGTATTATTATGTCCGGTGATGAGTTCTATGATGAAGAGGATCTCTTCTGGCTGGCACGCATCATCTGGGCCGAGTCCGGAAACCAGTGCTTTGAAGGTCAAATTGCGGTCGGCAATGTTGTTTTGAACCGCGTTAACAACCCCAACAGATTCCCCAACGATGTTTACGGCGTTATCTTCCAGTCAGGTCAGTTTGAGCCTGTAATGAACGGTACCGTCTACAACAATCCCACAGAGGAGTGCTGGGCAGCCGCAAAGCTGGCTCTTGAGGGTGTGCGTCCTGTCGGCGATTGCCTCTATTTCGCAGCTATCTATGATTGCTGGGCAGGCAATAACCGCGTCTTATACCGCAGAATAGAGGGCCACTATTTCTGGCTGTAAAATCCAAATAATAAACAGAGGCAGAGTATCAAAGTCTGATATTCTGCCTCATTTTTACGCAGTTTGCACTTTTACTCAATTAAACCGCAAACTTCCTATTGACATCAATTAATTCATAGCTTAATATTGTATTGTGTAAAATATATTTTTGGAGGTTCTGCTATGAGCATTTATGATTTCACAGTAAAAGGACAGGACGGTAGTGACATCTCCCTTTCTGAGTATAAGGGCAAGGTTCTGCTTATCGTCAACACCGCCACAGCATGCGGCTTTACCCCCCAGTATGAAGAGCTGCAGGAGCTCTATGACGAGTTCAAAGATAAGGGGCTTGAGATCCTTGACTTCCCCTGCAACCAGTTCGGCAATCAGGCCCCCGGAAGCGACGAGGAGATTCAGAGCTTCTGCACAACAAAGTACAGCACTACATTCCCCCGTTTTTCCAAGGTCGATGTAGTTGGTGAAACCGCAATTCCCCTTTTCAAGTGGCTTGAGGAAAACACAAAGTTCGAGGGCTTTGACAAAAACCCCATGGGTCTTATGATGTCTCAGCTGATGAAGAAGATGGACAAGAATTACAAGGACAGCAGCTCCGTCAAGTGGAATTTCACAAAGTTCCTTATCAGCCGTGACGGCGAGATCCTTGCCCGCTTTGAGCCCACAAATGCCATGAAAAAGGTCAAGGCAAAGATTGCAGAGGTAATGTAATGCGCTATCAGTATCTCACAGAGAACACCTGTTCTCAGATGATAAGCTTTGAGCTTGAGGGCAATCTCGTCCGAAACATTGAGTTTTTCGGCGGCTGCCCGGGAAATCTCGCAGCAATCTCAAAAATTCTGGACGGTTACACCGTTGAGGAGATAGAGACAAAGCTTTTGGGCAACACCTGCGGCAGAAGACCCACCTCCTGCACAGATCAGCTTGCAAAGGCTGTACGTCTGGCTTACGACGGAAAACTATCCTGAACTTGCACAGAGCGGCGCAATATGGTAATATATGTATATTACCCATACCAAAGGAGTGAATCCCATGGCAGGCAGACCGCAGAGCAGACGCAGAAGAATCAACTGGTTCGGTATTCTCTTCTGGCTGCTGATAATCATTATAATTACATGTGCAATACTGCTGATAGTTAATTCCAGATCCGCTAAAAACGAGGATAACGATTCTGGCACCGAGGACACTCAGATGAGTGATACTCCAGACACACCCGAGGACGAACCATCGTACAGCTCCCCCGAAGACGCAATGGGCATAACTCCCAACGACACTCCCGAGGAAGAGCAACAGCCCGAGGAGCAGCCTGAGGAAGAAAAACCCGAAGAAAAGCCCGAGGAGAAACCTGAGGAAAAGCCCGAAGAAGAACCCGAAGAGGAGCAGCCTGAGGAAGAGCCCGAGGAAGAGCCTGAAGAGGAACAGCCCGAGGAAGAACCCGAAGACACAACTCCTCCCCCCACGGCAGGTGTTGAAAATCCCGAGGACTATTCCACAGATCAGGAACTGGTAGTTGCCACAGCAAGATCCGCCATCGACGTTCCCTACGAATTCGGTGGCAACGGTCCTGCTTCTTTCGATACGTCAGGTCTTGTATACTACTGCTTCGGCGAGGCAGACATCTCCGTTCCCCGCCGTGTCAGCGAGCAGGCGGTCTACGGCACGGAAGTAAGCCGTGAGGACATCCAGCCCGGCGACGTTGTATTCTTCTACACCGAAAATGAGGGCGTAGCCGAGTATGTCGGCATCTACGTCGGAAACGGTAAATTTATCGCAGCCCGCTCCACCGCAGGTACCGTCGGTGAAATGGATATGAACAGCAACTATTACAGCCAGCGTTTCGTCACAGCAAGACGTTATTGGGATTAAGCAAAATAAAACCGGCATGTTAGGGTGTACCCGACAAGAAAACATAAGGTTTTGCCTTTATCTATTCGGCTATAATGCAACTTAAAAAATCCGCCAATACATACCAGTATTGGCGGATTTTTGTAAATTGATTCTATCTCGAATATCTTTTGGCAAAACT
>JAFTYM010000044.1 GCA_017461585.1 Oscillospiraceae bacterium | reverse complement strand
TTTAAGTGCTTGCAGTTTTGCCACAAACTATTCGAGATAGAATCAATTTATAAAAATCCGCCAATACTGGTATGTATTGGCGGATTTTTTAAGTTGCATTATAGCCGAATAGATAAAGGCAAAACCTTATGTTTTCTTATCGGGTACACCCTAACTTCTGTGCAGCTTTTAAATGTTATTTTATGTCTATCTTCTTTTTACAGTCAGGACACTCGATCTCTTTTTTTAGTGTACCGCCGATGTTGCGGCCTACCTTGTGCATTCCGCAATAGGGGCACTTATTTGCAAACAGCATTACAAAAACACCAACCAACGCCAGAATACCGCCCGGCAGACTTATAACTCTGGATGAATATCCCAAAATTTCAAATTCCGGAGCAAACATACCGATAAGGCAAAGTACAACGCCTGCCCACATTACAATAAGCTGAGCCAATATCGCTTTCTTGGAAATGCTCAGTTTTTCCTCTTTTTTATTCTTACTCATGTCTTTCTCCAATCTACCCTTACTCGTCAAGTCGTAAAACCGCCATAAATGCCTCCTGAGGAACGGAAACAGAGCCGAGACTGCGCATGCGCTTTTTGCCTTCCTTCTGTTTTTCAAGAAGCTTTTTTTTACGCGTAATGTCACCGCCGTAGCACTTTGCGAGAACGTCTTTGCGCATTGCACGGATAGTCTCTCGTGCTATAACCTTTCCGCCGATGGCTGCCTGTACAGGAATTTCAAAGAGCTGACGGGGGATGTTGTCCTTCAGTTTTTCGGCAATTCTGCGGCCTCTTGCATAAGCCTTCTCTTTATGGACGATAAATGACAGCGCGTCAACGATCTCGCCGTTTAAGAGAATATCCAGCTTTACAAGAGAGGAATCTCTGTAGCCTAAAAATTCATAGTCCAGAGATGCATAACCGCGGCTGCGGGATTTAAGAGCATCGAAGAAATCATAGATGATCTCATTCAAGGGCATCTCATAGTGGAGCTCTACACGGGTAGCGTCAAGGTACTTCATATCCTTATACTCACCGCGTCTGTCCTGACAGAGATCCATAATATTGCCTACAAACTCTGTGGGGCACATTACGTTGGCTGTAACATAGGGCTCTTCTGCCATCTCAATTTCCGCAGGATCGGGATAGTTTAAGGGGTTGTCGACCATTACAACATCGCCGTTGGTCTTTGTAACGCGATAGATAACGCTGGGCGCTGTTGTAATGAGATCAAGATTATACTCTCGCTCCAATCTCTCCTGAATGATCTCCATGTGCAGAAGACCAAGGAAACCGCAGCGGAAGCCAAAGCCCAGAGCAACTGAAGACTCAGGCTCAAACGTAAGAGAGGCATCGTTGAGCTTCAGCTTTTCCAAAGCCTCGCGAAGGTCGGGGTATTTTGCACCGTCTACCGTATAAACGCCTGAGAAAACCATGGGCTGAACTGGACGATAACCGGGCAGAGGCTCGTCAGCGGAGATTTCAACGCCTGTAACCGTGTCACCCACCTGAGTGTCTGCAACATTCTTGATGCTGGCTGTAAGATAGCCTACATCGCCTGCAGAAAGCTGCGCGCAGGGCTCAAGTCCGATGGGGCGCATGTGACCGACTTCGACGACCTTGTAAACCGCACATGTCGCCATCATTCTAACTTCCATATCTGGCTTTATGACGCCGTCTACCATACGCAAATATACGATAACACCGCGGGAGCTGTCGTACTGGCTGTCGAAGATGAGCGCCTTTAAGGGAGCATTCTCATCTCCTTTGGGAGCGGGAACGTTTGCAACGATATCTTCCAAAACAGCTTCGACATTTATGCCGCGCTTTGCGGATATCTCGGGAGCGTCCATTGCAGGGATTCCGATAATATCCTCGATCTCTGTTTTTACTCTCTTGGGATCTGCCGCAGGAAGATCTATTTTGTTGATAACGGGAAGTATCTCAAGGTCGTTTTCCAGCGCAAGATATGTGTTAGCCAGAGTCTGCGCCTCAGTTCCCTGAGCTGCGTCAACAACAAGCACAGCGCCCTCGCAGGCAGCGAGACTTCGGGATACTTCATAGTTAAAGTCAACATGTCCCGGAGTGTCGATAAGGTTGAGCTTATATATCTCACCGTCATTTGCGTGATAATCAAGACTTACCGCACGGGCTTTAATTGTGATGCCGCGCTCACGCTCCAAGTCCATATTGTCAAGTATCTGATTTTCCATATCACGGGCTTCAACAGCGCCGCACAGCTCAATAAGTCTGTCGGAAAGGGTGGACTTTCCGTGGTCTATATGGGCAATGATACTGAAATTTCTGATTTTATTCTTATCTGCCAAGGTCATTTACCTCCCTGTTGGAGTTTTAATTATTCTTACGCAAAGCCTTATAAAGCTCTGCCAAAAGCTGCTGCTGATTTGCAGTCTCTTCAAAATTTGCCGGATGGTTCGGTTCTTCCATTGCGTGTTCCACACCCGCTATGACGCTTTTCACGTATGCCGAAACAGCTGCCACAGCCTCATCGCTGAGCTTTTCCGCATCATCTACAAGCTGCGACACATCGTTCACCATATCCATCATATACGGACTTCCGCAGGATACGGTTATCGCGTCTGTTTTAAGCCTTCCTAAGATGTAGTCTGCAGATACTCCATAGTAAAGGCAGGCTTTGTGTATAAACTCAAACTTCGGCTCTCTTACACCGTTTTCATAGTGGGAGAGCAGCGCCTGAGATATCTGCAGATCTTTGGCAGCCTTCTTCTGGCTTATGCCTCTTTCGTGTCTTAATGATGACAGCGTCTCAGCAAAATCTGTTTTCATTTGCTCCTCTCCTTTCATGATAATAATACAATTAGTATATCGTCATTTGACCGCTTTGTAAACTGTTTTTGTTGTCACATTTTCAACTCCCTTTTTTCTTTTGTACTGATATAGGTTTATCCGCCAGACTCTTCATTGATCCAACGGATGCTTCACGCATAAAAACGAAAAGGAGCAAGGTGTGTTTCATCCTTGCTCCTGTCGGAATGTATATACTGTTTAGTTCTATAAATTTGAAAGCGATCAGTTCATCTTGTCGGATTCCAATTCTAATATGGCAGTTACATTGTCGGTTTCACAGTTGTACCAAAAATATCCTTCGTGAATACTTTCATTACAATCCGTAAAAGAATAATAAATCAAAATTGCCTTGCTGTCTTTACTCCACTCTAAGAATTGATAATCAATTTCAGGCCAACCTGCTTCGTTTATATATCCGTATTTAGCTAATTCTGTTGCCTCAACCCCCATAGAAAGATAGGCAATAAGATTTTTGGAGGAATTGTATTCGAGCAATGCCAAGGTAAGATAAGGCCCGCCATTATAATTATCTAATGCAAGCACATATTTTTGTCCATCCGGCGACCACCAAAGACCTTGATAATCACAATCTCCGTAAGTGATGCGGTACTCTATATCGTTGCCTTGGTCAATAATTAGTGATATTGCATCCTTTGCAGAGAATCTTTTGCCATTTAGACCCTTGTTATATACAATAGCACAGGCACTTCCGTCCGGCGCAGTGCGTTTGTCAATAATAAAGAAATATCCACGTTGCCAAAGAAATAAACTACATATTAATATTACTGCAAATAAACAGACAGCTGCGATAAATATATATTTCCTGTTGAGAGCCTTGATTTTGCGTATTATCTCCTTTTGAGAATAATCAATAACCATCTTTGTTGTTCCAATTTTTTCAACATTTTCATCTTGAACAGCACGTTCACCCTGAATCAATTCAGCGATTGACACCTCTAAAATTTTTGCCAATGGTTCCAGCAAAGATATGTCCGGCGCACACAAGCCGCGCTCCCATTTTGAAACAGCTCTATCAGTAACATGCAGCTGTTGTGCTATATCATTTTGTGTAAACCCCTTTTCTTTTCGGAGTTCTCTGATCAAATTTCCTGTTTTAATATTGTTCACGAGACTCCTCCTTCCTTGAGACTATATACAGTATACAGCGTTTCTCGTAAAAACGCACCAAACCACAGGTTGATATTTACTTTTAGCATTTAAAATTAAGGTAAAAGGGAGAATTTCAATATTGCCTTGCACTTTTCTTCCTCTGGTGGTAAAGTAATATAGGTATGTAATCTACTAATACACACGCGGAGGTATTTTGATATGGAAAACTTTAAGGTAATCGTTGAGGGTTCCGGCAAGCACTGCCACCTCACAAGAGAAACTATTGACGTTCTTTTCGGCAAGGGTTTTGAGCTTCAGAACAAGAAGGATCTTTCCCAGCCCGGTCAGTTCGCAACTCCCCACAAGATCACAGTTGTAGGTCCCAAGGGTCAGACAACAATGTCCATCCTCGGTCCCTGCCGTAAGGCTGACCAGATCGAGCTTTCCTTTACAGATGCTCGTGCACTGGGTCTCAGCTGCCCCATCCGTGAGAGCGGCGACCTTGCAGGCTCTGCAGGATGTAAGATCGTTGGTCCCGAGGGCGAAGTTGAGCTCACAGAGGGCTGCATCGTTGCAAAGCGCCACATCCACATGACTCCCGAAGACGCAGCAAAAGCAGGCGTTTCCGACAAGCAGATCGTTAAGCTCAAGATGGGCGGCGAGCGCGCTCTCATCTTCGACGAAGTTGTTGCACGTGTAAGCGACCAGTACGCTACATTTGCTCACATCGACTATGATGAAGTAAACGCAGCAGCTATGTTCGAGAAGGAGCCCTGGGGCGAGATCATTCTGTAAATCTCATACATACAATTTCAGCGGATTGTTTTCACAATCCGCTGTTTTTTTGTGTCAAAATCTGACCGTTATGGTAGTTCCCTCACCGAGAACGCTTTGGGCGGATATCGTCGCTCCATGCATCGCGGCAGCATGCTTTACGATTGAAAGACCTAAGCCCGTACCTCCGATTTTTCGAGAGTGGCTCTTGTCCACACGGTAAAATCTCTCAAAAATTCTCGGAAGCGCCTCTTCGGGAATACCTATTCCCGTGTCGCTGACCGCTACAAAAGCATGTCCTTCATCCCGACCTGCTTTTACCGTGACGGTGCCTCCGGGTCTGTTGTATTTAAGGCTGTTGTCACAGAGGTTATATACTATCTCCTCCAGAACGTTATACACACCAAAGACCTTTACAGGTTCGCCCTCAACATTTATGGTCACACCTGCATTGTCAGCAGCTGTCTTAAGTCTGTCTGCAACAGTATTCCCAAGCTCAAGCATATCAACATATTCACGGTGGTAGTTCAGACCGCCTTCATCAAGCTGGGACAGCTTCAGAATATCGTTTACAAGGGATATCATACGTCCCGTCTCATCGTGGATGCTCTTTGAAAAATCTCTTGATATCTCCTCTTCCACATTTCCTGCCATAAGTATCTCGGAAAGCCCGTAGATAGAAGTGAGAGGTGTTTTCAGCTCATGAGAAACATTGGACGTAAACTCACGGCGCATTACCTCAAGCTTTTCCTTTTCCGTAACATCGATGATAACGATGACCGCACCTGTTACTGCAGACTCCGTCATAACCGGGTTTGCGATCATCTGAAAATATATGTCTCCGTTGGCAATGTTTTTAACGCTGCTCTCGCCGGAAAGGGCTTCATCCACAGCATCATAAAACAACTCTCCCTGATTAAGAGAGAATACTCCTGCGCCCTTTTTTGGCTGCTTCGCACCCAAAATATTCAGTGCAGCGGAATTTACGGCTAAGATAAGCTTCTTATCGTCAATGATGATGAGACCCTCGTTCATATTGTCAATAATATCGTTAAATTCCTGTCTCTGCCTGCCCAGCTCCGCCACCTGTTTTTCTATCTTCCGGTTCTGGTGCTCGATTTTTCCGAAAAGGGGCAGAAGCTCATCCATGCCTCGTATCTTCACGGCACTTTTAGGCTCCAAGGCATTTAAGGGCTCTGCTATTCGCTTTGATGCTCTTAAAGAGCCCACAAAAGTAAGCAGCGCGGCAAGCGCAATGACCATAAGGAATATTCCCGACATTCCCAATACCACAAGCCATACTGTCGGTTCTGTAAACGCAACAACGATTGCACTTCCGTCGGCCAGCTTTTTTGCATAACGCACAGTCCTCTCGGAGGGACCGTATGCCTTACCCTCAAAGCTGCTCTCACCTTTTTCCAGCGCGTCTGCCAGCTCTTCGCCTGTGTAAGCATTGCCCACATCTTCTTCTGCAGAGTCAAACATTACCGTGCCGTCAGCAGAAATGATATATACCCGCTTGCTCTCGGGCACAGACAACGTCCCGATATATCCGCTTTCGGCAGCCGATACCGCAAGCTCGCAAAAAGCCATTGTCTCTTTTTCCGTTCTCACGGCAAAATATTCAAACAGCACGCCCACAACGATGATAATGCTCATAAACACGGCAACAACAGCAGCAAATACGGTATTTTTGAATATCTTGCCCGTCATTTGCCGTCTCCTATTTTATATCCCATGCCGCGCACCGTCTCTATAAGCTCTCCGCACTTACCGAGCTTTGAACGAAGCGAGCGTATATGTACATCAAGAGTGCGGTTGCCTACATCGAAAGAGTATCCCCATACGCTGTCAAACAGCATATCTCGCGAGCATACATTTCCCTTGTGCTTTAAAAGCTCGCACAGCAGCTCGAATTCTTTAAGAGCCAGGGATACCTGTTCCTGTCCCGCTCTCACAATATGCTTTGACGGACAGACATACAGCTCTCCTACGGTATATTCTTCCGTATTGTCTTTCTTCTCCGTTCTGCGAAGCAGCGCCTTTATTCGGGAGACGAGTTCCATAGTGCCAAACGGCTTTGCCACATAATCATCAGCACCGCTGTCAAGCCCCATGACCTTGTCATACTCAGTGTCCTTTGCCGTCAGCATGATGACAGGGAGGGACGAAGTTGCAGATGCACTTCTCAGCTTTTTCAGAATACTGAGTCCGTCCTCCTCCGGAAGCATAATGTCCAGAAGCAGCAGATCGGGCATTTCTTCATCCATCGCTGCCCAAAATTCTGACGGAAGCTCAAAGCCCTTTGCCTCAAGCTGAACGCTGTTTAACGCATACAAAACAAATTTTCTGATATTGGCATCATCTTCAAGAAGATATATCATGCCCGCACCTCCATTACAGAAGCTCCTGTCCGTTTATTTCCAGCTTGAACTTTAGTCCAAGCTTCTCCGCAGCACGGCGGCACATGGTCATACGGCCAAGGAATATCTCAAAATAGTCCATAATCGAACAGTAATGTGTGTCAATATTTATATAGAGCGTAATGCGTGTCTTGTCCTCACTGATTTTCAATTCAGACTTTTCAACGGAATAGTTGACTCTGTCGTGAATGTCGAATGTTGCAAAATCGCGGTTTCTGACTCTGCTTCTGCGAACGTCGGATTTGTCTGCCAAAATAAGTGCAGCGCACATATCGTCCACGGGAACACCAGTTCCCTCGTCATGGTTTCCTATGGCTGTTACGATTTTGGCAATCTCCTCTGCGGGCATATTCAGATTATCCAAAATGCGGAACGCCATAACAGCACCGCTCTGAGAGTGCTCTGATCTGTTCACAAGATTTCCTATATCGTGAAGGTATCCTGCGATCATGGCAAGTTCAATATCACGCTCATCACAGCCCATAGTCTCCATAATATACTTTGCCGTTGCAGATACCTTAGCTACATGAGCAAAGCTGTGCTCTGTAAAGCCGAGAGCACCGAGAGATCTGTCTGCCATCTTTATATATGTGTTTATATCTTCATTTCTTCTGATATCCTGATAAGTAAGCATGTCTATATTCCTTCCAAAAGGTTCTTTTCAAATTTAAGTCCGTACCAATGGTTTTCCAAGTCAGCTTCTGTGGAGTGTATGCATCTCTCCGTAAAATCCGCAGCACGGTGGACAGCAGCTTCAAAGCCTTCTCCCTTTACAAGCCCGCCGCACAATACGGATGCAAATACATCTCCGCAGCCGTGAAGGCGCATCTTTTCAAAGGGGTAGAAAACAGAAAACGTCTCCCCTGTTTCATAATCACGGCATACATAGCCGATGTCATTCTCATCAGTCCTTACACCCGTGATAACGCTGCGTTTTGTTCCCGTGTTTTTAAGCTTTTCAAGACATTTTTCAACGGTCTCACCGCTCTGTATGGGCTCATAGGGCAGCTTTGCCAAAAGCAGCGCCTCGGTAATATTCGGAGTTATCACATCTGCTTTGCCGCAAAGCCTTGCCATGTCCTCCGCAAAGGCTTCATCAAATCCCGTGTAGAGATATCCGTTATCGCCCATTACAGGATCCACCAGAACGATGGTATCTTTATCCGCGAAGCCCTCTATAAGCTCCATCGTTATATCAATTTGCCTTGCACAGGTAAAGTAACCTGTGTATATTCCGTCGCATTTAAAGCCGACAGTTTTCCAATGAGCGATTATTTTTTCCATCTCATCGGTCATATCAAGACATGTAAAACCCGAAAATCCACCTGTATGGGTAGACAAAACCGCCGTAGGCAGAGGCACAGCCTCAACACCGAAGGCAGAAATAACGGGAAGAGCCACGGTAAGAGAACATTTGCCAAAGCAGGACATATCATTTACCGCAACAACTCTTTTGAGCTCTTCCATTTTTATCACTCCGAACATGATTATAGTATATGTAATGTTAAATCCAAAACACGTTTTGTGTAAAATCTAAGTTAAAAATCGTTGTTCCGCAAGGCCGCGCCTCCACGGAACAACGATCTGTACGTTTAGTCTTCTTTCTCCTCAGATACAGTTTTCTCTTCTGCAGGAGTATTGTCTTCAACAAAATCTGTATAGTTGCACAGTTTTCCGCCGTCCTCACAGACCACAATGTTCTTTTTCTTAAGTCTGTTTCTCATATTCTCCTGAAGAATGGTGTAGATAACAGAGGTAAAGGGGATAAAGAACAGAAGTCCGATGATGCCGAAGAGCTTGCCGCCCAGAAGAGCTGCCAAAAGCGTCCACATAGCGGGAAGTCCTACAGATTTACCAACTACCTTGGGGTAGACGAACTGGTTTTCGATCTGCTGAACTACCAGGAATATAACAACGAACCACAGAACGCGGATAGGTGCCATTACCATAAGCAAAAGCAGTACGCCAATGGCGCAGCCCAAAAACGCACCCACATAGGGAATTACTGCCAGAACAGCAATGACAAGGCTGATGACGCCTGCATAAGGGTAGCCGAAAATTCCCAGAACAACAAGGAACATAAGGCAGAGAATACAGCATTCCTTTGTCTGGCCGGCAAAGAAGCCTGAAAATGTATCCGAGGACAGCTTTGCTATCTCACAGATGCGGTCTGCAGCCTTTTTGTTGAGAAATGCATACAAAAGTCTCTTTATCTGTCTGGACAGAGTTCTCTTATTTGACAGAATATAGATCGCAATAATAAGACCTGTAAACGCATTGAACGCCACGCTGAACACAGAAGATGCCGCAGATGAAAGCGTATCCACAATGTTCTTTGCGTTGTTTGTAAGCGTTTCGACAAGTTTTTCGATGTTCATCTTATCTATCCAATCGCGGATAAAAGATGTATCAAAGCCGAATTCCTCGATCTGAGCCAGAAGCTTCGGGTAGCCTTCCATTACCGTATGGTAGAGACTTACAACAGAATCTGCAATTCTCGGGAATACAACAATACCCACGATAAAGATAAGCAAAACAACAGCTATAAGCGTTAGTATAAGGCTTATAAACTCAATCGCGCGCTGTTTCAGCTTATACTTTGTCTTTCTCTGCATCCTTGCAATCAGCTTTTCAAAACCGCGCATTGGTACGTTCAGAATAAAGGCAATACAGCCGCCTACAATGAGGGGTGATATTATAGATACAGCTCCGCGCAGCACTCCCCAGACAGAATAGAAATTGAACAGAATAACGAATATTATCGCCACTGCCGCAATAAACAGCAGGCCGTATTTAAATCTTGACTTTATCTTCTCATCCATATTTCAAAATCCTCTCAAAGGGCAATCCCATTATACCTCTGCCGGTACTTTTTCACAGGGAACTGCAAAGTTGACCGCACCGGGTTCTACCTCTGCAACGAAATGGGTAGTTTCAACAAGTTCACCATCAAGTGATGCGGTAAATCCTTCCTCAGCAAAAACCTCAACCTTTTTGCACTTTCTGTAAATCAAAATATTCTTAAATTTAGGATTATCAAGATGGCTTCCCTCTATATAATATTTGACAAGTTTTAAAAATGTCAGTCTTGAAACAGGCTTTACAAGGCAAACCTCCAAAAGACCGTCATCAACAGCTGCTTTGGGTGCACATCTGAACATTCCGCCCACATACTGTCCGTTGGAGACAGCGCACAGAAGGTATTCACCGTCTGCTATCACTTCTCCGTCTGCAATTATCTTGCCCTTGGTCTTCATATTGCAGATAAAGGCTTTTACAACGCCTGTAATATACGCATTTTTGCCGCCGATTATTTTCTTGCGCTTTACCTGTGCCATAGTCTTTGCAACGGCAGAGTCAAGTCCGAAATGGCATGCATTTATACAGAAATCATCATCAACCTTGATAATATCCGTAGGCTTTGCCTCACCTTTTACAAGGCTTTCAAGATCCATAAACTTCTCTTTGCCGCCAAAACACTTTACAAAGTCATTACCGCTTCCCACGGGATAGCAGGTAATGGATGCATTTGGAAAGCCGACCGCACCTTCCATAACTTCTTTAATGGTGCCGTCTCCGCCGCAGGCATAAAAACGCAGCTCCTCACCACTTTCGCATCTGCTGCGCACATAGTTTGTGGCATCTTTTGCCGCCTTGGTCTCATAGATTTCAAAATCTATGTCAAGTTTTTTAAGCTTTTCCTCAAGCTCAGGAGCCTTCATTCCCTGACCCGCACCGGGATTAACGATAAAAATGTGCTTCATTATACATATCTCTCCAGATTGTGCAGCATTATCTCTCTTGTCATATCTGCCAGTTCACCCGAGCGCAGCTCCTGAACCTTATCAGCTTCCACAACATCTATAACGTCTATAAAGACCTTTGTGCGCTTGATCACAGGGTGTTTTTTCACCTCGTCCACACCCCATACGGTAAAAACGACCACGGGACATTTCGCCTTCTGTGCTATTTTATAAGAACCCGCGTGAAAAGGCAGCAGCAGAGCTTCCGTCGTGTTTCTTGTACCCTCGGGACAGATAGCAACAGATCCCATTCCGCTCTTTATCATATCCGCTGCGCGGTTGATAGTCTTAACGGCGCTGCGCGTATCCTCTCTGTCTAAAAACAGGCAGCCGAGCTGTACCATGTATCTTGCAATTACGGGGATTTTGATATTTTCCTTCTTGGAAACAAAGGCAACATAGTACTTTCTGAACGCGACAACAGCCGCAACAGCATCCAAAAGGCTTCTGTGGTTGCATACCATCATAAAGGGCTCGTTCGGCAGCTTTTCAAATCCTGTGACCTGTATATCAACACCTGCAACTTTTAAAAATGCGTCAAGAGTTGACATTGCAACGGGTCTGAAAGCATTTTTAAGTGTTTCAGGCTCTTTTTTCTTGTCAATAAACAGGCACATGATAACGGCAACAACAAGGTGAAGAACAACCAGCCCCAAGGTAAACGCCAATATCAGAAGAATTATCTTCCACACATCTGCAAAGCTGCCCATCATATCGGCCGCAAAAGGCACAACAAGACCGGCAACGCAGCCGATTATTAAATAAACATATAAAATCATCTCAAGTTTTCCTGCCCTTTAATGTAATCCCTGATGGAGCTTATGCGCCAAGGCTTCCATTCGCCTGTCTGTAACGGCAATTATCTCCGCACAATCTCGCAGCTCTTTTACAACGCCGGGCGGAAATGCATCCACCGCTTTGTATCTGATGTTGTGCTCTAAACTTGCCCAGAAATCCATGGCGATAGTGCGAATCTGAATTTCTGCCTTAACGCGGCTGACCGTTCTTGTGAGATAAACAGGCAGCTCAATTATGAGATGCAGGCTTCTGTAGCCGTTTTCTTTGGGTGCTTTTATGTAGTCGCGCTCTTCAACCAGAGTTACATCCTGCTGAGCCAAAAGCATATCACGAACCAGATAAATATCCGAAACGTAAGAGCAGATTACGCGCACACCCGCTACGTCGTTCAGATTTAAAACGATTGACTCAAGCGACTTTTCAAAGCCGTATTTTTTCATCTTACGAACAATAGACTCAGGACCCTTAACGCGGGATTTTACGGTTTCAATGGGGTTTCTTGCGCCGCGCATTTTGTATTCCTGATTAAAAATCTCAAACTTTGTTATAAGCTGCTTTACGGCACTTTCGTATAGAAGTATCATCTGCTGATACTCCGAAACAAGTGCATAATAATCTTCTTTTGTAATATCATCTTCTATTATAAAATTCAGAACAGGATGATTTATATTTTCAGGTTTCATTTTATTATCCACCTTTGAACGCAATTATCTAGATTAATTTTATCAATTAATATGAACAAAAGCAACAACAAAGTCGCCGAAGAATTGCCTTCGGCGACTTAATTTACACTTTGTTTTTAATTTATTCCCTGGTCTGCAAAAGTTCCAGTACGTTTTTGCTCGTGGCTGCAGCGGATGCGATTATTGATGCCAAGAGGATCACAAACGCGTAGATACTGAATATTTGTATCATTAACAGCGTCACATTATAAGATGTTTTTCCAACAAGCATTATAATGCACGAAAGTATGATACCAACGACACATAGTATCATTTGTTCAGCAACCATAATCGCACGAATCCTGCGCTTGGATGTACCCAACACTCTCATCACCGCAGTTTCCTTTGATAACTGTGATATAAACAGACAACATACAAATACACCTACTGCTGCAAAAGCAACAGAAGCCACCGGAAACATCAAACCAAGCAGCTCCGCATTATTTTTAAGATGCTTTGCCTTTTCTGTTTCGTCCAGTGCAAAGGACACATCGCCCGACATTGTAGCACCTGATATTCCTGCACCAAATTCTCTAAATTCTTCTGCTTTATCATTGTCTGCCAACGATGCATCGGCATATTTAAGCACTACATACTTACCGTAATCTGGCGACGCCTCTGTTGTTCCGGGTAAAAATATCGCATAATCTGCTGTACTGTTTTCAGAAGTTACCGCACCAACTATCGTGAATTTCGCTGTTCGCTTTTCGTACTTATCTAAAATAGCTTCCTGTATTTCCTTTTCGGAGTATCCATTTCTGTAGTATACGGATTCCACAAAGCGCACGCAGTAGTTTGCGAATGCAAAATAGCCTTTTGCGGATAGCTCCACCATATCACCAAGATTATATCCCCGTTCATTCATAATAGTCTGTCCCATTACAACAACGTTACTGAGTTCATTGAATGCGCTGTTATCATAGCCGTTTAAAAAATTTATTTGTACATCTTCATCAATAGAACGTGAGATATTATTGGTGATATATGCAACCGTTGAAATATTATCAACATCCAGTGTTCTCCTGCCCGTGTAATATACATCCTTAACGTATCCTGACTTTAATAGCACATCAAGATTATATATATTCAGACTTTCGGAAAATGAAGCTTTCAAACTTGTATTCTCATACAGATATGTATAGTGCTCATTCATTACACCAATTCTGCAAAGCACACTCAGCATCAAAACTGTTATCAATATACTAAGCAGACACTTTTTCGAAGTTCTCTTTATATGACGCCATACATATCTTGTTACAAATTTAGCTCTTCTGGGATTTTCGTCTCGAACAGGTCTGTCAATCGATACCCAGTCTCCTGTATAAACAACAGGAACAGTTTCTTCAACAACCTGTTTGGTTTTTACCCTCTTTGCACTCGCCTGCAAAAGCTCAAGTGGCGGAAGTTTTCCTAAAAACACAAGCATTACAGAAGATACCGCAAAAATTACTATCAGTTCACTCAATACGCAAGCTGCTGTAACTGCGGGCAATATATCTGTTTTCACCGCCCGTCGTCCCAAAACTCCAAGGGCATCGCTCGCCGCTGTACTTTTCGTTGTATATACTACTGCCACAACTGTTCCAACAATCACAGCAGTTGCAGTAATGAATCCGATCTGCAACAGCAATGTTCTTACCGCAAGTTTTTTAGGTACACCCATTGATCGCATAATAGCAAAGTCTCGGCGTTTCCCTAAAATAAACATATACGCAGTCAAAACTACGGACAGAATAACACTTGCAGATAAAATAATGATTTTAATCATCGATATGCGCTGTGCGTCCTGAAATGCAGATATTTTTTCCTGCCATCCGCCGTCTTCGAATGTCAACTTCAATCCCATTTCCGCAAACAACGGTGCAACTTCTTCCAAAAATGCGGGAATTTCCCAGGCATTTTCTACAACAAAGCTAAATTCTCCAGGCGTAAATTCATGCCCTTCAAGTTCGCTTTCAGGCACATTTAAAAGCGAGCCCGGTACAAACACCGTGCTTCTCGAATAGCTTCTGTTGGCATCGCTCATCTGCAGTTCTTCATGTCGTGAATCATCAAACTTACCAACTATTTCTAACGTTACAAGCGTGTAATTGTCAGATAAACGTTCAGGAACAACCGCTACAGCACCTATGGCTTTGCTCTGCTCAAACAGCGTATCTCCCAGCTTTACTGTTATCTCATCACCGATTTTAAGATTATACCTGTTTGCAAAATCATTATGCACCACGCAAACCCTTGCTTTTTCTTCGTAGTCTTCACAGGACAGACCTCTCCCTGTTGTTATCGTCATAGTACCGTCTGCAAAATACAGGATACTTTCCATATCTTTTGTGTATACAACGTCATAGGTATAATTGTCAGTATTCACAAGGCTGCAATACTGCTCAAGAGGTGCAAATCGTTCTGAGTTCAGATAGTCCCCGCGCTCTTCCGTTACATCCCACACAGCATCACACCAGCCATAAGCAAAGGGATCTGTCAAACAAAATATGGGATAATTCTGTTTTTCTGCATATTCTGCATCATAACGAAGAATAAACGCATATCTATTTCCAATTTTGAACGCATCAATATTTTCTGCTGTGTACTTACTTTTGGATGTGCTGAAAGTTGTAGCTCTGGGCGCTGTACCACTCCATACAAGCGTGCGCCCATCCTCATTGTTTTCAGCCACCTCAGTTTCAAGTTCAATATATATCTTATTTCGAAAATATACTGTTCCCGCCAAAAGAACCGGTGTTTCCACCGTCAGGCGTGTTCCTTCAATGCTCGTTACTGTGCCCTCGACAACACAGGAATTTGTATAATTATAGTAATACTCCCCTTCATCAAGGCGAATATAATCCGCAGTTAAAGTTGATGGCATTACTCCCGCAGTCATATATCTGGTATCGCCGTAAGATATGTATGGAAAACCAAGGATTTTATCGATCTCATTCTGAGTTATCTTTGCATATCCCATTGAACCGAAACGTTCAGCCATATCCTCTGTTAAAAACGCTGTACTCACGCGATCATCCGTGTAAATATAATACGGAGCTTCTGTCCTTCTTGCTTCGGGAGAGAGTGCGCTGCGTTCCACAACGCCCACTCCCCGATACTGATTTACTGCGCTTTTAAGTTCTCTTTCTGTAAGTACATACCCCATGACCTGTGAAAACAGAGCAAATGTAACCGCTGCAATAAGAATAAAGATAAGCACTGTCCTCACGGGACTTCTATATAACATTTTCAAAGCTATTTCCGGTTTCACAGGACAGCACCTCCTTTTTCTATTCCCTGGTCTGTAAAAGTTCCAGTACGTTTTTGCTCGAGGCTGCGGCGGCGGCAATAACAGAAGCAAGAATAATTACAAGAACATAAGCGCCGAACACCCACATCATCTGCACAAACGCTCCTCGAAGAGCCAGAACAACAATCGCAATAACGGTTCCAACTATGCACAAAACCATCTGCTCAAGAACAATTATCGTTCTCGTTTTCCGCTTTGATGTACCTAAAACTCGCATGATCGCAATATCCTTTGACGTCTGCACGATGATAAGTCCGCACAGGAATGCTCCGATCACCATTACGGCAATGGTTATGATAGGCACAAGTGCCTCCATCAGCGAAATGTTGTTTCTCAGGTTTTCAAGCTTAGATGTGTCCATTACAAAGGTGGTATTCGCCTTTGTGGATGCAGCCAGTTCCTCGCCGTAAGCTCTGTACTCTTCCGCTAAGGTATTATCCGCAAGTGTTGCCTCGATTATCATGGGCATAACAAGCTTGCCGTAGCCCTGTTTCAAAACCTCAAGTCCGGGAGTGAACAGCGATTCGTCAAGGGCTTCTGCCATGGGCGTTATCTCTGTTATCGCTCTGGAAACACCGATAATCACAAACTCATCCGCTTTTGTGGCATATTCTGCATATACCTCATCCTCGGTGGCTGCGATTTTCTCCTTCATATACTGCTTTTTCTCGGCATCGGTCATGTTATCCAAATCCGGAACGCCGTTTTCTTCCTCATACTTTGCGAAAGCTTCATCCTGTATTTCCGCATATACACCTGCTTCTGTGACTAAAACCGTCTGTCCGAGTTCCCAGCCGCGCTCTTCCATAAGAAGCTGACCCACGACCATTACTCCTGTTTTTGTGTGCTGCATATCAGCCTCGCTAAAGCCGTCCAGCCATGTAATTTCAAAGGGCAGCTCGACAGAGCGCTCCATATCCGTCGTGATATAGGAAATAGCGTAATCGCCCTCCACTTCAAGACGTCCCACAGAATAGTAGTACACATCCTTGACATAGCCTGAATCTTTAAGCCTGAACACATAGCTTAAGTTCATGCCGTCAACGTAGTTTGATGTTATCTTGGTTTCTGTCAGCAGCCTTTCATAAGACTCTTTCATGATATTCATCTGTCCTGCCACGTTCAAAAGCAGAGCCGTCACAAGAATGAACATCAGCGCTTTGGACTTTGAACGGCTGATATGCCGTTTTATGTATTTAAAAACAAATGATGCATGGCGCTTTTTGCCGTCGCGCACTACAGGCTCAATGGACACCCACTCGCCCAAAACTACCTTTTCGGGTTCGGGAACGAAGGCGGCGTGCTGCTTTATCTTTTTCTTTGTCTCTTTTCTCTGTGCGCCCGTCTGCACAAGAACAAGAGGCGGTCTTTTGCCCAAAACAGCAAGCATAATAAGAGACACCGCAAGTACCAGCATTATCTCTCCTGCAAAGCAGCCGATTATAGCACCTATTGGAATATTTGTGTTAACCTCTATCTCCGTTATCTGTGCCAAAGTCTCGTTTGATGCAAGGTTTTGCATGGTGTTCATTACCGCCAGCCCGCATCCCAAGGCAGCGGCAGCCACAGCCACAACGCATAGAGGAAGAACCAGACTCCAGCCGCTTTTTCTCACGGATGTGCCCAAAAGGCGCATTATTGCAAAGTCCCGCTTTCTGCCCACAATGTAAAGAAACGCCACAAAACATGATGCAACGATAACGGCAACCAGCAAAACCGCGATTTTTATCTCGGATACTCTCTGTGTTCCCTCAAAGACCTCGACGATCTCCATCCAGTTACCCTCATTAAAGAACAGGGTAAGCCCCATTTCTTCGATTTTCGGAGCGCCTGTTAATAGAAACGCCTCAATATCCCAAGTATTGCCCACGATAAAGCTGAACTCTCCGGGAGCAAAGGTGTGGTTTTCAAGCTCGCTTTCGGGAACGTTCAGAAGAGTGGACGGCACAAACAGGGCATTGTAGGAATATGACCAGTGGGGATCATCGTTTGCAAGCCACTCTCCACGGACATCTATATATGTACCGACAATCTCAAGGGTAACTTCCGTGTAACTATCAGACACACACTCGGGAACGACCGCAACAGCGCCGCGGTTTAAATACTGCTCAAAGAGCTTGTCGCCCAATTTTAGAGTCAGCGTATCTCCGACAGCAAGGCCGAATTCCTCTGCCATTTCAACGCTGATTACGCAGATTTCCTTGCCCGCATCGGAGGGGCGGATGCTTCGTCCGTCAACTATCTGCATAGTTTCATCGGCAAAGAACCGTATGCTCTCCATATCCTTTGTATACACAACATCAAAGGTGTGTATATCGGTATTTACCATATTGATATACTCTTTGAGTTCAGCATATTTCTCCGTGTCTAAAAATCCCTCAGGCTCATCCGTTACATTATATATACCGGGCATGGTGTCCAGAAATGAGTCTGTAAGGTGGAAATCAAACACACCGTCATAGGTTTCTTCGTACGCGTTATATCTTGTGATAAACACATACCTGTCGCCTACGTTTAAGTTTCCAACAACCTCGGGTCCATACAATTCTTCGCGCGTAGGAAACAGGAAATATGTTGTCTTTACCAAAAACACCTCAGAGCGGTCCTCGCTGATATAATGTTCATCCCAGAAAATATCATCAGGGTCAATAAATAAATCCTTGCTGTGAAGTTGAATTTCCATTTCTTCACCGCAATTTGGATTTCCCGCTAAAATCTCGACATCTTCAAGAATCAGCGTTTTATATTCAGGTATCTCCTCTTTGGTTTTAGAGTGCACACCCATGGTTTCTGTAATTTCAGCCACTGTGCCGACTATAACGCAGTTTCGGGCAAAGTCGAATTGCCACCACTCCGAATCCTCGGGCATACGGTAATAATCCTCGGACACGCCTGCCGTCATATATCGAAAGTCTGCATCCGAAACATACGGTAGGGCAAGGATTTCGTCTATCTGTTCTTGTGTAAGTCTTTTGTACGGGTACAGTTCCCTGAACACCCTTGCCTTATCTCCCCACGTTTCCAAGGGCACACGGGGATCGGAATAGGCATAACTGGGCTCTGAGGTACTTATCGACGGCGCATACGGCGGCTCAACCTCAACTGAGCCTGTGCCGATATACTCTGCCACGGCGCGCTCTGTCTCGCGGGATGCCACCACATACTCCAGCACCTGCGAAAAAAGCGCAAAGGTCACCGCCGCAAGGAGAATAAAGGTCAGCGCCGTTTTTACGGGGCTGCGGTACAGGGTTTTAAGCGCAATTTTGCTTTTCATCGAAATTACCTCCCTTATGACATATCTGAAACGACATATTTTCCCTTTTATGCCCCTATATGTCACGAAAGGGCAAAAATGTGACATTGATTTTTGAGAACTTTTAAGTTTAGAGAATTGCACAAAATTAAATTTACGGTTTTGTGATATTTGCACACAATGCATGTCTCCAAACAAGAACGTAGGGCGTGGATTTATCCACGCCGCACATCGGAACGGATAAATCCGTTCCGATGTGCGCACAAAAAAGCTCCGATGCGAAATGCATCGGAGCTTTAAATTTACAGGATGATACCGCCTACAACTGTGAGCCACAGAGAGCAGATAACGATCATAACAAGCTGTACCCAAACAGTAGCCTTGGGCATATCGAACATCTCGTATGCACCGGTTGCCTTTGTCATAAGGGGAACAGTATCCAGAGGCAGCAGGTAGCAGTTTGCTGCGCAGAGACCGAATGCACACATTACGAGTACGGGAGATACGCCGATATTCTGGCAGAATGTTACCAGAGGACCTGCAAGCATTGCGATAAGAGCAGGTGCAACCGGGATGGGAACCAGAAGAACAAATGTAAGCAGAGCTACGAAGCCGATAACGATGGGTGTGGAAGATGTGAATGTTGCGGGGAAGATAACGTCTGCGATCCAAGCAGCAAGGCCGCTGGAGGAGATAACGTTACCCATGGAGATCATAACACCCATGAGGATAAATGCCTCGAGGCTTACGCTGCGTGTAAAGTCTTTCCAGGAAAGAACCTGTGCCTTGCCGGGAAGGAAGAACAGCAGCAGACCGATAAGAGCAACAGCTGTGATCTGGAGTACGGGAATCCAGGAGCTGAGGATCCACAGGATGAGCATGATAACGAGAACTACGAGAACATAGATCTCCTTTGTTGTCATCTTGGGAGGCAGAGTCTTCATTGTCTCGTCAACATAGTCGAGGATCTTCTGCTGCTCTAAGGGAGCGGGCTTGAAGATCTTAACACAGAAGAACCATGCTGTGGGAAGAAGGATAATTGTAAGGGGAATACCCATGAGCATCCAGTTTACGAAGGAAACAGACTGACCTGCGTGTTTCTCAAGCATGCTGATAGCGAGCATATTGATGGAAGAGCCTGCGGGAGTCATCATACCGCCGATCATACTTGCAACAGGCAGGGCGATCATGTAAGCCTTAGCTGTGCGCTTTCTCTCCTCTTCGTTTTCATAAACAGAGAGGAACTGGTTGATGATGGGAATGAAAACAGCAGCTGCTGCAACGTTGGAGATAACAGAAGAGAGAACTGCTGTTACGAGCATGATAGCGAACAGAAGGCTCTTTGTGTTCTGACCGAACTTCTTCATGAGCACCAGAAGGATTCTCTTGGAAACAGGAACAACTGTAAGTGCTTCAGAGATACCGAAGGATGCGAGAACGAAGAACAGAGTTGCGTTTGTGAAGCCTGTCAGCGCACCAGGAACGGAATCTGTACATCCGAAGAAGTACATCAGCGCAATAGCGACAAGACATGTAGCACCGAGAGGGAATGTCTCAGTAACCAGAAGGATGATTACAGCCAGAAGAACACCGAGAGTGTTTCTTGCAGCCAGAGGCAGTGCCTCTGTGGGGGGGATGAGGAACATACCAACAAGAATGATAACAGCGGCAACAAAGCCGATTATCTGCTTCTTGCTGATGCCGGATTTAAGGCTCATCTTGAAACGACCTCCTATAATAATTTTTATATTTTTTACTAATCGTAACACATAGTTTAAACCATGTTTCGTAATTTTTCAACACATTTATTCACATTTTATTCATAATACTTTATACTACAAAATCAGTATTTTTACAGTTTTATAACTCGTTGTAGTAATTTTAAAAAGTATGTGGTACAATTAGTCAAAATTAATTGATTTAATCGGGAGGTTTCCTTGAAATGAACAAATATTACCCCCATTTAGGCAGCTCATTGCGCGTCGGTAACGTGCTGCTGAAAAACAGGATCGTAAATGCGCCCATGGCACACCCCGAGATGGGTCCCAACGGCGAGCTCACCGCTGAAAATATCGGTTTTTACGGTCTGCGTGCCAAGGGCGGCGCCGCTGTGATCACCGTCAGCGAGGGTATCGTACATATGGCAACAGGCCGCTCTCACACAAAGCATCTTGCCCTCGATAATCCCATGGAGCGCCCCTCTCTGGCAGAGTGCGCAAGAGAGATACACTACCACAACGCACTTGCATCTATCGAGCTCTCCCACGGCGGCAAATATGCCGGAGCCCGTGCTCATGGCGTTGACCCCAGCACCGTAACACGCTACGGTCCCATAAACGAGGTCATGGCAGACGGCAGAGTAGTGACAGAAATGCCCGAAGAGCTTATTTACGAGATTGCAGACAGCTTTGCTTACGCCGCAAAAATGTGTAAGGACGCAGGCTTTGACATGGTTCTTCTGCATGCTGCCCACGGCTGGCTTCTCTCTCAGTTTATGTCTCCCGGCACCAACAAAAGAACCGACAAATGGGGCGGAGAGAGCCGTGAAAACCGCATGCGCTTCCCTCTTCTCGTTATCGAAAAGGTTCGTGAGGCAGTAGGCCCCGGTTTCCCCATCGAATACCGCATGAGCGGCGCAGAGTACGTCGAGGACGGCTATGACATCGAAGAGTGTATTGAGATCTGCAAGATCTTGGACGGCAAGGTTGACATCATCTACATATCCGCAGGTGTCCATGAAAACCGTGACTCTTTCGTTATCACACACCCCTCCATGTTCCTGCCCCACGGCAGCAACGTACATCTTGCAGCAGCCGTTAAAAAGCACATGAAGCACACACCTGTCGGCTGTGTCGGCGGCATCAACGATCCTGCCCATGCAGAGGAGATCATCGCATCAGGTCAGGCAGACCTTGTATGTATGGCCCGTCAACTGCTTGTTGACCCCGACTTCCCCAAGAAGGCGCTTTCCGGCAGAACGGATGAAATCACAAAGTGCTGCCGCTGCTTTAACTGCTTCTCCACTTTCCTCGGAAACCGCGTCACATCCTGCGCACTTAACCCTGTTATCAGCCGCGAGCTTGACCACCGCTACAGCTTCTGCCCCACAACACCTAAGAAGGTTGTTATTGTCGGCGGCGGACCGGGCGGTATGCAGGCAGCGCTCACAGCAAAGGACAGGGGTCACGAGGTAATTCTTATCGAGAAAAACGACCGCCTTGGCGGACAGCTTCTGTGTGAGCAGTATGTTCCCTTCAAGAAAGACCTTTACGACTACGCCGTACAGCAGGCAAAGCGCGTTGAGGCAGCAGGCATTGATGTTCGCCTTAACATAACCGCAACAGCCGAGCTCATCGAGAGCCTTAAGCCTGATGCACTTATCCTTGCCGTCGGCGCAAAGCAGATTATTCCGCCAATCGAGGGCATCGACAATCCCAAGGTAAAGATGCTGGACGCACTTCACCACGAAGTACCCGAGCTTGGTCAGAAGGTCGTCATCCTCGGCGGCGGACTTGTTGGCAGCGAAACTGCCGTTTACCTTGACGGTCTCGGAAAGGACGTAACCGTTGTTGAAATGAAGGACGATTTCGCAGCAGAGGCAAACGAAATGCACAAAATCGCTCTCGACCACCAGTTCCGCGACAATAATGTAACTCTTCACCTGTCCACAACCGCTGTCAAAATCACAGACGAGGGTCTTGTCTGCAGAAACGCAGACGGCGAGTTTACCGTAGAAGCCGACAGCATCCTCATCGCCGCAGGTATGAGAGCCGATTGGGATACAGTTGAAGAGCTTCGCTATGCCGCTCCCTGGTACTGGTCAGTTGGTGACTGCGTAAAGGCAGGCAAGGTTGTAGACGCAACCTCGCAGGGCTATTACATAGCACTTGACATTTAAACCGTATATAAATTTATGGAGGGAAAATCCATGGAAAACTTTAAATATAAGCATCTTTTTGAGCCCATCCGTCTGGGTAATCAGGTTTTCAAAAACCGCATTTTCGCTTCTCCCACAGGCTTTCAGGACGTAGACGACAGCGGAATTCTCCCTGCTGAAGCTGCAGCCTTCTATGAGCGCAAGGCCATGGGCGGCGTTGCATCTGTTGCATCATGCGAGTGCATCGTAGACACAGAATACGGTCTTGGCACACCCCGTCATTTCCGTTTTGACAACCCCATGTCCCACAACTCTATCGCCCGCGTAGCTCACGCAATCTCCCGTCACGGCGCAGTTGCAACTGCAGAGCTGCAGCACGCAGGTATGTACGCAAACCGCGATCTTGCCATGTTCGGCGGCGGAAGCAAAGGCGCAGCTTACGGACCTGTTGAGATGGAGCTTAACGGCCGCATCGTCCTCCCCATGGACGAAGCTCTTATTGAGCGCACAATTTCCAAATATGTTGACGCTGCTGTTGCCGCAAAAAATCTCGGCTTCGGCATGGTCATGATCCACGCAGGACACGGTTGGATGCTCCAGCAGTTCCTGTCCCCTGCTCTCAACACACGCACAGACAAGTGGGGCGGACCTGACATCGAAAACCGCGCAAGACTTCTCGTCACGATCTGTGACTCTATCAAAAAGGCTTGCGGACGCGGATTCCCCATTGAAGTCCGCATTTCCGGCTCTGAGGTTTACGAGGGCGGCTACGGCATTGAAGAGGGTATCAAAATCTCCAAACAGCTTGACGGACATTGTGACCTTATCCACGTCTCCGCAGGCAGCCACGAGGTTGATGAAGTATTTACAGTAACTCACCCCTCCATGTTCCTGCCCGACGGCGTAAACGTAAAATACGCAGAAGAGATCAAAAAGAACGTAAGCACTCCCGTTGCAACAGTCGGCGCTCTGGGTGATCCCGAGCTTATGGAAGAAATCATCGCAACAGGCAAGGCAGACGTTGTTGAAATGGCAAGAGCTCTGTTTGCAGACTTTGACCTGCCTAACAAGCTTCGCACAGGCCGCGAAAAAGAGATCAGAAAGTGCATGCGCTGCCTTTCCTGCTTCTCCAACGAGCTGACCCACGGCGCACACTACTGCGCAATCAACCCCGAATGCGGACGCGAGCTTGAGCTCAAGTACGACAACCGCATTGTCGAAGAGAAAAAGAAGGTTCTCGTCGTAGGCGGCGGTATCGGCGGTATGCAGGCTGCTCTCACAGCATCCGAGAGAGGTCATGAAGTCATCCTCTGCGAAAAGACAGACCGCCTTGGCGGCACACTAAGATGCGAAGAAAAAGTACCCTTCAAGACAAAGCTTGATGAGTACCTTAACTATCAGGAGCGCGCAGTAAAGAGCGCCGCTATCGACCTTCGCATGAACACAACCGTAACTCCCGAGTACGCAAAAGACTTAAAACCCGATGTTATCATCGCCGCAACAGGCGCTCGTCCCGTAAAGCCCCCCATCCCCGGAATTGACGGTGAAAACGTCATCGCAGCCGAAGACGCATACGTACATCCCGAAAAGACAGGCGACAGCGTAGTTATCCTTGGCGCAGGTCTTGTCGGCATCGAAATGGGCATCTACCTTGCAATGATGGGCAAGAAGATCACTCTCGTTGAGATGGCTCCCCAGTGGAACGACGGCGGCAACTTCCTCCACGCTTCTGGACTTCGCGTTCAGATAAAGAAGTGGGGGCTGGATATTAACTGCAACACCCGCGCAACCAAGATCACCGAAGAGGGTGTTTACGGCGAAACTCCCGAGGGAGAAAAGTTCTTCCCCGCAGACACAGTTATCTACGCAGTAGGTCAGCGCTCCTGCTATGAGGACGCTGTTGCACTTAACTTCTGCGCTCCCGAATTTCACATGATCGGTGACTGTGTTTCTCCCAGAAACATCACAGCCGCAACAAGCGCTGCCTTTACAATCGCCCGCGAAATCGGCATAAAGAGATAAGCAAACTAAAAGACCGTTGGATTTTTCCAACGGTCTTTTTAATTATGTCTGCAACTGTTTGGCAAATTGGGATTTGTTAATCGCTCAAAACCTCTCCATGAACACACACTCTGCACTCATCCGGGCATTTTGCATCGAACATTTTCGCACAGGTATCTCCATAGTCCAAATCTGCTCCGTTCTGAAGCGCATATACTTGCGGATAAATGTTATTCCACAACTCATGACATAAAGGAGGGCATAAATCCTCAACAATAAATTCTTGTCCTTTGCAGAAATAACCGCTTCGGCACCTGCTCTCAGTAATTGTAAGTTTTACCTTCGGCATTTCCATTTCCTCCACAAATTCAAGCTTATCAACCTAAAACCCAAAGGGATTATCTATCTTATCTTTTCCAAAATGTGCCGCGGCGCGGCGGTACATTGCTTTTGCATGGATGCGGTCGTGCCATATAAATCTGCGCAGAACCTTTTTAACAGACCACATTTCGCCATAGCTGCCCTCAATAGCGCCCATATTCAAAAATCCGTTTTTCTTCTCCAGAAGCTCAAAACCTCTCTCGCGGCACTCATATATATCTCCGTTGTTATCTGCCGCCACACCTATTTCCGCAAAATAATATGTGTTTACAGATTTTGTGTGGTCATACATCTCACGGGCTGTTTTCGGCTTTTTCCCGTAGAAAGTACCCATATCTTCCGAAATCACAGCGTCAGCATCGGGAATGGAGATATACAAATTATAAAAATCCTCTGCAGATTTAAGGGCAAGAGCCTTTAAGTGCTCGTACTCCTCGCGGCTTAATGGCACGGTTTCATTATCAAATATTACATCAGAGTCCGCATCAGCTATCTGCAGGTCGCACGGTTTCTCCTGAGCAATCTCAACCTCGACACTTTCAGAAATCTCAACACCTGCCCATTTTGCAAAAGAATCTATCTCCGCAGGCATTTTGGCTATTGCTGTTTCAAGGCTTTCCCCTCTTGTGTATGCTCCTAAAAAATCTGCAGCATACAGCAGCGTATCATCGCCGTTGTGTTCCCACACGCATCTTATTTTCATTTCTTACCCTCTTTTCAGCTTTTCCGCAATTATCGGAAATCTCTCCATATTTGTATGGGGCACAAACTTTGCAGCGTACATACGGATGAGAAAATCCGGTATGGATGCAAACTGCACGCAGTAAACCGTTTCCAAAAGCCAGCGTATGTCAGCCAGTTTTTCACGGTTTAAAAGCAGCGTTCTCGCTCCGTCAAGAGACGTGTTCGCAATTGCGCTGTAGCGCTCTCTTGGCAGGTCAGGGAAAATACCGATAGTAATAGCGTGCTCTAAATTTGAATGAGCACTGAAAGCGCCGGAGAGGTAGCAGTGGTCAATGTCCTCTTCCGTGCAGCCGCCCTCCTGCATAAGGCAGTCTATCATTGTAAACGCCGCAGCCTTTGTCTCAAGATACATCTTTATATCGTTCTGTGAGAAATACAGCATTTCGCCGATTCCGCTCTCTTCAGCGGCAGCATATACAACAACATACTGCTCCTCTTCCTCATGGTAGATTATGCTGTCAGATGCATCCGGCTGAAGCTCACCTGCGATGTTCATCCAGCCATTCAGCCTCATCTGCGCCAAAAGGTCAATAATACCCGAGCCGCAGATGCCGATAGGCTTCACATTGCCGATAGTTGTATATTTTAAAACTCCGTCTTCAATTTTGACAGTATCCACAGTTCCGTCCTGTGCGCGCATACCGAATCGGCTTACATAGCCTTCCAACGCAGGACCAGCAGCGCCTGCACCGGCTAAAATCCATTGGTTATTGCCCATTACAAGCTCACCGTTTGTGCCGATATCAAAGAACATACCGACCTTTTCGTTCTTGTAGAAATCAAGGGTAATAAGGCCGCTTGTAATATCGCCTCCGATATAGTTTGAAATGGAGGGGATGAAATACAGCATTCCTCCGAAATCCATACCCACATCGCTGCCCCAGATCCAGCCGGGATCCATGGTAACGGGAGCAAAGGGAGAGAAGAAAACAGTTCTTGCATCCAGCTTTAAGAGGAAATGCATCATTGTTGTATTTCCCGCAAGGATCATAACAGGGCATTTGCGCACATCCACGCCCGTCTCTTTTGTAAGCGTGTCGAACAGGCGGTGATATGTCTCCACGGTTACACGCTGGAGCTTTTCCATATTCGCAGGATCTGCCATGGTAAATGTGATGCGTGTGAGAATATCAGAGCCGTATTCAAACTGTCCGTTCATCTCTCTTGCCTGAGCCAAAACCTTGCCCTCATTCATATCGAGAAGCTGCATGACGATATTGGTAGAGCCGTAGTCTACCGCAAGCGCATAATGCTTATCCGTTGTGTCCCCGGCCTCAACCTCAACAGCACACCAATCTTCTTCTCTGTATACGAGAGTAAGAGTTATCTTCCAATGTGCGTCAAGGCAGATGTTATACATCTTCTGCAAAATATGCACAGGCATCTTTACATTCGTAAAGCCCGCTTCCTCAAGAGCAGAAGAAATTCTCTTCTGTGCGCTCATCGCATCTTCCTCTATGGGCGGTGTCATTTCAATATATACTTTTTCGCTGAATCGTTTCATACTGTGCAACTCCTTAACAGTAATCATTATTGTTAGTATACATCCATATACACACTTTTGCAATAGTTAATATAAAAATAGCAGTCATCTTTCGATGACTGCTATTTTTCATTAAGCTTATTTCCACTCTCTGTAGGTAGGTATGGGGTTCTGCTTTCTTTCAAAAGCTACAACAACACGTCTGTTGGGTTCTGTGCCCGTAGAGAAGGTTGTTACACCCTCATAGTCCTGGAGAGTAGTGTGGATGATGTGGCGCTCATAGGAGTTCATGGCTTCAAGTGTGACGTTGCGGCGATACTTGAGTGCCTTTGCTGCAGTTTTTTCTGCCAGCTTTACAAGAGCTTCATTTCTGCGCTCACGATAATTTTCTGCGTCAATATTAACTCTTACTCTTCCGCCGCCATGGTTAACTGCGTAGTTTGTAAGGTGCTGGATAGCATCCAGAGTCTCGCCGCGGCGGCCGATAAGTGCGCCCGGTGTCTCGCCTACGATGACTACGTTGATAGCACCGTCTGCCTCTGTGATCTCTGTATCTGCGTTAACACCCATACGCTCGAAAAGCCCCTTGAGGAATGTCTCAACTCTTTCCGCCTTGGTCTCGACATATTCATACTCAAGTCTTACCTTTGCAGGTGCTGCGCCGATTCCGAGAAATCCGCTCTTTGCTCTTTCCAGTATCTCAACAGAAACTTCATCTCTCTCAAGACCGATCTGCAGGAGACCGGCTGCAATAGCTTCGTCTTCCGTCTTTCCGGTTACTTCAAGATATTTGATCATTCTGCTTCTGTCTCCTCTTCCTCGTCACAAGCCTCTTCTTCCTCAAGGATCTCTTCTTCAACAGTTTCCTCGACGGGTTCTTCGACTTCCTCTGTGACGACCTCGGCTACCTCCGGCAGAAGTTCTTCTGTTTCCTCTGCGGGAACAGCCTCTTCAGCAGACTTTGTATAACGGTCAGGATCGTAAGCTCTGCCGCGTGCATACTTTCTGTCGCCTACACGGGAGGGCTCATAAGCGGGCTCTTCGCCTGCTTTTTTGCGCTCGTATTCCTGAGCCTTTTCTCTCTGCTGCTCACGCTCGGCGCGGCTGCTCTTTTTCTTGGAGGTATTTGTATTCTTCTCGGCAGGTGCGTTCTCAGCGCGGCGCTTTTCAGCCTCTGCACGCTTTGCATCGATCTCTGCCTTCTTCTTTATTCTCTCTGCGTTCTTTGCGGCAAACTCTGCTTCGATCTTCTTGCCGTATACCTTGTTCAGGAAAAGGTCCTGAACGATAGCAAATACGCTGCCGGCGATCCAGTATACACCGAGAGCAGCGGGCATGATGTAAGCAAAGTAAAGAGTGATAAGGGGCATAACAATATTCATTGTGCCCATTGTCTTTGCTGTGGGATCCTCTTCTCCATCTGCTACCTTGGGCTTTGCAGAAGATACCTTAGACTGGAGCCATGTGAGAACTGCTGCCAGTACGGGGATGAGCAGAAGTGCAGCAATTGCAATTCTCTCAGGACCCCATGCGCCGTAAGTTTCTGCATCCCAAAGGACTGCGAGTTTAGGCTGCATACCGAGATCAAGTCCGAGGAAGCTGTAGTCAAGCTGCTGGAGCTTGTCTGACAGACCTTCGAAAGCCTCCCAATGTCTTGTGATCCACTGGCTCTGCTCGATCTGAATGTAAGCCTGATTCATGGTGGAAACAAACCCTGTCTCTGTGAGCTTTGCAGCAATCGCGCCGCCCTCAGCAAGAAGGTCTTTTGCAACACCCATCATTGTTGTAAGAGGATATCTGATTGCCTGATACAATGCGATCAGGATGGGGAAAGGAATGAGAGACCAGATACAGCCGGACATGGGGCTGATGCCCTCTTCCTGATACAGCTTCTGAACCTCTTCATTGTACTTCTGTTTGTTTGCTCCGTGCTTCTTTTCGATCTCCTTCATGCGCTCCTGAAGAAGAGAAGTACGCATCATGCTCTTCTTGGACTTCATCTGGAAGGGCATAAGAATGAGCTTAACGATAAGAGCAAACAGGATCACGGCAATACCGTAGTTGGCTGTGACTTCATAGAGCCACATCAACAGCATGCCAAAAGGTTTTGCGATAAAATCCATTGATCGTTCTCCTTAATGTTATGGGACGGGGTCATACCCGCCTTTGTGGAATGGGTGACACTTCGACAGCCTCTTCAGTGTCAGCCACGTTCCTTTGGCTGCTCCGTACTTTTCCAGAGCCTCCAAAGCATAAGCTGAGCAGGTGGGACTAAAGCGGCAGCTTGGCGGCCGCGACGGAGAAATGTGTTTTCTGTAAAATTTAACAAGTGCTATAAGTATCTTCTTCATTTTACAATTCCAAGCTTTGCGCAGAGCTTAAGGATATCATGTTCAAGCTCTTCATACTGGGCTTCCCTGCTTCTGACTCTTGCTACTATTACTATTTCGTAACCGCTTTTAAGCTTTTCTTCGTTTGTTCTGTATATCTCTTTTATGCGGCGGCGTATCTTGTTACGGATAACTGCCTTGCCGATCTTGGTTCCCACAGTAATTCCGAGATGGTTTTGCTGTGCTGTGCGGCAGGGTCTGCAGTAGACAACAACGCGGGAAGTCGCCGCACTTTTTCCCTTGTTGTACACTCTGCGAAACTCATAGTTTTTCTTGATCGACACAGAAAACTGCAAAACTTGTCCCTCCCCCATGGGTAAAAAGAAAATTTGTGGACATACAGCGGTAGGGCGGGGTGTCCCGCCCTTAAAAAACTATATTAAACGGTAGGTGTGCAATTAAGCAGACAGCTTTGCTCTGCCCTTTGCACGACGGCGTGCAAGCACCTTGCGGCCATTCTTTGTGGACATTCTTTTACGGAAACCGTGTTCCTTTGCGCGATGACGCTTCTTGGGCTGGTATGTTCTAAGCATAGTGGCACCTCCTCAAAATACTTTGGTGTTAATACTCAACATCAGTAAACCCGGCTGTCAGGCTAAGCTGAAGTAGTTGACAAATTAAACCTTCTGTGTATTTCAGAACGAAAATCCGCTCTGCCACACAGGGGTTTTATTATAATACAAAATCACTCGCTGTGTCAACATTTTTTTACACCCTACCCCTGCAGCGACTCAAATATCCGGCTGCCGCCTTTTTTCAGCCATCTTCTCAACAAGAATCCAAGCCCGAGAAGTATTACTGTGTATATCAGCACACACATATCTGCCGAAACCGCAAATCTCAAAACCGCAGCATACAGCACCACCAGGACAATCACCACCGCCATCATTCCGAACATTGTTATAGCAACAGAAGCGCTCTGCTTAACACAATGCACCTCACTTACCCAGTCAAATTTCGGAAATTTCAGATTAACAGCAACACCAAGATATCCGCAGAATATGATCGTCGCCGCAGGCAGGGTGAACAGCTGCAGACTCTGCCATATATTTGCTCTCAGCGCTATAGCGCAAAGAATTGCCGAAACCACCGCAAACGGCAATGTTACCACGCAATGGCACAGCGCCTTTGCATCCAGAACATCAAAGCCGCTTACAGGCATACTCTTCAGCAGCCACAGGTTTTTGCCCTCCACCGATACAGAAGGTGCAGAGACCACTACCATAGACACACAGAAGCACAAAGCAGCACTTACCGCCGCAGGCACAAAGTCAGTTCCGCCTGTCAGCACCTCAAACACCATCAGCAGCTCTCCGCGGTTAATAAGCAGCGCAGCACCCATAATGACCATGAGCATCACTCCCGCAGAAGCATTCAGCATGTACATGGGACTTGACAGGTACCTGCCGATCTCCTTTTTCACAAGCGCAGTCCTCACCCCTGCAGATCTCATGGCTTTTGCCCTGTATTTTCTCTTTTTTTCGCCGCGGTTCGCAGTAATTATCTGCGCATAATTCGTCTTTAAAACAAAATATACCGCCGCAAAAGGTACTGCTGCACAAAGCAGGAACAGCACCAGACTCAGAAAATCACCGCTGAGGGATGCCTTTCCGAAGTGATAAAACGGGAACAGATATTTTTCAAAAACCGCAGCTACCGCTTCTCCGTTCATTATAAGCTTTTCGAGAAACGTTACCCAGCTTGAACAGAACCACATATATGCGCCGAAAAGTGCTACGGCAAACAGCAACGTGACAGCTTTTGTGCTCTTCAGCTTTGAGGATACCAGCATAATCAGCCAACCGAAAACACAGGACAGCGTAAGCGCCAGAAGCGGCAGCACCAAAGTCGCAATTATGTAGCACACCACACCGCCGAAAGCAACAGGCTGCATTACACACCACACGATTCCCGCAGGAATAAGCACAATAAATGCAAAACCGTAATTTTCAACCAGAAGCACAAGCATACGGCTTAAGAGAATGGCACCGGGCTTTATGGGCATTGCCAAAAGAAGCTCATTATCCTTCGCCTTATACAGATAGTTCATAGCGGCAAAAATGCTGCCTATAAAACAAAGCATAAATGCCATCGCTGCAACTAGGGCAAAATACAGCCACGCATAATCTGTGCCGCCAAAAGCAAAACAAAGAGACACGCTAAGTCCCGCCATCATACCGGCAAACATAACGAGAAGAAATACCATAAGCACGGCAAAAGCAATTTTCGAACTCTTACCCATGGCTTTTCCGCTCTTTTTGGAAACAAACATGTTGGAGACAAACTCACGCATGCGAAGCTTAAACAGCGTCAATACCATAATATCTCCTCCTTAAGCCTCAGCGTCCACCAGTTCCAGGAATACCTCTTCCAGAGATGTATCACCAACAACATCCTCAGTTCTGCCGGATACAACCAGCCTTCCTCCACGGATTATGGCAATATTGTCACACAGCTTTTCAGCTACCTCAAGAACGTGGGTAGAGAAAAACACAGCATGACCGCGTGCACATTTTTCACGCATTATCTCCTTAAGGTCATGAGACGCTTTGGGATCAAGACCGACAAAGGGCTCATCCATTATCATCAGCTTCGGATCGTGAACCAATGCCGCGATTATTGCCAGCTTCTGCTTCATACCGTGGGAATATGATGAGATCGGCTGTGCCAGATCAGCTGTCATGCCGAAAACCTGCGCATATCGGCTTATGCGCTCCTGGCGGGTCACAGCGTCTACACCATAGATATCAGCAACAAAATTCAGATATTTTATGGCTGACATAAACTCATAAAGGTCCGGATTGTCCGGAATATACGCAATCTCCTTCTTGCAGGCAATTGGATCTGCCTTTACAGACACTCCGTTTACGAAAATGTCTCCGCCGTCAAACTGCAGAATACCGCAGACAGATTTGATGGTCGTTGTCTTTCCTGCACCATTGTGGCCGATAAACCCGTATATCTCACCCGGACGGATGTGCAGCGAAAGTCCGTCAACCGCAGTTTTATCGCCATATTTCTTTGTCAGATTTTCAATACGAAGCATATTGCCCGCTCCTTTCTCGTATTTACTTTCTTGTTGGTAACTGTAAGTTACCTCAATAGTAACCCTGCATTATGATTTTGTCAATAGTTTTATTGCACCAACTTGACCCGAAACCTTAAATGTACTACAATAAAATCAGGAAAAATTTAAGGAGGCCATAAAAATGATTTATAAATCTTACAAAGGCACAGACACTAAGCTTTCACTCCTCGGCATGGGCTGTATGCGTCTGCCCACAATCGGCGACCCCGGCGCACCTGTTGACTTTGACAAAGCTGTCGAGATCATTGACTACGCTTATAATCACGGCGTAAACTACTTCGACACAGCATACATCTACCACAGCGGCGACTCCGAGAGATTTATCGGCAAAGCTCTTTCCAAATACCCCAGAGACACATGGTATCTTGCAACAAAGATGCCCGGCTTTGCTCTTAAGACACGCGAAGATGTAGAGCGCATTTTCAATGACCAGCTCGAAAAGTGCGGCGTTGAATATTTTGACTTCTACCTCTGTCACGGCATGAACGAGCTGATGTATGACACATTTACAAATCCTGAGATAGGCGTTATCCCCTACCTCGTGAAGATGAAGGAAGAGGGCAAGATCAAGCGTCTCGGCTTCTCTGCACACGCAAAACCCGAAACTCTCGAAAAATTCATCGCTCAGACAGATTGGGACTTTGCACAGATCCAGCTGAACTACTTTGACTGGGATTATCAGGACGCAAAGGGTCAGTATGAAGTACTTACAAAGCACGGCATTCCCGTTGTTGTTATGGAGCCCTGCCGCGGCGGCAGACTTGCAGACCTCTGCGAAGAGTCCAACGCTATTTTGAAGGAAACAACACCCGACAGAAGCATCGCATCCTGGGCATTCCGCTGGCTCCAGTCTCTGGACAATGTACAGGTCGTTCTCTCCGGCATGAGCAACATGGAGCAGGTCATGGAAAATGTCGCTACATTTGAAGAGTACAACAAGCTCAGCGACGACGAACTGGCTGCGCTTGACAAGGCAGTTGCAGCATTCCTCAAAAAGTTTACCGTTCCCTGTACAGCTTGCCGTTACTGCAGCGAATGTCCCCGCGAACTGGATATCCCAAGGATCCTCGCAGCATACAACGACATCAAGATCACAGATAACGACTTCCAGCGCGGCGGCACCGTCAAAAAGCTTCTTGCTGCTGACAACACCGACCCCAGAGAATGCGTAAACTGCGGCACCTGCACAAGACATTGTCCTCAGAACATCGACACACCTCAGATCATGGACGATTTCTCAAAGATCATTGCAGCTATCCCCAAGGAATTCAGAGAATAACAAATATAGATTAGGAGCTCTTAATTATGAAACTCACATGTGATATCTGCGGCAGCGGCTTACAGATGAACGCAGACAATCAGGGTGCAGCCTGCACCAACTGCGGCATGGCATACTCCATAGAATCTCTTCGCACAAAATTAGGTTCTTCCACCATTGACAACGACACTGCACCTGAATCTGCTGTACGCGAGCTTATCATCACCAGAAACTTCAGTATTGTCGGCGCACCTTATGCAATAAAGATCATGGTTGACGAAACAGAGGCTGCTGTATTTAACACAAAGGGAACTCTCAGCATTGCTATCCCCGAAGGCGACCACGAGATCTATGCCATAGCACAACACGGAGCTAACAACAAGGTTTTCGCCGTTACGGACAAAAACCGTCTTCATGTAACCGGGAAGAATTGGAGCGGCACAGTTTCTCTCCGCCGAGGCGCTTTCAAAGTCTATTTAGAGCTGTCTCTGACAGAAAATAACAGTTAGTAACCGACAAACTGTCCCCGTCATTTTGTAATGACGGGGACTTTTATTTGTCAAAAAATCCTTTAATTCCTCTTTTATAAATAATTTATATGATAACCGGATCTGTTTTATATAAAAATCTATGTATAATTTGTGAATTCTTTCATAACCCTATTATCATTTCGGGTTTACGATGTTATAATCATTATTACATCATCTAGACCCTTCAACAACAGGAGATACCACCATGTCCTACCAAATGCTATCTTTAGGAATTGACATCGGCAGCACTACTGCCAAGGTCGTTCTCATCGACGGAACTGATATAATTCACGAAAAATATGAGCGTCACTTTTCACAGGTCCGCACAAAGACCATCGAGATAGTCTCGGAAATACGCCACCTTCTGGAGGGACGCAGCTTTACTGTCTCTATTTCCGGCTCTGCAGGTCTCGGTCTTGCGGAGGCAGCAGGTGTGCCCTTTGTGCAGGAGGTATACGCCACAGGTGAGATAGTCCGCACATTGGAGCCCGACACCTCTGTTGTCATCGAGCTTGGCGGCGAGGACGCCAAGGTCATCTTCTTTAAAGGCGGCACAGATGAGCGCATGAACGGCACCTGCGCAGGCGGCACAGGCGCATTTATCGACCAGATGGCAGTTCTTCTGGACATGACCGTCGAGGAAATGGACGCCGCCAGCCTTCAACACACACGTCTTTATCCTATCGCCTCACGCTGCGGCGTTTTTGCAAAGACCGACATTCAGCCCCTTTTAAATCAGGGCGCAGCCAAGGCAGACGTTGCCGCCAGCGTTTATCAGGCTGTTGTAAACCAGACCATCGCAGGTCTTGCACAGGGCAGAAAGATAGACGGCAAGGTAATGTTTTTAGGCGGACCTCTCTACTATTGCAAGGGTTTAAAGGACAGATTTAAAGAAACACTCAAGCTTTCAGATGAAAACGCTGTTTTCCCCGAATACGGCAGGTTTGCCGTTGCCATGGGCGCCGCTATTTACAGCAGAAAAAGCAGTACGACATTTACATACGACACCATAATCTCGGCCTTTGAAGATGCCGCAAAAAACGCAAAGTCCACCAGCCATAGATTGGCACCTCTTTTTGCAAACGAGCAGGAATATGAGGATTTTCGCACCCGTCACGCAAAGGCAGACGTCAAAAAGGTTGACATCACCACATACTCAGGCAACGCATGGCTCGGCATAGACTGCGGCAGCACCACCACAAAGCTGGTGCTTATATCAAAAAACAACGACCTTTTATACACCTTCTACAGCTCTAACCGCGGCAATCCCGTTGACTTGGTGCGCGAACAGCTCATGAACATCTACGAACTGTGCGGAGACAGAATCAAAATATGCGGCAGCGCAGTAACAGGCTATGGCGAGTCTCTTATCGAGGCGGCCTTCCGTATAGATTCAGGTTTGGTTGAAACACTTGCCCACTACTTCGCGGCAAAATATTTCCAGCCCGATGTGGACTTTATTCTCGACATCGGCGGGCAGGATATCAAGTGCTTCAAAATCAAAAACGGAGCCATCGACTCCATTATGCTCAACGAGGCCTGCTCCTCCGGCTGCGGCTCGTTTATCGAGACTTTTGCAAAGTCCATGGGACATACCGTACAGGATTTTGCAGCTTTGGGCCTTCGCGGTACAGCACCTGTCGACCTCGGCACACGCTGTACAGTATTTATGAACTCATCGGTCAAGCAGTCTCAGAAGGACGGCGCAACCGTTGAGGACATTTCCGCAGGACTTTCCGTAAGCGTTGTAAAAAACGCGATTTATAAGGTTATCCGCGCAGGCTCAGCATCTGAGCTGGGTGAAAATATAGTAGTTCAGGGCGGTACATTCTTAAACGATGCCGTTCTGCGCGCTTTTGAAAACGAGCTTGGTGCAAACGTAATCCGCCCTGCAATCGCAGGTCTTATGGGCGCTTACGGCGCTGCGCTGTATGCACGCAAGTTTTCAAGCAGCACCATCGTCTCAGCAGAAGAACTAAAAACCTTCACGCACAAATCCCGTGCCGTTTTATGCCAGGGCTGTACAAACCATTGCCACCTCATCATAAACACCTTTGCTGACGGCAGAAAGTTCATCTCGGGCAACCAGTGTCAGAAGGGTCTCGGACTTGAAAAAACCGACGAGGACGTCCCCAACCTCCACGCGTACAAGCGCAATTATCTGGAAAACCTCAAGGGAACTGCAGGTAAGCGCGGAAAAATCGGACTTCCTATGGCTCTGGGCATGTTTGAGCTTGCCCCCATGTGGCACGCAATATTTACAGAGCTGGGCTATGAAGTGGTTTTCTCCAAAATGTCCACAAGAAAGACATATGAGCGTGGTCAGTTCTCCATCCCCTCCGACACGGCATGCTACCCTGCAAAGATCATGCACGGTCACCTCGAAGAGCTGATGGACAACGGCATAGATACCATTTTCTACCCCTGTCTTACATATAATGTAGATGAAAAAGCAGGCGACAACCACTATAACTGCCCTGTTGTCGCCTACTATTCCGAGCTTCTGCAGGGAAATATGGACAGACTTTCGGAGATAAAGTTCCTGTACCCTTATCTGAATATAAACACAAAGCGCGCACTTTGTGCAACGCTGTATAAAGCGATGCATGAGCACGATACAACCATCACAAGAGCAGAGGTTCAACGCGCGGTAAAATCAGGCTTTGATGCCCACAACAAGTTCAGAAATGCCGTTATGGCAGAGGGCGAGCGTGCACTTAAATATGCACGGGAGAACAAGATGCGCATTATGATACTCTGCGGCAGACCGTATCACATCGACCCCGAGATAGGTCACGGTATAGACAAACTGGCAGTTCAGTTAGGCTTTACCGTTGTAACGGAAGACGGCATCTGTCAGCTTGAGCCCAAACGTCCCACCAGAGTATTAAACCAATGGACTTACCACTCCCGACTGTACAGAGCCGCACATTACGCCGCCCACCATGCCGACACAGAGCTTGTTCAGCTTGTGTCCTTCGGCTGCGGCATAGACGCCATCACAACAGATGAGGTTCGCTCTATTCTGGAAGATTCGGGCAACTTCTATACACAGATCAAAATCGACGAGATAACAAATCTCGGCGCAGTAAGAATAAGACTCCGCAGCCTTTTGGGTGCGCTGGATGCGAGGGGATAACATGGACGAGAGAACTTACATACCCTTTACGGAAGAGATGAAAAAGGACTATACCATCCTTATTCCCACCATGCTTCCGATGCACTTTAAAATGATAATCAGCGTTCTGAAAACCTATGGCTACAAGGCTGACCTTTTGGAAAATTACGGTCCCGAGGTAACGGAGGCAGGACTTAAATATGTTCACAACGACACCTGTTATCCCGCCATCTTAGTCATCGGTCAGTTCCTTGACGCGCTGAAGTCGGGCAAATACGACCCTCACAAAACAGCTCTTATCCTGTTTCAGACAGGCGGCGGCTGCCGCGCTTCAAACTACATTTCCCTTTTGCGAAAAGCCCTCAAAAGAGCGGGATATGACTATGTGCCAGTTATCTCTTTAAGCTTTGCGGGAATTGAAACTCACCCCGGCTTTAAGCTTGATCTGCCCAAGATCCACGGCATGATGTACGCCCTTTTGTACGGCGATCTGCTGATGACGCTGGTAAATCAATGCCGCACTTATGAACTTGAAAAAGGACAGGCGCAGGCACTTGCAGACAAATGGGTTGCACGTTTGGGTGACGAACTGGGCAGCGGAGCAAAAATCTCATACAAAAAGATAAAGCAGAATTACCGCAAAATCTTAAACGACTTTGCCGACATCCCCGTCAAGCGCTATAACGCGGTAAAAGTCGGCGTTGTGGGAGAGATTTTTGTAAAATACTCGCCTCTCGGCAACAACAACCTTGAGCAGTTTTTAGTTGACGAGGGCGCAGAGGTTGTCGTTCCCGGACTTCTGGACTTCATGCTCTACTGTGTTTACAACAACGTGGTTGACTATGACATCCGCAAAACAGGATTTTGGAAATCCAAGATCATGGCTGTTGCCTATAAATTCCTGTGCAAAAAGAAAAACGACCTTATTGCCATTATGGAAGATCACGGTCTGTTTACTCCCTTCACTCATTTTGAAGATACCGTCAAGGCAGGCGAAGGTTATATCGGCATAGGCACAAAAATGGGCGAAGGCTGGCTTTTAACAGCTGAAATGCTGGAGCTTGGTCACACAGGTGTTAAAAACATCGTCTGCACCCAGCCCTTCGGCTGCCTGCCCAACCACATCTGCGGCAAAGGCATGATGAAACCCATAAAGGAGCACAACAGCGACATTAACATCGTCGCTATCGACTATGACGCCGGCGCGACCAAGGTAAACCAGGAAAACCGCTTAAAGCTCATGCTGGCAAATGCAAGAGAAAATCTTGAAAAAGAAACAGTAAATGTTTAAGAAAAAAGCTATGACGATAAAATATCGTCATAGCTTTTTATTTTGGCTCGGTATAATATTCTATTCCGTAACGGTCTAAATCCGTGATCGTGATAAGCCCCTCGTTCAGCGCAGTTACCACATCGACCGTTCTTCCTGTATTATCCATTACCATAATATAATGGCTTTTTATACAGCTGAAATAGTATTCGTTGGTTTCGTCCTCATAAAACAGCTCCAGCGCCTCATCGCAGGGAAGCTGTTCTTCCTCTGCCCTGTCATAAATATCGACAACATGGGTCACAGCACCGGGAATTTCACTTAAATCCTCATCATCATTTTCGGGAAACTGCAGCTTATGTCTCACTTCTTCTGTTGCAAAAATGCGCCATTTGCCGTTTAAATAAATATCAACCGTACCCTCGGTCTCGCCGTATCGGTATTTATATCCCGTTCCGAAGTTTGACTGATCATCTGCAGCAGGTTTTTCACTCCCGTCAACCTGAGACACGATCTCGCCGTCAGGCTCTGCACCGTCATCAATATCATGGTTTGTAAACCCCGTATCTAGATACAGTACACCGTCCACCCTGACCATAGGTATCAGAGCCCATTTTTCTTCAGGCTCCTCTTTACTGCAGCCTGCCAGCGCAACCACACAGAGCAGCGCCAGAAACAATGCAATATATTTTTTCATGCAGATTACCTCCTTATATCTTTACAGACGAAGCAGCGATTAAAAAAGTTCCATATTTTTCAGAAAAAGCAAACTATATTTTTCCCGTCTTTACTTAATTTTTCCTTTGTGTTATAATGCCATATTATGAATTTACTTCAAAGTTCAAAAGAGCTTAAAATACGTTAAAGAGAAGGTTGCAGTCATGATCGATATTAATTTCTTAAAAAAGAACCCTGACGCAGTAAAAGAAAACATTAAAAAGAAGTTTCAGGATCACAAGCTCCCCCTTGTTGACGAAGTCATCGAGCTGGACGTTAAGCGCCGCGAGTACATTCAGGAGACAGAGTCTCTGAAGTCTCAGCGCAATAAGATCTCCAAGGAAAACGGCATGCTCTTCGGCCGCATGAAAAAGTCTTCCGACGAGGCTGAAAAGGCTGAAATTCAGAAGAAGATCGACGAGAACACAGCAACTGTTACTTCTTTTGCAGATAAGATGGCTGCACTCGATGCCGACCTTGCAAAGGTTGACGCACGTATCCGTGAGATCATGCTCACCATCCCCAACATCATCGACCCCGACGTTCCCCTCGGTCCTGACGACTCCCACAACGTTGAAGTTCAGCGTTACGGCGAGCCCGTTGTTCCCGAGTTTGAAGTTCCCTACCACACAGACATCATGGCAAAGTTTAACGGCATTGACCTTGACTCTGCCCGCCGTGTCGCAGGTAACGGCTTCTACTATCTCATGGGCGACATTGCCCGTCTCCACTCTGCTATCATCTCTTACGCAAGAGACTTCATGATCGACCGCGGCTTTACCTACTGCGTACCTCCCTTTATGATCCGCAGCAGCATCGTTGACGGCGTTATGAGCTTTGCAGAGATGGACGCTATGATGTACAAGATCGAAGGTGAAGACCTTTACCTCATCGGCACAAGTGAGCACTCCATGATCGGTAAGTTCGTTGACCAGATCATCCCCGAGTCAACACTGCCCCAGACTCTTACAAGCTACTCTCCCTGCTTCCGTAAGGAAAAGGGTGCACACGGCATCGAAGAGCGCGGCGTTTACAGAATCCACCAGTTTGAAAAGCAGGAAATGATCGTCATCTGCAAGCCCGAAGACAGCAACTACTGGTACGACCAGCTGTGGCAGAACACAGTAGACTTCTTCCGCACACTGGATATCCCCGTACGCACACTTGCCTGCTGCTCCGGCGACCTGGCTGACCTTAAGGTCAAGTCTCTTGACGTTGAGGCATGGTCTCCACGTCAGAAGAAGTACTTCGAAGTCGGCAGCTGCTCCAACCTTGGCGACGCTCAGGCCCGCCGCCTGAAGATCCGCGTAGACGGCAAGGACGGCAAGTACTTTGCTCACACTCTGAACAACACAGTTGTTGCTCCTCCCCGTATGCTCATCGCATTTTTGGAGAACAACCTTCAGGCAGACGGCTCCGTCCGTATCCCCGAAGCACTCCGTATGTACATGGGCGGCAAAACAGAACTCAGATAACAAATTAAAAACAACAAACATCCCCGACACTCGGACGGGTGTTCGTAAAACAGTTAAGGAACAACTTAACTATTTTACAGCATCTGTCAGACGGGGTTGGTAACAACAGAATAAGCGATGCTTAGTGTAACAACTGGGCATCGCTTATTTTTGTTTATCGACAAAATTAACTTTTTACTGGTCTTGAACTACAATATTGGCAAAAGACATTCGAGCATCTGAAAATGCACTGAGCACTTTAGTTAATTTTAGATGATTTATTTGCCGCTCAATCTTTTGTATGCTTTTTCAGAATTACAAGCTACAAATGGAAATGCGCCGGTGTGCTTTTTATAATAGAATATTTATCAAAGGAGGAATTAAAAATGAGAGAAAAAGCAAAACCAATTGTAAAAGGTATCGAGGACAAATTCTTTTACTACATCACAGACAACTGTATAAAATGTGGCCTCTGCACAGAAAAATGCCCTAAAGGAGCAATTGAATTTACAGATGACAGGTATCACATTATCGAAGAAAAATGTATCGATTGCGGAACTTGTTCTTATATATGCCCTGTGGGTGCGGCAAAACCGGTATAATAAGGAGAAAATATATGAACCAGATTAGAGAAAGTATATCAATTGACAGCATTGATATGGATAAATGCTATTATAATCCCGGCTGTGCACTTATAGAGTACAAGCCGGAAACGGTCAACAGCATCTGGCAGATGCTTAAAAATAATTTTGGATATGTAAAACTGCACAGCACCTGCTGCCGTTATGATCCGAAGCTACCGGATGGCAGCGTAATTATTGCTGACTGTGCAGGCTGTGACAGAAGATTTCGTTCACTTTATGAAGGCATTGAAACCATTACTCTGTGGGAAGTTTTAGACAGTATAGACAATCTGCCTCTGCCGGACTATAAAGGTGCAAAGATGTCTGTCCATGATTCCTGTGGATACCGCCACAAGCCACAGATACATAGGGCTATCCGCAGTCTACTGAGCAAGATGAACATTCAGATTGTTGAGGCTGAATACCACGGAGAAAACTCTGTCTGCTGTGGCGACAATTTCTACGGCTATGTGGACAATGATAGGGTAGAAAAAAGAATACAGGAAAGGGCAAATCAGTTCCCTTGCGAAGATGTGGTAGTGTATTGTATTGGTTGTCTCAGAGGATTCAGTGCTAAAGGCATAACCCCTCGTCATCTGGTAGACCTGTTGTTAAATCTTGAAACAGCCCCAATTCTGGAAACTCTGGACGAATACCACGCACATGCACGCTTTACAGAAAATATGTTGACAGAAGAACTGGTGTCGGCCGATATGTGCAATGCCTGTGCAGGCTATCTGGATAAAACTTTTTGATAACACCATTGATTTATCACAGGCAGCGGTTAAAATATAAATTAAACTGGGGGTGAGGCTATGGAAAAAAAGGATATGCTACAGGCGGTTATGAACTGCGACAAAATGTATGACGGAAAATTCTTTTATGGGGTAAAAACAACAGGCATATTCTGCCGCCCCTCCTGTAAATCAAGAAATCCATCGTCTGACAATATTGTTTTCTTTGAAACAGGACAACTGGCTATACAGGCAGGTTTTCGTCCATGTAAGCGATGCAGGCCTGACTTGTTGTTCTACTGTCCGGAAAAGGAGCTGGCCACAGCAGCCGCAGAAGTAATATCCACTTGCTACGGAGATAAATCACTGATGAATGACAGACTGTCAGCTCTGCCGGTAACACGCAGGCATCTGACAAAGTTGTTTGAAAGCCAATATGGCGTGTCCATCACGCAGTATACAGCGGAAATAAGGCTTAAAAAAGCCTGTGAGCTGCTGAAAAATAACGCTTCAGTTACAGCTGTAGCAATGAAGACAGGCTTTGAGACACCATCTGCTTTCAGCGTATTTTTCAAAAAGCAGCTGGGTATTTCACCGGCAGAATACAGTTGGAAAGTGCTGGAAAAAGACAGGTGGTGCTATTACAATACCCCTGTGGGAACTGTGAAAATCACAGAGGATGATATTGGAATAACATCTTTGAAATTTGTAGAAAATGAAGAAAAGCAGGGCAGCTCCGGCGGTCTGTTTCTCTCACAGGCCTGCCAGCAACTGGACGAATATTTTACAGGCAGTAGAAAGAACTTTTCACTACCTCTTTCTCTCAATGGCACAGATTTTCAACAGAATGTATGGGGCAGACTGACAGAAATTCCTTATGGACAGACAAAAACCTATTTACAGGTCGCCGCAATGACGGGTAACTCAAAGGCCGCCAGAGCAGTGGGAAATGCCAACAACCGCAACCCGATTCTTATAATCATTCCATGTCACAGGGTTGTGGGTAAAGATAACAGGCTTGTCGGCTATGCGGGCGGCATACAGCGTAAACAGTTTCTGTTGGAAATGGAAAGAAAATTCACTGTATAAGTGAACTACAATTTGTCGAACTAATTAACCTTTAGGAACCAAGGGCGCACTTCTATACATGGGTCTGCGACCCTGTATTGTGCGCTCTGCGAGACAGCCAGCCCGGACATCTGAATGTCCGGGCTGGCTGTTTTGCGTCACTTCGTTCCGAACAAGGGACTGCACCCCTTGCGCCGCTATGCGGCTATCCTTGCCCACTTGCCAATGGGAAACTATTTTTCAAATCATTCCCCATCGGCAATTCTGAAAACCCCCGTATTGTTACATAGACTGTCTATGTGGAAGCACCGTACAAGTCCAGCGCAAACGCAGACAGCATATCCACATCAACTATAACGGCATTGGGTTTATCCCTCTGAATGAACTGATGCAAAAGGAATCGGCGTGACCGAAGTCACGCCGTCCTCTGAAAACACATCGTTTTCAGTCTTATTTTATTATAACTGTTTTACGACGCCCCGCCATCGTCGGGGGTATTTTGTTTTTCTTAAATTTATCTTCCGAAATTCTTAATTTGCCGTTCCTTTTTTCTTCATCCGCAAAAAGCTACAATTTTTGCAGGCAGGTGAAGAGAAATGGGCATTTTAAAATTATTCGCCGACATTCTGTCAGGGATTTCCAAAGTAATCAGTCGGCTGTACTGCTATCTCCCCATATATACCATAATCGGTTTTTTCGCAACGCGCAGGTTTTCTCCCACCGGCAAGCGGTATAAATACGCAATACTTGTAGCAGCGCGCAACGAAGAAGCCGTAATAGGAAATCTGCTCGACAGCATACACAGGCAGGACTATACAGGCAAGGTGTCTGTATTCGTCGTTGCGGACAACTGCACGGACAAAACTGCCGAAATCGTCAGAGAATACGGTGCTGTCTGTTACGAGCGCTTTGACCCCGACCACAGAACAAAGGGCTATGCCTTGCAGTTTTTGGTCGAGTGCATCCGCCGCGACTATGGACTCCTCAGTTTTGACGGCTACTTTGTCTTTGACGCCGACAATCTCCTCAAAAAGGACTACATATCCCGCATGAACGAAGCCTTTGCCGCAGGTGAGAAAATCATCACCTCTTACCGCAACACCAAAAACTTCGGCGACAACTGGATATCCGCATCCTACGGGCTCCATTGGCTGCGCACCATCCGTACAGAACACCGTGCCCGCTCCCTTCTTAATCTTGCCACACGCATACAGGGCACCGGTTTTCTCTTTGCAGCAGAAATAATAGAAAACGGCTGGAACTACACCTCTCTTACAGAGGACAGGGCATTTTGCGCAGATGCCGTAGTCAACGGCTACCGCATATCATATAACGACGCAGCAGAATTCTACGACGAGCAGCCCACCGACCTGAAAACAGCCATGCGGCAGCGTATCCGTTGGTCAAAAGGTCACCTTCAGGCTCTGTTTGAGTCGGGCGGCAAGCTGTTCCTTAATATTTTCAAACCGCCTTTCGGGCTTCGCAATTTCATCAGCTTTGATATGCTCTCCGTTGTCATCCCAAGTGCTGTTTTTTCAATTTTTGAAAAGCTCATATCTCTGCTCTCGCTCTTTGCATCGCAGTCATTTACCATTGATTCAGCAGCAGCTGTCCAAAGCGCACTTACAGCAATTCTTGTCTTCTGGGGCACAAAATTTATAACTGCAGTTTATATTTTTGTTGCAGAACGCGGACGTATTGCTCCTGTAAAATGGTATAAAAAGCTGTGGTTCTGCTGTACGTTCTGGCTTTTTGACGCTATAGGTGCAATTTCGCTTGTCATCGCACTTTTCTCAAAAGTCGAATGGAAGCCGATTCCCCATAACGTCTCTGTAAGTATTGATAAAATAAGATAAAAACAGCACCGATGTTAGGGTGTACCCGATAAGAAAACATAAGGTTTTGCCTTTATCTATTCGGCTATAATGCAACTTAAAAAATCCGCCAATACATACCAGTATTGGCGGATTTTTATAAGCTGTTTCTATCTCGAATAGCTTTTGGCAAAACT
>JAFTYM010000043.1 GCA_017461585.1 Oscillospiraceae bacterium | reverse complement strand
CATCCCAACCGTTGAAGGTGAACTCAATGCGTTCCTTGGTCTTCGTAAAAGCTCCGTCGAAGGTAGCTCTGCTGATTGCGATGCGGTCGATAAGCTTAAATTCTTCTCTGATTCTCCATGCCTTTTTCATTGTTATGTCCTCCGTTTTTTGTGTATTTCCCTTGCGGTGTACACATATTCGCTCTACCGGGGCAAAATAGCAAGTCATTTCAGAGGAATATACTACACAAACATCCTCATTGGAAATTGTGTGTTTTATCGCGGATTATGGATGCTGCGGTGGATGGCCTCTATGATGGAGTCCTGTTCTTCAACACTGACGCCGATGCTTTCCAGTGCCTCCCGTGTACCACAGTCAGGGCAGATGAGCGTTTCGCTATCGTATCTGGACAGTGCCGGAGGCTCGGTATAACTTTGGCCACACCGGGGGCAAACCCTGATGTGGTCTACATTGTTCTCTTTCATTCTGCATCCTCCTTGCTGCTGGCAACATAGGCGTCCACCAGATACTTGGGATCGAAACCAAAATCGTCGTAGCCTTTGCAGCATACCTGCAGGTAATGCGCAGACGGTGTTCCCAGAAGCCGATCTTCGTGCATGATGTACACGAAGGCATCCCGAACCCGAACGGTACCGGTCTTGATGCCGGTGATGGGGAGCTGCAGCTCCTTCTTGTAATAGAAATGCGGATAACCTTCGTAGGCATCCAATCGGCGCTCATCCTGCTCTTCCACCGACCAAACCGCGACGGGAACGCTGCTGCCTTCCTTGGGTTCGATGGTAAGGTAAGAGCCGGTCTTGCTTCCTTTAAAGAGAAGCTGGTAATCAGGGATCACAGCCGTTCCGGCAATTCGTGCAGTCGGGCAACGGTAAGCCATCTGGGCCACATTCAGGTTACTGCCGTAGGCGAGATAATAGCGTCTTTTCATATAAATGTTACGTATACAAAAGCCCAAAAGAGGATTGTTCGATTCCCCCCAGCTCCACCAATAAAAAGACGACACTCTTCGAAAGAAGGGTGTCGTTTTTTACTTTTTCACTCTTCTCTTGTAACTTGTCGATTAGTTAATAAGTTATTGTGTTCGGACTTTGCTTATTCCATCCCGCCACTCATCATATCAGGTGATAAATAAATACAAGCGCCCCATGGCTTTGCCATAGGGCGCTTGCGTTTATTTTAACAACACTTTTTATTAATCAAAAAGATATATGTACAGATCTTCCAAGTGCGGTGTAACCGCTCTGCATTTATACTCTTCAGGTTTTTCGCCGCTTACTATTCGTGCACATATACCGAATCTATCCTGTATTACGTTGCTTACCTTGTATCGGCTTTGAACTTCAGCAAGTTCATTTTCAGGCACATAAACTTCATACACCTTGTCCTGAATAAGATTTAAAAGATTCGGTATTGTGTCCATCTGTATGAGTTGTCCGTTTTTAATTATCATTACTTCTTTTGCAATAAATTCAATATCTGATACAACATGAGTTGCAAGGATGACTATTTTTCCAGCGGCGATCTCGCTGATAAAGTTTCGTATTCGTATGCGCTCTTTTGGGTCAAGACCTGCTGTAGGCTCGTCGAGAATAAGTATGTCAGGGTCATTCAGCAGTGCCTGTGCAATAAGCAATCGCTGTTTCATACCGCCGGAATATCCGCCTATTCTGCGGTTTGCATCACTTTTCAGATTCACTATTTCAAGCAGCTTATCGATTCTCTCTTTGGCAACGTCTTTCCTTATCCCCTTAAGCGACGCCATATACCACAGAAAGCGCCTGCCTGTAAAAAAGTCGTACAGCCCCTGTTGCTGCGGCATGTATCCAATAAGATCACGAAATTTCTTTCCCATTTTAACGGTGTCTTTTCCGTTAAAGGTTATGGTTCCGGAGTCTGCTGCAAGGTTATCCGTAATTATATTCATTAGTGTGCTCTTGCCCGCACCGTTTGGTCCGAGAAATCCGTATACACCGGGAGTGAGTTGTGCCGTAAACTCGCTCAATGCTCTTGTTTTTCCATAGTATTTACTTACATTTTGAATATCAAGAATCATCTCAGCAGCCTCCTTTTCGTAGTTTCGCTGTCATCAAATGTCAGCCCTGCACCTGCAACTCCGATTATACAAATTGCCGCAAGGTTTATAATGCTCTTTCTAACACCCACATCACTCAAAAATGATGAGTTCAGCATAAACGCATTGTTAAAAGAAAAATATCTCAAGTCAACCCCCTGCTGCTGGAGTACCAGAGGCACTGCAAATATAACAGATGAGACAAGTATTATAATAAGCTGCTTTTTCGCCTTGACGGAAATCAGGGCAAATATCATTCCAAGCATCGCGATTATCGCAAACCTGAGAATGTGAGTTCTCACATAAAATTCAAGTACCGTCATTTTACCACTAAAGTTTTCATATAACTGCACACTCTGTATCGGTGCATCCCACTCAGGTGTTCCATAGCCCTTCAGTAGATTTATGTGGTGTGGCAGGTAGACTGATATGTAGATTATCAGCAATATGACAACACTCCACAAAAGCTTTGCTCTCACCAATGGTGCTCGTCCATTTTTTGTGCTTAACAGTATCGGACGGGCTTTCCTCTTATAATCCATCGAAAACACCGGTGACAGACAGATAATTGCCGATACGACGAATTTAAGACCGTTTGTGATATCCTCTTTCGTATTACCAAACCACGCTTTGGCTGTTATCTGATCTGTAAACCATGTACCGTTTTGTTTTGCATACTCAGCATCCTGCTGTACCATTTCAAACCCTTTTTGCTGCATCCCAATGGTATGCTCTAAATATGCAGTCCTTTCACGGAGCTCAGTATCGGTTATTTTTCCTGCTTCATATGCAGCCTGATATGCTGCAACTGAGTTGGGTATATTATCAAATTCCGCTTGCTGCTGATCTAGATAAGTAAATGTGTCCTCTGTTGCCTCACCTGTTATATTTCGCATGTATTTTCTATATACAAGTTCATCAACATCAAATGTAGGTTCACGGTAATTCATAACCGCTACCGCTCCGATTACTGCTGCCGCAAGGAGCATAACAAGCACTCTGCCCTGAACAAGGAGCTTAAAGCCCTCTTCCAAAAACAGAGAAGTAGATTTACTTCCGCTGCGCCATATATTGCTTATTTTCTCCCGTACTCCACTAAAAGGATTTTTTCGGTAACTACCACGCATTTTAACAAACACAATACAACTTGAAATGGCACATATCACAATTACAATTGCCGTGATAATCGGCAATGTGTCAAGGACATTAACAGGCAAAGTAAAGAAACTTATATTCATATACTTGCCATACAAGCCGTATGTGTTCAAAAAGTTAAACGGGTTTAAATATTTAATATGGTTGAACACCGCGTTCGGCGGAACTGTGGTATACGCAAGCCACATAATTCCCATAGGCAAAATCGAAGAAAGGTATGTCATTGCAGCATTTCCGCGAAACAACACAAATATTACAGAGAAAAACATCCCCACTCCCACAAGAACCGATATCTTTGTAATTGCAGAGTAAATCAAAAACTGCTTTACAGTTATAGCTGTACCGCAATTTTGAAAACTGCTCATGGACTGCACATAACGTGATGTATCACCAAATCCGTAAAGACTTTCTCCATAGGTATAAACAGCCCCGATATATGCAGCCCCTATTACAACTGTCACTGTGATCAGCGACAGTATTTTTGCTGTTATCACCGGAAATCTGCCGCTTTTACTCGTTATAATAAGGTTCAGCATACCGCTGCCCTGTTCCTCCGAAAAGAGGAAAATGCACAGCACAAAAACCATAACTACAAGCATAATATCGCCGATACTGTAATCTGTAACTGCCACTATTCCTCTGTCAGTGCCAAACGAAAGCTTAAGGTCTTTCAGCTGTTCAAAATTTTCCGCTGTCTTCAGAATATTGTTGTATGTAAAGCTGCCCTTTTCCGCAAATATAGACACACTTGTCATTGTCTTTGCATTTTCCTGTACATTATCTATATACTCGGGATACTCTAATATATATTTTGCATTTTCATAAAGCTGCCAGTAAGCAAATCGTGTGTTCTCCAAGTCTTCAAATGTCAAGGGTTCCTCAGAACTCATTATTTCCTCATAAAGCTTCGGATAGCTTTCCTCGTACATAGACATAAACCATGCCACAGTACCATCGTTTACAGCACGAAAACGCATAGTACGAATATCATACTCCACATATTTTAGCTTCAGCTTTTCATAAGCCTCATCGGTATCCATCGTTGAATATTCCGCAGCCAAATCTTCAAATATATCCTTCGCCTCGGCATAACCGGTTATTTTATTCTGCTGCATACCAAATACGAATAGTGAGAAAGCAAAAAGGACCGCAATGATACCCAAAAACATTTTCGCTTTCGCAATCTTGTACAATTCATAACCGAATATCTTCATTACGATCCTCCTTTTAAGTTTTTAATCTCCGTACACTACATCGCTGTCATTAGAAGTTGCTTCAACATCCATCACTACAGGCTCAAATATACCTTTTTCAAAATTTGCGCGGTCAAAGCGAACAAGGACGAAGTCCACTCTGTTTTCAGGTGATACCGTCATATAAACGTAATCATCCGTGTGGAACATATTATATGTAACGCGATTCTCATCCCATTCTCCGCTTGTAAAATCATCAACATTAAAGGTTCTGATAAACTTTCCGCCCTTATATAAGGCAAATTCACAGACCCATCCGTCGCTTGCATCATAGGTGTCAAGATTTGAAGCTATGACAACATCATCATAGGCATACAGCAGTGCATTAACATTATCCAGCTTTATATATTCTTTCTCATTTGTACCATCTAAATCAGAGGTGCAGATCATACCGTTTTCAAGACGGACATAGAGAAGCTTGTCATTTACAAAATACACCTTCTGAACCTTGTCCAGTTTGCTTGTCTCACCTGTTTCGGTGTTGTATATTACCATATGATATAAGTTCTCTCCCCCGCTGTATTCCATATAGTTAAAATACAGATATTTTCCGTAGGCTGACGGAACCGCAATCATACAGTTTTCATTTTCCCCCTGAGAGATCACGCCGCTTTTCCTGCCGTCCGCTGTCACATAAGACAGCTTGTACAATATCTCATTGTCATCTGTCTCTTCACAGTAAATATAGTAGAATACACCTCTGTGCTGAATAATATACTGCAGGCTGTCCGGAAGATCGGCTACTGTTCTCACATATTTCCCCTGTAATGTATATTCTGTAAGAGTATTCATTGACGTCGTTTCTTCCCGCATTGGGTCGAATGATGCTATATAAAGATATCCGTTATAGTACATAAGGCCGCTGACCGCCATGCCTACATACGCATCACATTCGTGCGTATTCGTTCCCCAGTCTGCGTGCATACATTCAGGCCTTGTGCAGGTCGTAACTGCCCCTGTACCGCCGTTTTCAAAATATCTGAGTATTGCCCCCTGGATGGTGTATACCCCCGTAGGACTTAGTGTATACATCGCTGTACTGTTTGCCTGCATGGTGTTTATCTGAAAGTCCGTTTCAAAGTTGTATCCGTTTCCGCTGCTTCCACCGTCTTTCCCACAGGAAACACATAAAACCGTCATTAAAAGCACAAGAATAATACTGATTGACCTTTTCATAATATTGCCTCCTTTATGTTTTTAGTTTCTCTTACTATATAAGACGAAAAACATACACAAAATCTATCAATGATGTTACATTCTTTAACCTGCTTTATACCATTTGCAGTATGTCATATAATTGTTGCTTATCTTCCACTTCACAAAATCATTTTTTGATGATAAAATGGCTTTATCTATGTATTTTGACAGATTTTGCCACTACGAAAGGAAGTAACCTCTATGATCCAACTGGCTGACAGAATGGAACATGTTCATTCCGATATTCGCGGAGAATTATATCACGAGGCTATGCGTATGCAGGCTGAGGGAATCAATGTTCTGAAGCTGAACACAGGAAACCCTGCCGCTTTTGGTTTCCCGCTGCCTGAAAGCATCCGAAAAGCAATTGAAGGCCGAGAAGCTGCAGCTGTGCCCTACTGCGATTTTCAGGGCATGCGTGATGCCCGCGAAGCCATCGTCCGCTATGAGACAAGCAAGGGAATAGAAGGGCTGCACGTGGACGACGTATTTATCGGCAACGGCGTAAGTGAAGTCGTAAACTTTGCATTGATGCCGCTGCTCAACCCCGGTGACGAAGTGCTCATCCCAACTCCCAACTACTCTCTGTGGAGCAACACCATCCTCTTAGCAGGCGCAAAACCTGTTTTCTACCGCTGTGACGAAGCATCCGAATGGAACCCTGATATTGCAGATCTGCGCAGTAAGGTAACACCTAAAACACGCGCTATGGTCATCATCAACCCCAACAACCCCACCGGCGCTCTTTATAACACCGATGTTTTGAACGATATGCTCAAAGTTGCCCGCGAGCACGACCTTATCGTTTTCTCCGATGAGATCTATGACAGACTGCTTCTGGACGAGCGTGAGCATGTCTCCACCGCTTCTCTGGCACCTGATCTCACTGTTATTACCTTAAACGGTCTCAGCAAGTCTCATTCTCTCTGCGGCTATCGCTGCGGTTGGATGGTAATCAGCGGTCCACGTGAGATTACAGAAGCATACCGTGCCGGCATCGTACAGCTGACATCTCTGCGTTTGTGCTCCAATGCTTTGGCTCAGCTTGTCATTCCTGCCGCACTTGAGGATATGGAAACTCCCGCTTCCATGGTTCGTCCCGGCGGCCGCTACTTTGAGCAGCGCAAGGCTACTACAGAGGTGCTGGACAATATCGACGGAATTTCTTATGTCAAAAACAAAGCCGCTTTCTACCTGTTCCCTAAACTGGACGTAAAGAAATTCGGCATTACCGACGACAAGAAGTTCGCAGGCGATCTGCTGCGTGCAACCAATATTCTGATAGTTCCCGGCAGCGGCTTTGACTGGCCCGAACCCGACCATTTCCGAATCGTAATGCTTCCCGAGGCACCTCAGCTCCGTGAGGCAATGACAAAACTGGGTAATTTCCTGGACGGATATCACCAAAAGTAGTCACAATTTATGTAATGGGGGCTTATAACATTTAACCGAAAATGATAATTTAAAGCGCTGATGATAATAAATCATCAGCGCTTTTCTTTTAAAAAATAAAAAAAGACTACACAAATCTGATTTTATCAGTTATAATGTTGTCATTAAAAATGGGTTATTGCGGCAAGTTCGCACCCACGTCCTTGGAGAGGGACGAAAATAATTACTACTCTATTATGTGAGGAACTATTGCTATGTACACTTTTAGACCCTACACAGACCGTATCGCAAGAATGCGCGATAAAGTTCGTGACAGAGTAATCGTTGCAGATGCTGAAAAGGCTCGCCTGCAGCACGAAGCAAAGCAGAAGTATTATAACTTCCCCCCCATGCTTCAGAAGCCCTACATCTCCCTTCATGTTATCTCCAACATGCCCATCGACATTCGTGAAGATGAGTATTTTGTAGGTGACATGGGTAACAAAGGTTGGGGTGCCGCATTCGGACACATGTGGCTCATGGCTGACATTGAGAACACATGGCCCATCGAAGAAGATGGCCTTCACCATGCTCCCGATGACGATCCGTTCTACTCTCACCAGAAGCTGGCTATCCACCCCGATGATCTTAAAGAGCTCCGCAGAATTTTCAAGGAGCAGATGTCCGTTTACGGTCAGCAGATTCCTGAAGAGTGGCTGCCCGACGGAGCACGCGAATTCTTCGCACTTCAGGCTACAGACTACGGCAAGATCGGCGGTTTCCCCGTTATGATGCCTCCCGGACACCTGACTCCCGGTTTCCAGAACATCCTCAAGCGTGGTTACGGCGACATCCGCAAGCAGGCTCAGGATTGGCTGGATGAGCACGAGGGCAACGTTCAGGGCGACAACATGGGCAAGTACATGTTCTACAAGGCTGCAACAGTAGCTTGCGACGGCGCTATCACAATGACACGCCGCTATGCTGACCTTGCTCGTGAGAAGGCTCTTACAGCTGAAACACCTGAGCGCAAGGCAGAGCTTGAGAAGATGGCAACAGGTCTTGACTGGATCGCAGAGAAGCCCGCACGTACATTCTGGGAAGCTCTCCAGCAGGTCATGATCTACAACGTATTCCTCAAGGTAGACAACGATCCCGGTGTTACATCCATGGGTCGTTTTGACCAGTACACATGGCCGTACCTCAAGAAAGAGCTTGAGGAAGGCACAATGACTCTCGACGAAGCACAGGAGCTTGTTGACGCATTCTTCCTGAAGATCAACACCTTCTACGGCGGCGGCTTCGGCAAGACACAGCAGACAGCAGGTATCGGTCACCTCGGTCAGCACACAACAATCGGCGGTATGATCCCTGAGACAGGTGAGGATGCAACAAACCCCGTATCCTACATGGTTCTCGAAGCTATGAGCCGTATGGAACTCCACGAGCCCACAGTTTCTCTCCGCTGCTCCAAGAACACACCCAAAGAGATTTGGGAGTGCGCAATGGCTACATCCATGCGCGTCGGCGGTCTGCCCCTCATCCAGAACGACGAAGTTATCGTTCCCGCTCTTATGCAGGAGCTGAACTTCGAGCTTGAGGACGCAAGAAACTTCGCATTCATCGGCTGTCAGGAGATCACAGGTTCCGGTAACGACTATCCCGCTCCCAACGGTTCTTCCATGGGTCACAGCGGTATCTACTGGGCAATCGGTCTTATGATGGCTCTTAACAACGGTGTTAACCCCATCAACGGCGCTAAGGCTCCTGACAAGGTTTGCTCCGGTCACTTCAAAGACATGAAGTCCATGGACGAAGTACGTGCAGCATTTGAGAAGATCTCCGACTGGATGCTCACATGGTCTGCAACTCTTAACAACTACACAGAGCACGAGTTCCCCAGACTCTTCCCCTTCCCCAACCTCTCCATCTCCACAACAGGCTGTATGGAATCCGGTAAGGACGTTTCTGAGGGCGGCGCTAAGTACAACTCCTACGGCGGCACAGCTACAGGTCTTGCTACAACAGCAGACAGCCTTACAGCTATCAAGTACATGGTATTCGACAAGAAGCTCATCACAGCTGACGAGTACATGAAGGCTCTCCTTGCAAACTGGGAAGGCTACGAGCCTCTCCGTCAGAGAATCCTCAACGAGGTTCCTCACTACGGCAATGCAGATCCTTACGCAGATATGGAAATGAAGTATGTTATCGACCTGTACTACAACCTGTCCAGAAAGTACTCCACACACCGCTGCACAACATATAAGTGCGGAACCTTCGGTGCTTCCGACCACGTTGTTCAGGGTGAGATCACATGGGCAACTCCCGACGGACGCAGAACAGGCGATCCTATCGCTGACGCATCCAGCCCTGCACAGGGTCGTGACGTAAACGGTCCCACAGCTGTATTCGTATCTTCCACAACATTTGACCACTCTCACTTCATGGACGGTATGGCTCTTAACCTCAAGATCCATCCCACAGCTCTTCGTGCAAACGATGGCGTTACAAAGCTCATCGATGTAACAAAGGCTTACTTTGAGCAGGGCGGTATGGAAGTTCAGTACAACGTTGTTGACGCTGAGACTTTGAGAAAGGCTCAGGAAAGACCTGACGACTTCCACAACCTGGTTGTTCGTATCGCAGGCTTCTCCGCTTACTTCGTAGATATGACACCTGCAATGCAGGAAGACATCATCTCCAGAGCTGAGCACAACATCTAAGTTTATACATAAAAAGCCGTTAGGGTATATCCCTAACGGCTTTTTCTTATTTATCAGTTTGTTCATGGATCGTTTTGACCCCAAAAATAAAGTAAATGATATGAAACGCCCAGACACAGGCAAGTATTATACGCCCAACCGGAACACGACTCATCATTATAAATCCGATAGACATAAGTACAGTGACCGTTATCATGATACGGATTTTGGTTTTCCATGTCATGCCTCTTCCGGCAACGTAATCCTCAAGATTATCCTTATAAAGCTTTGTACCGGTAAACCAGTTATGTACTCTCTCTGAGCTCTTGGCAAAGCTGAAGGCAGCCAAAAGTAAAAACGGAAATGCAGGAAGCAGAGGCACTACTGCGCCTACTGCACCGAGACCGACTCCAATGCACCCAAGCACTATCCAGAATACTTTCTTTATATTCATAATTATTTCTCCAATCTTCGCCTCTCACGTTTACTCTCAATTACATGACGAACTGCCATTACAGGATGGATAAATATCATTCTCGGTCCCGAGAAACGCATGACCGCTTTGATTTTTTCCCGCATCTCAGGCTTGTAACAATGGACTTTACAATTTGAGCAAAACGTTTTTGTCTCCATAAACGGGCATTTATCAATTCGCTGATATGCATAGCTTTTAATCTCTGCACACTTATCGCACAAGGTATGTTTTGATCCGTGATTTTTCCTGCAATACAGAGTGATCATCTCGGAAACAGTCTTTTTCTCCCGTTCTCTCTTTTCGGAAATACCGTCCATCAGCTTACCCTCCCGCGTTCTACAGAGTAGCATTTATCGGCTATTCGCATTGTAGACGCTCTGTGAGAAACCAGTATTACGGTTTTATCTTCACGTTCTTCGTGTAACGATTTCAATATTACCGCCTCATTCAGACTGTCAAGATTAGACGTAGGCTCATCAAGCAGCATAAGATCCGCATCGTGCAAAAATGCTCTTGCCAGTCCCAACCTCTGCCGCTCTCCGCCTGACAACGTATCACCAAGTTCTCCTACCGATGTATCGTATCCTTCAGGCAGCGTCATGATAAAATCATGTACTGACGCCTTTTTACAGGCCGCTGTCAGTTCCTCATCAGTTGCATTTCGCTTTGCAATCAGCAGATTATTTCGTATGCTGTCACGGAAAAGATGAGTCTCCTGAGTAACAAAGCTCTCCATGCAGCGCAGGTCATCAGTATTTATCTCTTCCACATCCGTACCTGATATCTTCACGCTGCCTCCCTGCACTTTCCAAAAACGCATAAACAGCTTAAGGAGCGTGGATTTTCCGCTGCCGCTTCTGCCTGTGATACCCACAACACGTCCCTTTGGTATTTCCACGGAAAGTTCGTTCAGTATCTGTTCTTCACCGTAAGCAAAGGTAACACTTTCAGCAGAAGCGCCGTCAAATACCACCTTTGCTTTGCCGCTTACCTCCTCTGTGACGGGAGTTTCATCAAGAATATCAAGCACACGGTTTCCGGCCGCAAATGTGTTCTGCAGCGTACTTCCCAACGCAGCCAAAGCAACGCATGGTCCAAAAGAGCTCATGAGCGCAATCGTCGGTATCAGAACACCGTCAAACTGAAGCTCACCATTCTGATACATCACAGCAGATGTAAACAGCATCGCAAGATCAAACAGCAGAATGACAGTATTTGTAACCGCGCTGTTTCTTCCTGCTGTTCGTTTCATACGTTTTTCATCAGCCGACAGTTCATCCGTACGCTTATTCATCTCTGCCAGACGTTTTTCTCCCTGTCCGAACTGCAGTATCTCCGACAGTCCACGCAGGCTGTCAAGGACAAAAGCAGCCAGCTCTCCTGCACCACGGCGGAAATTCAAGCCGTCATCACCGCTGACCTTTGACGTCACAACAGGTATTACAAGTCCCACGCAGATATATGCCGCCAGCGCTATCAGAGCGAGATATACGCTGTAGCTGCCTATAAATACACACATTACCGCGCAAAACAGAACCGCTATAATTACAGGCGAGATCGTGTGAGCATAAAACACTTCCAAAAGCTCAATATCCGATGTTATTACGGATATCAGGTCACCTTTATCCTTCCCTTCCAGCTTAGCAGGACAAAGCTTTCTCAATGCGCCGAATACTTTGTCTCGTATAAGGGAAAGTAGCTTAAAAGCAATATAGTGGTTGCATGCCTGCTCAGCATATCTGAGCACACCTCTCACCACCGCAAAAAGTACCGTTATCACAAACAGCACGCCCATTGCCGCAGGGATGTCAAAGCCTGTCAGCTTTGCTGCTGCCAGCCCTCCGAAAACTGTTATGAAGGATGCACATAAATTACCTATAAGCCCCATAAGAATGGCGAGAACCATAAATCCTGCAAGGGGTCTCACCAAGCCTATCAATCGCATCATCACATTAAATCCGCTTCTCTTTTTCATATGTTCTCACCACCCTTTCCATAGTTTTCAAGACTTTGCTGTGCATTCCAAAGTTTTGCATACACTCCGCTTTTTTCAAGCAGTGAGCTGTGATCTCCGCTCTCTGCAACACGTCCTCCGGCCATAACATAAATATTGTCCGCCCCTGTTACATTGGCAAGTCGGTGCGATATCAGCACAACTGTTTTATGCTTTGCCAAAGCATAGATTTCGCGCATTATGTCATTTTCGCTTTCCACATCTATGTTTGATGTTGCTTCATCAAAGATATATACAGGGCTGTCATGCAGCAGCGCTCTTGCAAGAGCAAGGCGCTGACACTGTCCCCCGGACAGGTTGGACGCCTTTTCTGCAAGCTGTGTATCAAGTCCATTTTCACTTTTTATAAATGCAGCAAGATTGACCCTTTCAAGGATCTGCCACAGTTCCTCATCAGAGGCATCCTGTCGCCCCATAAGCAAATTGTCCCGGACAGTACCTTTGAACAGATAACTTTGGTGCGTGATGTATGTAAAGTTTTCCAGAACGCTTTCTTCCGACAACTCAGAAAGCACTGCTCCGCCGACCGTCACACTTCCCCTATAATTCTTATTCTTTCCCATAAGAACTGCCGAAACTGTAGACTTTCCGCATCCCGATTCACCCACTATGGCCGTAAAGCTCCCCATCGGAAACAGCATATCTATACCATGCAATATTTCGCGGCTTCCGTCATAAGAAAAGCGCAGATCAGAACACCTTATGGTACAATCCTCAGGTACGTACAGGTGTTTCTCCTTACTGTCTTCAATATCCAGCAGCCGGAATATTTTGTCACTTGCAGCCATTCCGTTCATTGCTATATGAAAAAATGACCCCAAAAGACGCATTGGAATAAAGAAATCCGCAGCAAGCAAAACAATCAAAAGACATCCCGCAAGATCAATTTTTCCCGATGCAAACTGTAAAGACGCCATAATCACACCCACAGCCGCTCCACCGTATGCTATAAGATCCATGATCGTAATGGAGTTGAGCTGCATCGTAAGCACTTTCATTGTGATTTTGCGAAAATTCTCAGATTGCTCATTCATTTCCCGATGCTTAAACTCGTCGGCACGGTATATTTTCGTAGTTGTAAGTCCCTGAAGATTTTCAAGGAATGTATCACCAAGGGCAGTATACTGTCCCCAATATTTGCTCAAAAGCTTTTTAGCCCAACGCTGCACCGCAACAATAGCCACCGGTATCAAAGGAACACAAATAAGCAGCACTACAGCGCACGGGACACTTACAAAGCACAGCACAGCAAAAAGCGTAACAGGCGCAAGCATCGCATAGAAAAACTGCGGCAGATACTGACCGAAATATGTTTCCAGTTGGTCAACGCCCTCAACGGCAACCTGTACGACCTCAGAAGTATTGACTTTTTCCTTGTATCCGCTGCCAAGGCGCAGCAGCTTTTTATATATCATCTCTCTCAGCGTTTTCTTTACCGCTTTTGAAGACAAATAGCTCATTTTGCTTGCCAGCGTGGTACATAAAAAACGCACAGCTACCGCAACAGCCGTAATAATGACAGTACGAACAACATCTCCTGTGTCTGCTGTTTTTTCAAACAGCTTCATCAAAAACGCCGTAATGCTCCCCATCATCGTTATATTTGCAGCCAGTGATATCCATTGACATACTACATTTCCCGCAATAAACTTTTTGCTTTCGGGAACAGCGGCTATAAGCCTCTTGTTTATCATCATTCTAATCAATTCCTATTTCCGTTAGTATGCCCTAACATATTTCTGATAAAAAGCACATCCATTAGGATGTCCTAACAAAATTATACTCATCCTCATCCCAATGTCAAATTGCGCTCGTTCTTGTTGAGCTATGCTTTTAATCATCCGAAAACCCTATAATTCATCTCTTCCCTACTTGCGTGATTGTGATATAATATCAAAAAGTTTTGAATTTATGGAACGGAGACATTTATATGCTGATTGAAGTAATGAAAACAGAAGATATTGATTTAGTTATCCCATTATATATAGATTACTATAATAACCATGAAGACAGTTGTTGGACAGAATTAACCGCAAAAAAGAGAATTCATCAAGTACTTACAATAGATAACGCTTATTCGTTGATTATGAAAGATGATGACGGTACGGTACTGGGCTTTGTCATGGGATATTTTAAACAATACGATGACATATTAGGCTACACACTCGAAGAGATTATCATTGCTTATGAATATCAAAATAAAGGTTTAGGAAGTAAGCTTCTTTCTGCACTTGAGACCAAGGTGAAAGAAATCGGGGCATCTTGTATCGAACTTCAAGCAGTTAATGACGAATTGCATGAAAGATATTACGGAAAAGCAGGATATCGTGATGCTAAAAACTTCGTTATGAAAGTAAAATGGTTTGAATAACTAACCCCCATACTAAATAAAAAACCGCAGCGCCTAAATAGCGCTGCGGTTACTTGTTTTATATCAGCTCTGCAATATCGCATACAAGGCGGTAAGTGTCATCCCAGCCGATGCAGGGGTCGGTGATGGATTTTCCGTAAACACCCTCGCCTATTTTCTGGCTGCCGCCTTCAAGGTAAGACTCTATCATAAAGCCTTTTACCATGGATTTTATATGTGCAGAATGTCTGCATGAGTGCAGCACTTCTTTACAAATTCTCGGCTGCTCTTCATACTTTTTAGCGGAGTTGGAGTGGTTTGCATCCACAACAAGAGCAAGATTTTTGAGGTTTTTATCCACATAAGCCTTGTAAAGGCTCTCAAGCTCTTCGTAGTGATAGTTAGGGATGGCCTCACCATGGCGGTTTACATAGCCGCGAAGAATGGCGTGTGTCAGCTCATTACCCGTTGTCTCAACTTCCCAGCCGCGGTAAATGAAAGTGTGGCTTCCCTGTGCTGCCATAATAGAGTTCAGCATTACTGAAATATCGCCGCTGGTGGGGTTTTTCATGCCTACCGGAATATCAATTCCGCTGGCTGTCAGGCGGTGTTCCTGATTTTCCACGCTTCTGGCACCTACGGCTACATAAGACAGCAGGTCAGACAGATAACGGTAATTATCTGGATATAACATCTCGTCTGCTGTGGAAAGTCCCGTCTGTGCCAGAACATTTGTGTGCAGGCGGCGTATTGCAATAACACCCTCCAGCATGTCCTCGTGCTTCTCGGGATCAGGCTGATGCAGAAGTCCCTTATAGCCTGCGCCTGTTGTTCGGGGTTTATTTGTATATACGCGCGGAATGAGAACAAGCTTGTCCTTTACCTTATCCTGCAGCTTCGCAAGACGGGTGCAGTAATCCAGCACGGCATCCTCTCTGTCTGCGCTGCAGGGACCAATAACAAGAACCATTTTGCTGCTCTTGCCCGTAAAAATATCAGCGATCTCAATATCCCGCGCCTCTTTTATCTTCGAAAGCTCCTCGGTGAGAGGATACTGCTCCTTGATCTCCTTGGGAACCGGCAGTTTTCTTTTAAAATTCATATTTTTCATAACGCTTACCTCTGCTGTTTTGAATATAGATACTTTAGCACTTTAAATTCGTATAGTCAATAGTTAATTCAGCCGAATTCAACATATTTTTTCAGATTGCCGTTATAGTAATTGTATGGTAAAATGGTCAAAAATCTATGAAATGAAGGTTTCAGCAATGAGTATTCTTTTTATAAATGCATGTGTTCGCAAAGACTCAAGAACACTCCGTCTGGCAAAGCATCTTTTGTCAAAGCTTGACGGTGAAATAACCGAATTGAATCTTGAGAAGGAAAACATACAGGCACTCACCCAAGATACGCTGGCTTACCGCGACACATGCCTGCACTGCGGCAAATTTGGCGATCCCATGCTCTCTTACGCAAATCAGTTTGCAAATGCGGAAACTATTGTTATCGCAGCTCCTTTCTGGGATATGTCCTTCCCCTCTTCTCTCAAAAACTATATTGAAGCTATCACGGTTTCGGGCGTAACATTTACCTATGTAAACGGTATCCCCAAAGGTCTTTGCAAGGGCAAAAAGCTGTATTTTGTATCCACCTGCGGCGGTCCTTTCACTCCTGATTTCGGATATAACTACATCAAAACAATGGCACAGGGATTTTACGGCATCCCTGAAACACAGCTTTTCACAGCAGAGTTCCTTGACGTCATCGGAAACGATGTGGAGGCAATTTTAAAGGCTGCTGAAGAGAGTATCGATAAAACTTTTTAACACACAAAAACGGCGCAAAGCTATTTTGCTCCGTTTTTTCTTTTGTATATCCCATACAATATTCAACCTGCAATTTTGTAACTCTTTTTATATTTTTTCGTCGAAAATAACCAATCATAACACTTTAAAACTTGACACATTGACCGAAGGGCGGTAAAATGTATGTGATATATTAGGAATGTTATGTGGTCATTTCATAATAATATTATTTATTTTCTTTATAAGATATTTTAATCTCAAACAGAATGGAGGTGTGTATACTTACTATGTCTCCAACCCTGAAACTAATTCTTCTCATCATCGCATTTATTGCGGTGTTTGTTGTTGCTTTTATACTTGGTATTCTTTACCGCAAAAAAGTTTCCGAGCGCGAAATTCAGAGTGCAGAGGAACAGGCTACCCGCATCGTAAATGAAGCTATAAAGTCCGCTGAAAGCAAGAAAAGAGAGGCTCTTTTAGAGGCAAAGGAAGAAATACACAAAAGCCGCAAGGAATATGAGCGCGAAGAAAAAGAGCGCCGCAGTGAACTCCAGAAGCAGGAACGCAGACTTCTGCAGAAGGAAGAATCCCTTGATAAGAAAACTGACGCTGTTGAAAAGAAATCAGAAACTCTTAACAAGAAGCTGGCAGACCTTGAAGCTGCCCGTGAAGAAGTTGCTGTGCTTAAGAAAAGCCAGTTTGAAATGCTTGAAAAAATCTCCGGTTACACCGTAGAAGAAGCAAAGGCATACCTTATCAAAAACCTTGAATCCGAAGTAACCCATGAGGCTGCCATGAAGATCAAGGAAATCGAGACAAAGTACAAGGAAGAGGCTGATCAGAAAGCAAGAGAGTATATTTCCCTGGCTATCCAGAGATGTGCTGCAGACCACGTTGCAGAGGCTACGGTTTCTGTTGTCCCCCTTCCCAACGACGAGATGAAGGGTCGTATCATCGGTCGTGAAGGACGTAATATCCGCGCAATCGAAACACTTACAGGTGTTGACCTTATCATCGACGATACTCCCGAAGCTATCACACTTTCCAGCTTCGATCCCGTCCGTCGTGAGATTGCAAGACTTGCTCTTGAAAAGCTCATCGTAGACGGACGCATCCATCCTGCCAGAATCGAGGAAATGATCGAAAAGGCTCGCAAAGAGGTCAACGCAACCATCAAGGCAGAGGGTGAGCGCGCTACATTTGAAACGGGCGTTCACGGTCTCCACCACGAGCTTGTCAAGATCCTCGGCCGTCAGAAATACCGTACAAGCTACGGTCAGAACGTTCTCAACCACTCTATCGAGGTCTCACATATTGCAGGACTCCTTGCTGCAGAGCTGGGCGTTGATGTCATGACAGCAAAGCGCGCAGGTCTTCTCCACGACATTGGTAAGTCTATCGACCACGAGGTTGAGGGAAGCCACGTTACTATCGGTGTTGACCTTGCCCGTAAGTACAAGGAAAGCGAGGACGTTATCCACGCTATCCACGCACACCACGGCGACGTTGAGGCACACACAATTATTGCCTGCATCGTACAGGCTGCGGACACAATTTCCGCTGCTCGTCCCGGTGCAAGACGTGAGAACATTGAAAACTACATCAAGCGTCTTGAGAAGCTTGAAGAGCTTACATCCTCCTTTAACGGTGTCGAAAGCTCTTACGCTATCCAGGCAGGACGTGAGATCAGAATCATGGTCAAGCCCGACCAGGTCACAGAGGACGAAATGGTACTTCTCGCTCGCGACATCGCAAAGAAGATCGAAAACGAGCTTGAATACCCCGGACAGATCAAGGTCCATCTTCTCCGCGAAACAAAAGCCATTGAATACGCAAAATAAACTTAAACACCCGATGCATAAAGCATCGGGTGTTGCATTTAATTAATCAAACTTGGAGGCTCCTGTCTATGACCAGAATTCCTACTGAAGAGTGTGCATCTATATGCGGTTTGTTTTGTGGTGCGTGCCCTGCTTTTCCCGAAGAATGCCATGGCTGTTTTTCCGATTTCGTACGCAGCTGCTGTAAAAACTGTAATACGCACGGCTTTTTGGATTGTGCAGCAAATCACGGTGTTACCCGTTGTTATGAGTGCGGCGAGTTTCCTTGCGATAAACTAAAAGAATTCAGCATAAAACCTGTTATAAACGGCATTTGCAACCACGCCAATGTAATACCCGATTCATTGCGGATGAAAGAGATTGGAGTGTCCGCATGGGTTAGTGAAAAAATAACTGAACATCTATGTCCAAAGTGCGGCAGACTTATAAACTGGTTTGAAATGAACACGCACAACTGCAATGAGTAGACTTAAAAACGATCCGTATGCCCTAGCATACGGATCGTTTTTTATCTGCTGTTTCCCTCATAGAACAGCGCCAGCATCCCGGGACCGACATGGGCACCTGTCAACGGCTCATGGGGCATTATAAGGATCTCCTTTGGCTTCGCGATATCGCAGATTATAGACGCAAGTCTCTCCGCGTCCTCCATGCAGTCTCCGTGAGAAATGGCAACTATCTGGTTTTCGGCATTGCGTACCTTTTTCTGATATATCTCAGCCAGCGCTTCCACAGCACGCATCCTTCCTCTAACCTTTCCGCAGGACACAATATGTCCCTCTTCATCTCCGCGCAGAATCGGCTTGATGTTCAGTACTGTTCCGACCGCCGCTGTAACACCCGAAACTCTGCCTCCGCGCTTTAAGAACATGATATCGTCAACGGTGAAATACTGGCACAGCTTCATACGATACTCCTCAAGCTCCAGCATAGCTTCATCTATGCACATTCCTGCCTCATTTAATGAAGCAGCCTTACATGTTGTAAGACCGACTCCAAGACCGGCTCCCATGCTGTCAAACACTCTGATTTTTCTCTCGGGAAACTCCTCTGTGAGAAGCCTTGCAGCCACTTTTGCAGCCTGCACGGTTCCGCTTACGCCCGAAGAGAGTCCGACATATAAAACATCCTGTCCTGCTTTCAGCATCGGTGTAAGCTCATCGCAGAACTCCTGTACATTGATTAAAGACGTCTTTACCGTGCCCTTATTTCTCAGCATCTCATAGTATCTGTGACAGTCAAAATTATCCGTGTTCTTTTCACAAGTATGCATAACTCCGTTTATCTCATATCTAAACGGGATTACTTCTATATCATATCGGGAAATAATATTTCCCGGTAAGTTTGCAGACGAATCTGTAAATACCTTAAAACTCATATTATCGCCTCCGCATCTAATATTTAATATTATTATACACGACTTTAATCACAATGTAAACTAATATTTTTAAATATTTTATTAAATAAAAATACCGCGGAAATTTTAATTTCCGCGGTATCTGTTATTAGCTTAAAAGTGCGCGGTCAGAAGCAAATTCCTGTCCGCTTGCCTTGGTAAACTCAGCAAGGAGGTCGTCAACTGTGAGTTTCTTCTTGTCCTCACCTGAGATGTCGAGGATTATTTTGCCTGCGTTCATCATAATAAGTCTGTTTCCGTGAGCGATGGCATCCTTCATATTATGTGTAACCATGAGCGCTGTCAGCTTGCTTTCGGAAATAAATCTGTCGGAAAGCGCAAGAACATTTGCAGCGGTTTTGGGGTCAAGAGCTGCTGTGTGCTCGTCCAGAAGCAGAAGCTTAGGTCTGTTTAAAACTGCCATAAGCATCGTAAGCGCCTGTCTCTGACCGCCGGAGAGAAGTCCTACCTTTGCAGTAAGTCTGTCCTCAAGGCCGAGGTCGAGAACCTTAAGCTGCTCTCTGTAGCTTTCGCGCTCTTTCTTTGTGATTCCGGAGCTGAGTGTGCGCTTTTTGCCGCGTCGTGCAGCCAAAGCCATGTTCTCATCGATCTGCATTGTTGCGGCTGTGCCCATCATGGGATCCTGAAATACACGACCGATATATGCTGCGCGCTTGTGCTCTGGAAGATGTGTGATATTCTCACCGTCAATAACGATCTCGCCTGAATCAATGCTCCATGCACCTGCGATAGCATTGAGCAGAGTGCTCTTACCTGCACCATTACCGCCGATAACTGTGATGAAATCGCCGTCATTCATGGTAAGACTTATGCCGTTAAGGGCATGCTTCTCATTGATTGTGCCCGGGTTAAAGGTTTTGAAAATATTTCTTACCTCAAGCATTTGTCTTACCCCCTTTCACATGTTTTGCTTTATAAACATTTTTCAGATAAGGAATTGCAAGGAACAGAGCAACTACAACAGCTGTCAAAAGCTTCAGATCGTCTGTAGAGAGACCGAGCTTCAGGACGAACTGGATAACGATGTAGTAAACAATAGCGCCGATAACGCAAGCGGAGAGCTTCAGAGCAAAGTTTACAAACACCTTGCTGAACAGAACCTCACCGATGATAACAGCAGCAAGACCGATAACGATAGCACCGCGGCCCATGTTGATATCGCAGAAGCCCTGATACTGGCTGAAGAGAGCGCCTGCAAGAGCAACGAGACCGTTTGAAATCATAAGTCCGAGAACCTTTGTAATGTTTGTGTTTATACCCTGAGCACGCGCCATGCTCTGGTTTGCACCTGTCGCTCTCATGGAGCAGCCGATCTCAGTACCGAACAGCCAGTACAGAATGGCGATCAGAATAACAACAACGGGGATCAGCACAAGATAGGGGTTTTCAAGGGACAGATCACGGACATATCGGCTGGATACCCAGAGGTTATACTTATCAATGGAAATAGGCAGGTTTGCCTTGCTTCCGCTGTCTGTGCCCCATCCCATAATGTGAAGGTTTATGGAGTAAAGTGCCAGCTGAGTCAGAATACCTGACAGGATAGCAGGAATACCGCAGGCTGTGTGTAAAATACCTGTTACCATGCCTGCCAGCATACCTGCAAGTACTGCTGCAATAAGCGCAACCGGCATGGGCACACCGTTGAGCGTCATGATGACACATACAGCACCGCCTGTACACAGAGATCCGTCTACAGTAAGGTCAGATACGTCAAGTACTCGGTATGTAATATAAACACCTACTGCCATAATACCCCAAATAAGTCCCTGCGCTATGGCGCCGGGCATGGAATTAAGCAATGAAATTATAAAACTCATCAAAAGTATCCTCCGACTTCTTCTTACATAACAGCAAATCAAAGGGGAGGTTACTCCCCTTTGATTCGATTAAGTTCATTATAACAGTTTATTTATCCAATTGCAACGTATGTATCGGGAACTGTAACACCAAGCTGTGCGCAGACATCTGCATTGTACTTGTATGTAACTTCGGGAGCGTAAGCAACGGGCATCTCAGAAACCTTAGCGCCGTTTACGAGGATCTCGTAAGCCATGAGACCTGTCTGGTAGCCAAGGTCGTAGTAGTCGATGGAGAGAGTTGCAACGCCGCAGCCCTTACAGATACCTTCTTCACCTGCGATAACGGGAATGCCTGCGGGAAGAACTACGTTTGCAATAGCCTCTGTGTTAGCTGCTGCTGTGTTATCTGTGGGAATGTAGATAACATCTGCAAATTCACAAGCAGCTTCTGCTACGGAGTTAACATCACTTGTGTCGTTGAAGCCGAACCACTCTACTGTGTATCCGAAGCCCTTCAGGTGCTCTTCAATAACTGTGCACTGGTATACGGAGTTGGACTCTGCGTTGCAGTACAGGAGAGCTACGTTCTTTGCATCGGGGAACAGCTCTTTGATCATTGCTGCCTGCTGATCCAGAGGAGCAAGGTCAGATGTACCGGAAACGTTTGTACCTACTGTGCCTGTCCAGCCGTCTATCTCAAGAGCGGAAGCATAGTCTGTAACGGATGTGCCAAGAACGGGGATCTCGGATGTTGCGGATGCTGCAGCCTGAAGAGGAGCAGTTGCATTTGCCATGATGAGGTCTACGCCGTCAGAAACGAAGCCGCTTACTATTGTTGTACAGCTTGCGCTGTCACCGGAAGCATTCTGCTCATCGAAATCTACCTTGTCTTCACCAAGCTTCTCTACGAGAGCATCTCTGAAGCCCTTTGTTGCTGCATCGAGAGCTTCGTGCTGAACGAGCTGACAAATACCTATTTTATACTTATCGTCCTTCTTGCCGCAGCCGGCGAATACGGAAACGATCATAATCATTGCCAACAGAATTGCTAAAACTTTTCTTGCTTTCATTTTTCTTATCTCCTTAAATTAGATTAGCATGTCTTTAACAGGCACCTCTGTTTGGGAATATAAAGCTTTAAAGAGTTAAAGTCAATCGTTATTTTATACATATTATCCCATCTCTTTTTGTGCATTTTGCCCTTTGCTTTTAAAATTCGTTATATGATTTTTTCGTATGGCTGATTTTTTCACAGTTTTCAGTCAAATTGCACAAGTTTTCATCACTGTTTCGCCCTGTTTTTTACATTGAACAAAAACTGTTTCTGATTTATTATTTAAGCAGAACAGATATTATCGGGTGAATAATATGAAATTTCTGGATAAACTCATAGAATTGGCATTCCCACCCAAGTGCATATTCTGCCACAAGCTCCTGTGGCGCGGCGATGACGACGGCGACTTTATCTGCAACAGCTGCGAAAATAATCTTCCCCGCACAACAACGGCAAACGGAGTTACAACCGCAGATTTTATTGCAAAATGCGTATCTCCCCTGTTTTACAGAGACAATGTACGCGAATCCATCCACCGCTTCAAGTTCTATCGCTGTCAGTTTTACAGCACACCGTATGCACATCTCATAAGGGAATGTCTTGACAATCACCCTGACATTAAGTTTGATTACATAACCTGGGTACCGCTGAGTAAGAAGCGATACAGAAACCGCGGCTATGATCAGGCACAATGTCTTGCAGAAGCTTTGGCACGTCTGTTTGACATTCCTCTTTGGGGCATGCTAAAAAAGACACGCCATACAAAAGCGCAATCCACGCTCAAAGACAAATCTCAGCGCCGCGCAAATATTGCAGGTGCTTATGCCCTCTCCCACGGCATCGACATAAAGGGAATGAGCATCCTGCTTGTTGACGACGTTGTAACAACAGGCTCTACCCTTTCCGAATGTGCAAAGGTACTTCTTTTGGGCGGAGCTGAGCGCATATACTGCGTGACGCTCGCAAAAGCGGGAACCTCAAAAGTTAAGGCCAAACCGAAAAAATGATCCACCACCGAGGAAGTGTATTTATGGCAGCTGTAAAAGATAAGGGCAATTTTGCCCAGGGTTCTGTTTCTTCAAATATTCTGCGCCTTGCAGGACCTATGGTAATTGCCCAGATGATAAACGTTCTGTATAACCTTGTAGACAGAATGTACATAGGAAGACTTGCAGAGACAGGCCGTCTCGCCCTCACGGGAATTGGTATCTGCGCTCCCGTGCTTACAATTATAATGGCGTTTGCTAATCTCTGCGGCGTGGGCGGCTCTCCTCTTTTCTCCATGGCGCGCGGCAAGGGCGATGATAAGCAAGCCCGACACATAATCGGCAACGCATTTTTCATGATGATTTCTTTGGGCGTTATTCTTACAATAATTGCCTTTGCCATAAAAAAGCCCCTTTTATACTGGCTTGGTGCTGATGAAGAAACTTATGTCTATGCAAATCAGTATCTCTCCGTCTATCTCATCGGCAGCATTGCCGTTATGATAAGCCTTGGAATGAACCCATTCATAAACGCACAGGGCGCAGGCAGAACAGGTATGCTCACCGTTGCTATCGGCGCGGTCATAAATATTATTCTCGACCCTATTTTCATCTTCGCTTTAGATATGGGCGTATCCGGTGCTGCCCTCGCCACCATTATCTCTCAGGCAGCATCTGCAGTTTGGGTTCTGGCATTTTTATGCGGCAAGAGAGCTGCTGTTAAATTCAGCCTTGCCGACATGCGCCCAAAGGCTGAGACAATAAAGCGCATCACACTTTTGGGAACATCCGGTTTTTGTCTGTCCTTTACCACAAGTTTAGTGCAGATGCTGTGCAACACCAACCTGCGCGATCTGGGAGGAACGCTTTACGTCAGCATAATGACCGTTATAAACTCCATACGAGACATTTTCTTTGCAGGTGTTAACGGTCTTACAAACGGCACAACACCTGTTATAAGCTACAACTACGGCGCAGGAAAATACAGCCGGGTACGTGAGGCGATTCGCTTCTGCACAGGAGCGTCTCTCCTTTACTGTATCGTCGCATGGGCGGTAATTATGATTTTCCCCGGCTTTTTCATCCGCATTTTCAACAGCGACCCCGAACTTCTTGAAATCGGTGTACGCTCATTCCACATCTATTTTGCCGCCTTTGCATTTATGGCTTTCCAGCTTACGGGACAGGTCGTTTCTCTTGCTTTGGGAAAGGCAAAAACAGCCATTTTCTTCTCCCTGCTGCGTAAAGTCATCGTCATGGCTCCTCTTATCATCATACTGCCCAAGCTTTTCGGTCTTGGCGTAAACGGCGTATTTCTGGCAGAGCCCATATCAAACGTCATCGGCGGACTTGCCTGCTGGATAACCATGATGCTGACGGTTTACCGTCCTCTTAAAAACAAAGCAGACGAGCCCGACATTCTACCCGAATAAACAAGAACGGCATCGAGAACACTCGATGCCGTATATTTTATAAAGTACCGCAGGTGATTTTTTCCATTTCCTCAAGTCTTGAGAGGAATCTCTGAGCCTTTTCGCAAAATGCATTGTCGGCTAATACTCCGCCTGAGGTGTAGTATTCAACATTGCCATTACCGCCGCCGCGCATTCCCTTTTCCGTAAGTATACTGTCAAGGTGGCGTATGGTCGCGCGGCTTCCGTCGATTATTGCTGTTTCCTTCGGGAATATTTTAGAAAACGTGTCTTTAAAATTATTGTAATGAGTACAGCCTAAAACAAGATCCGAATACTGGGTCAGGTCTGTATCTCCCAACTGCTTTTTAATATACTCCTCAACCGCAGCGCCAAACTCCTCTCGCTCTGCAAAGCTGACGAGGTCGGGCATTGCCAGAAGGTCCACATCGTCCTGCGCTTCAAGACGGGAAATGAGCATGTGGAGCTTTGCCTCGCGGACTGTTACGGGAGTTGCCATTACCAGCACCCGCTTATGCCCCTCATGAGTTACGGCAGGCTTTACAGCAGGCTCAATTCCCAAAATCGGAAAATCATAGTTGCTTCGCAGGTGTTCAATAGCAACACTTGTTGCGGTATTACATGCGACAACCATTGCCTTGCAGCCTTTTGCTATCATAAACTCTGCCGCAGCAGACGAAAAAGCTCTAATCTGCTCAGGTGTTTTGCTGCCGTAGGGAACATTTGCAACATCGGCATAGAAAATATAATCCTCACCGGGGAGATATTTAATCGCCTTGTGTAAAAGGCTCAAGCCGCCCATTCCGGAGTCAAATATTCCTATTTTCATGACCGCAGTGTCACCTCGCTTCTGCCCTTTATTTTTCCATATAGGGACTTGTAGTAAAATCAGTTCCGCAAAGTCTCTGTGTACTGTTTGGATATGCCAGAGTATACAGGTCAGAGTCTTTACCGTTTAAATGGTCTTTTGCTGCCGCAGGCTTTGTGATAACAGGGAGCTTTGCCGTTTTTCGCATCTTTTTAAGAAGCTCTCTGCCCTTTTCCGTCGCAGCCAATACCCTTATATACGCCGGAGATGTGTTCATATCCTCAGCCGTAACACCGAGATAAGCGCACATTATCATGCGTCTTATTCTTGACATAGCATACCGCTTTGTCTTGGTTTTTTCAAGTATTTCGTCCAAAGTCGCGCTGCTTATAACGCTCTTTTTAAGGCGCTGTCCCAGCCCTTCGGAAGCAAACGGCAGAGTATCGTATTCGTCTTCCGTCATGGTCCTCAGGCGGTAAAGCATTGCCGTTTCGATATTTTTTGTAAACGCAGGGCCTCTGCCCTCTTCAATTTCTTTCTTAAAAACTTCCGCCGCTTTTTCGGGAACTGTGCTCCAATCGGCACACCCCTCCAAAAGACCGGCACGGACAGCGGAGGCTGAGTAGCCAGTCTCCCCGTCATGATCTCCGCCGAAGCGCGAAACCGTAACAGGCTGCATGTCCGAATGTATAATTTCAAGGGCTTTAAGGTATTCTATTCCAAGGATATTATTGGGTTTTTCTATAATATCCGCGGTCTCTCCCAAAACTCTGCGAAGAGCCTTCTGCCGTGCCGCGGCATAAGATACGCCGCTTTCCAGTTCTTTTTTTATAAGCTCGTCCATTTCGGGCACAAGGAGCGCCTTCGCAATTTTTTCAAGCTTCCCGGCATCTCCCTCTTCACTTCCGAAGGAAAGATGTGTACACACACCGAGGGCGTCCAGCAGCTTCACTCCGCCGCGGGCAAAACCTTCCGCAGAGGAGAGAGAAGTTTCCAAAGGCAGCTCTATAACGAGGTCGGCGCCGCACTTTACCGCAGCCTTCGCCCTTGCAAATTTTGAAAAAACCGCCGTTTCACCGCGTTGGACAAAATTTCCGCTCATGGCGCAGACCACGGCTGTATCTTCACCGATCAGACGTTTTGTCTCATTTATATGGTAAATATGACCGTTATGAAGGGGGTTATATTCACAAATTATGCCAACAACCTTCAAAATTTTTCCTCCAATGCGAAAAAGGTATTGTAATATTTCGCCATAAGTATTAAAATATTTGTTGCGTTTACTACGTTTATTAACATTGTATAGCATAAAAATTATTATATCAAGAGGTATGAAAAATGAAAATTCTTGTTATCAACGCAGGCAGCTCCTCCCTGAAGTACCAGCTCTTCGATATGGACAATGAGTCCATCATCGCAAAGGGTCTGTGCGAGCGTATCGGTATCGACGGTCACTTAAAGCACACTCCCATGGTAGACGGCAAGCCCGTATTCGACGAAGACATGAGCTTCCCCACACACTCTGAAGCTATCGCAGCTGTTCTTGACAAGCTCGTAAGCGCAGAGTACGGCGTAGTTTCCAGCATGGAAGAAATCGGCGCTGTTGGTCACCGTGTCCTCCACGGCGGCATGAAGTTCACAGCAAGCCAGCTCGTAACTGAGGAAGTTAAGGAAGCTATCCGTGCATGCTTCCCCCTTGGTCCTCTCCACAACCCCGCAAACCTTATGGGTATCGAGGCTTGTGAAAAGGCTATGCCCGGCGTTCCCCAGATCGCTGTTTTCGACACAGCTTTCCATCAGACAATGCCCGCAAGCTCCTACATGTATGCAATTCCCTACAAGTACTATGAAGAGAACCAGGTTCGCCGTTACGGCTTCCACGGCACATCCCACCGTTATGTTTCCGCTGAAGCTATCCGCGTAATGGGTCTTGAGGCAGAAGGCTCCAAGATCATCACATGCCACCTGGGCAACGGTTCTTCCCTTGCTGCTGTTAAGGACGGTAAGTGCTTCGATACATCCATGGGTCTTACTCCTCTGGAAGGCGTTCCCATGGGCACACGCAGCGGCGACCTCGACCCTGCTGTTGTTGAGTTCATCACAAACCTCGAAGGCTGCACAGTTTCCGAGACTCTTACAATGCTCAACAAGAAGTCCGGCGTTCTCGCTGTTTCCGGCGTTTCCTCCGACTTCCGTGATCTTGACAACGCTGTTGCAGAAGGCAACGAACGTGCAAAGCTTGCTCTTGACATGTTCAACTACAATGTTAAGAAGTACATCGGTTCCTATGCAGCTGCTATGGGCGGCGTAGACGGAATCGTATTCACAGCAGGTGTTGGTGAGAACTCCGCTTCTGTTCGTGAAGCTTGCCTTGAAGGTCTTGAGTACATGGGCGTTAAGCTTGACAAGGAAGCTAACAACTGCCGCGGCAAGCTCCAGAAGATCTCTGCTGAGGATTCCAAGGTTCAGGTTTACGTTATCCCCACAAACGAAGAGCTTGTTATCGCTCGCGATGCAAAGGAAATCGTCGAGGCTTAAATTTCCGAAAATTTTAACACCGTCCGTTTAAAAACGGGCGGTGTTTTTTTGCATTCACAGCACATATAGTGTATAATTAAATCAAAGCAGGTGATTTTATGTTATCTTCAGCAGCAAAATATATACTGAATTCAAAAGAAAACTTTGTATCGGCAGAGGATGCTCTGCGTCCCGAGCTTGCGGGCATGCAGATATACGACGAGCCTATCTTCGCCGTCGCTTCAGCTGATGACCCGCTGTTTCTGCAGCTTCGTGAGCCGAAAGTAGTTGGAGCAGGGGCATTTCTCCCCTCCGATTGGCTTGACGGTGCAAAAAGTGTCATTTCATTCTTTCTGCCCTTTACCGATGCAGTCAAAAAATCAAACCGCATTGATCCCGTCAAAGCCTCAGATGAGTGGCTTCACGCAAGAATAGAGGGGCAGACAGCGGTTGACACCTTGGGCGCACATATTTGCAGCCTTTTAAAAAGCGAAGGCTTTGACGCTGTCTATCCTTCAAGAGATCCACGATTTACCACGATCGCCCCCTTAACCTCCAACTGGTCAGAGCGTCATATTGCCTACATCTGCGGCTTGGGCACATTCGGTCTTTCCAAAGGACTTATCACCGAAAAAGGCATGGCAGGCAGATTCGGAAGCGTAGTCACAACAGCAGAGCTTCCTGTGACGCCCCGTCCCTACAGCAGCCCCTTTGAATACTGCACTATGTGCAAAGCATGTCAGAGAAAATGTCCTCCACAGGCAATTGACGCCTCAAAGGGCGTTGCCGACGGCAAGGATCACAGCATTTGCGCTCCCTTCGTAAACAGCACAAAGCTGCCGCCCCATGGCATAAACAACCGCGTCAGATACGGCTGCGGAAAATGTCAGGTCGGCGTTCCCTGTGAGAGCAGAATCCCCAAAAAATAGCATTAAAAGCACGCAGAGGAAATACGCTCCCTGCGTGCTTTAAAAAAAGTTTTATTTTACATAATAAATGCATTGACACAGTAAAAAAATCGGCATAATATAAATATGCTAAGAAGAAACTTCCGGTAGGTAAGGCTACCGTGGGGATATGGGCTGCTGCCGCAAAATAGTGGAGACACTATCCGTTGGTTTGAACAGGTCATGTCGAAGCACAAGGCATGATTTAACGCAGTTACACCGCCCCGCGATGCTGAAGCTCGTTACGGTGCGCCATATTGACGTGATAAAAGCCCGTAACGCCTGCCGCGTATGGGTTATTTTTATTTCATTTTTGAGAGGTGAACAATAATGACAGCTGACAGTTTGGGCGGCACGGTTCCGGGGCGAAGTAACTGTAAATTAAATACTGCTCAGGTGTCATTTACGGCTGCCTGAGACTTCGCTTGAAGATACGCGTCCTGCTCCTGTCTGATCCTTTCGCAAGTGCGAAATGCAAATTCAATCAGAACGGAGGACATCAAAAATGGCAGAACTTACTTCCACCATGGAATCTACCATCGAGGCTTTGCTCGAGAACAAAAAATATAACTCCCTGCGTGACATCCTCACAACTATGAACCCTGCCGACATCGCTTATGTTTTTGAGGAGATGCCCCGTAACAAAATTCCCCTGCTGTTCCGCCTGCTCCCTAAAGAGCTGGCTGCAGAATCATTTGTCGAAATGAACGGAGATTTTCAGGAACAGCTTATAAGCAGCTTTTCCGATAACGAGCTGAAAGAAATTCTGGACGAGCTGTACATGGACGATACTGTTGACCTTGTTGAGGAGATGCCTGCAAACGTTGTAAAACGTATTTTAAAGCAGTCTGACCCCGAGACACGTCGTCTTATCAACGAGATGCTGAAATACCCCGAGGATTCAGCCGGAAGCATCATGACCACAGAGTTTGTGGAGCTTCGCCCTGACCTCACCGTTGCAGAATCTATCAAGAGCATCCGCAGGACAGGTATCGACAAAGAGACCATCAACGTCTGTTACGTAACAGATAAATCACGCCGTCTTATCGGTGCTATTTCAATCCGTGACCTTATCCTCTCCGAAGAAGACGACGTTATTGAAACCATTATGGAGCCTAACGTCATCTTCGTCTACACAACGGAGGATCAGGAAACTGTTGCGGATATGTTCGCAAAATACGACTTCACCGCCCTTCCCGTTGTCGACAAAGAGACACGTCTCGTCGGTATTGTAACAATCGACGACGCTATCGACGTTATTCAGGAAGAGGCTACTGAAGATATGGAGAAGATGGGTGCTATCACCCCTTCAGACAAGCCCTATCTTCGCCAGTCCGTTTTTGACATCTACAAGAGCCGTATTCCCTGGCTGCTTTTCCTCATGCTTTCTGCAGCATTTACGGGCATGATAATCAGCCACTTTGAAGGCGCACTTTCCGCATACACAATTCTCGTTGCGTCTATCCCCATGATTACAGGTACAGGCGGTAACTGCGGCAGCCAGTCATCCGTTACCGTTATCCGCGGACTTTCTCTGCAGGAGATCGAATTTTCCGATACCTTACGCGTTATCTGGAAAGAGATCCGCGTTTCCGTAATGTGTGGTGTCTCCCTTGCAATCGTAAACTTCGGAAAGCTCATGCTTATTGACCACGTTGCAATCGGCGTTGCATCTATCATCTGCCTTACCCTTATCGTAACCGTTTTCGTTGCAAAGCTTGTGGGCTGCGCACTTCCCATAGCAGCCAAGCGCATCGGTCTTGACCCTGCTGTAATGGCAAGCCCCTTTATTACAACTATTGTTGACGCCCTGTCACTTTTCATTTACTGCAAAATCGCAGAGCTTGTTTTGGGAATATAAGATAACACCCCTTAAGGTTCAAAACCTTAAGGGGTGTTTTTTGTCTAATATTTTACGTTGTCAGGCATCAATTCTCCGTTTGACACTTCAAGTACAACAACAGTTCTTTCGGGAACTTTCGTACCTTCTTCATGGCTTTGTGACACTACCCAATCCAAAGGCATTTCACTATCTACGTACTCAAATTCATATTTCAAGTTTCTGCTCTGCAATTCATACGCCGCATCTTTTATAGAATATCCCAACATATCGGGTACTGTAACAATATCTTCCTCAAAAGCAAGAATCTCATCTTTTACGCTGATACGCACACCTTCATCAACATTTTCAATATACAGGCCCGTACCTGATGTTTCCACGCTGTAGTGCATGCCGTCACCGGAAAAGCTTCCGACTATATAGATGGTGCCTGCATATCCTGTGTCGGACGAATAATGTATCTGCGCGTTGTAGACAGGTTCTCCGCTTTCGTTAACAGGTGTCCAGCGAATACCGCCGTTTGACCACTCTGCACCGACGTCAAAGTTTACTCCGTCGGCTGAAATATCACTCTGTGTGCAAACTGCAGTCATGTTTCCGGGAATGTCGAAGTCAATTTTCAGGGTTTCACCCTCGGAATAATCCCACTCGGCTTTACCCATATACTCTTCGGGAACCAGAGAATAGATGCTCCATATATACTCCTCACCGTCAGGGTGCTTTCCGAGCTGTATAAACCAAAGCTCGCTGCTGTCCATCATTGCAAGGGCGCAGCTGCCGTTAAGCTGCATCCACTCTCTTGCTGTGTATCCCGAGATGTCCACAGGATAAAGTGTAAACATATCATTCCACTCTTCCTCGGTATAAGGAAATACGCCCCAATCGCTGTAATCAAACGACATCATATTGCCTGTACTTCTGTCTATGCGGACAAAGCTTTTGCAATATGCCAGTTCTTCGTCCATTACAAACAAGTACCGATAACCTGAGTCTCCGCCCACAGCGGCAAATGAGCTTACAGGCGTCATATACAGGCATTGATATGAAACATAGCTGTCACCGGACAGGGCATATTCCGGAAACTCTCCTTTACCCGTAGCCTCGAGAACAAACAGCCAACGGATAAGCGGTTCTTCAAAATCCTTATCATTGTGACCGATAGCAAGATATACTTCTCCATCGTCCTGCTCCAAAAGATAGTAAAAATTACCGCCATTTGTAAATTCCCACGCATTTACATTACTCTTGCGTATTTTATCTGCAGAACAGCCGCCCGACCACATCTCCACTCCCCGGAACAATTCATCGAAATTGCTTTTCGTCAGCCCAAATTTCTCAAATGTTCCCATCTCGTTCCAGCCTTCTTCAGCTGTCCATCCGCGTTCATACATTGTGCCATTATCATCCACATAGTATTTACCTGCAGTTTTTTCTTCAGGCACATAGGAAAACATTCCGTCAACATACGCAAGTCCGTTTGTGCTGTACACAGTTCCAAACATATCGCGTTCTTCCGCTTTCTCTTTCGGGTCTGCTGCACAGATAAAAATCACAGCGATGCAGATAATTACGGCAACAACCGTTATCCACACAGCAGGCTTTTTGAATTTCAGAGCGTTTTTGATTCTGCCCTTGACACCGCTTTCACCGAAAGCCAGAGGTGACGGAGACGGAAAGCGCTTTTTCACAGCCAAACTCAAAAGAGTTGTGCTGTAATCTGCTGATGACACATCATTTTTAGACAGCACTTTTTCATCGCAGCTCATCTCCATGTCGCGGCTCATAAGGTAAAAGCTGAGCCACACCAGGGGATTGAACCAATGCACCGTCAGAATAATAAACGCCAGCGGCTTTATTATGTGGTCAAGTCTGCGGATATGCTCTTTTTCGTGGGCGAGGACATAAGAGAGTTTATCCGTGTCAAGTCCGTAGGGAATATAGATTCTCGGCTTTACAAAGCCCATGATAAATGGCGAGGACACAACCTCCGACTGCCAAATATTGTCCTCAAACTTCACCGCAAATCGCAGCTTTCTGTGAAGCCTTATATAGCTGATAACGCCGTAAAGCAAAAGCACCGCAATGCCTGCAAGCCAAACCATCATGGCAATATACATGATTATCTGCATAGGGTTTGCGCTGTACTGAGGCGTTGGCGCGGGCAGCGAGTTGTTTATGGCTGTGTCAACTACAGGTATGCCCACGTTCGCCCGGGGCTGTATAGTGTTTACCGCGGGTGAAACAACCTGTGTAAGATCTACATAAGTCGTGTTGTTTCGCGCTGCCTGCAGGGCAAAAAGGCTTATTACAGACTTAAAGCTCACAGGGCACACAAGGCGAAAAGCCGCCGCGGCCCACAAGGCATAGGAATACTTTTTCGGCGCTTTTTTCAGAAGAAAACGCACGAGGATAACCGCCAGAATTACATAGCTTGCCTTAAGGCTCATATTCAGAAGGTCATAGAAAATATCGGTCATGGTCTATCCCTCCCTGTGGCTGTCTATGAGCTTTTTAAGCTCCGCTGCCTCCTGCTCGCTTATGGTCTTGCCGCCTAAAAACGCAGCAAGAAACCCCGGCAGAGAGCCGTTAAATGTACGCTCTACCACGCGCTCACTTTCAAAAGCTGCAACCTTATCGCGCGGCACAAGAGCCGTTACCACCGCGCCCTCGTTTTTCGCAAAGCCCTTTTCACAGAGCTTTTTGAGAACAGTATAAGTGGTGGATTTTTTCCAGCCAAGCTTATCTAAACACAGCTCTACAAGCTTACCCGAAGAAACAGGCTCATTTTCCCAAACGATATCCATAAAGCGAAAATCGCTTTCACACAGTTTCAGTTCGTCCATTTTTGCACCTCCTGTTTCGGTCTATAATTATCGACCTTGTTTGTAGTCTATAACTATAGACCAGTTTTGTCAAGAGGGAAATTTATTGCTGCGTGTCACAATGATATTTGTAGGGGGCGACGTCCTCGACGCCCCGAAAAAAAGACAAGGGCAGGTATAACCTGCCCTTAGTCCATAGACTGAAGTACTATCAAAATTTCATCATCCGACAAATCATACGCTTCAACAGCACGGTATATATTCTCGCCATTACTAAACCATATATCGTTGATGTCTATATCGCCAACATCTCCGGATGTATATAATTCAACATTCTCAACAGGCTGATAGTTCGTCACAAGCACGTAAAACTCATCAGGCATCTCATTCGGATCAGGTGCAACAACTCCCCCGTCCTCGGTGACGATCTCCTCTGGTCGGGGTCCGTCGGCAAAGGTCACGCGGAGCATATAATACTTGGTGCCGTCTTCCATAGTGGTGTCATAGAGATAACCGCTCTGATAAGAATACCCCTCGGGAAGCTCGGTTGGAAGAGCCTCGCCCAGCGTTTCAAAGGAATAAGCCTCGGTCTCGCTGAGCGTGATTATCTGCGCATCGGCTACATTTTCCTCGCTCTCGTAAGGGGGATACACGGCGATGCTGTACATTCCCGCTTCTCCGTCCATGTCAGAGCCCCCTGCATCATAGCCGCCTGCCGCGTCCTTATTCGGCAAAAATATAGTGACAGCGCCTATAACAACGATGCAAAAACATGCCGCCAAGGCAGCCCATTTGGTAAAGCCGCGCTTTTTCTTTCCGTTGGCTTTTTCGATGTATTCATCATCCACATCGTTCAAAGCTTCAAACATATCCTCTTTTTTCAAACCTCAAATCCCCTTTCCATCAAAAATCCGCGCAGCCGCTTTCTCAGGCGCACAAGGTTCATGGACACTGCCGCCTCGCTCATGGCGTATCTCTCTGCAATCTCCTTTACGCTGTCGCAGTACCAGTAGCGGCGCAGGAAGATGCTGCGTTTGTCCTGTGAAAGTCCCTTTAAAAATGCGTTCAAGGTATTTTTCAGCTCAGAAAGTTCAACCGCACTTTCCACGTCATCCTCGCCTGAAACAAGCTCTGCCAGCTCATCCAAAATCAGCGGCAGCTCACCGCCCCCTCTTTTCTCCGCATTTTCCATGCGATAGCGGTTAAAGGCAAGATTTCGGGTTATCTTCCCCAAAAATGCCGACAGGATTTTAGGACGAGTTGGCGGAATGGAGTTCCATGTTTTAAAGTATGTATCGTTGACACACTCTTCCGCATCCCGGGTGCTGTGCAGGATATTATTTGCCACGGTCATGCAGTAGCTTCCGTACTTTTTGTCTGTCTCGGAAATCGCCTCACGATCTCTTCCCCAATACAGCTCAATAATTTTCTCATCTTCCATGGCTTTTCCCCCTTTCACCCATATAGACACGTTTTTGACGGAAATATAACACTCGGGAAGCAAAAAGCTTCCCGAAATTTCTAATTTAAAAACTTTTCCGCAACAATTCTTATGTAATCCTCTTCTGTTAAATCCACATCAAAACGCTCATCCGTGAATACACCCAAATCAGACACTCTCGCGTGTACAACCCTGTTTCCGTCCTGAATTACAATGTTAAGCACATAGTCATAATAAATAAAAGCGTAGTCAGCCCCGGACACTTCAATATCAAAAAACTCATAGCCATGCAGATTTAAGCGTTTTTCTTCTCTCACTAACGCCCTTGCCAGCCAAGGCGCCGCCATTTCATAGTATTCCACCTGCAACCAGCAGCCGTACTCTCCTCCGTCATCAAAATATACGCGCGCTCCCTCATCCCACACAATGCACACAGGAGCAATTATGTCACTCCAACGTTTAAACTCGTTGCTGTTGCCCCAACTGTCGTTGGAATATCTGCCATTGGGCGCAAAATCCGCAACGGTTGCAAATGGTATATCTCCTTCAAATTCCTCAATCGGCTGCATATTTCTGTCAGGCTTATATGACACATGGTACAAAACCATTCCGACCAGCAAAAATATTGCCGCAATCGTTGTGATGATCTCTTTTGCAGTATATTTTCGGCTGTTTTTACGCCAGTCACGGTCTCTTTCAAGTTCAATACCTATTTTCAGCTTTTGATGCACCCGCCGTAAAATCAAAGCTTCACGCACCGTATCCGCTATCATCCAGATCACACATGCAAGAAACAGTATAACAACCCAGCTTCTCATTCTCAGCATTGTTGAAAGCATACTTACGCAGCATATATACAATGGCAGCAGCGCCAAAATAATTCTGTATATCAGAAGTCCAAAAAACTGCTTTCTCAGCCTTTTGAAAGTGAGTGCCTGCACCGCAGGTTCCGTGTGCAATTCCGCAGCATCGGGGTCTGCTGTGCAGTAAATATGAAATCCGCTGTAGGTTGCTCTGTAGTCCCATCCGTGTTCTTTATAATATATCCGTTCTTCCCATTCGGGTCTGTCCTCATCCGCTGCAGAGCGCGTTCCGTTCCCCACAACTGTAAGACGATACCGCAGGTTTACAGGCTCTCTTTTTTCAAAAACGGCAAATCCGACTTTAAAACCGTCTTTTTCCAGAAAATATCCCTCAAGCGCCATATCTGAAAGCCAGCTCTCAATCCCCTCTACGTCAAAGAACGAACACGGCAGAAATCTGTAAACATTTCTGTTTTTCTTATCTTTCACGGTTTTCAGCTCCTTTCGCCAAAACCTGTCACTTTCCCAAATACTCTCCCACTATAGCCGTCCACTCCTCAAAGCTCATCACATAGCCCTCGCCGTACTGGATAAAGCTGACATTAATGACTACATTTCCCCGCTGAAGTATCATAGTCGGTATATGTATCTCATCGTAGTAGCACGCTGCAAAATTTCCCTCGGGCAGCTCGGCTTCAAAAATCTCAAAGTCTTTATCCCACCTTGCCACTTTGTAGTACTCTTTTGCAATAATATTCGCTATCCACGGCGCTGCAGTTTCATAATAATCAATGTACAAGCCGCCATCCAGCGTTCCATTTTCCGTGCGAACTTTGGCAATTTCGTGCCAGCGCCAGCACTCGGGAGCAAGCCAATCGCTCCAGTGGATCACATTATTTCCCCACGAGCCGTAGTTCTGCAGTTCATATTCGCCTTCCGCAAAATCCGCTATCGTTGCAAAAGGCGGCTCTTCAGAAAATTCAGAAATCGGTATCTCGTTTTCTCCCAACACAGTTGAAGAGATATTTACCATAAAAATCATCACAAGCGCGATTACAAGAACGTATCGTGTAAATCTGCCGATATGATATTTTGCAGCACCGCTTCTCCAGTTTTTGCCGCTGTCAAGTCTCCCCTGCTCCTGCAGCTTATTTCGCAGCTTTCTGTAATGAACTGCGCGCACTATTGAGTTTATGAGAAACCACAGCAGCACGCCGAACGCAAGAAGCATAAACCACGTTTTCGCATAGAGCATGGTCGTAAATATTCTGCTTTTTGCATATCTTACAATAAAATATACTATCCAGAATATCCACTCAAGCCATGAACCGCGCTGGCGCTTTTTCAGCTCCTTCAGCGCTATTGCCTGAACTTCCGGGTCGGTGTTCAGTTCACGCAGCATAGGCTTTGCGCTGCGGTAAACGTGGAAATCTCCACGCTTTGCGATATACTCCCAGCCATACATTGCGCTGTGTTCTATCTCGTCAGCATCGGGGTCACCGTTGTTTTCGCCCCACATGCTTGTTCCGTTTTCAGCAACGGTCAGGCGGTAGGTCATCTCCACAGGCACAGATTTTTCAAAGGTGGCAACGCCTAAAAACAAGCCATCCTCAGCCAAAAGCCAGCCGTCACGCGCCATGTCAGAAAGCCAGCTCTCGGTCCCCTCTACATCATACGGGGGACAGGGCGGCAGACGGTAACATTTCTTCAGTTTCTTCTCGCTCAAAATCGTCAGCCCCTTCCGCATCCAGTATGCATTGTTTAAGCCTTGCGACCTCTTCCTTATAGGCATCATATCCTTTTTGTGTAATGCAGTAGGTGCGTTTTCTGCCTACTACCTCTACCTCACGGATATACTTCTCTTTTTCAAACTTGCCCAAAATCGTGTACAGCGTGGCAGGTCCCATAAGCACACGCCCTGACGTCTTTCTCTCGATATACTCTGTAACCTCTATTCCGCACATGGGTCTTTTTGAAAACGCCATGAGCACATAAAACATGGACTCTGTAAGAGTCTCCATAGACTTTTTCGGCATATTATCACCTCATAATATCGTTAATTGATATCGTATAACGATATTGTAGTATGCTGCATGGGTTTTGTCAATAGAAAAAGGAAACTGCGATTTCCTTTTTCTATACTCATCAAACAAACGTAAATTTTATTCACTCAGCTCCCTATTTTATAAAAATATCACACAGCAATTTCACCAAAAAATATATACAAAAATGCAGCAAAATAACAAATTACAGATTTTCGCAAAAATATATTGACAAATTTACGCATTAGGTTTACTATTTAGGTAACTTAAAGTTACACTTATGCTGGTAAACTATTTTGAGTATTTATTTTTCTCTGCTAATGATATACTATAAATATAACTTAAAAATATAAAGGAGGAAAACGGGTTATGGATCTGATGTCAATCATCTGGCTGGCAGCTCTCATCGTTTTTGCCATTGCAGAAGCGGCGACGGTTCAGCTGGTGTCTATCTGGTTTGCAGCAGGCTCTCTGGCGGCGTTTATCGTTGCGCTTTGTCACGGTCCCCTGTGGCTGCAGATAGTTCTCTTCCTTGTCGTTGCCATTGCAGCGCTCATTCTCACACGGCCGCTTGTGAAGAAACATCTCAACGCACAGGTAAAACCCACAAACGCAGACAGAGTTATCGGTATGGCATGCAAGGTTACCGAGGATATCGACAACATCGCAGCCACCGGCGCAGTTTCCGTTCAGGGCAAAATCTGGACAGCAAGAAGTAAAACCGGTCAGCCTTTTAAAGAGGGAGACCTGGTAAGGGCAGTTGCCATTGAAGGCGTAAAGCTCATAGTAATTCCCATCGAACAGAACATTGAATAATTAAGGAGGAAATTTCATGGAGTATGTAGGCATTGGTATTATAGTTGTCGTCGTGCTGATAGTTATCGCACGCTGCTTTAAGATCGTACCTCAGGCAAGAGCAGTTGTCGTTGAACGTCTGGGTGCATATAAAGCAACATGGAACGTAGGTTTCCACTTTAAGGTTCCTTTCATTGAGAAGATCGCAAAAACCGTCTCCCTTAAAGAGCAGGTCGTAGACTTCCCTCCCCAGCCTGTTATCACAAAAGATAACGTAACAATGCAGATCGATACAGTTATCTTCTTTGAGATCACAGACCCCAAGCTTTACACATACGGCGTTGAGAACCCCATGTCCGCTATTGAGAATCTGACAGCTACAACTCTCCGTAATATCATCGGTGACATGGAGCTGGACCAGACTCTTACATCCCGAGACACAATCAACTCACAGATGCGTTCCATCCTTGACGAAGCTACCGACCCCTGGGGTATCAAGGTCAACCGCGTTGAGCTGAAGAATATTATGCCTCCTAAGGAAATTCAGAATGCTATGGAAAAGCAGATGAAGGCTGAGCGTGAACGCCGCGAAGCTATCCTGAGAGCTGAAGGTGAAAAGAAGTCTGCAATCCTTGAAGCCGAAGGTGAAAAGGAAGCTGCAATCCTGAGAGCTGACGCCAAGAAGCAGTCCGCTATCTTAGAGGCTGAAGGTCAGGCTGAAGCCATCATCAAGCTCCAGACAGCCAACGCAGAAGGTATCCGCCTTGTAAACGAGGCAGGCGCATCTGATGCTGTAATCAAGCTCCGTGCTCTGGAGGCCTTCACAGCAGCCGCAAACGGCAAGGCAACAAAGATAATCATTCCCTCTGAGATTCAGGGACTTGCCGGTCTTGCAACATCCTTTAAGGAAGTTATTGCAGACCCCGAAGCTCCTGCAGTTAAGAAGACAACAGTACAGAAGTAACGCAAATGAGGAATGTCTTCGGACATTCCTCTCAGTTTAAATTTTTAAAGGAGCTTTTAAATGTTTTTATTGTTTTTAGGCGTCATCGCCGCCATTGTCGGTGTGATCGTTTTTCTGACTGTCCGTACTAAGAAAAAACAGGCAGCTTTCGGCGGACTGATAGTCGGTGTATTGCTGGCAGTATTACTCATCGCATCATCCTGCATTTCATCCGTCCCCACAGGTCACACAGGTGTTGTAACCACTTTCGGACGTGTTGAAAACTATACGCTGGACTCCGGTCTGCACTTTGTCCTTCCCTGGCAGAGCGTTGTAAAGATGGATAACCGCGTACAGAAGGAGACCGTTGAGCTCTCCTGTTTCTCTTCCGATATTCAGGAAGTATCCATGGTCTACACAGTAAACTTCCAGATCAAAAAGTCTGACGCCATGACCATTTACAGCACTATCGGCACAGACTATTACAACACGGTTATCGCACCTGCCATCGCAGAGTCTGTAAAAATCGTCACCGCCCGTTATAATGCAGAAGAGATAATCGGACGCAGAAGCGAGTTGGCACAGGCCATTGAGGAAGACATTGCCACAAAGCTTATTTACTACAACATTGAGCTTGTAAGCACCTCTATCGAGGATATGGACTTTACAGACGCCTTCACAAACGCAGTTGAAGAAAAGCAGGTTGCCGAGCAGAACAAGCTGAGGGCAGAAACCGAGGCTGAGCAGAAGGTCATTGAGGCTGAGGCTGAAGCTGAGATCAGAAAGACAGAGGCAGACGCAGCGGCTTATGAGATCATCACAAGAGCTGAAGCTGAGGCGGAGGCAAATGAGCTTATCTCCAACTCCCTTACGCAGGAGCTTATCGACTATACATACGCCGAGAAATGGGACGGCAAGCTTCCCACCTTCGTCGCAGGTGAAAACGGCATGACCCCCGTCTTTGACTTCGGCAGTTCCGGCGTAACACAGGCAGAAAATTAAGCCAAGGAGGTGCTTTGTATGATCGTGTTTGACAGATTATGGGAAACTATGAAAAAGCGCGGTATTTCGCAATACAAGCTCATACACGAATACAACATAAGCACCGGTCAGCTTGACAGACTCCGAAAGAATCAGAATGTCAACACCTATACTCTCGACCAGCTTTGCAAAATACTGCAATGCCGTTTAGAAGACATAGCCGAATTTACAGACAAATAGTTTTAACCGCAGCTTAGAGATAAGCTGCGGTTTTTCCTTTGTTCTCAATGATTTTTAACCATGCGGCACTTGCGCTTTATATAAAAAGCTGTTATACTGTTTTGCGAAATCTGACAGCTTCGGCCGGATGAGAAATTTCTTGTCTGACCTTTATTTTTTAGGAGGAACAGAAGATGAACATTTATGAAGAGCTGCAGGCACGCGGCCTTATCGCTCAGGTTACAGATGAGCCTTTAATTAAGGAGCTTATAAATAACGGCAAAGCAACCTTCTACATCGGCTTTGACTGCACAGCAGACAGCCTTACAGCAGGTCATTTTATGGCGCTCACACTTATGAAGCGTCTTCAGATGGCTGGCAACAAGCCCATCGCCCTCATCGGCGGCGGCACAACCATGATCGGCGACCCCTCCGGCAGAACTGACATGAGAAAGATGCTCACAAAGGAAGACATCGACCACAACGCAGAGTGCTTCAAAAAACAGATGGAGAAATTCATCGAGTTTGGCGATGACAAGGCTATGATGCTCAACAACGCAGACTGGCTTTTAAACCTCAACTACGTTGACATGCTCCGTGAAGTCGGCGCCTGCTTCTCTGTTAACAACATGCTGAGAGCCGAGTGCTACAAGCAGAGAATGGAAAAGGGTCTCTCTTTCCTCGAGTTCAACTATATGATCATGCAGTCTTACGACTTCTACTATCTCTTCAAGAACTACAACTGTAATCTCCAGTTCGGCGGCGACGACCAGTGGTCCAACATGCTCGGCGGTACCGAGCTTATCAGACGCAAGCTGGGCAAGGATGCAAGCGCCATGACAATTACCCTTCTCACCGACTCTCAGGGCAAGAAGATGGGTAAGACAGCAGGCAACGCTGTTTGGCTCGACCCCAACAAGACTTCTCCCTTCGAGTTCTATCAGTACTGGCGCAATGTCGGCGATGCTGACGTTATGAAGTGCATCCGCATGCTCACCTTCATTCCTCTTGAGGAGATCGACGAAATGGACAAGTGGGATGATTCCCGCATCAACGAGAAGAAGTCCATTCTGGCTTACAGCCTGACAGCTCTTGTTCACGGTGAAGAAGAGGCAAAGAAGGCTCAGGAGACTTCTCTGGCGCTCTTCAGCGGCGCAGGCGACGATGCAAACATGCCCCACACAGTTGTTGACGCGGCTTCTCTTGTTGACAGCGCTGTCTCCGTTGCAGACCTTCTTGTGCTTGGCGGCATCGCAAAGAGCCGTGGTGAGGCAAAGCGTCTTATCGAGCAGGGCGGTATCTCCGTTGACGGTGAAAAGGTAACAGGCATCGGTCAGACAGTTTCCGAGGCACAGCTTAAGGAGAGCATCAAAATCAAAAAGGGCAAGAAGATTTTCCACCGCTTCTCCCTGTAAAATCAGGCAAAAAAATCCCTTCGAGAGTTCTCGAAGGGATTTCGTTTTTTAGATCGTCTGGGAGATTTTTGCAGCCTCTTCCTTTTCGATAACCTCAAAGGTGGGAGGGCCTTCCAATGTGGAGGGAGCTGCAAGATAGCCCTTAAGAGCCTGGAATGCTCTTGCAAAGTAGTGACCGCTGCAGATACGCTCGTCCATAACAACACCGAGAGGAATACACTTCTCGTGAACGATAATGCCGCCCTTTCTCTTGGGCACCTCACGCATGTTGCCCATTGTGATACCTACGCTTGTGGTACCGAACTGGTAAACATGGTGATAAATGTGGTTTGTGCGGATACTTGCGAGGTTGGAGATAAGAAGGCTTGCGTGGAACGGGCTGACATCAACAATTGCTCTGGGCAGAAGACCGTGCTTATCCATAAAGCGCAGAGCCGCAATTGCAAGTCCCATAACGCCGGGAATGCCCTGAATAATACGCATGATCTTGTCAAGGCTCTGATCTGCATCGCTTCTGTTGCTCTCAACAAACTCGTCGATCTTTCTCTGAACCTCGAAAATATCGTCTGCCATCTCAAAGCTGATTTTTGCCATTGTGTCGTCGTTGGAGTTGTGGCGAAGAACGACCATGGATACAGTAAAGTCGTTGTGCTGATATACGCTCTTATTACCGATAAAACGGTTTATCAGCGGAAACTGTGCGGCTGTTCTGATGTATGCTGCGAGAACAAGAGCAAGGTGGCTTATAGGCCTTCCCTCTTTGCGCTTTTCATTTATGTACTTCTTCAAAGGCTCAACGGGAATGTCGATAGTCGTCATATTCATGGCGTCATAACGCTTTGTAAGGAAGTAAGGAATAAGCGCGTACATGGGATCGCAATTTTTAACTTTAATTCCGTCGCATCTCATATAAATTAAATTCCCCTTATTTGTTAATCTGTTTTGTTTTACTCTTTTAACTAATATAGTGTATCAGCTCTATAGCCTGTTGTCAAAACATTCACTCAATTTTGTACAATTTGCCGAAAATTTAAATAGAATCTTAAAAATATCCCCCTCTCCCGCTTCTCAGTTTCTGTGTATACCGCTACAATGAGTTTATAAATAAGACTGTTGTATCGTTATATGTTTCCCCTTTTAGCCGCATCCTGCCGTGATGCGGCTGATTTGTTTATAATGAAAGGTCAATAATTATTGACATTTCCTCTCTTGCGAGCTATTATTATAACATCTTGTTTTTAATATTATCTCATTGGATAACAATTACCACTTTTTTAGGAGAACTACTATGAGCAATTATGTAATCATTACCGATTCCGCAGGCGATCTTCCTCAGTCTTTGGTAGAGAGCAGAAACATCCATGTCATCCCCATGACAGTTACTATGGGCGATGCTTCCTTCCCCCATTACCCCGACGAGCGCAACATGACCTCCAAGGAGTTTTATGCCAAGCTGCGTTCAGGCGAAACAGCAAGCACATCAGCGCTCAATCCTGAGCAGCTCAAAGAGGCTGCACGTCCCTTTATGGAAGAGGGCAAGGACATTCTCTACATCGGTCTTTCCTCCGGTCTTACAAGCACCATCAGCGCAGCTCAGGTAGCTTTCTCCGAGCTTACAGAAGAGTTCCCCGACAGAAAGGCTTATGCAGTAGACTCTCTCATGGCTTCTTTCGGTCAGGGTATGTTCGTTATCATGGCATGTGACAAACGCGACGAAGGCATGGAATTTGACGCTCTGTGTGAGTATCTTGACAAAAAGCGTCATGATGTTTGCGCATGGTTCACAGTTGACGACCTGTTCCACCTGAAAAGAGGCGGCCGCGTTTCCGCAGCTACCGCTATCGTCGGTTCTGTTCTCAACATCAAGCCTATTCTGCACGTTGACGAAGAAGGTCACCTTATAAACGTTGCAAAGGCAAGAGGCAGAAAAGCTTCTATCAAGGCTCTCCTTGCCCAGATGCAGGAAACTCTTATTGAAGAAGAGAAGAACTATGTTTACATCAGCCATGGTGACTGCGAGAGTGAAGCTGTTGACCTTGCAAACATGATCAAGGAGCAGCTTGGCGTTCCCGAGGTTGTAATCAGCACCATCGGTCCTGTTATCGGCGCACACTCCGGTCCCGGCACAATCGCTCTGTTCTTCCTCGGCAAGCATAGATAAAAATAACTTGCAAACCACCGTCACTTTATAAGGGGCGGTGGTTTCTTTAACAATTTAAAGAAAATTAGCAAAAAACCTTGACATATCAAGGTTTTGGGTGTTAAATAGTCTCAAATCTTTTTTCACGGAGAAGCATTTCATGACAATGTCTGCTATCAGATTTGCATACTATTATTACTTTTACTTTAGAAACAAGTAAAAGCTATTTGTGCTGCAAATTACAGTGATTGTTATTTCTCTTTTGAAGATAATTTCAGTAAACCGTAAGGCCGCACAAAGTGCGGTCTTATTTTAATTAATGGAGGATTTTACCATGATAACCGTATTAAAACCCAACACCACAGAGCAGCAGCGTGACCACCTTATCAGCTGGTTCAAAACACAGGGCATCGAAGTCCACCTCTCCGTGGGCAGCGAATATACAGTATTGGGACTTGTAGGCGACACAAATCATCTCGACGTCTCTCTGGTTGAAAGTCTTTCCATCGTAGACTCCGTAAAGCGCGTTTCAGAGCCCTATAAGCAGTGCAGCCGTAAATTCCATCCCGATGACTCCGTGATCGACATTGACGGCGTTAAGATCGGCGGCGGCAATTTCGCTATTATCGCCGGTCCCTGCTCTGTTGAATCCGAAGAACAGCTTACAACCATCGCAGAAAGAGTAAAAGAAAGCGGCGCAAACATGCTTCGCGGCGGTGCATTTAAACCCCGTACATCTCCCTATGCTTTTCAGGGACTCCGCGGTGACGGCATTGAGCTTCTCCTTAAAGCCAAGGAAAAGACAGGTCTTCCCATCGTAACAGAGCTTATGGACGCATCTCACCTCCCCCTCTTCAAAGACGTAGACGTTATTCAGGTGGGTGCCAGAAACATGCAGAACTTCGAACTTTTAAAGGAAGTGGGCAAATTTGGAAAGCCCGTACTCTTAAAGCGCGGTCTTGCAAACACTCTCAACGAGCTTTTAATGAGCGCCGAGTACATCCTCGCTCAGGGCAACCCCAACGTCATCCTCTGCGAACGCGGCATCCGCACATTTGAAACAGCTACAAGAAATACACTCGACATTTCCGCTGTTCCCATGCTCCACGAAATGACACATCTTCCCGTTATCGTTGACCCCAGCCACGCATCAGGCATCGCAAAGCTTGTTCCGCCCATGTCCATGGCAGCGGCAGCCTGCGGAGCAGACGGACTTATGATAGAAGTACACAACGACCCAATCAACGCACTCTGCGACGGTGCCCAGTCTCTTACGCCTGAGCAGTTTGACGACCTTTCAAAGAAAATTGCAACAATACGTACAGTATTTTAAGGAGTAGATAACCATGACAGTGGGAGTAGTCGGTTTAGGACTTATAGGCGGTTCCATCGCCAAGGCATACAGCGCAGCAGGACACACGGTTTTGGCATACGACACAGACAGCAGCATACTGTCTTTCGCCATTATGTCAGGCGGCGCTGCAGGGGAGCTTAATGAGACAAACCTCAAGGATTGTGACCTCGTTCTCATCGCCATTTTTCCGAAAGACGCAGCGGAATACATCAGAAACAACGGACCTCACTTTTCAAAGACAGGTCTTGTTATAGACTGCTGCGGTACAAAGGAAGAGGTGTGCAAGGCAGGCTTTGAAGCAGCCGCAGAGCACGGTTTCCTGTATGTGGGCGGTCACCCCATGGCAGGCACGCACCACTCAGGCTACAGAGCCAGCAATCCCGATCTTTTCCGCGGTGCTCCCATGGTCATAGTCCCCCCTGTATACGACGACATAACCTTATTTGACAGAGTAAAAACCATCCTTGAGCCTTTGGGCTTCGGCAGCATCTCCGTCACAACGGCAAAAGAGCACGACACCGTTATCGCCTTTACATCCCAGCTTGCTCACGTTGTATCAAACGCATACATAAAAAGTCCAACAGCGAAAGTCCATAAGGGCTTTTCCGCAGGCAGCTACCGCGACCTTACCCGTGTTGCGTGGCTCAACCCCATCATGTGGGCTGAATTATTCTTAAATAACCGCGATAATATGATTTTTGAGATAGACACCATCGTAAATGAACTGGTAAAATATAAAGATGCACTCGAAAGAAGTGACCGCGCGACGCTGGAACAGCTTTTGGCAGACGGCGCAAATCTTAAAAAGGAGATCGACGGTTAATGAACACCATAACAGTAAATGCCTCCCGTGCCTATGAGGTACGCATCGGCTCAGGGCTGATGGATACCGCAGGCAAAGAGGTCTCTTCTCTTTTTTCCGCAGAAAAATGTGTCATCGTTACTGACGACAATGTAGATAAGCTCTATGCCGAAGCTGTCAAAAAGTCCATTGCGGACGAAGGCATAGAAGTTTTCAAATATGTATTCCCCCATGGAGAGAGTTCAAAGTGCGCAGCTACATACGTTGACCTTATAAACTTTCTGGCAGAATCTGACCTTTCCCGAAGCGATGTTATCGTCGCTCTCGGCGGTGGAGTAACAGGCGACCTTGCAGGCTTTGCAGCAGCCACATATCTGCGAGGCATAAACCTTGTGCAGATACCCACAACGCTTTTGGCAATGGTAGACTCATCTGTCGGCGGCAAGACAGCCATTGACCTGCCTCGCGGCAAAAATCTCTGCGGTGCATTTTACCAGCCGCACTTAGTCCTCTGCGACACGGACGCACTCAAAACCCTGCCTGCCGATATTTTTCTTGACGGCTGTGCAGAAGTAATAAAATACGGCTGTCTGGGCAACGCAGAGCTTCTTGAGCACCTTGAGAAGCAAAGATTAGATTTTGATGTAGACTACGTCATCTCCACCTGCGTTTCCATGAAGCGCGATGTCGTTAACGGAGACGAGTTTGACCGCGGTATGCGGCAGCTTTTGAATCTCGGTCACACAGCAGGTCATGTTATAGAAAAGCTGAGCAATTTCGGTGTATCCCACGGCAGAGCAGTCGCAATGGGCATGGCAATAATTTCCGAAAGTGCACAAAATGCAGGAATGTGCACCAAAGACACAAGTGACCGCATCGTTGAGCTTATAAAAAGCTTTGGTTTTACCCTTAACCACGGCTACACAAAAGAAGAGTTTCTTCCCCGCTTTGTAAGCGACAAAAAGCGTACAGGCAGCAGCATCACCGCTGTCATCCCCGTAAGCTTTGGCAAGAGCAAGCTCTTCAAAATGACTATAGAAGATTTTAAACAGTTTATCTTAACAGGAGTGGAAACATGGAAGTAAAGATCACCCCCTCCCAAATAGGCGGATGTATTCACGCTATCAATTCAAAATCTCACGTACACAGACTTCTTATCTGTGCCGCCCTTTCTAAAAGCCCCGTAACAATTTACTGCCCCGATACCTCCAACGATATAGAGGCAACTGCCCGCTGTCTTTGCGCGCTGGGTGCTTCCATAAAGAGAAATGACAAGTGCTATGAGATAACACCTGCGGGAACCATCCCCGCAGACCCTCTTTTAAACTGCAGCGACAGCGGCTCTACCCTGCGTTTTCTCCTGCCTGTTGCCGCAGCTTTAGGTGCAGATGCCCGTTTTTACATGACAGGCCGTCTGCCTGAGCGCCCCATCACTCCGCTGACAGACCAGCTTATAAACCATGGCTGCAGAATTAAAAACGACACTCACAATATTCTCCATTGTGCTTCTCAGCTCACCCCTGGTGAGTATTCTCTTCCCGGAAATATCTCCTCCCAGTATTTCAGCGGTCTGCTCTTTGCCCTGCCCCTTTTAAATGGTGACAGCATAATTCACATTGAAGGCGACCTTGAGTCCGTAGGCTACATTCAGATGACTCTCGATGCGCTCTCTCAGTCAGGCATCAACATTATTTTCGAAGAAGACAAATTCATCGTCCCCGGAAATCAGGTATACTCCTTACCTGAGTATGTAAAGGCTGAGGGCGACTGGTCAAACGCAGCCTTTTGGCTGTCTATGGGCGCTCTTTCCAAAAAGAGCGTTATCTGCACAGGTCTTAACCACAAGTCCTCTCAGAAGGACAAACGTATCGTCCGTATTCTCCGAAGATTCGGCGCATCCGTTACAACAACCCCTGACACCGTCACCGTGTCTTTCGAAAAGCTTCACGGTATTGTTATAAACGCAGCGGATATTCCCGATCTCGTTCCCGTTTTGGCTGTTGTGGCTGCCTCTGCAGAGGGTACGACAAAATTCACACACGCAGGCAGACTTCGCATGAAGGAAAGTGACCGTCTCCACTCTGTAACGGAGATGCTGAAAGCGCTTGGCGCTGACATCACAGAGTATCCCGACAAGCTCATCATAAACGGCTCAGGTACATTAAAGGGCGGCGTTATTGATTCCTGCGGCGACCACAGAATTGCAATGTCCGCAGCCTGCGCATCTGTTATATGCACAGACTCTGTCACCGTAAAAGGCGCTCAATGCGTAAGCAAATCATATCCCGCATTCTGGGATGATTTTGAGAGCATGGGTGGTAAAATAGAAAGGCTGGAAACTGTATGAGCAGCTGCTACGGCAACATTTTAAAACTTTCCATATTCGGTCAGTCACACTCTGCCGCTATCGGCTTTTCTCTGGACGGACTGCCTGCAGGCTTTAAAATAGACATGGATGAGCTGGGCTCTTTCATGGCTCGCCGTGCACCGGGAAAAAACAAGCTGTCCACAGCCCGCTCTGAGGCTGATGCATTGGAGTTTCTGTCAGGACTCGTTGCTGACACCACCTGCGGAGCGCCACTTGCCGCTATCATAAGAAACACAAATGTCAGATCTTCTGATTATTCCGAAATACGCGACGTTCCCCGTCCTTCCCATGCAGATTTCACATCTCATGTAAAATACAAGGGATTTCAGGATGTTTCCGGCGGCGGTCATTTCTCAGGTCGTCTCACCGCTCCATTATGCGGAGCAGGCGGAATATGTCTGCAGCTTTTGAAGACTCATGGCATAAACGTCTATGCCCACATTAAATCAATCCACGGCATTGACGATGTAAACGGCGAAGATAATATCGAGGAACTCAAAGCGGTTTCCTCAAAAACTTTTCCCGTAATTGATGACGCTGCAGGCGAAAAAATGCAGCAGGAAATACTGTCTGCAAAGGAAAATGGCGACAGCGTGGGCGGAATTATCGAGTGCATCGTAACTGGTATGCCCGTGGGCGTGGGCGAGCCTATGTTCGACGGTCTTGAAAACCGCATTTCCTCTGCAGTTTTCGGCATTCCAGCCGTTCGCGGTATTGAGTTCGGTGCCGGCTTTGAGGCAGCTTCCATGTTCGGAAGTGAGCACAACGACCCATATACCGTAAAAGACGGCAATATAGTTACAACAACAAATAATCATGGCGGAATTTTAGGCGGCATTTCCTCGGGAATGTCCATAGTTTTCCGTGTTGCAATTAAACCCACCCCCTCAATTTTCAGAGAGCAGGATAGTGTAAGTCTTTCTAAAATGGCAGACGAAAAGCTGACCATAAACGGTCGCCACGACCCCTGTATCGTCCCGCGAGCTGTCCCCTGCATTGAAGCGGCAGCAGCTCTCGCAATTACCGACAGTATGCTTCAGTGCGGTATGATATCCCTTTGAAAGGAAGCTCAAAACCATGGATCTTGAAACCTTAAGAAAAGAAATAGACACGGTAGACAACCAAATAATAGAGCTTTTTGCAAAGCGCATGGATATAGCGGCCGGCGTTGCTGCATATAAAAAAGAGGTTGGCAAGGCAGTTTACGACCCTGCCCGCGAACGCAAAAAGCTTGCGGATGTTGTTTCCAAATCACGCGACGATATGAAGCAGTACACAGCTTTTCTCTTCGGTCAGCTTTTTGAAGTTTCCCGTCTGCACCAAAGCAGACTTTTAAACAGCGACACAGAGCTTTGGAACAACATTGCAGGAGCTATCGAGAACACTCCTAAGGTCTTCCCCTCCAACTCTGTTGTTGCCTGTCAGGGCATTGAGGGTGCAAACTCTCAGGCTGCCTGCGAGAAGATATTCCAGAACCCTCGCATCGTATTTTTCGATTCCTTTGATGCCGTTTTCTCAGCCATCGAGGCAGGGATGTGCAACTATGGCGTTATCCCCATCGAAAACAGTACTGCAGGCTCTGTAAAACAGGTCTATGACCTTATGGTAAAGCACGAGTTCAAGATAATCCGCTCAGCACGTGTAAAAATAGACCACAACCTTATGGCACTTCACGGCACAAAACTGTCTGATATCAAGGAAGTCATATCACACCCACAGGCACTCAGCCAGTGTTCAAAGTATCTTGAGGATCTTGGTGTTATTGTGACTCCCTGTGAAAACACAGCCGTTGCGGCAAGAATTGTCTCCGAAAGCAACCGCCGCGACCTTGCGGCAATCTCATCCGAATACTGCTCCTCTCTGTACAATCTCAACGTACTGGACTCTGCAGTACAGGATTACGGCAACAACTACACACGTTTTATCTGCATCTCCAAAAATCTTGAGATATATCCCGGTGCAGACAAGCACAGTATTATGCTCACAACTCCTCACCGCCCTGGTTCGCTCTACAGCATTCTGGGTAAGTTCTACGGACTTGGTATTAACCTCTTGAAGCTGGAGAGCCGTCCCATACCCGACAAGGACTTTGAGTTCATGTTCTACTTCGACTTAAAGGCATCGGTCTATTCTGAAGAGTTCAAGCAGCTCATCATCGAGCTTCAGCAGGTTTCAGAGGACTTCAGATATTTGGGAAGCTATACCGAGGTGATAGAATGATCTGCGGACTTTTGGGCAAAAAGCTGGGGCACAGCTATTCGCCCCAGATACATGCGTTTCTTAAAGATTACGACTACAAGCTCTTCGAGGTTTTACCCGAAGGGCTTGAGGACTTTCTGCAAAATAGTGATTTTCAAGGTATAAACGTAACGATCCCCTACAAAAAAGATGTTATCCCCCACCTTACCACCCTGTCAGACACCGCAAAGCGTATTGGCAGCGTTAATACTATTGTTAAAAAAGCAGACGGACTTCACGGGTACAACACCGACCACTACGGATTTATGTACATGGTGAAGAGTACGGGAACGGATGTAAACGGCAAGAAGGCAATCGTTCTCGGCTCGGGCGGAGCATCCCTTACTGTTGTGGATGTTCTCAAATCTCTGGGTGCAGCGGAAGTCGTCGTCATCTCTCGAAAGGGCGAGGATAACTACGAAAACATCTCCCGACACTATGATGCAGATATTATCGTCAACGCAACTCCTGTGGGAATGTACCCCAACAACGGCGAGCGGCTTATCGACCTTGCTCAGTTTAAAAACTGCATCTGTGTTCTGGACATCGTCTACAACCCCTCTCTCACCGCAATTTTACTGCAGGCCGAGCAGCTTGGTATTCCCTTTGAAAACGGACTTTCCATGCTGGTGGCTCAGGCAAAAAGGGCAGCTGAGCTGTTTACTGATACAGAAATACCCGACAGCGTTATCCCCGAGATAACTCAAAAACTCGGCGCACAGATGAAAAACATTGTTCTCATCGGTATGCCCGGCTGTGGAAAATCTTCCGTCGGTAAAATGCTGGCAGCAGATTTAAACCGCGAATTTTATGATGCTGACGAGGAATTTGAGCGCGTAACAGGCATTTTCCCCGGCACATATATCACAACTTACGGCGAGGCGGAATTCCGCAAAAAAGAGCAGGAAATACTATCCGAGCTCTGCAAAAAGAGCGCCTGCGTCATCTCCACAGGCGGAGGCTGCGTAACTGTTCCGTCAAACTACCCCATACTGCACCAGAACAGCAGCATCGTCTGGGTAAGGCGAAACACCTCACTTCTCCCCACAAATGGAAGACCTCTCTCTCAGCAAAATTCTCTCATGGATATGTACATAAAACGCGCACCCATGTACTGTACATTCTGTGATGAACAGGTCAAAAACGAAATCAGCATGAGAGATACAGCAGACAAAATCAAAAGGAGCCTTAAACTGTGAATTTACTTGTAATCAACGGTCCTAACTTAAATCTTCTTGGTCTACGCGAACCCGATATTTATGGCAAGCAGACCTTTTCAGACCTTATCGACATGATAAACGAGGTATGTAAAAGTGAGGGCATTTCCGTCACCACATACCAGTCCAACCACGAGGGTGCCATTGTGGACACCATTCAGGAAGCTTACGGAAAGTATGACGGCATCGTCATAAACCCCGGCGCATATACCCACTACAGCATCGCAATTTTAGATGCGCTGAAGGCTGTGTCCATCCCCACAATTGAGGTCCATCTGTCCGATATTCACTCAAGAGAAGAATTTCGCAACGTATCCATAACAGGCAATGCCGCATTAAAAATTATTTACGGACTTGGCTTTGAGGGGTACAAACGTGCTATAATAGAGATGAAAGAATATCTGGAAGGAAAAAATATAAATGGCTAAATACTCTTCTATCCTCTTTGACTTGGACGGCAACCTGCTGCCCATGGATATGGACAATTTCATAAAAGTCTATTTCGGCGCGCTGGCACGGTATATGGAGCCTTATGGCTTTGAGCAGAACGAATTTATCGCAGGCATTTGGGCAGGCACCAAGGCGATGGTAAAAAATGACGGCACCATGACAAATGAAGAGCGTTTTTGGAACACCTTTGCAGAAAAGCTCGGAAACAGAGTTTTTGACTACGTTTTCACTATAGACTCTTTCTACACCAAGGATTTCAACAAGGCAAAAACTACCACATGGGAAAATCCCAATGCCATAAGAGCTATCGAAGCTGCACACAAAATTGCTGACAGAGTTATTCTCGCCACAAATCCCCTGTTTCCCCCTTGCGCTGTACATACGCGTCTTGGCTGGCTTGACATTGACCCCTATGAGTTTGACTACATAACCACTTACGATAACTCCCACTTCTGCAAGCCCAATCCCAAGTATTATGCAGAGCTTGCAGAAAAACTGGAGCTTGACCCCGCCACAACACTTATGATCGGCAACGACATCGACGAGGACGGAGCTGCCGCAGCTGTCGGCTTTGATGTGTTCATCACTACAGACTGCGTGCTTGGCAGCAAAGACAATCTGGGCAATTTCCGTCACGGCACTTTTGAAAAAATGTGTGAATATCTGGAAAGCTTATGACATGAAAAATCCGCCAATACCGGTATGTATTGGCGGATTTTTTAATTTACTTCTACATAGAAAAATCTGCTGTTGAGCACATTTTTATCAGTATAGTAATTATATATATTTTCTACTCTGCTCCATATCTGTTCATCAAAATACACATCAGTTCTCTGGCTAAGCATGCTCTCAACGTGTGCCCGAAGATCTGTATAAAATAATTCAGAAACCTCATAACACACATATTGCTCATCCTCATATACCTTGTATTGCTCAAGCTCTTCAAAAGTTATAAGCCTGCCGTGTATAAATGCGCAATCCTGCATGCTCCTTATATCGTTTACCTCATAAGTAAAAATGTATACCAGCGGTATTCCCGCACCTCCGTCATCATCTCCCTCACGGTGCGGAATATACGCGCTTATCACTAAAGCGCTCTCGCTATCCGATGCGCCAACAGGAATTCCATATCCGTCAAGAGTGTGCCAGTGCTGTCCTGTAAGCTGGTGCTGAGTTTCAAGAGGCACAGTATCATCGAACACAACTTCCGGTTCTCCGCAATTTACTATCAGCATCGGAGAGACAGAGGGTACTACTATGCTTCCGGCTTCTTCGATTACCTTGGTACACTTTCCAAGATACTCATATACCATCTGTCCTCTTTCCACGTGATCTGTAACATAGCTATCAAAATATGGTTTCAGACTCTCATCAACCTCTGATACAAGCTTTTCGTCTGCCTCTGACGGTGACATCGGAGTTTTTGACACTTCCGTGGTATTCACATTTTCAGTGAACTTTACTGTACACATCCAATCCTGTCCAAAAACAAAATTATTATTTGTCAATACAAAGTAATAGTTATCATTATCCAACGGCTTTTCTAACATCTCCACATCATAAGCATTTGAAATATCAATAGTTAAAACACCTTTGGAATTTGCTTTAATTACCGTTCCGTTAAATTCAATATTTTTTGTAACAGGCGCTATTTCCTCTCCTGTTGACCAAAGCATCAACTTCATTTCCGGCTGAAATTCCAAATCTTTTTCAGATCTGTTTTCGACTTCGACCAGCACAATTCCGTTTCCCTCGTATGAAGCAGATAAGCTCAACTCATCACCGGAAAGTGCAGAAAACCTGACTACAGTAAATGCCGTCAACGTCAAAAAGCACAACATCATAACCGCTATCGCTGAAGCTATCTTAGTTGGCTTGAACTGCCTTTGTTCGTTCTGCGGTTTCACACCTGTTTTGCTTTCAAAAATATCAAGTATATTCTGCAAATTTGTTTTGCTGAAAGAATCCATATTTTCCTCCTTCAAACCGCTATCGCTGAGCGCAGCTTTTTCTTGGTCTGATACAAATGATTATCAATTTGTTTCACACTCATATCCAGCGCTACAGCAATCTCCTTTGGTTTTTGCTCATAGTAATACCTGCGAATCAATATCTCACGCTCAAGCTCTCCCAGCGCATTTATCGCAGCAAACAACGTTTTTCGTGCTTCTTCTTTTAAAACACCGTCAATTACACCGACATACGTTGCCCAAGCTGCTTCCTCCAATGAGACAGTATTCCGTTTAGCAATTTCCCTGCATCGATTAACAGCCTGCGTCCTGGCTATCACACAAAGCCATGTTCTTAACTTTCCGCGCTGTGGATCAAATTTTGCAGGGTTCTCCCAAAGGTATATAAAAGTATCCGCAACACATTCTTCTACATCCTGATGTGTCCCTATGTTATTCAATACAGTTCCCGCTACCTTCCACAACAGCTTGGAATACTTTATGATCACTTCATTAACAGCAGCTTCATCTCGGTTTATTATTGATTTAATGATCTTTTCATCATTCAACAAGTTCACCTCAGTTCTCAAATTAACCGGTCATTTATAGTACGCAAATTTAAGCAAAAACACTTAAAAAATTTAAAATCTCATCACTTTACTCCTCTGCATTATACACCGACCGATATTGAAACAAATTATCCAATCTGCTATAATTACTGTAATTGCGAACAAAAAGGATATGATAATTTGAAAAAACTCATTTCCATATTTTTGGTAATTTTTATGATTCTTTCTCTCTGCGCCTGCGGAAGCGTGAACATCGGTCCTCTCACTTTCCACTTCGGTGACAGCGTTCCCGTAAACGGTAATACAGGCGTAGCAGACGGTGATACTGCCATTGTTGCACCTCCGGTAGAAGAGATCGCACCTGTAGATAACACCTTTGCCTTCGAAGATTTTTCCATGACATCCAGAGGCAGCTTTCTGGGCGACTTCACTCCCCGCGGCTATAACCCCAGTTATAACTCAGACGGACTGGCGCTGTTCCTTTTCTTCGTTTTTGACTACACGGAATATATCGGAAACAACAGTTCAAACGATGAGATCACATACATCACCGAAGTGGTAATAGACGGCATCTCTTATCCTGTACTGGACGTAAATCTGCACGAAAACCACTTTATAAACAACATCGACCGCTACTTTGGTTACGATTACGCAGCTCCCACAAAAGGTCTTGAGGCAGGAGAGTCTAAAACAATGATTGCCTGCTTTGAAATACCCGAGGAAGCGCGCGCTGCTATTCACTCAGGCATCAACCCCATTTACTGCGTCCACGGCACATATATAGAGTGTACAGGCTATACCGACATCTTTTTTATCGAGGAAACATTTAATGTCGCGTCGGATCCCGAGTTTGCCCTTTCTGATGCGCAGCTTCGCTGGAGCCTTGATATGTCCTATTATCTCTTAAACTACATGATGCTCAGCGCAGAGGTTTACGGCGGCACAGGCACATTTGACGACTACTGTACAAACACGATGTTTAAAATGTTCTCAAACGGCTATGCCTTCTCCCCTGCTGTTGCACCTGATTTCAACGGCTACTTCACGATGGACAGCATCGGCATGCATGGTATGATACCCGAAATTGCCCTTGAAGAATACGACGGCGAGGTCATGGGTCTGTTTTTTGAATACAGAGAGTATTGCTTAATGCTTGCAGACATGGCAATGACGCAGGGTATGACAGATGAGTTTTTTGCCCAATGTGAATATGCAATGTCGCTCTACTTTATGATACTCAGCCATTTAGGCATGGAGCCTTATGAATACTATATTGAAGAGGTATAATATGAAAAAGATAATATCCATTGCATTAGCGCTTTTACTTCTGTTTTCCCTCTGTGCCTGCGGAAGTGTGGATATTGGTCCTCTGACCTTCCACTTTGGCGGCAACACAGACACCGGTTCTGCCTCTGCAGACTCAGGCTGGTCAGGCAGCAACGCAACAGATGCCCCCGCTGTTGAAGCCCCTGCGGAAGAGATACCGCCTATTGAGGCTGGCGAAGCAGACATCGACTTCGGCGATTTTACAGTAGACTTCCACGGCGGCATAATCGGCGAATTCTCCGACCGCGGTGTTACCGCAAGTCTTACCAACGAAGGTTATTCCCCCTATCTTATCGTCACATTTACTTACACCGACTACTCAGGCAGAGGTGATATGTATATCGACCATATTCTCGTCGGTGAAAATCTGTACCCCATACTTGATCCCAACGATAATCCCGACCACTTCGTAAATAACATTGACCGGTACTTTGGTTACGATTATGCATTTGAAAGCGCAGCACTTGACAGAAACGGTCAGGTCAAGGCTTTTGCCTGCTTCCGCTTAGACGAAATGGCGATGGTAATGCTTGAGGCAGGCGAACCCTGCTACATAGGCTTTAACGGTAATCTCATAGAGAGTAATTTCACCCGTAACCACGCTGAAATGATAGATGAGATCCTTATTTTCGAAGAGGAATACGGCTATCCCTACGACATTTCACACGCCTGTGCAACCTTCCTCTGGTCATTGGATTTCTCCCACTATCTCATTGAGCAGATAAGAATCAACACCGAAGAACACGGCGAATCAGGCATTTGGGAAAACTACGCGGCACCCGAACTGCTAATGAACATTTATAACACAGAAAATTCCATGAGCCCTGCCGTCACACCAAACTTCAACGGTGAGTTCCAAACAGGCTTTGGTCCTATGCCATTCTATCTTGAAATGGCAAGCGAAAAGTATCCCGAGATAGTTGAAATGGCACATGAGTACACCGAACTATGCATAGTCATCGCAGATGCCGCAATGTACGAAGGAAACTACGACGTGATAATAGAGCTTTCAGGCCACGCAAACGAGCTCTATCAGATCATTGCATGGTCGCTTGCAGACGGACATGGCGTTGAACTGCAATATATACAGTAAATATTTAAAGCAGGAGCATTAGGGTGTACCCGATAAGAAAACATAAGGTTTTGCCTTTATCTATTCGGCTATAATGCAACTTAAAAAATCCGCCAATACATACCAGTATTGGCGGATTTTTATAAGCTGTTTCTATCTCGAATAGCTTTTGGCAAAACT
>JAFTYM010000042.1 GCA_017461585.1 Oscillospiraceae bacterium | reverse complement strand
TGCTTCTGCTTAACGATTTGGACCGCCACCTTCTCGGCCAAGCCGGGCGGCATATCCCGCCCGGTCTCATATCTCAGCCCGTTTGCCATCTTCACATCTCCGTTCCTTGTCAGACCTTACTCGGCGCAAAAAGGTCTTATATGTGATATTTAAGCGCCTGCCGGCCTCCCTTGCGGATATTTCACCTTTTTCCCACTTCTTTTTTAATGTCTCATATTCTGGGGGCATTTCCATTGGTTGTCTTCCGAACTTTACTCCCCTTGACATAGCCGCATCAATCCCTTCTCTTTGCCGTTTACGGATAAACTCGCGTTCGGTCTGTGCCACATAGGAAAGCAGCTGTAACACAATGTCAGAGATCAGTGTACCGATCAGATCTTTGCCCTTCCGGGTATCCAACAAAGGCATTTCTAATACCACGATGTCAGCGCCTTTTTCTTTTGTGATATACCGCCATTGGGCCAATATCTCATCATAATTACGGCCCAATCGATCAATGCTCTTTATGTACAGCAGGTCGTCTTTTCGCATACTGCGAAGCAACCTCCTATATGCGGGACGATTAAAATCCTTGCCAGATTGCTTATCCACATAAATACAACTGTCAGGTATACCTGCATCCCGCATGGCAATTATCTGACGTGCCTCGTTTTGGTCTTTTGTGCTGACCCTGATGTATCCATAACAGGCCATGCACTATTCCTCCTCGTCGAGATATCTACGCAGCACAGCATAGCGCTTGTTCTTACCTTTAAAGACCCGGCTGACCAGGCAGTAGAAGCTGTTCAGGGAGCGTTTCAGGGCAGCGGCACAGTCCTCCGCCGTTGCATCGATCACGATGGGAAAGTCCGTCTTATTGTCGTAGACCGAGTACATACAGAATCTCCGGCCGCAGGAACCTTTCTTGTGACCTTTACTCGCCGGTACAAATACTCTCATGTCAGTTCCTCCATCATTTCCGTTTCCTCTTAAGAAAACGATTGATCTCCGCTCGCTCCGCTTTCTTGACATTGGCCGCCTCTGTCTGCCGGCGAAGGACCTCCGCTTCCAGCTCTTCCCTGCTGAAAAAGGCATCCTTGCCGATCAGCGGGGTAAAGTAGCCTTCGCTTATTGCTTTGAAGGTAAATACCGCATTGGAGCAACGTTCATTTCTGCCGTGAACAAAAGAAGTTATTACATAGCACCTGTTGGTAACATCCCATGTTTCGCACTCTGTATAACCCGTACAGACGTATTCCTCTACCGCTCCATCTTCGTACAGACGAAAAATAGGCGTCTTTCCATATACTAGGTCTGCTCTATTCATTGCACAGCTCCTCCACATAGCACCAGCTCTGGGGCGGCCTGATAATCGGTTTTCTCTTACACGCGGAGCACCAATCAATTTCACTCTTCATGCAAACATAACTGCCTGGGAGAAATGCGCCGTTTGTTAAGTCAGGATTATTGCAAGCACGTTCTCTATACGCACACTGCTTAACAGCATGTTTATCGATTGTATGAAAGTCGCGCAACTTCTTCGGCTTGTCGTAGATCACTAGGTCAGAGATGTGCCAGCCATAAACGCCCACTAAGCAGATGCAGTTTTCCTTCGGCTCGGTTGAGTGTTCGTATTCGTACAGTTCTTTTGCCGTCAGGCAAGATAGCTTTGTCATATCTTCCGTAGATATGTCCGTTCCTTCTACCGGGGCAGATCGGAACATATCGCTTGCGTACTGGTATACCCGGTCACACACAAACTCACCTATAACTTTACCTAAAAACCGCTCCATAAAAGGGTGATATTCTATCGGTATTTTGGAAAAAGACCTTT
>JAFTYM010000041.1 GCA_017461585.1 Oscillospiraceae bacterium | reverse complement strand
GCCTCCCGATCCTCGGACGCCATGCGGGTGCTGAATTTGATATCCTTTTTCATGTTCTTTTCTCCAATCTTTCGTAGTAACGGGGTGTGGGGCGGCGCCCCGCAAACAGGCGGAAGGCAGGGCAGCGGCGTTGCCGCAGACCAGACAAACGCGATGCTGGCCGTCGTCCAAGCGGACGACGAATCCCTCGCTTCGCCGCCAGCGACAAAGCTCGCTCTCTCTGTCGCTTGTCCTCCTCCCACCGAACCCGCTTGCGCTGGGCTTCGGCGGGAACCCTGTTTTGAGGTGATTTTTCTCTCTGCCGTAACCCTCCGCAGAAACGGGCCACAAACGGGCTTTCGTACTGCTGCGGGTGTTTACTCCACCTCGCCGGAAAGAGCGCACAAATCGCCTCCTGTGGCCCCGACAGGGTCGCAAGTGCCGCTTTCTCCGGCACCGGGAAGATCGACACTATCGGCACGGCGCAGCTCGATGAGCCGCTTGCCGTTGCTTCTTCTGACAGAGGCGGAGATGCCGGTTTTGCTTAGAGCGTCAACGCTTTGCAGAACCAGCCGGGATACTTTCTTCGGCGTGATCTGCTCGACACCGGCAGGGTCGATCTGCTGTGAGAGTTCGGTGGGAGTGCCGATAAATTCTGTCCTCTGTTTCATGAATTCAGAGAGAAGAAATGTGACGCGGCTCTCCGACAGCAGCGGCTGCTCCTTGCTGTCGCTGACCACCTCCCAGATATTTTCCTCGCTGCGCTTCAGTTCGATCTCCCGATACTCGATGTCCCTCCCGATGCAGTACAGCACGGCTTGTCCGCTGCCGCGTCGTTCCTCCACCAGCGTGAAGCTGGAATCTACCGCGCCACTGATAGCAGTCGTACCAGAGATGCGGCTGAACACATCCTCCGCCGGTTCCTTCCGCAGATGGTGGATGAGCAGGATGGCGATGCCGTGTTCATCCGCGATCTGCTTCAGCACAGACAGGTCGCGGTAGTCGTTGGCATAGGTGTTGTCGTAGTTGGTGCCGCGGATGAGCTGCAGTGTGTCGATGATGATCAGAGAGGTGTCCGGATGCTCCTTGAGGAAGTTGGTCAGCTGTTCCTCCAGACCTTTTCCGAGGATAAAACTCTCCGTGCAGAAGTGGACATTGGCGGGAGCGTCCTCGGTGATCTCGTACAGCCGGTTCTGGATGCGGAGCGCGGAATCCTCCAGCGCGAGATAGAGTGTCGTGCCGCCTTTAGTGGGCATTCCCCAGACCGGGTCACCCCTGGCCACCGTCACCGACAGCCAGAGAGCGAGCCAGGACTTACCTACCTTCGGTGAGCCCGCCAGGATGTGCAGTCCCTGGGAGAGCAGAGAGTCCACCACAAAGTTCAGCGGCTTCAGCGGTTGACTCATCAGGGTTGCGCCGTCGATGGTGCGCAGATGTTTTTCTTGTTTCATGTAGTACCTCCGAATAAAAAAGTAGAGGTGAAGCTGTACGCCTCACCCCTCTGCTTGTATTGTGGAGGAAAACATGGTATTCTTATAAAAAGTATGGACGGATTAAAAGTCAAGTAGGACAAATTACTGAGAGGAGGGTGCTTGTGGAAATGGAAGGCAACATCGTATTTTATACTTACGGCAGCACCCTGGAACTGAACGGTCAGCAGTTTGACGCGGGAAGGCTGACCGAGGATCTGCTGAATCTGTCGCCCGATGACTACCACCCCATGCACGAACGGATGACGCGCATCCGCACTTTTGCAACGGCCTACGAGCACAATAAGGACACCGAGTTCTGGTGGAAGCTGAATGACGAGATGGATGCGCTCTGCTAGGAGCTACGCCGGTATACGGTGTTCCGCCTGTTGCTGGACGAGAGCGATGACGCTTTCTTTTCTGTGATTCGGGAAGTCACAGGACAATTCAGTTTATTTCCTCCGGAGAAACACGAACCGCCGGAGGATGAACAGATAGAGCGGCTCAGAGCAGCCGCTGAGAAATTCTTTGCACTTAATGAGGCAGACGCCGCACCGGAAGAGGATGGCCCATGGAAACCATTTGACCTGTTTCGCCCCAGCGAGGCCGACGCAGAGATGGGCGAAGCATTTTATTATGAGATGTTCCGCGTCCTGGGTGAGACAGAGGGGACCTGGGATACATACAAAAAGCATATCGACCGCTATGATATGTACCTCCACGACATCCGTGCGTTCAACGGCACCATCCGGAATTTTATCAAGTTCGCCATCTCCAAATTGAAAACCAACGGTCCTGAAAGCTATGCGGAGGCTCTCTACGGTTTCTATAACGATGACCGTATCGCGGAGAAGCTGATCATCAATCCCATCACCAGCTATGGTGACTGCTATACGAGACACGATAAATATATGCTCTCCTATGTGCCGCGGGAGCTGCCCGACGGCTCCGCCGCCATCTGCCAGGAGCACGTGACCGACAGCTTGCAGGCGCTGATGAAAGCGGATTATATGCTGGCTCTGAACAGCGGACACAACATTCGCCGCTGTATCATCTGCGGAAAATATTTCATGCTGAAAAGCGGCGTTCACGCATTGTACTGTGAAGGTGCCTGCCCTCATGCTCCCGGCTACACCTGTCGGCAGTTCGGCACGGTGGAAGTGCAGAAGGAACTCTCCAGAGATATCCCGAAGGTGAGAGCCAAGCTGACCGCCTTTTCCCGAATCACGAAGGATATGCAGAGAGGCGCCATCTCTCAGGAGGACGCCAGACGGGCTAAGGACTATGTGCGCGACCTGCTCTACGATGCTCTGCGTGATCCGGAAGTCTCGGTTGAGAGTTTTACAGAGAAGATAGCTGCCGAGCGTGTCTATAAATTCTGTCAGATCAACCGGCTGTCCAAGCCCAGGGGCCGTCCACCGAGGCCAAAGGCGGGTGGGGCTCCATGACCAATGAGGAACTGGTCCGTCTGTATTATGACGGTGATGAGACCGCTTTGGACAAGCTGTACCGCAGGAACCTTGGCCTGATCCGGAGCGTCGCTAAGGAATCTGCCAAAGAGTTCAACTGCCTGCACATGGACAGCGACCGGCCAGGGAAGTTCTCTGGTTATACGAAGACAATTTTGGATGACCTTTGCGGTGAGGGAGTACTGGAATTCCTGACCCGAATCCAAAGCAGAGAGTATGATGAGAGCCGGGCCATGCTGACCACCTACCTGTATCCCCATCTGAAAGGGCGGATGACACGCTGGCTGGAGCGGAGCATCGGTAATCTGGCTCTGAGCAAAGACGATATGGAAACCGTTCGGAAGGCACAAAAGATGTACCATTCGGATTGGCGCAGTATTGACGAAATTGCGGAAGAGATGGATGTCGACAGTGCAGAGGTCACCCAGCATATCCGCTACAACACCCATTTTCTCGGCGTGTATGACCTTGTTCCAGAGGACTATGACGGCGATCCCTTTGAGCGGCTGATGCCTGGGAAGCTTTCTGCTCCGGCAGAGCAGATCGTGTACCGAAGGGTCAGCGTCGAGCTGCTCCGGGAGATGTTTGATGCCCTGCCGAAGAAGGACAGAGACATCCTGGGTAAGTTCTACGGCATATTCGGATTCCAAAAGACTTCGCTGAAAGAAATCGGTATGTACCACATGATGAAGGAGTCTGCCGTGGAAAAGGCAAAGGACCGTGCCATCAAAAAACTGGAGAAGGCCTATCCGGGCAGCAAACTTCAGCTTTGGAAGACTGTCCACCGACTGATGCGGAGACCCATCCTGCCGCCGGATGATGATACCGAGCTGCGAATGCAGTTTCCTAAGTATGTTCATGCGCTGGCGGAGGTATATGGTGTGCTGAATGAGACTACCACAGATGAGAAATAACTGCCCAAAGGAAACGGCCGGGCGGTACGAATTGATTTCGTACCACCCGGCCTTTTGTCATCCTGTTTCGCTATCTGTTATCGGATAATGAGCTTTCCCTCAAAAATCATTGACTTTAAAATATTCAGGTGATATAATAACAAAAAATGAATATGTTTCCGAGCCGTGGAACCTAAGGCTGATGCTATGGTTTGCGGCCGACCCTCAACAGGGTCAAAGAGTTATGCTGGAAACGGCATAGCTTTCCGCATTTGAGAAGGAGACAGTACCATCTAAGGATATGCCCTACGGGTATACCCATTTGTGATTGTACTATTATGACAGACTGTCTTCTTTGAGGCAGTCTGTTTTTCGTTTTTGAATAGAAAACGGCCGAGCTTGCACCTCGACCGCTTCCTATAAAATGGAGAACACCGTTATCGGCGTCCCGCAACACAATGATAACGGTATTCTCCTGAAAAATCAATACAAGGAGACTACAAATAATGAAAGCAAAGAAAATTTTGTCCCTGATCCTTGCACTTGTAATGATGCTGGCGCTTTGTGCCTGCGGCGGCAAAGACGCTGCTGACACAGATACAGGTGCAGACACCGAAACAAACGCTGATACAAGTGTTGATGCAGGTACAACCGAAAACACCGAAACTGAAAACAACACAGATGCTGACACAACAGACGAAACAGAAGCAGAGCCTGTAGAAATCATCGTTTTCGCTGCAGCTTCCATGACAGAGACGCTGACAACGCTGGGCAACATCTACATGGAGCAGAACCCCAACGTAACAATTGTTTTCAACTTCGACTCTTCCGGAACACTTAAGACACAAATTCAGGAAGGCGCAGACTGCGACATTTTCATTTCCGCAGGTCAGAAGCAGATGAATCAGCTGGACATTACAGCAGACCCTGCTGTTAACACAGACGGTCTTGATTTTGTTATCACAGACACACGTTTCAACATTCTTGAAAACAAGGTCGCTCTTGCAGTTCCCGAAGGAAACCCCGCAAACATCAACACCTATGATGACATGGTAGCAGGTCTTAAAGACGGTAGCATCATGCTGGCGATGGGTAACTCCGATGTTCCCGTAGGTCAGTACACACAGAAGATCCTTGCTTACTATGAGCTCAGCGAGGAAGAACTTGCAGGTGCAGGCAGTATCACATACGGCTCCAATGTTAAGGAAGTTACAACTCAGGTTTCTGAAGGCACAGTAGATTGCGGCATCATCTATCAGACAGACGCATTCTCTGCAGGTCTTACAGTTGTTGACACAGCTACAGCTGAGATGTGCGGACAGGTAATCTACCCCGCAGCAGTTATGAACGTTTCCAAGAACGTAGACGCAGCCAAGGCATTCCTTGAATTCCTTACAAGCGATACAGCAGATACTGTATTTGAAGAAGTAGGTTTCACACCTGTAGCATAAATGAATGTTTGGGCGGGGTCTTTATGACCCCGCGTTGCGGATTTGAGAAAGGTTTATTATGGATTGGTTTCCGCTTTTAAACTCCCTGCGTATTGCAGGAATAAGCACCGTTATCATATTTTTCGTAGGCATTTTTGCCGCATATTACATATCAAAAGCACCCCGTGCCATAAAGGGTGTGCTTGATGTTTTCCTCACACTTCCTCTTGTACTTCCGCCTACTGTGGTAGGCTATCTGTTATTGCGTATTCTCGGTCCCAAGCGTGTAATCGGCGCTTGGGTATTGTCGGTTTTCGGAGTGAAACTCACTATGACATGGTGGTCGGCTATTTTTGCAACGGTAGTCGTTATATTCCCACTTATGTACCGTACAGCCCGAGGCGCTTTTGAATCCTTTGACGAAACTTTAGCCTATTCGGGACAGAGCCTCGGCCTGTCCAATACATATATCTTCTGGCGAATTCGTATGCCCTATTGCAAGCAGGGAATTCTGGCGGGAACGGTATTGGCGTTTGCCCGTGCATTAGGCGAGTATGGCGCAACCAGTATGATCGCCGGATACACTCCCGGACGCACCGCCACCATCTCTACCACGGTCTATCAGCTGTGGCGCACCAATGACGATGCGCTTGCATTCAAATGGGTCATGGTCAATATGGCAATCTCCTTTGTCGTACTGTTGGCAGTCAATATGCTGGAAAAGAAACACGCCGCTGCAAAGGGAAAAGGAGGCCGCTGAGATGTCGATTTCCGTTGATATTGAAAAGAAGCTTGGTTCCTTTTCTCTCAAAGTTAAGTTTGAAGCAGACAATGAAACATTGGCTCTTTTGGGCGCCTCCGGCTGCGGCAAAAGCATGACTCTAAAATGCATTGCGGGAATTGAAAAACCGGACAAAGGCTGTATTGTGGTGGACGGTATCACGCTGTTTGATTCTGAGAAGAAGATCAACCTCTCCCCGCAGGAACGGCATGTGGGCCTGATGTTTCAGAACTACGCCCTGTTCCCCAACATGACCGTGCTGCAGAACATTCGCACCGGTGCAAAACGGGAGAAGGACAAAGATAAGCGTGAACGCTTTGTTCAGCAGGTCATGGACAGTTTTGGGCTTGCGGAGCTGGCAGATCATTACCCCCATCAGCTCTCCGGTGGACAGCAGCAGCGAGTGGCTTTGGCCCGTATTCTGGTTTCTGATCCGCACATTCTGCTGTTAGACGAACCGTTTTCCGCTCTGGACAGCCACCTGCGTTTTCGTTTGGAGCAGGAGGTTCGCAGTGTGATCCGTTCCTTTGGAAAGACAGTGCTTTTAGTTTCCCATGACCGGGATGAGGTATATCGCATGGCAGACAGCATTGCGGTAATGAATGACGGAAGGATCGAGGCTTGCGGCGAGAAAAAGGCGGTGTTTGCAGTGCCCGGGACGAAAACCGGTGCTATGCTGACCGGATGCAAGAACATTTCCAGAATCGATCGGACCGGCCAAAATCGTGTTTATGCCGCCGATTGGGGCATAGAGCTTTCCGTAAATGCGCTTACCGATGCGGCCACCTATGTCGGTATCCGTATGCATGATGTGTGTCCCGGTACGGGTGATAATCTGACACTTTGCAAAGTGGTCGAGGTTATCGAAAATCCCTTTTCTGTAACAGTCCTGCTTCGGCCTGATGGAGCGGAAAATACTGTCCCAATTGGCTGGGAAACGGAAAAGGAAATATGGAAAAAATATCAGGCAGATGAGTTGTACATGAGTCTGCCGATGAATTCACTTCTCTTGTTGGAGGGCGATAAAAATGCTTGAAAATCCTTGTTATGAGCGTGCGCGGGAACTGTTGCTGTCCAATGTCTCCACAGCAGATACAGAGCGTATTCCACTTTCCGAATGTGGGGGACGGGTTCTTGCACAGGATCTGATTGCACAGGAAAATGTCCCTGCATTTGACCGTTCTCCTTATGACGGCTATGCGCTTCGTGCCGAGGATACGGCATTGGCCTCGAAAGAGCATCCGGTGACACTTCAGATTCTGGAGGAGATCCCGGCAGGTGCGGTTCCAACCGAAGAGATCACCGCCGGCACCGCCGCAAAAGTGCTTACCGGGGCGCCTATCCCGCAAGGAGCCGATGTGGTGGTCATGTACGAAAAGACTGAATTTACAGATGACACGGTTACTCTGTTCGCTCCTCTAATGGTAGGCGACAACATTGTTCATGCCGGAGAGGACATTCAAAAAGGCGCTGTGCTTGCCAAGCGCGGAACTGTGATTGACCCCGGCTTGGCCGGTACGCTGGCTGCGCAGGGGGTGTCTATGCCCCTGGTTTATAAAGTGCCGAAAGTCGCCATTCTTTCCACGGGCAGCGAGCTTGTGGAGGCAAACGATGTCCCGGGGCCGGGGAAAATACGCAATTCCAACCGTTATATGCTGGAAGCTGCCTTGTCCCGGCTTGGTTGTGAAGCGGTTTATCTTGGCATTGCCGTAGATACTGTTGAGGGCATTTCCAAACTGCTGATGCAGGGTGTTGCCGAGTGCGATGCAGTTATCACAACAGGCGGCGTTTCCGTAGGAGATTATGATTTGACACCTGCCGCCATGGAAGCCATCGGCGCAGACATTTTATTGCGTGGCGTGGATATGAAACCGGGCATGGCCTGTGCTTACGGGACAAAAGATAGGAAGTTCCTTTGTGGTCTGTCCGGTAATCCGGCATCGGCGCTAACGAACTTCTATGCTGTGGCGCTCCCCGCGCTGAAACGGCTGACCGGCCGCAGAGAGTTCCTTCCGCAGGAGATCAACGTGGTGTTGCTTGACGGATTTAAAAAGAAAAGTCCGGCGACCCGCTTCTTGCGAGGCAGACTGGATTTGAAAGACGGCACGGTCTGCATGGAACTTCCAAAGGATCAGGGTAATGTGGTCCTCAGCAGTACCATTGGATGTGATGTAATGGCTGTGGTTCCCGCCGGGAGCGGGCCGATTGAAGCCGGAGCTGTTTTGAAAGGATTTTTGATATGAAAAAAATCAGAGTAGAGGATGCTGTTGGCATGGAGCTTTGCCATGACATAACGGCTATGTACGATGGATTTAAGGGTGCCGCCTTTAAGCGTGGGCACATTATTCGCGAAGAAGATATCCCAAAGCTGTTGGATTACGGCAAACAGACCGTGTTTGTGTGGGAAGAAAATGCCGGAGAGATCCATGAGGAGGACGCCGCCCGTCGCATGGCAGCTATGGCACCCGTGGAAGGTGCTTACTACACGGAACCTTCCGAGGGAAAAGTGCTGCTTATAGCAAAAGAGCGTGGTATGTTCCGTGTAAATACAGCACTTCAGAGAAAACTAAATTCCATTGGAGACATCACCATCGCTTCCTATCCCGATCACTATCCCGTGGAAAAAGGCGCTCGTCTCGCCTCCATGCGCATCGTCCCTCTTGTTACGCAAGAACAGCAAATTGTTGAGGCGGAAGCTCTCTGCAAGGAAGAGAAGCTCTTTGATCTGCGGCCCTATCAGGACAGAAAGATAGGCGTTGTCATTACCGGAAGTGAAGTGTATAACGGGCGCATTCAGGACAAGTTTGAGCCGGTAGTTCGCAAAAAAATGGAGGCATATCCTTCCGAGATCGTTGGTGTAACCATCTGCGATGACGATCTGGATATGATCGTGGGTGCAGCGAAAAAGCATCTTGAGAACGGCGCGGATTTTCTCATTTTCACAGGCGGTATGTCCGTGGACCCAGACGATCTGACACCCTCCGCCATCCGCGCGCTGGGTGCTGATGTGATCAGCCACGGTGTGCCCTCCCAGCCCGGAAACATGACCCTTGTTGCTTATCTGGGCGACGTGGCGATTCTGGGTGTTCCGGGTGCGGCCATCAGCCTACCTACCACGATTTTTGATGTACTGCTCCCCCAGATTTTTGCAGGGGATAAACTCACAAAAGAAGAACTGATCAATTTGGGCGATGGCGGTCTCTGCCAGCTTTGCAAGCCTTGTCATTGGCCCAACTGCACCTTTGGAAAATATTGATATGGTCGATAGATACGGAAGAGATATCTATTATCTTCGTCTTTCTGTGACAGACCGCTGCAATCTGCGATGCCGGTACTGTATGCCTGCTGACGGCATCTGCAAGAAAAGCCATCTGGAAATGCTCACGGAAGATGAGATGATCACCGCTGTGCAGGCGGCTGCGTCTTTAGGTATACGCAAACTCAGACTGACCGGCGGAGAACCGTTGGTTAAAAAGAATATTCTTTCTATCTGCGAACGGAGCGCAGCAATTGAAGGAATCAACGAGGTCTGCGTGACTACGAATGGTACATTGCTGCCGCAGCTGGCAAAAGACCTGAGAGCAGCCGGTGTGGATCGGCTGAATATCAGTCTGGACACGTTAAACCCGGATAAATATGCCTATATTACTCGCATCGGAACATTGGATCAGGCAATCCGTGGAATTGAGTCGGCTCTGGAGGCAGGTTTTGATCGGCTAAAAATCAATGCTGTTTTAATCGGTGGATTTAATGATGATGAGATAGCTGCTCTTGCCGAACTGTCCAGACGCTATCCCGCCGACGTGCGTTTCATTGAACTCATGCCCATGACAGAGAATGAAGAATTTGGACAGCAGGCTTATGTTCCGGGTTCAGCCGTGCTTGCTGCGTTGCCAGAACTGACACAAACAGAACAGAACGATGGTGTCGCCAAGCTGTACCGTCTGCCGGATGCCTTGGGCAACATTGGCCTGATCAGCGCCGTCAGCAGTCATTTTTGTGCCGCCTGCAACAGAATTCGTCTGACCGCAGATGGGAAATTGAAGCCCTGTCTCCATTCTGCTCAGGAGTACTCCATCAAAGGATTGGATTATGCCGGGATGTGCAAAGCAATGGAGCGTGTCATTCAGGCAAAGCCTGCATGTCATGCGCCGCTGTCTGCCGCAGAACGTAGCAATGCCGGACGCAACATGAACCAGATCGGAGGGTGAACATGAACAATATTCCAGTTATCGCCTTTGCCGCCTATTCCGGCACAGGAAAAACTACCCTCATCGAAAAGCTGGTTGGCGAATTGAAAAATCGTGGACTGCGCCTTGCTGTTATCAAGCATGACGGTCATAAGTTTGAGATAGACCATGAAGGAAAGGACTCCTGGCGTTTTGCAAAAGCAGGGGCCGACATTACCATGATAAGCTCAGACGAACAGACGGCTTATGTTGAGAAGCGGAAGCTTTCGCTGGAGAGCCTGCTTCGCATGGTTTATGACGTGGATTTGATTTTGGTCGAGGGCTATAAAAACAAAAACCTGCCCCAGATCGGTATTGCCCGAGCTGCCACCGAAAAAGGATTTCCCTTTGAACCGGAGCATTTCATTGCCTTGGTAACCGATATGGAAATGGATACAGACATTCCCTGCTTTGGCTTGGAAGATATCGCCCTCATTGCCGATTTTATTTTGGAGAGAACTGCCGTGAAGAATACAAATGACTTTACCCACTTCAACGAAGAAGGCCGCGCCAAAATGGTTGATGTGGGAGAAAAACCGGAATCCCACCGCACAGCTATTGCCGCCGCACGGGTGCTGGTCAACAAAAACACGTTTGACTTGATTCGTTCCGGAGGCATGAGAAAAGGCGACGTTCTGACGGTTGCCCAAATCGCCGGTGTCATGGGAGCAAAACGGACGCCCGACCTGATCCCCATGTGCCACCCCATTCTGATTGACGGAATTGACCTCTCCCTGCGTCTGGACGAGGTCCGCTGTAGCGTTGAGATTGAGGCTATAGTATCCTGTGATGGACGTACCGGCGTGGAGATGGAGGCTTTGACCGCTGTGTCCACCGCTGCTCTGACAGTCTACGATATGTGCAAGGCTGTTCAGAAGGATATGATCATCAGCGATATTCGTCTGCTTCAAAAGACAGGCGGCGTACATGGAGATTTTCAGAAGGAGGAAATTATATGAGCTACACAGTGGCAGTCATTACCATCAGCGACAAAGGCGCTCGAGGAGAGCGTGTTGACATCAGCGGCCCCGCTATCTGCGCCATTTTAGAAAGCAACGGCTGGAATGTTACTTATACCAGCATCATTCCCGATGAAAAAGAGGACATCAAAGCGGAGCTTATCCGGTGTGCTGATGAAATGAATATCAATCTTGTTCTTACCACAGGCGGCACAGGTTTCTCCCCCAGAGATATTACGCCTGAAGCAACTTTTGAAATCATAGAGCGACGCACTCCCGGTATTCCAGAAGCAATGCGGGCGGAGAGCCTGCGCATCACGCCCAAAGGATGCCTCAGCCGCTCTGCGGCAGGCATCCGCGGCAGAACACTGATCATCAATCTGCCCGGCAGCGAAAAGGCGGCGAAAGAAAATCTGCTGGCAGTCATTGACCCTGTCGAACATGGTCTGGAGATATTGCTGGGCAGCGGCAGCGCTGATTGTGGAGAAACACATCATAATCATAAGAAAAAAGTTCCCTCGATAGATGAGTGGTTGCGGGAAGCAAAAGCAGATCCCTCTGCAAATAAAGTCGGCATGTATCTGACACACAACGGTGTTGTGCGCGGAACGGCCAAAGCTCAGGTGCGTAACGGAGAAGAAAATGCTTCCCCGGTAACCGGAATGTATTTTTCCTACGACAAAGGAAAAGTAGATGCAGCCGTAGCTGAAACATACAGACTGGACGGGATTTATTATGTTCGTGTGTGGCTTAACGAGGGTGAGCTTAAAGTCGGTGACGATATTATGTTTGTCCTGATCGGTGGCGATATTCGGCCACATGTAGTTGCGGCTCTGGAACACCTTGTTGGCACGCTAAAAAGCCGGTGTGTTTCTGAATCTGAAAAGTTTGAAACTATTTAATTATAGTTGGAGCAGTTTTATTTAAACAAAAAAGTGTCCGCAAGTCATCATTTTGATAACCTGCGGACACTTTTTGTTTACCCCGTACCAGCCTTATACCCATGGTTCACAAATTGTACCTATGGGAAGTAACACTTATGATAGCAGGTATTTTTTTAGTCTTCATCTTTGAATTTGTCCTTGAAATAGGTGATAATGTCGCGTCTGGTGATGATGCCGATAAATTTATTTCTGTCGTCTGTTACGGGGACGAAGTTTTGACGCGTGGCTCGGTCCAAAAGTTCTTCCATGGTGACATCTACGCGGACGGAAGGGATCCAGTCTTTTCGTATTGCGTCACGGACGAGGGTGGTTTCAAGTGTTTTGACGCCCTTTACCTCGCTGTCTACCATGTGCCATAAAAAGTCACCTTCACTTATACTGCCTATGTAATCGCCTTCGCGGGTGATAACGGGAATTGCGGTAAATCCCTGCTTGCGCATAAGCTCAAGACCGCGGCGCAGGGTATTGTCGTCATATAATAAAGCAACGTCTGCTTTTGGTTTTAAGAGAAACAAAGCGTTCATGTATAAACCTCCATAGTGGGTATCTATTTAATATTATACACCTAAATTCTGATAAATAGGTGAAAAAACTATTAAGTTTTTTGACACAATTGTTAATGGATGATAATATTATCTATATGTTTTGCTTGGAGATGATATAAATGGAACTTAAAGATATACTTTCACGCTGCGATCACACTTTATTAAAGCCTGATGCTGTGTGGGAGGATATAAAGCAGATTTGCGATGACGGCATTGAGTACGGCACGGCTTCTGTTTGCATTCCGCCTGCCTTTGTTAAACAGGCGAAGGAATATGTCAAGGATAAGCTGAAGATCTGTACGGTCATCGGTTTTCCAAACGGATATAACACAACGGCGGTAAAATGCTTTGAAACTGTTGAGGCTGTGGACCACGGCGCAGATGAGATAGACATGGTCATCAATATCGGCTGGGCTAAGGAAGGCAGATTTTTTGAGATAGAGAGCGAGATCGCTCAGGTGAAAAACTTCTGCGCAGGCAGAATTCTCAAAGTAATAATCGAGACATGCCTTCTCACCGATGAGGAAAAATGCGCTCTTGTGAAAGCGGTTCAGAATGCAGGTGCGGATTATATCAAGACATCTACCGGCTTCTCGACGGGCGGAGCAACCTTCCACGACGTAGAGCTCATGGCAGGTCAGAGAAATGAGAAGCTGAAAATCAAGGCTTCGGGCGGCATATCTTCTCTTGAGGATGCGGAAAAGTTTATTGAGCTGGGCGCGGAGAGATTAGGTACAAGCAAAGTTGTTGGTATTGCGAAAAAGATGAAATAATTAAAATCCCCGATACGATCGTATCGGGGATTCTTTTGTGCTTTATTCGATTCCGTGCTCTAAAAGGTAGGTTTTCCATTCGGAGTAAACACTTGCATAGACATGAGCACCGTCCCATGAAAGGCTTGATTTGAGGTAGCCTTCTTCATCACAGAAGAGGGGATTTGCGTCGAGATAGAAGATGTTGTAATCGTTGGCATTTGTCTGGATCCATTGGTTAAAGGAATTGACGCTTTCACGGTTGATGTACTTGTCACTTACGCTGCGGTTGTAGGTGACGTTCAGATTTGCCATAAGGAAGATTATTGCGTCAGGCTGGAGTTCACGGATCCTGTTCAGCGCTTCGAGATACGCTTCCTCCTGCGATTCTCTGTTGCAGCCCAGCTCGTTGATGCCGACCATGAAATAGATCTTGCCGTACGTATTCTGCGTTAGAACTGTTTCAAGGTAAGAGTTGAGACCTGTGTCTTTGGCGGTAGTCTTGAATACGCTGAATGACGTCATGCCGACAGAGCCGAAATAAGTTGCATCGCCGATAGGTGCATAGAGACCGAGACCTACGGTACGGCTGTCGCCGATGAACAATGCGTCTGCAAAATAATCTTCGGTTACGACGGAGAACTCTTTGACTATCTGTTCAGCCTCAACACGGGGTTCTTCATACTCGATGACAGGCTTTTTGAAGTTTGATTCAACACCTGCCGTGTGGTTTACGAAGGGATATTGCGGATCGGGAGCTGTAAGAAGGGTAGTGTCCTGAACAACTGCGAAAGGAACTGCAATAGCAGGGATGCCCTTAAGCTGCGGATTCTCCGATGTGCGCTTTAAAATAAGACCGGTACAGGTCAGAAGTATCGCCACTATTAATATAGCGCCGATAAGTATGATTTTTCGGTTGTATTTCATTGTCACACCTCTTAGAAGTTAAAGTACATAAAGGGATCGTTCATTCCAACGGAAAGGCAGAATACTGCTGCCCAGAAAATGATGAACAGTATTACTGTGCCGATGTGTGTATTCTTGATGCGCTTCCACAGTTTATCGAGAAGAGGTGTGGAGGCGATAACGCCGACGATGATATATATAAGATACTGCTTGCCGTAGTATATATAATCGTTGGGGAAAACAGCCTCGGTGGTACCGAAGAAGGGGAACAGTTTTCCGAAGAATACAAAAAGATCTCCTGTATCGGGAATTGCGAAAAATGCCCAGCTTATGAGTATAGCGGGTATCATATACAGATGGGAAATGGGACTTTTGTTCTTATCTATTTTCAACAGTTTTTCAAGTGAGATAAGAACAAACAGGAAAAGACCCCAGAGAAGGAAATTAATAGTGGAACCGTGCCAGATGCCTGTAAATATCCAGACGACGAGAAGGTTGAACATCTGTCTCGATTTTCCCAGACGGTTGCCGCCCAAGGGGATATAGATATATTCTCTGAACCACTTTCCTAGTGTAATATGCCATCTTCTCCAAAACTCCGACATTGAATGGGATGTATACGGATGGTCGAAGTTTTTGGGAAGCTCTATGCCAATCATTTTGCCGACGCCTATCGCCATGACGGAGTAGCCGCAGAAATCGAAATACAGCTGCAGGGAATAGGCTATAATGCCAAGCCATGCAAAGCCTGTTGAGATGCCGTCGAAGCCCATTGATTTTATCTGAGTCCAAAGACCGCCGACACGGTCTGCAATAAGCACTTTCATACCGAGACCGATGATGAAGGTGCGCAGACCTGCATCGAACTTATCAAAGCTGCATTTGAAGTTCAGCAGGTGATAACGAAGGTCATCATAGGGGGTGATGGGACCCGATAAGAGTTTGGGAAACATCATCATTCCTGTTGCAATTTTCAGCGGATTTGTTTCTGCTGTGTATTTTTTACGGCGTACATCAAAAATGTATGCGGTGAGCTGGAAAATATAAAAGCTCATACCTGCAGGGACGATGACGGGTGTTTCGGTAAACAGACCAACATATTTAAAGCCTAAAAGCAGCGCGAAAAGGACAATAAGACAGAGCTTTGATATTAGATCTGCATTTTTGCGCTCTTTGTGATGCGCAAGACCGGACAGGTATGCCATCAATATGCCGACGATGGGAAGAAGAAAAGCGGCGATGTTTTTAACGCTGAGCCAGTAGAAAACAAGGCTTCCCAAAAGCAGACAGTACGGCTTTAAGCGGATTGGAGCAAGATAGAATATTACAAGGAAAAGCGGCAGAAACATGAAAATAAATTCAATGCTGCTGAATGCCATTTGCTGACCGCCTTTTGTGTTTTTTTGATGTTATGCGAATCTGCCAAGGTCAAGAACTGCAAAGTGTGCCGCTCTTGTTGCTTCGGCAATATTTTTGGGTGTGTTGCAGTCACCTATCTGGAAAAACTCGGGAGCCATGAAACGAAGCATATCTGCAGTTTCACGGTCGGGCTTTGTACCGAATGCACAGACAGCTGTACCACGGGGTATCTCGATAGTCTCTCCGTCTTTTTCGCAGATAACGGCTGTTTCTGTGATCTCGCAGACCTTTGTTCCCAGATAGCGGTCGATACCCAGCTTGCGGAACTCGATATCGATAGACTGACCCTGAAGGATATTGCCGCCGTCATTTAAACGGGGAGCCATTTCGACAACAGAGACTTTCTTGCCCATACCTGCAAGGTAAATGGCAAGCTCGGAGCCTGAAAGGCCGCCGCCGAGGATAACAACGTTTTCTTTAGTAAGGGTGTGATCTTTGTAAACTTCCTCAGCTGTGTATATATCATTGCCGTCGATACCGGGGATATTGGGGACAAAGGATGTTGCGCCTGTTGCGGCAATAATGGCATCAGGCTGGATTTTTTCAACCAGTTCTTTAGTTACAGGTGTGTTAAGCAGCACTTCAACGGAAGACTCCTCAACGAAGCGAGCCTGAAGCAGAAGATACTCGTGAAGGTGCTTTTTAAAGGGCACATGCTCCTCACAGAGAAGAACGCCGCCAAGGCGGTCTGTCTTTTCGCAGAGAGTTACCTTATGGCCCAGCTTTGCAGCCTCTAAAGCAGCCTGCATACCTGCAATACCGCCGCCTGCAACAAGAACATTCTTCTTGTAAGGTGTGGGATATGCAAACTTCTCCTCGGCTTCAATGGAGATCTCGGGATTGAGAGCGCAGGTGATATGCCCCTTTGTCATTAGACCTGAGAAGCAGGTGAAGCAGCGGATGCACTTTTTGATGTCGGCATCGTGACCTGTTCTCGCCATTGTGGGCAGGTCGGGCTCGCAGATAAGACCGCGGGCAAGCTCTACAATGTCAGCCTTGCCTGTTGCGATTATCTCCTCTAAAAGTGCAGGATCGGCGAGGGCGCCGACAGTTGCTACTTTGGAGTGTTTTACGTGCTTTTTGATCTCTGCTGCATATTTTACGTTAACTCCGTCCTCAAGGAACATGGAGGGGTGTGTGACGGTGAATACGTCTGCGTTCTCATGAGAGCCGGCAGAGACGTGTATAATGTCAACAAGACCATCGAGCGCTTTTGCGATTTCGACACCGTATTCGATGCCGTAACCGCCCTCGTAAACCTCAGAACCTGAAATGCGGATCTCAATGGGGAAACCGGGACCTACAGCTTCGCGGACTGCACGGATAACTTCAAGAGGGAAGCGCATGCGGTTTTCAAAAGAGCCGCCGTACTCGTCAGTTCTGTGGTTGATGTCGGGAGACATGAACTGATGCAGAAGCCAGCCGTGGCCGCCATGAAGAGTTATCATGCCGAAGCCGCAATGCTTTGCAAATAAAGCTGCTTCAACGTGCTTGCGAACAGTTCTGTCCATGATTTCGCGCGTCATTTCCTCAGCCTCTGTAGCTTTGCCGTTAAAACCTTCGGCGCGGCACTTGCAGGGACCGTAAATAGTGTGTCCCTGTTCGTAAGAAATACGCGCAGCGTTGCCGCCGTGAGACATTTCCATAGATGCGATGGCTCCGTGACGTGTGATAGCGTCAGCCAGCTTTGAAAGCGCAGGACGTGCACCGGGGTCGTCCAGCAAGATGTGATTTCCGTTTGCAAGTGCGATCTCAGAGTCTACCATAGCGTCGCCGATGCAGACAGACGCAGCTCCGCCCTTGGCTTTGCGCTCATAATAAGCTATGCCGGGAGTGATGGGACGGTTTTTGGATGTGGAATACTGAAGACCTGTGGGGGATGCGAAAATTCTGTTTCTGAACAGAACGTTACCAATCTGAATGGGTGAGAAAAGATGGGGATATTTACATGTATACATAAGCGACGACGGCAGAAACTGCCTCTCCTTTGCAAAATTATGTTAACATTGTAGACCTTAAAATTAGGTAATGCAAGAGGTGTAGGTCAAAAAACAAATAAAAAGTTTTAAGGTTTGCTTAAAGGTCAATAATTGCAAGATAAGGTAAGTTTTTATGGCGAATTTAGCAGAAGGGTGATATAATATGAAATAACTTTCTGAAAAGGACCTATTGCTATGAAAATTGACTTTCATACACATATTTTTCCCGATGCGTTGGCTGAAAAAGCAGTTGACTCCATGCAGCGCGGATTGAAAGCAGTAAGCGGTAAGGGGCTGCCTGTATTTTCGGATGCTACAAAAAGTGGACTTTATACATCTATGGAAAAATCTGAGATAGATCTGTGTGTTGCTTTGCCTGTCGCAACGTCTGCAAAACAGACAGAAACCATAAATAATTTTGCAAAACGCGTAACAGACGGGAATATTATATCTTTCGGAAGTGTTTTTCCAGGAGCGCCTGATAGTCTTAAATGGCTTGAACGGCTTGCAAAAGAAGGCTTTTTGGGTATAAAGCTTCATCCTGAGTACCAGGGGGCAAATATACACAGCCGTGAGATGATTGATATTATAAACAAGTGCTATGATCTGGGGCTGGTCGTGGTGATTCATACAGGGGTTGATTTCGGTATTGAACCGCCTGTACATTGTACGCCTGAGCAAATGCGCAAAGCACTAAACTATTTTGACGGAAATAATGTTGTTGCAGCTCATCTTGGCGGTTTTATGATGTGGGATGATGTTGAAAAGTATCTGGTTGGAACAAATCTGATATTGGATACATCAATGCTTAGCCGATTTATGAATAAAGAACAATGTGCCCGTATAATACGCAGCCACGGGTTTGATAAAACAGTTTGCGGCTCAGACTCTCCGTGGGAGGATCTGGGAGATAACCGTAAATTTCTGACAGAGTGCGGTTTGGCGTTGGATGAGATAGGACAGATGGACAATACGGCAAAAAAGCTTTTGAGATTGTAAAAGGAGCTTAAGATGCAGATACCTGTTTATGAAAAAAGAGGATACTTGAATGAGGATTACCGCTTTTTTGCCATAAGTGCAAAAGGGCTTCCTAAGATGAATTATCATTATCACGAGTTTCATAAGCTGCTGTTTTTGAGAGATGGCAGCGCAGGCTACAGCATAGAGGGCAGACACTATGATTTGGAGAGAAACGATATTGTGATAATTCCCGCAGGCTGTGTTCACAGACCTGAGGTGGAAGAAGATAATATGTACAGCAGATATGTTTTGTATGTCTCACCGTCATTTTTGAAAACTCACAGTACAGAGCAGACAGAGCTTGAAAGTCTTTTTCACATGAGCGGAGGCAGTGTGGCTCGTACCGCAGGAGACACATTGGGAAGACTTAAGCATCTGTTTCGCGAGTTGGAAGATAATGAAGGAGGCAGCTTTGGAAACGATGTTCTGACATCAGGTATTGTCCTGCAGATAACGGTACTTCTGACGAGATGGATGAGAGGACCGAAAATATCTGTCGAAGGCATTGCCAATGATAAGAAGATCCTTTCGATTTTGCAGTATATCAACGAAAACATCCACACCGACCTCAGTATAGACAGTATTGCCGATGAGTTTTATATCAGCAAATTCCACATGATGCGAAGATTCCGTGAGGAGACAGGATATACAGTGCACAGCTACATAACCAATAAACGGCTGATCAATGCAAAGCAGCTCATAGCTGACGGAGAGGCGGCAACAGAGGTGTGCTATAAATGCGGCTTCCGCGACTATTCAACGTTCTCCAGGGCGTATAAAAAGCTGTTTGACGAATCTCCCGCAGGGCGGAGAAAGAAGGAAAAAGAATGAGATTTACAAAGATGCAGGGAGCGGGCAACGACTTCATAATTATTGATATAGATAAGGAAAAGATATCACCCGATGCTTTGCCGGATATTGCCAAGAGAGTGTGCTCCAGAAGACTGTCTGTTGGCGCAGACGGGCTTATGGCTGTTACAAGTGCGGAAAACGGCGGAGATTACAGGATGCTGTTTTACAACTCCGACGGAACAGAAGGAGAGATGTGCGGCAACGGAGCCAGATGCATCGCCCGTTACGGATATGAAAACGGTCTTGCAGGCGAGATTCAGCATATTGAAACTGTATCGGGAACAGTTGTGGGAAAACGGATCTCGGAGAGAAAATATCAGGTGAGGATGAACGACCCTACCGTTATTGATCTGAGCAGAGCTGCAGAGAATATTGAGTGTTCGTATATAGAGCTTGGCGACCCGGGGCTTCCCCATGCGGTAGCGGAGATGTATTTTGAGGAATTGCCCGAAGATGAGTTGCGAGAACTTGGACGGAAACTGAGATGGAACAGCGTATTTCCCAAGGGGGCGAATGTGAACTTCTGCCGTATTATCGGCGATGATCATGTGATTGCAAAAACATTTGAGCGTGGTGTTGAGGATTTTACTCTTGCCTGCGGTACGGGAGCATCGTCAGTAGTTACTGCGCTTACACTTATGGGCAAGGTGTCGGGCAAAAATGTAAAAGTCGATATGCCCGGCGGAAAACTTGAGGTATCATTGACAGTTGCAGGCGAAACTGTCCGTGATATTTTCCTCACAGGACCGACGAATATTGTTGCTGTCGGTGAGATTACGGACGAGGATATGTAAAAAATACCCGCAGGGATTTTCCTGCGGGTATTGATTTTCTTTATTTTACAAGATTTTCGCCTACGCGGTAGATGTTTCCTGCGCCGACTGTGAGGATGAGATCGCCTGCTTTTGCAGTTTTGCGAAGCTCAGCTTCAAGCTCCTCAAAAGTCTCAAAGAACTTTGCACCGGGGATCTCATCAGCCAGGTGGCTTGCTGAGATGCCAATGGTGTTTTTCTCGCGGGCTGCATATATCTCGGAGAGATATGTCACATGAGGACGCTTGAGCTCTGCAACAAACTCATTGAAAAGAGCCTTTGTTCTTGTGTATGTGTGGGGCTGGAAGCAGAGGATCACGCGTTCATAGCCCAGACTGAGCGTTGCGTCAAGAAGTGCGTGAAGTTCGCCGGGATGGTGCGCATAGTCATCATAGACCTTGGCGCCGTTATACTCGCCCTTGAACTCAAAGCGTCTGCCTGCACCATGGAACTCTGAAAGAGCCTCGGAAATATGATGGGGTTCAACGCCTAAGACAAGAGCGGATGCGGCTGCCGCCAGCGCATTTTTGACATTGTGTATACCGGGAACAGCAAGATTTACTGTGGTGACCTTCTCTCCGTTCCAGATAAGGTCAAAATCTGTTCCGTGGTCGTTTGCGGAAATATTTTCAGCCTTCACATCGCAGTTTTCGGAGATGCCGAAGGTGACTACGCGGCGGTCAATTCCGGAGAGCGCGCTCATGGTGTTCTCATCATCGCCGTTTGCAACAACGCAGCCTGTATCGGGAACCAGCTGGGCAAACTTGCGGAAGGATACTTTGACATCTTCGAGATCTTTGAAGAAGTCCAGATGGTCAGCGTCTACGTTAAGAATTACGGCAACTGTGGGGGAGAAGCTGTGGAAGGAGTTATAATACTCGCAGGACTCCATGATGATCGTGTCGCCGTTTCCGACTCTGTGACCTGCCTTTAAAAGGGGGAGTGTACCGCCGATCATAACGGTGGGATCACACTCAGCATTCATGAAAATATGTGTTACCATGGAAGTGGTGGTTGTCTTACCGTGAGTTCCGGAAACACATACGGCGTTTTTATAGCTGCGCATAATATATCCCCATGCCTCTGCACGCTCAAAAACAGGGATGCCTGCATTTCTTGCTGCGGCGATTTCGGGGTTGTCGTCACGGGCAGCAGCGGTACGTACCACAAAGTCTGCGCCCTTGATGTTGTCGGCATCGTGACCGACAGCGATATCAATGCCGAGAGAGCGCAGATGCTGTACAGAATCGCTGTCGTTCATATCTGAACCCGATACGTTTACACCGATGCTCTTTAAAACTTCAGCCAAAGGTGCCATGGAAACACCGCCGATGCCTACAAGATGAGCTCTTGCATGTCTGGCGATGTATTTTTCTAAATCATTAATATTCATAAAAGCCTCCAATGGGCAATTTTGATTGTCAACACAACGGTTATATATTATAATGCTTTTGAAAGAATTTGACAATAGAAATATATAATAATTATACGATATTTTCTTTATTTTTAGTATAAAAAGATGTGCACAAAATGTCAAATTTCAAAGTTCCTGATTCTGTGCTCATAATTTTGAAACAGCTTGAAACAGCAGGCTTTCAGGCATATCTTGTTGGCGGCTGTGTGAGAGATATGATAATGGGCAGAAGTATTCATGATTGGGATATTACGACGGATGCATCATCAGATGAGATTATGACTGTATTCAGAAGCACCATACCCACAGGCATCAAATACGGAACCGTCACGGTAATGAGCCGCAGCACAAAGGCTGAGGTCACCACATTCCGTACCGATGGAACATACGGAGATATGCGCCATCCCGAAAATGTCAGATTTGTTAAAAATCTGGAAGAGGATCTTGCAAGGCGCGATTTTACAATGAATGCCATGGCTATGGATATGAGAGGGAATGTTACGGACGTTTTCGGCGGCAGAGATGATATCAAAAAGGGACTTATCAGATGTGTGGGCAATGCTGAAAAACGCTTTTCTGAGGATGCTTTGCGTATGCTTCGTGCCGTGCGCTTTTCTGCGCAGCTTGGTTTTGAAATAGAGCAAAAAACGGAAGCTGCTATGGAGAAACTGGGGAGAAATGTTGCAGGTATAAGTGCGGAGCGAGTTTTGGAGGAGACAGTGAAGATGTTGATGTCTCCGAAGCCCGAAGCTGTTTTAAAAGCGTTTGAATACGGAATGTACAGCGGTATAACAGACAAAATTCCCGATATTGCCGCGGTGGGGCGTATAGGCAGAATAAAGAAAGAGAAATGCCTGAAAATCTGTGCTTTGGCATATATTTTAGGTGATCCTGAGTTTTTGCCGAAAATCAAGGCCGAGTCGAAGGCGGTAAAGCTCTATAAGCTGGCAGACAGCATGGCGTGTGACAGCGAAAAGGAAATCAGATATGCCGTGGCAGTATACGGCTTTGGTACTGTCGGTGCTGTTTGTATGCTGCGTGATGCAAAGTTTGGCGGCTATAGATTCCTGACGATGAAGAAGATCAAAAAAAGCGGAAATTATATAACCAAGAACAATCTGCAGATAAGCGGTGAGGATATTATTGCTGCAGGCATTGAAAAAGGACCCCAAATCGGTGCAATTTTAACTGCGCTTTTGCGCCATGTTAATGATGTGCCTGAAGACAATAACGAAGAGACGCTTCTTAAATTGGCAATGAGCATGGAAAATATGTAAAAATATAAGATTATTTCACATATATATTGACAATTGAACAACTGTTCAATTATAATCACATCAGAACAATTGAACAACTGTTCAATTGAAGCTCGGAGGTACATAGATATGAAGTTTAAATTCAAGGTCGAAGGACTTGACTGTGCAAACTGCACCGCAAAGGCAGAGAGAGGCGTTTCCGCGATTGACGGTGTTGAAAGCGCATCCATCAGCTTTATGACACTTAAGATGATCATGGAGTTTGATGAGAGCAGATATGACGAGATCATGGATCAGGCTATGAAAATACTCAGAAGGGTAGAGCCGGACATCAAGGTCACAAGAATATGAAAAAACAGCTTATGGAAATAATCGTCAGCGCGGTTATTTTTATAATCGCGCTGCTTGTGAAAACGGATATATGGTTTATTAAGCTGGCGCTGTTTCTTGCTGCATGGCTCGTGGTAGGCTGGAAAGTTTTATGGAAAGCCATACGCAACATTGCCCGCGGACAGGTTTTTGATGAGGATTTTCTCATGACCATCGCATCCGTAGGTGCGTTTATTATCGGCGAATATCCCGAGGCTGTGGCGGTCATGCTGTTTTTCGCTGTTGGCGAGATGCTTGAAAAAGCTGCTGTGCGCAAATCCCGCGAGTCTATAGCCGAGCTTATGGATATCCGTCCCGACTATGCAAACCTCAAAACCGAGGATGGACTGATTAAAGTCGATCCAGATGAGGTAAATGTCGGTGATATAATTGTTATAAAACCGGGCGAGAGAGTGCCGCTGGACGGCGTTGTCATAGAGGGTATATCTTCCCTTGACACGTCATCTATAACAGGTGAGTCCATGCCCCGTGATGTTCGTGAAAACGACGAGATCATAAGCGGATGCGTAAACGGAAGCGGTGTTCTTGCGGTACGTGTAACACGGGAATTTGATGAGTCCACCGTCAGCCGAATTTTGGAGCTCGTAGAGGATGCGGCAGCCAAAAAGGCTAGGACCGAAAGCTTTATCACCCGCTTTGCCGCTGTTTACACACCTGCCGTGTGCATTGCGGCTGTGCTGGTTGCGGTAATTCCGCCGCTGTTTGTGGGAAATTGGGCAACGTGGATATACAGAGCGCTGAGCTTTCTCGTTGTATCATGCCCATGCGCGCTGGTAATATCTGTGCCCTTGAGCTTTTTCGGTGGTATCGGCGGAGCATCCCGCCTTGGCATTTTGGTCAAGGGCAGCTCTGCCATTGAGCAGCTTTCCAAGGCAGAGGTAGCTGTTTTTGACAAGACAGGCACACTTACAAAGGGCGTTTTCGCGGTGACAAGTATCGTGCCTGCAGGCGTAGATGAGGATGAACTCATAAAGCTTGCAGCCCATGTTGAGAGCTTTTCTTCCCACCCTGTTGCGCGGTGCATCCGTGAAAAATACGGCAAAACACCCGACGAGAGCATCATTTCCAATGTGCAGGAAATTGCAGGTCAGGGCGTTACTGCTGAGGTGAGCGGCGAGGCGGTTGCCGTGGGCAACGCAAGACTTATGGAGTCGGTCGGTGCACAGTTTACCCCCTATGACGGCGCGGGAACGGTGGTCTATGTTGCCGTAGACGGAGCCTACGCAGGCTGTATTGCCGTTGAAGATGTGCTTCGCGACGATGCTAAAGAGACCATGGCGGAGCTTAAAGCCGTTGGTGTAAAGCGCACGGTAATGCTGACAGGCGATAACCGCAAGTCCGCTGAAAAGACAGCGGAAAAGGTCGGCATCGACACGGTTTACTCAGAGCTTTTGCCGCAGGATAAAGTTGAGCTTGCGGAAAAGCTGATTTCGGAAAAGAGCGAAAAGGGCGTTATGCTCTACGCAGGCGACGGAATCAACGACGCGCCTGTTTTGGCTCGTGCCGATGTTGGCATCGCCATGGGCGGACTTGGCTCAGACGCGGCAGTTGAGGCGGCGGACGTAGTAATCATGACAGATGAGCCTTCAAAAATTGCCCGCGCAATCAAGATTTCCAAAAAGACTATGGACATCGTGCGGCAGAATATTATCTTCTCAATCGGTGTTAAGCTGTTGGTGCTTGTTCTCACAGCCTTCGGCGTTGTGGGGATGTGGGCGGCGGTGTTTGCCGACGTCGGTGTGTCCATGATCGCGGTTTTAAATGCGTTGCGAGCCATGAAAACAGAATAAACAAAACACACTGTCATTTTGCATAATTTGACAGTGTGTTTTTCTATGTGCAGATATATTGCGCAAAATAGAAGTGTATAGGATAATGATAACAGGGAGGTGCTGTTATGAAACCGAGCTTGTCATTAAAAACCTTATACAGAAGCCCTGTGAGAATGGTGCTGACCTTTATTCTCCTTGTTGCTGTGACCTTCACTTTGTTTTCGCAGGTACTGGAACATGCTGTAACCGTACGCGAGATCGATAAGGCGGCGGAGCAGTATGACGGTGTAGGAGCGGTTGAAGTTTTACCCGTGGAAGCTGAGTTCTACGGTGACAAACATACATATAAGCCATTTTATGTTTTTAATGACGATAGAGTTGGAAAGCCTGTAAGCCTTAGCAGCTTCTACATGCCGGCACAGTACGAACTTTTAGAAAACAGCGATATTGATAAAATATCTAAAATGTATGGTGTAACTTCCGTCGATACACGATATATGACTGCGGGAGTATCCAACGAGTATGTTCGCCTTGATGATGGCGATGAGATGTATAACTTTACTGCACAATGCTTGGTAGAAGGAACACTGACAAGTGTTAGCGAAGACCTTGTGCTCAATGGTTATGTTTTGGTTTTTGCTGATTGTAAATTATTAAGCGGTGAAATGGACAAAAAACCAAACGGTATTGTGCGGATAAATACTCATAATGATAACACGTCATTTACATATGTGTTTGGAAGAATGTTGAGTGCAATTACAGAGGGATATCCGTACAAAGAAGACTTTATAAAAACGCTTAATATAGGCAGCAGATATGCGTTTGTTACGAGGTACGAGCCGAATTTCAATGATTACAAATCGACAACATATACTCACGAGTTGGGAGATATTGTAACCGAGACTTGGGCAAACACATTTTGGGGATTGGACGGTGCACCGGATAATTGGTTAGAAACAGAAGAATACGCTGAAGCAAAGCAGGTCGCTGAGATGATTGACCTGAATCATCATACATTCGATATGGTGTATACCGATGATATGAGCAGTATCATGCGTTTTGCAAACGGCAGTATGATGATCGCCGAAGGTCGCGGCATAGAGCCTGATGATAGTTTAAATAATCCCAATATTTGTGTTGTAAGCCGTGAATTTGCGATAGCAAACGATCTTGTTGTGGGAGACGAAATAACAATGCAGCTTGGAGACAAGCTGTTTGAGCAATATGCGAGTCTTGGTGCTACACCTCTTGCGCCAGCAAGAGTCTCCGAAAACTACACTGAGGAAACTTTAAAAATAGTAGGAATATACAGTAATGTAGATTCGGACGCAGAGCGTTCCAATGAGCCTCATTGGGTATACTCATATAATGCAATTTTTGTACCAAAGGCATTACTTAATGTTTCTGAAGCAGAACTGGAAGACCACCGATTTGCACCGGGAGAGTTCAGTTTTAAAGTTGCGGATGCAAATGATATTTCTGTATTTTTGGAAGACTCGGCACCCGTTATTGAAGAAATGGGACTTACTCTGATTTTTGAAGACCAAAACTGGCTTGATATTGCAAGCGGATTTGAAGCTACAAAAGAGCTTGCTGTAATAAAAATCGGCGTTCTTTCTGCTGCAGTAGTAATTGCAATTTGGTTCTCGGCAATGCTGTACATAACAGGCAGAAGAAAAGACTATGCGGTAATGCGCCTTCTTGGAACATCGGTCAAGAAGTCTAACAGAGCTATGAGCTTGCCCTTTATGACACTTACTGTTTTCTCTGTGATCGTAGGTGCAATTCTTTCTTGGATCAGCACAAACAAAACAATAGCACAGAGCAATTCAATGCAGATGTTGGCTGGCTTTACCGTTGACACAAGTGTTCCGTTTGAAATTGTTATACTTTGTGCTGTTATTGAAATAATAGTTACTTTTGTTATAGCAATTCTTATGCTTTTTGCATTGGGCAAAAAATCACCCCTTGTACTTATGCAAAACAGCGATTTCAAGCGCAAAAAGGATAAAGATGTTATTGAAGAGACAGCCATAATTGAGATTAAAAATACAGACTATGTTACTTCTGTAGATCTGCAGAAACATAAAAAATACGGCAGAAGATTTGTTTTAAAATACGTTTTCAGACATATACGAAGAACTACCGCAAAATCGCTGCTAACGGTTTTGTTGGCAGTTTTACTGATTAATACTGTGGCACAGCTTGATATCATGATTGATTCATATACAGAGCTTGTGAAAAGCACAGAAGTGACATCAAACTTTATAGGTGGTCTTGAGCTTGGATATATTGATGAACTTGAAACGTCGGGATATGTAAGTGATGTATATTATGTTGCAAACAGTCAGGCAGATGTAAATAACATTGAAGCACAGCTTATAATTACTAACGACATTGAACGCTATGCAGGTGATACTCCTGTTGAGATTCAATATATGGACGGCTTTGAGTATAATTCCGTAAGCCGACAGGAGAACTTGGTAGTAATAAGCAGCCAATATGCCGAGACACACGGATTAAAATGCGGCGATACAGTATTGATTACACCGCATCTGTACATGCGTACCATACAGCATGGATTTGTTTCACGGCACCGTGAGGAAAAACCGGATGATACACGCAGCGACTCTGAAATTCTTGCTTTATATTCGGAGGAAATGATTCAAACTTACAATGAAACGGCTGTTAAATTTACTGTTGTGGGAATATTTACCGTGATGTCAGATACTCCATCGACCTTTGATAATGCTATATTCACTCCCGGAACTATGCTTTCCTCTGATGAATACGGCAAAGAAACGATGCTTGGTACAGCCGAAGCCACGGTAGCAGACAACAATCTTGTTGACGAATACCGCGAGTTTGGTGAAGAACTTGCAGGCGGCAGTGTAACTGAGGGCGTAATGTTCGTAATGGACACATCGAAGCTTGAAAACCTGCGAAATACACTTCGCCTTGTTGAGATGCTTTATCCGATTGCGGTTGTGGTAACTCTTGTCATCGGTGCGTTCCTCTGCGGCCTTATCATCGTGCAGACCTCAAAGGATATCGCCATTATGCGAGTTCTCGGTACGTCAAAGGCAAAGACAAGAACAATACTTGTACTTGAACAGATGATACTATGCGTTATAGGCATAGTAATAGCGGGTGCTGTGCTGTTTGTCCGCGGGGCACTTGTGCAAATGCTTTGGGTGTTCGGTGCGTACGCAGGAGTGATACTCCTTGCATCAATCATCGCATCTATTGCGGCATCACGTAAAAACGTGCTTGAGCTTTTGCAGACAAAAGAGTAAAAACTCCGACGCCACAAGTAGGGCATGGATTTATCCATGCCGTTCGTAGGGAACGGATAAATCCGTTCCCTACGAAAATTACCGTAAAATTTTTGCACAAAAAACTCCGATACTCGTTAGGGTGTACCCGATAAGAAAACATAAGGTTTTGCCTTTATCTATTCGGCTATAATGCAACTTAAAAAATCCGCCAATACATACCAGTATTGGCGGATTTTTGTAAATTGATTCTATCACGAATTTATATTGGCAAAACT
>JAFTYM010000040.1 GCA_017461585.1 Oscillospiraceae bacterium | reverse complement strand
ATCCTTTGCCCGTAAACATCGTTATCAAAGCTCGTAAGACACCAAGTATTACATCGCTTTTCTGCCTCGTTTACGAACAAAATCTATCTTTTTAAGTTGCATTATAGCCGAATAGATAAAGGCAAAACCTTATGTTTTCTTATCGGGTACACCCTTTTACACATCTATTTATCGCTTTTATTATACTCTAAATATCCGTGTAATCATAGTATTTTCAGCATTTTATTAGCACTTTACGCTTTCTCCGATAGCGTTCGCAATGCTTTGTTTTCTCTTAACATCAATTTGCGGTAACAGAAATATCCACGCCTCATAAGTGAAGAGCGAAAGTGTCTTTTATTATGATGAAATAATTAAAAAGTTACCATAAAAATCAAAAGCCTGTAATCGTACTGATTACAGGCTTTTTCATATGGGGCATACTGTTATTTTCTTGTCTCTGCATTCAGTACCCTGCGGATACGCAATGCCAACTCAAATATTCTGCTGTATACGGGGCGGAATGAGTAAGAGAAAAGCCCGGTAAATTTAGTGTATACTCCCGAAAAACCTTTTTTAAACCGATATAGTCCGTATAACGGGTCATCCTCAGACGTATTTCCGGGAACACCCCTGAAGTCATATATTTTACACCCTCGGGCTATAGCTCGTTTAATCATTATCCACTGGAGCAAGTAGTTGGGCATTGCATTACGATGCTCATTCGATGATGCGCCATATAAATACCATGCTTTATTACCACAGAATATTTCGATTGATCCGGCAATCGGCTGTCCGTTCAGATAGGCGATAAAGAGCCTCGAATCATTCTGTAATGCGTTCAGCAGCCCTTTAAAATACGGTAAACCGCGGATATAAAAGCGGTCTCGCTGTCCTGTGGTCTTCATCAATGAATAGAAACTGTCAAATACATACTCGGGTATATTGTCTGAGCCTGAGTACTCTTTTACAGTAACACCTTTTCTCTGTGCCAGACCGATATTATATCTGGTCTTGGCACTGAACGCTTTGAAAAGCGCATCCTCATCTTTTGATGCTATATCCAAACGGAACACAAACTGCGGCTGAATATTACCAAAACCGTTATCTGTTGTCTCTTCGAATCCGAGTTTGTACATAATTTCGCGAAAGTCTTCATTTGAGTCAAGTTCATCAGGATCCGCATACAGCAGTATTGCATGGTATCTTTTGGCAAGCGTTTTGAGGGCCGACATCAATTCTTGCCAAACAGATGGATCATTTCTATCACACACCGGTCCACGCGGAGCGTAAAAGATCGTAAACCCCAGCGGCAGTTGACGTATCAACAGTCCCATAGCGGCAATCATTGTGTCATTTCTGTATATTGAGATACCGCGCCAATCCCAGAATGTCTTTACATCCGCCTAATAAGGCATTTGCGAAAACTGACTGTTATAGTGCGACCTGACAAATGCAGCCATTTCAGATACGGCAGGTATGTTTGTCTTATCAAAATCTTTCCACATTATATGAATCTCCTTTCACAGGAACTAAGCATGAGGTTGCCGTTCCACTCTACAAGGTCACCAAGCTTGATTTCTGCTTCCGTGGCATCAAACAGAGTGTATTGATTTCCTATTCTGCCCAATACTGTCATTTTTTGACCGTCACATACCACACAGCACGGATTCCGCCACTCTTTGAACAGGCGAAACAGATATGCTGCGAAATCCTTAAATCGAATTCTGTCCGGTTTTGCAATTGAACCAAAACCGTCTTCACGTCCGAGAGCGACAACTGCAGCTTTTATTGGTCTGGTTATTTTGAAATAGCTGCCGTAGCCTGTGGTGTCTCCGGGCTGAAAATCCTTCAAATCGACTATCTGTGCTTTGAATATGCTCACACTTTCAAGTTTAACAGGTACTGTTACAGGCAGTTTTCCGACTAGCGCAGATCCGATGCGCACAGCATCCAAATGTGTTTCCGGAAACCGTAAAGCTGCACAGCTGTTTGCGATATGCCGCATGCCGACAGAAATTCCGTCTGCACTCAAGGCTTCTGTCATACTTAAAAACCGCGAGAACTGAATTTTTGTCTTCCGGTATTTTGGTTCAAAAGAGCTGGAGAAATGAGAAAAAATCCCTTCACAATATAATTCAGATAATGAGTATACGGCTTTAGCCTGAGCTGTATCGCTCCACCGTATTCCGAACCTGCCCATACCTGTGTCAACAGCAACATGTACGCGAATCGGTTTTTTGTAAGCATTGTTGCAGTAAAATTTTGCGTTTTCAAAGCCTGAGACTGTCAGGATCACATCGTTGTCAAGCATTTCCGTCAGCGTTTGCGCATCGGCAACAGGGCTTAAAAGCAAAATATCTTCATAAAATCCGTTCTTTCGCAGTTCAAGTGCCTCTTCAGGACGTGAGACGCCGAACATAGTAACACCTGCCGACCGCCACGCGGCTGCAGCTTCACAGATGGTAACACCGTAACCGTTACATTTAACGATTCCAATAATGGGTACACGAACGGCTTTACATACCGCAGCGGCATTATGTCTCAATGCCGTGCGTGATATTTCAAGATAATTGGAATGACACATAAAAACACCCTTTCGATATCTGTCATGGTGACATAATATCGAAAGGGTGCATCATTATACGCAAGCATACAGCATCAAAAATGCATCATTGCAAAAAAACGGTCGAGAATCCGCCTGCGCCGTCTACTGTAAACTGAATGTAAAATTCGCCGAACAGCGGGCTTTCGAACATATAGACAGCCTCTGTAACGCCGCCGTCCACTTCGTTATAGTCATATATTTGCTCAGAATTAATCGCAGCAGTATTCATGGCTTCAACCAATCCTAATTGTGAAAAGTAAATATCTGTAAGGGCATCTATTACCATTGCGTTATGTTCCCATACTGTTTCCATTTCATAGGATCGATATATATTATATGAAACACATAGAATTTGTCCTGTCTCATCATCTATATCCAAAAGCAGCGACTGATACGGCTTCTCATCGCAGGTGAACGAAACAGTCCACACGGCAATGTGCTGAGACGAATCAGTCAGATCAAACATGAGCTTTGGCTGTATCGAAAGAACAGTAGGTTCAAATCCCGAGAAAATCCCTGCACTTTCAAGCTGTTTGAGAAACGTCGTTACCGCGGCGTGTACATCATCTTCACTCATGGTCATCTGATCCTGACTTATATTGGTGGCTTCCGCAGTGCACATCAGCGCAAGCTTGTCTGTTGTTGTAAAGCTGTTACCTCTTAAATCCAGCTGAATGGTGACCATGTCAGTATAGGATGGAGACTGACCTGATTTGATATCTATGATCGATGATACAAATTTCGGCAGCACCGCACACAGCAAAAGCAAGACAACTGTAAGAACAATTGCCAGAGGCATTTTAAGTTTCTTCATATGACTCTCCGATTTATACATTTGGGAATTCCATGTAGAACCCGTGCTCGTGTACATACATATCAACATTTACCTCTCCGTAAACCACATCGCCAAACCTGTATCGGATAGCTACTGTGTTATCACCGACATATGTATCCTCTAAATCAGGTACGGCGTAGTTCTCATAGTAATTCATACTCAGACCCGAAAAGTAGATGTCGGATAAGATATACAAAGCTTCAAGTCCGCCGATATTGTCTGTCGGATCCTCAACGGAATAGTTGATTCTGAGAATCTGTCCGGTCTCATCATCTATAGCAAGATCAAGGAAACAATAGTCTGAAGGCTCTCCGGAAATTGTTACCCACCATACAATCCCCTGCAGATTCTGGTTATTTGAGCTCTGGACTAAGCTCGGCTGCATATATACCTCATATTCAGCGTAAGTTAAAAGCTGAGAATCAATGTATGGCTGAAGCCCGGAATATACGGCTTCCATGACTTCTTCCGTTGTCATGTTTGCCTTACTTTCACTGATCGTGATATTACTGTCCATGCTGCTGAGCATTGCCAATTTGCCTAGGGATGGAATATCCGTTTTGATTTCAAGACGAACAGATTCAATCGGATTATATGATGCATTACCTGTGTTCTGAATATCAAGGAACTTCGCAATAATTTTCGGGAAGAATGCACCGATACATATTAAAGCAAGCGCCGGTATGACAGTGAGGAATACTTTCAACTTACTCATCTGTATGACCGACCTTTCCGTATAAAGTTACAGTTACTCGGGTGCCTTTTTCGGGAACACTGGCAAACTGAATGCTACCGTTATGCAGTTCCGCAATCTGTCTGCACAGCGCCAGTCCGAGACCTGCACCGCCCTGACTTCGAGATCGCGCTTTGTCTACACGGTAGAATGCTTCTGTGATTTTGGTCAGTTCTTCCTGCTCCATACCTCTGCCATTATCCACAACCTGAAACTGACAGCCACCCGGGATTGCAGTTCCTACTATGGCGATTATGCCGCCTGTATCCATTGCTTTAGATGCGTTATCAACCAGATTATATAATAATGATTTAACCAAATCCGCTTCGAAGGCAACGCGCTTGGAATCCGCTTTGCAGACAAGACGTATATTCTTTGCCTTCATGTTAGGCGCCAGTGCGCGCTCAACTTCTGCCAGATATGTGTTCAGCCATACGCGCTTCATTGAAACGGTATCCTTCTTTAAAAGAAGAAGATCCAAAAGTTTAAATGAAAGCCTTTCCAAACGCTTTCCCTCAGAGTATATGTAATCGGCTGCCATAATCCTCGTGTTTTCATCCATATTGCCTTGGCGCAGCAGGTCTGCAAATCCGATTATGGATGTCATCGGTGTTTTCAGCTCATGGGCAAATGCACCCATAAAGCTTTCCTGACGCTGCATATCCGATTCCAGCTTGCTGATATTTTCCTGCAGATTGTCTGCCATCGCATCAAAGTCTCTGGATAGCTGACCGAATTCATCGTGGGAGCCGATCTGTGATCGTCTTGACAAATCTCCGCCGGTTATTTTGCGAACGGTTACTGTCAGACGATGTAAATGACGCGTTAATACAAAGGACAAAACCACGGAGGAGACAATACCGAAAACAATAACTGCGGAATAAATGATCAAGTATTGACGCTGCTGCGTGTCACGCAGGGAATAAACATGAGACAGATCAAAGCGGGCAAGAACTTCCAACTCCGTTGTGCCGGCAAAAATTATACTTTTCACAAGCAGTCCGTGTCCGTAATTGTCTGAAACAGGCAGTAATGTACATTGGTTTTCGGCAGGGGACGGAATATGCTGAGAGAGCATTTCCCCACTGCCGCTTAAGAACAGCTGATCATCGCCTGCTTTTAACGACAATGCCTGCCATTGACCCAGCTTTTGCGTCTCCATTTGCTTTAATGCATCAGCAAGGCTTTGAAAGTCTGTTTGATCGCCAAGCGAGTTTAACAGATATAAAGTGTTCTGGATGTTCTCAAATGCAGACAGTGCCGATTGTGTCTCCTGCTCAAGTGTTCTGTTGAAAGATGTGGTTGTCATTAAAGTTCCGCCAATGCCAAAAGAAATTGCTATCAGCAACGAAATTGTGATAGTAAGTTTTAGACGGTAACTCATGGTTTAACCCTCCAAACGGTATCCCATACCGTATACAGGCTTGATTTTATCTTCCCACCCGACTTTTTTCTTCATGCGTTGGATATGAAGTTCGACGGTTCTGGTGTTATCGGGGTACTCGCCGCCCCAAACACGCTCATAGATCGTCAATTTTGAAAGCACAATTCCGATGTTTTGTGCAAAGAGAAGCAGTAACTCGTATTCTTTTTTAGTCAATGCAATTTCTTCACCATTACGTCGCACTTGCATAGACAGAGTGTTAATTTCAAGATCACCGATTTTTATATGAGTTTGCAGCTTACCGTGACGTCTTAAAACACCGTCAACACGGGCAAGTAATTCCAGTACGTCAAACGGCTTGACTATATAATCTTCCGCACCCATGCGCAGCCCTTTTACACGGTCTGTTACCGCATTTTTAGCCGTGAGGAAAATTACCGGTGTTCCGGTGGAACGTATGTAATCCATTAGCTCAAATCCGTCTATGCCGGGGAGCATAATATCTAACAGAATCAGATCAAAGGTTTCTTTTTCAATCAAATCAGCAGCTTGGATACCGTCGTAAGCCGCAACACATTGATATCCCGACCGGCTCAGTGTTAACTTTAAAAGCTCAACAATGGGTTTCTCATCGTCTACAGCCAGAATTCGTATCATAATACCCTCCTCCTCTGTGTAGAAAAATATATCATAATTGCATCACGATTGCATCATTTAAGTTTGGGATGCCTGCTGCTTTTGCGATTGTGAGTGACTTGAAATAAAAACCACTTCACTATTCACTAAAAACACCTTCGGGCCTTTGGAAAGTAATAAGTAATCGTGAATAGTGAAGAATTAAACGCGTTGAAAATCCGATTTGTTCTGTATATAATCATGGCAAAGGAGTGTTTGACATGACCCATCACATGACCTTAAAGCCCCGTCCCTTTGCCCTCATCGCACAGGGCAGAAAGACAATCGAGCTGCGGCTTTATGACGAAAAGCGAAAAGCCGTAAATACAGGCGATACGATTATTTTCATCAACGCAGAAACTTCCGAAACCATTTCCGCCGAAGTAAAGGCGCTGCACCTTTTTTCTTCTTTCGAGGAGCTTTACAAAAATCTCCCTCTCGAAAAATGCGGCTACACTCCCGAAGAGATACCTTCCGCATCGCATCGTGACATGGAGGAATATTACCCCATGGAAAAGCAGCAAAATTACGGTGTCGTTGGACTTGAAATAGAACCGCGGCAACGTGAAATGAAAACTCTGTACCTCATCGGCGGCACAATGGGTGTGGGAAAAACCACCGTGTGCCGAGAAATGCATAAACTTTTGCCAAACAGCGTATTTTTGGACGGTGACTGGTGCTGGGACGCAGCTCCCTTTACTGTAACAGACGAGACGAAAGCCATGGTTATGGACAACATCTGTCATCTTCTGAATAATTTCATCCGCTGCTCTGCTTATGAAAACATCATCTTCTGCTGGGTCATGCATCAGCAGGAGATCATAGACGAAATCCTGCAAAATCTTGACACCGCAGAAATCAACGTAAAATGTATCTCTCTTACCTGCTGTGAAAACACGCTGAAAGAGCGCCTTGAAGCTGATATTTCCGCAAATCTCCGCACTTCCGATGTCACAGAGCGCAGCGTCGCCCGTCTGCCGCTGTACGAATCCCTGAACACACGCAAAGTAACCACCGACGGCAAAACACCATTCGATATTGCGGGAGAAATCATTGTCTCATAGCGTCAATTATTTCATACAAAAAGCGACCTGACGGCATGTCAGGTCGCTTTTATGGCTTAATATGCGATCATATACTTTGCAATTTCCCAGTTGCTTACGCGGGTTCTGTATTCATGGCATTCCGCTTCCTTACCTGCAATATACTGAGAGGAAATGTGCTCACCCAAAGTATCCATCATGAGCTTATCTGCCTTCAGATACTCAAGCGCCTCTTCCAGAGAGCCGGGAAGATCTTCAATTCCGTGCTTGCGGCGGGACTTGGCGTCCATGTCGTAAATGTTCTCTGTGATCTCGTCGGGCGGAGTGAGACCGCGCTCTATTCCGTCAAGACCTGCGTTGAGACACATTGCAAGTGTCAGATAGGGGTTACAGGACGGGTCTGGACTTCTCAGCTCAACTCGCGTGCTCTTGCCTCTTGCGCTGGGAATTCTCACCAGAGCTGAGCGGTTTGAAGCAGACCAGGCAAGATAGCAGGGAGCTTCATATCCGGGAACTAGACGCTTATAGGAGTTTATCAGGGGGTTTGCCACGGCAGTAATGGCCTTGACATGGTCAAGGATGCCCGCAATAAAGCTGTAAGCCTCACGAGAGAGCTTTCTCTCACCGTTTTCGTCAAAGAAAACGTTCTTTCCGTCCTTAAACAGGGACATATTGGTGTGCATACCGGAGCCCGCAATACCGAAAACAGGCTTTGGCATAAACGTAGCGTGAAGTCCGTTTTTCTGAGCAATGGACTTTACAACGAACTTAAATGTAAGGATATTGTCTGCAGCTGTAAGTGCATCTGCATACTTAAAGTCGATCTCGTGCTGACCGGGCGCGCCCTCGTGGTGGGATGCCTCGATCTCAAAGCCCATATCCTGCAGGGCAAGACTGATCTCACGTCTGATCTTTCCGCCGTGGTCGATAATGCCCAGATCGAAATAGCCCGCTTCATCGTTTGTATTTGTTGTGGGTCTGCCCTTTTCATCTGTCTCAAACATGAAAAATTCACACTCAGGACCGACGTTGAAGGAATAACCCATATCAGCTGCTCTCTTCAGCGCTCTGTGCAGCGCACCTCGAGGGTCGCCGATAAAAGGCGTTCCGTCAGGATTGTATACATCGCAGATGATACGCGCGACCTTGCCCTCGTTGGGCTTCCAGCGGAGCATGGTGAAGGTGTCCAGATCGGGATAGAGATACTGGTCAGACTCATGGATACGTGTAAAGCCTTCAATAGAGCTTCCGTCGATAGCCACCTGATTGTTCAGCGCTTTTTCTATCTGGGAGCCGGGAATAGCAACGTTTTTAAGCTGACCGAAAATATCCGTAAACTGAAGGCGGATAAACTCTATCTCCTCTTCCTTCACTATGCGGATTATATCTTCTTTTGTATACTTGCCCATAATTTTGCTCCTTCTTCCTGTAAAAGGACTTGAAAATAAGGTTTCGGATGTGCATCCACGTAATACTTCCAAAAATTATATTAACATGAATAATCTCTGTCAACAATAAAATTTTATATTTTATTCTTTATTGTTTTGGAATATTAGTATATAATGTAGCATGGAATTTTGTGAGAACAAACGCAGGCACGCTCCCGTGCCGTAATCATATAAACAACAGGAGGAACAATTTATGTGTGGTATTGTCGGTTTTGCCGGTGACCAGAACGCCGCTCCCATTCTGCTGGAGGGCTTAAAGCTCCTTGAATACCGCGGATACGACTCCGCAGGAATTGCCGTTATGAACGAAGGCAAGATCGCCCTGACAAAATCTCAGGGAAAGATTGCAAACCTCTGTGAAAAAACACAGGACGGTACAACTATGCCCGGTTTTATCGGCATCGGTCACACCCGCTGGGCGACCCACGGTGCTCCCAACGACACCAATGCTCACCCCCATTTAAGTAACGACGGTAAGTTTGCCGTTGTCCACAACGGTATCATCGAAAACTATATGGCTCTTCGCGAAGAGCTTACTGCCAAGGGCTTCGTATTTAAAAGCGAAACAGATACAGAGGTAATCGTAAACCTTCTGGAGCTGTACTATAAGGGTAACCTTAAAGCAGCTGTTATGAAAACTGCCGCCCGTCTTGAGGGTTCTTATGCTCTCGGCGTTGCCTGTGCAGACTTCCCTGACAGACTTTTCGCAGTTCGCGAGGCAAGCCCTCTCATTATCGGCGTCGGCGTAGGTGAAAATCACTTTGCTTCTGACGTTACAGCTATCATCAGCCATACAAGAAACGTCATCTACCTTGAAGACGGCGAATTTGCAGAGCTGACTGCAGACAACGTAACAGTTTACGACTGCATGGGCAATGCAATTGAGCCTCAGGTAACACGTATTTCCTGGGATATCGAAGCTGCGGAAAAGGGCGGCTATGAGCACTTTATGCTGAAGGAGATCATGGAGCAGCCCCGCGCAATTAAGGCCACTATCGAGCCCCGAGTAAAAGACGGACGTATCGTTTTAGACGATTTCGATATGACCGAGGAACAGTTTAAAAACATAAACAAGATACTTATTACCGCCTGCGGCTCTTCTTACTATGTGGCATGCGCCGCAAAATACATGATCGAACAGCTGTGCCGCATCCCTGTCACAACAGAGCTTGCCAGCGAGCTGCGCTACTGCGATCCCATAATCGACGAGCGCACCCTGCTCATCGTTCTCTCCCAGTCCGGCGAGACAGCGGATACCATCGCCGCACTTAAAGAGTGCAAAGCACGCGGAGCCAGAACTCTCGCTATCGTAAACGTAGTCGGCAGCACAATTGCAAAGCTTGCAGACAACGTCCTTTACACATGGGCAGGTCCCGAGATCGCCGTTGCCACCACAAAGGCATACACAACTCAGATGGCTGTTATGTTCATGTTCGCTCTGTATGCAGCTGACAAGCTGGGAAAACTGGACAACGCCGAATACGACCGCCTTGTGTGTGAGCTTCTTCTGCTCCCCGGTGTTGTTCAGAGAGCTATCGACTTAAGCTCTGATATTCCCGAGCTTGCAAAGAAGTATTACAAGACACGCTCCCTGTTTTTCATCGGCAGAAATGTGGACTACGCAATCTGCCTTGAAGGCTCTCTTAAGATGAAGGAGATCTCCTACATTCACTCTGAGGCATACGCAGCAGGTGAATTAAAGCACGGTCCTATCGCTCTTGTTGACGACAAGACTCTTCTCATTGCCGCCGCCTGCTATGAAAATCTCTTTGAAAAGACTTTAAGCAACATTAAAGAGGTAAAAGCTCGCGGAGCAGAAGTTCTGGGCATCGCCTTAGAGGGTAACCGCGCAATGAGCGCCGAGGCAGATGAGGTTCTTTACGTTCCCAGAACCGAGCCTATGTTCAACGCCATCGCCGAGATAATCCCCATGCAGCTTCTGTCTTATTATGTCGCTAAGGAAAACGGCTGCGATATCGACAAACCTAAAAACCTTGCGAAATCCGTAACAGTTGAATAAACTTCAGCCCCCGTACCTCTTCGGTGCGGGGGATATTTTCATTTGTGCAATTAACACAAAAACGCTCTCACAATTTTGTGTACTTTGTAATTTTTACCACTTGCATTCAGATTTTCTCTGTGGTAATATAGGCAAGCTGTGTTCAGCACGGCAAATTAAATAAGGCAACAACGACACATGCAGTGCCATGCACGTAAGACTGATTACGGGACTGGCGGAAAGGTGTGTGTTGTTTTTATCATAGCACATGCTTTTAGGCATGTGCGTTTTTGCTTCTATGGAGGTTTTTTCATGGAACAAAACAACTATTTGGCCAAAGAACCGGTAGGCAAACTGCTCCGCAACTTTGCCATCCCCTGCATTTTCTCTCTCATCATTTCCTGCCTGTACAATATTGTCGACCAGATCTTCGTGGGCAACGGCATCGGCTATCTCGGAAATGCAGCAACAGGTGTAATTTTCCCCATCACCGTAATCGGTTGGGGTGCATCTCTGTTTTTCGGAGACGGCGCAGCAGCTCACTTAAGTGTTTCTCTCGGTAAAAACGACACCAAGGACATCCACCGCTCGGTAGGTAACGCAATTCTGTGCTCTTTCCTGTCAGGTGTTGTTATCATTGCCGTCAGCTACATCTGGGGCGATAACCTTCTCCGCCTTATTGGTGCAACAGACGCAAACCTGCAGATGGCGCACGACTACGGCGTCATTATTTACGCCATGATGCCTCTTGCTCTGGTACAGAACTGTCTCGCAGCGATAATCCGCGCAGACGGCAGTCCCAAATATGCTATGGTCTCCATGATCGTAGGCGCTGTAATAAACATTATCGGCGATCCCGTTGCCATCTATGTCCTTGACATGGGCATCAAGGGTGCCGCTTATGCAACCATTCTCGGTCAGTTTGTCAGCTTCGTGATCTGCGCTCTTTACTTAAGAAAGAGCAAGACCTTCAAGATCTGTGCTGCCAGCTTCAAGCCCGACTTTTCTCTTCTCAAGAGCATTATGGCTCTTGGCTCTTCCAGTTTTCTTACTCAGCTTTCTATCGTCGTCATCACCGTTATCAACAACATACTGCTGGTGGAATATGGCGCAAAATCCGATTTCGGCGCAGACATTCCCCTTGCAGCCTTCGTTGTTATCATGAAGCTGTTCCAGATAGTACTTAACATTGCTATCGGCATCGCTGCCGGTGCACAGCCCATTGTCGGCTACAACTACGGCGCAAAGCTCTATGACAGAGTCAAGGACCTTTTAAAGCTTGTCATCAAGTGGACAGCCATCGTCTGCATCATCTGCACTATTCTGTTTGAGGTGTTCCCACACTTCTTCATCAGCCTTTTCGGCGCAGATGGAGAGCTTTACACACAGTTTGCGGTACAGTGTCTGAGAATTTACCTCTCCCTCATTCTGTTTACATGTCTGCAGAAGGTCTGCTCCATTTTCCTGCAGTCCATCGGACATGCAAAAACAGCAGCCCCCCTCTCTGTCATACGAGACGTTCTGCTCATTATTATATCCCTTATTGTACCGGTATTTTTGGGTGTTACCGGCATCTTCTGGGCAGCTCCCATATCCGATATCATCGCCCTTGCCGTTACCGCAGTTGTGATGGTCCGCCTGTGGAAGCAGCTTTGCAAAGATGCAGAAACAGTTCACCCCGTAACTAACGAGGTCGTACTGCGCGATTCCGTTCCCGGTCCCATAATCACTATTGCCCGTGAGCACGGCTCTCAGGGCAAACGCATCGGTCAGCTTGCCGCAGAAAAGCTCGGCATTCCCTGCTACTATAAAGAGATGATCGCCGTAGCTGCACAGGAGAGCGGTCTTGCAGAGGAATTTATTTCTAATGTAAATAACAATGCACCTTAGGGTGTACCCGATAAGAAAACATAAGGTTTTGCCTTTATCTATTCGGCTATAATGCAACTTAAAAAATCCGCCAATACATACCAGTATTGGCGGATTTTTGTAAATTGATTCTATCACGAATTTATATTGGCAAAACT
>JAFTYM010000001.1 GCA_017461585.1 Oscillospiraceae bacterium | reverse complement strand
CCGTGCGTAATTTTCACATTCACGCGTTGTAGGGAACGGATTTATCCGTTCCGCTTTCGGGAGGGCGCGGAGACCCTCCCCTACGACGCACCATCAATATCGTACAATTTTCAAACAACAACCTCGCTGTCACCTCCGCACAACAAATGTTAGGCATGCGGCGAGTTTTGCGATCGGAACACCCGATCGCAACCTGTCTGAGCCGCAGGGGTCGAGGGGCACAGCCCCCGTGTCATTCTTTGCATACTTTCTTAGACAAGTAAGAAAGTATGCCTGCGGAGCAATGACAAGGTAAATTATTTTGCCGTGGTATAACGGGCGGATATGGAATCCGCCCCTACGAAACATCAGCAATACCGTACAAATTTTATACAACGGGACGGGAAACCCGTCCCCTACAATCATTATTCATCATTCACCCCCTCACCCTATCCGCTCATAACAATGTGCCCTCAGCGTCACCGACACGGTGTCGCCGTTGTCACAGACCTCAAAATCCGACCACAGCACATCACCCGTATTCTCCTGCCGCAATTTCGCCGACAGCTCATCCTTCAGAATTTCCGCGCACTCATCGGTGGTAAGCTGCCCCTCATACAGCTCGTACCCGTAAAAGCTTGTGCGTACAAGCTTCACAGGCAGCTGCGCACCGAAGACCCAAATATCTCGCTGTTCCTCATACCGCTCCATATTTTCGCCACCACCGGAACCGAAGTCAAAAACATTACCGCAGATATTAAGCCCGTACCGCACCTTTTCTTCGCCCGTGTATCTCTTGAAGCTGCAGTTTTTGGGCATCTCAGCAGTAAATTCGTAGGCTGTCTGGGCGTATATCCGTGCCAGAGCATGCTCTGACCGCACTCCCGTACAGCTTGAGGTTATGCCCGACACAAGCATATCCCCTGCTGAAACCTCCTCGCCCACGGAGACGAGCCGCGTGCCGTCATAGACCTCCACACTTGTCACAAGTCCCGACTTCTCAGCGTAAACGCCCGTCAGCTCGTTGGGGTCAACAATTTTGGGCTTGGGCACTCGCTCGCGGACGGAGATAAGGGCGCGGGAGCCTTTCACATTTATGGCAAACCATGACAGCTCCGTGATCTCGCACAGGACGGCGTTCGACAGCTTTTCCGAGTCTATAAGGAAGCCGACGGAGCCGTAATTTACACCGTTTTCGTTTAAAACGCGGATTATCTCATATTCGTCAACATCAGTGTTGCCCGTAACCTGAAACTCCCACACCAAAAGTCCCGAGAAAACCCAAAGGCAGGCGAAAATCAGCGTGAAGATCAGAAAGACAGCGCGGCGGCGCAGTTTTTTCAGCTTTTCGGGCACTCCCCGCCCTGTGACCTTTGCCTCGGGGTAGAGAGCAAGCAGCTTCCGCACGTTTTTTGTGTGTATGTAAAAGGTCACAGCGCCTTCATTTTCCTTGGCTCCCCACAGGAGAATGTCTTCCCCTGATACGCGGTTTATAACGTCTTCCGCAGCTCCGCAGATTTCGATTTCCGAAACTCCGCGGAGATAATTTATCGTCTTCATCTGTGTCTCCCCCTGTCGGAAATCTGAATATTCTGTACAACGCCAGTTATGACGACCTCGCTTTTTGTCATGGCGCCGAGGGTCAGCCTGCGGCCTGTTATGCAAAGAAGCTTTGTTTTGGTTCTGACGGCGATGCTCTCGGCGGAGTATTCCTCTATGCCTTGGTGTCCTTCTATGTGAAGCCCTGCAGGGGTAAGCGTCATGCTGTAGGGCTGTATTAGATCGGGTCGTTTCATTTATCTCACCTCTTTGGTAAGTTTATGCGTTTTGACGCACTGTAATGACGGTGGGATGTCGGGGACGTCGCGTGTCTACAGACACCTATTCACTGTTCACTTAATTCTCTGCCCCTACGGACACGACGCAAAACATTGCCAAATGCTTCCCCTTGAGGGGAAGCTGGCAGCCGGAGGCTGACTGATGAGGTGTAGCTTCCGCAGGAAGCGTTATTGGGTAGTATCTTAAGCCTTTACAAACACCTCATCCACCGCAAGCGGTCCCCCTTCCCCTCAAGGGGAAGGCTGTTATCGACGCACCATCAATATCGTGCAAAAACACACAACGGACCGTCGGGGACGCCGGTCTCTACACGATGCCCGCAGCAACTCATTGCACCTTTGTAGGGACACCCGTCCCCGGGTGTCCGCTTTCCGGCGGATATTTCCGCCCCTACGGACACGCCGCAACGCCGTGCGTAATTTTCACATTCACGCGTTGTAGGGAACGGATTTATCCGTTCCGCTTTCGGGACGTCGAGGCGCCGTCCCCTGCGAAATACCATACACATCGTGCAAATTTACACATCGGGACGGGAAGCCCGTCCTCTACGGACACCTATTCACTCTTCACTATTCATTTTGCCCCTTACCGAACATATACTTATCTGAGGTGAATTTCCATGAAAACAAAGCTTCAAAAGCTGCCGCCTGTGATACTCTGCGCCATTTTTGCCGTATTTCTCATAAAATCCCCCGAGCAGGCGGCACTTTGCGTTGTCCAAAGCCTTAAGCTGTGCGCATATAAGCTCATCCCGTCACTTTTCCCCTTTTTCGTTCTGTCTTCCCTTCTGCGCGGCACCGGCATCGCCCGAATACTGTCCCGCTTAATGAACAAACCATTCCAACTTCTTTTCGGCGTTTCGGGAAGCGGTGCACTTCCGCTCATATTGGGTTTTACAGGAGGTTACCCCGTGGGAGTAAAGACGGTGTGCGACATGCACGCACACGGCGAGATCTCCAAAAAAGACGCGTCCCGTCTGCTGCTTTTCTGCGGCAACACAGGCCCTGCATTTATAATCGGCGCCGCGGGAGCAGGTCTTTTCGCCTCCTCTCGGCTTGGACTTATCCTGTACGCTGTTCACATCGCCGCAGCCTTGGTTATAGGCATCGTCTGCAGGATGGCTTTGGGCAAAACGGAATATACCGCCCACACGGCGCTCACCCCCACGCAGAGCTTTGCCAAAACCTTTACCGAAGCGGTGCCTGACAGCGCCCTTTCCTGCATTAACATCACCGCCTACGTTGTGCTGTTTTCCGTTTTCGCAGGTCTGCTGCAAAGCTTTGGCTTCACCGATATCCTGTGCGCTGCCGCCTTGCGCTTTGGACTTGACCCTGTGCACACAAGGGCGGTTTTTACGGGATTTTTGGAGCTTGGCTCGGGTATAGAAGCCCTCTCCCCCTTTGCCGCAAACCTGTCCTTTTCACTTCCCGCCTGCGCCTTTATATTAGGCTGGGGCGGCATTTCTGTCCACGCACAGGCGCTGGCCTTCATAACGCGCGAAAACCTGCCTGCATGGGGCTATGTACTGTCAAAGCTGTTCCACGGCATCCTGTCCGCTGTTTTGGTCCTTATACCATTGCGCTGTGGAGGGATTGAAGCGGTATTTGCTTTCAGCGGTCATGCCACCGCAAAAGCCTTCATCTTTGACTATCTTGGGCTCTTCTTCTCTGTCGCCTGCGCCCTCGCCGCTCTCATGCTGCACATCATCAGAAGAGTCAAGCAGCGAAAGTGTCAGCGCTAATTTCTCTTTTGAAACCGCCCTTCGCATATTCTCGCCTTTAAACACAAGGGCAACACACATTTCAAGGATGCGGTCATATATGCGCTTATAGCTGATGTTTTCCGCAGATTTCAGCTCTCTGTAGCTTAAGTTGGTAGTGATTATCAGCGGTTTTCCGCTGATATATCGCTTGTCGATAAGGCTGTACAGCTGCTCTACGGCATAGGACGTGTCACGCTCTGCGCCGAAGTCGTCAAGTATGAGCAGGTCATAGCCGCAAAGCTCATCAAACACCTTCTCCTTGTCCTCTGCGGCAAAGATTGCTTTCAAGGCGCTGCTGAATGACGTCATGCAGACGGATACGCCTTTATCTGCCAGAACATTGGCGATACACGCTGCGGCAAATGTCTTTCCCGTGCCCACATCACCGAGAAATATAAGACCGCAGTTTTTCTCTTTCATCGTCTACCAGTTTTGTACATAAGACTTAGCCTTGCTCACAACAGGACATTTTCCGTTATCATTATCAAAATTCTTTTCTTCGCTTCCATGATTTTTTCGAGACGTTTGATCTCCCGAAACAGCTCTTCCAAAGTCTCCATGTGTTCCCCTATGTAAAATTCAGTATGCAGTTGGTTGTAATGTTCTTTTGGTATATTTCTTTTGTTTATTTTCTTTTGGTATATTTATTAGGGTACGCCTTTCCATACTTTCGATATCCGCAAAAGCGTACTTTCGATGTTCACTTTTCCGTACTATCGACATCCGCATTTCCGAACTGCGGAATTTTAATAAGCATTCTGTTTGCACCGTTGAAAATCACTCTTTTTCTGATAATCAGATCTGATTGTTCGAGTTCATTCAATGCCTCAAACACACGTGTTCGACTCTTCCCCATATCCTTTGCAAGCTCTTCTATGGGGTAAATCACAAATACGTTCCGCCCTGTCTCCACCCATCCGTTCTGCTGAGAAAGGCACGCACGTGCAAGCAGCAGCGTGTAGGCTTCCCTTGCGGCATAGGAAAGCTTTGAACTCAGCAGGAACTTGGGATACGGCAGAAATACATGCAGCTCGGAATCGGCTTTAGAATTTACGTTCATATAAACAACTCTCTTCATATATGGGGAGAAAATAAGAAAAGTTGCACGTTTTCGTGCAACCGACAATTTTTGAGTTGAAAAGACTTTTGCGGGAATGTATAATCAAAGGCGGAAAGGTGGTTTTAAAAAATGCTGTTTTCAAAGAATATCGAGCCCAGATGTGAATATTGCCGCACAGCCGTCCCTTTTGAGGGTGAGGATCTTGTTGGCTGCAAGCACCGCGGCGTCATGAAAACGCATGACAAGTGCCGCCGTTTTACGTACGACCCCCTAAAGCGCGTTCCCGAACCGCCCGTCACCTTCAAGCCGAAGGATTTTGACAAGGAAGATTTTGAATTATGATTTTTGAGACAGAGCTTCGGCTCTGTCTTTTTTTGTGTGTTGTTGTGCATAATTACCGCGCTTCACCTTGCAAATTTACCCTCTCAGTCACCTTGCGGTGACAGCTCTCCCAAAGGGAGAGCCAAGAACCACGCCGCAAACTCTCGCCCTGCCTCTCCCTCTGGGAGAGGTGGCACGGAAAAGCCGTGACGGAGAGGGCTCAACAGGACGTCGAGGACGCCGGTCCCTACGATATATCCGCAGCATCATACAATTTCAAACAACAACCTTGCTGTCACCACCGCACAAAAAACATTAGGAATGCGGCGAGTTATACGATTGGAACACCCGATCGCATCATGTCTGAGCCGCAGGGTTCCAAGGGTGTCCCTTGGGGTCATTCTTTGCATACTTTCCCCAACAAGCAAGAAAGTATGCCGTCGTAAGACTTTGACAAGGTAAAAATATTTTGCCGTGGTATAACGGGAGGGCACGGAGACCCTCCCCTACGATTACCTCTTCACTCTTCACTTAATCCCAGTCCCCTACATTCATCATTCACTATCACTTGCTTCCCGGGCGGCTGATCAGGGCAAAGGCAAGCCCGAACACAACGGCCGCGGTAATACCGCCAGATGCAGCTTTGAGTCCGCCGATAAACGCACCCATAAGTCCCATCTCGTCAACTGCTTCCTTTGCGCCCTGCGCCAACGTGTGCCCAAAGCCGGTGAGAGGTATGGATGCCCCCGCTCCTGCCCAATCTGCCAGATAGCCGTAAAGCCCCACGGCAGAGAGCAAAACACCTGCCACGACGTAAGCCGTCAGTATGCGGGCCGGGGTCAGCTTTGTCTTGTCAATAAGCACCTGACCGATGACGCACAGCAAACCGCCCACCAAAAACGCTTTCAGATAATCCATCACATGACCTCCAATACTGCCGCATGGCAGATTCCCGGGATGCTCTCCCCTTGAGCCGAGGACGTGGGCGATAGCAGCGCGCCCGTCGCTGCGAACAGCACCCGCTTGTATGTGCCCTTTCTCATCTCGCTTAAAATATGCCCTGCCAGCGTTACTGCGCTGCAGCCGCAGCCTGAGCCGCCTGAGTTTACCCCCTGCTTCTGCCTGTCATATACTAGAAGTCCGCAGTCGGTAAAGTTATTCAGATTCACACCTGATTTTTTAAACAGATCCTTAACTATCTTATGCCCCACATAGCCAAGATCACCCGTTATGATGAGGTCGTAGTCCGACGGTTTTCGACAAAAATCGACAAAGTGGGTACGCAGCGTCTCATAAGCCGCAGGCGCCATGGCAGCACCCATGTTGTTTGCGTCGGTTATGCCAAGGTCAACGATTTTGCCCGTGGTAAGCCCCGTGACGCACACTTTGTTTCGCTTTTCGGCATTATTCGACAAAATGAGACATCCGCAGCCTGTGACCGTCCATTGTGCGGCAGGCGGACGTACGCTGCCGTATTCAAGGGGAAAGCGGTACTGGCGCTCTGCCGTTGAAAAATGGCTGGACGTGAACACGGCACAGCTTTGTGCATAGCCGCCGTCTATCATCATGGCGCCAAGGGAAAGGCTTTCCGCCATGGTGGAGCAGGCGCCGTATACCCCGTAAAAGGGTATGTTCAGTTTTCTAACGCCGAAGGATGCGCCGATGCATTGGTTCAGCAGGTCGCCGCCGTAGAGACAGTCGATGTCCGTTGTCTGCATCCCTGCCTTTTTGATCGCCCGCTCAATAGTCTCCGTGACCATGGTGCTCTCCGCCTGTTCCCATGTCTTCTTGCCGAAAAAGGCGTCGTTTTCCACGCGGTCGAAGGTGTGTTTGAGAGGTCCCTCCCCCTCCTTCTTCCCCGCAACGCATGCGGAGGATACTATCACAGGCGCGTTATTTAAACTTATACTCTGTTTTCCCACTCTGTTGGTGCTCATGTAAATCACCTCAGAAGGTAGGATTTGCATATTGCGGGTAATTTATGCGCGTGAAAAAAGCGCATTGAAAACCAATACGCTTTTATACTCAGTATTTTCTCCAGACCATCTTATCTACAACGCCTGTGTAAGATTGAATAATCTTTACTACCTTGGAAGATACATTCTCCTCCACATAGTCGGGCACAGGTATACCTGTGTCTCCATCCATATTCATAGCAACCGCAGTATCCACGGCCTGTAACAGTCCTTTCTCGTCAATACCGGCAAGAACAAAGCAAGCCTTGTCCAAAGCCTCGGGACGCTCTGTAGATGTACGTATACATATCGCAGGGAACGGATGACCCACAGAGGTAAAAAAGCTGCTTTCTTCAGGAAGTGTTCCCGAATCGGACACCACAGCAAAAGCGTGCATCTGCAGGCAGTTATAGTCGTGGAATCCAAGAGGTTCGTTTTGGATAACTCTTCCGTCCAAAATGATATCGGACTTTTCAAGACGTTTTCTTGAACGGGGATGGCAGGAGTAGAGGATGGGCATATCATATTTCTCAGCCATTTTATTTATTGCACCGAAAAGGCTGTAGAAATTCTTATCCGTATCGATATTCTCTTCACGATGGGCGGACAACAGGATATATTTGCCCTTTTTGAGACCAAGTCTTTCGTGAATATCGCTGCTTTCAATCTCAGTCAAATTTTGATGCAGCACTTCCGCCATAGGTGAGCCTGTGACGTATACGCGCTCTTTGGGAAGCCCGCACTCATGCAGATATTTGCGTGCATGCTCTGAGTAGGCAAGGTTAACATCGGAGATGATATCAACAATTCGACGGTTTGTCTCCTCAGGCAGGCACTCATCCTTGCATCTATTGCCTGCTTCCATGTGAAAAATAGGTATATGAAGTCTCTTTGCCGCAATTGCAGAGAGACATGAATTCGTATCACCCAAAATCAGCAGAGCATCGGGCTTTATCTGCGCCATAAGCTTATATGAGCAGTTGATGATATTGCCGATAGTCTCGCCCAAATCGTCACCTACAGCATCCATATACACTTCAGGTGCATTCAGCTTCAAATCGCGGAAGAAGATACCATTGAGATTGTAATCATAGTTTTGACCGGTATGGGCAAGAATCGTATCAAAATACTTACGGCACTTTCCTATAACTGCAGACATACGAATTATCTCTGGGCGCGTTCCGACTATGATAAGAAGCTTAAGCTTTCCGTTGTTTTTGAATTCGATATCAGAATAGTCCTTTTTAATTTCCATTACTGTACCACCTCAAAAAAAGTGTCGGGTTTCTGTGCGTCAAAGCACTCATTAGCCCACATTACTGTCACAAGATTTTCCGAATCCGAAAGATTTATGATGTTGTGTGTATATCCGGGAAGCATATGAACAGCCTCTATCTTATCTCCGCTGACCTCAAAATCCAACACCTCATCGCTGCCTATCTTTCGCAGCTGAATAAGACCGTGTCCCGAGACAACAATAAAGAACTCCCACTTTGTGTGGTGCCAATGCTGACCCTTTGTAATACCCGGCTTGGAAATATTGACGCTGAACTGACCGCAGTTCGCTGTTCTCATAAGCTCTGTAAAGCTGCCTCTTGCATCCACGTTCATCTTCAGAGGAAAGGATATCTTCTCTTTTGGCAGATATGAAAGATATGTACTGTAGAGTTTTTTCGCAAAAGAACCCTCAGGAATCTCAGGCATCATCAGCGTCTGCGGCTGTGCCTTAAAGGTCTCCAGCATATCTGCTATCTCTCCCAAAGTCACCTTGTATGTAACAGGCGCCGCAAAATACCTGCCGTCTTCGCAAAATACAGTTTCAACACCATCAAAGGTACATGTGTGAGCCTTACCCTCAAGAGCATCCAGCATCTCAGTCACGAGGTCATCTATATAAAGAAGTTCAAGCTGCGTACTTCTGTCATTGACAGTTATGGGAAGGTCGTGTGCCGTGTTGTGGCAGAATGTGGCAACGGCAGAGTTGTAGTTGGGTCTGCACCACTTTCCGAAGAGATTGGGAAAACGATAGACAAAAACCTTTGCCCCAGTCTCCTCTCCGTAGGCAAAAAACAGATCCTCTCCCGCCTTTTTGCTTCTGCCGTACTCTCCGTCATAGCGACCGATAAGAGTCGCCTGAATGGACGACGACAGCATTACAGGACATGTGTTACCACACTTTTTCAGCGTATCAAGTAATACGGATGTAAAACCGAAGTTGCCTGCCATAAAATCTGCAGGATCTTCCGGACGGTTAACACCTGCCAGATGGAACACAAAATCAGCTTTTCTGCAGTATTCCTCCAAAAGCTCAGGTTCAGTGTCTATATCGTATTCGTATATCTCATCAACAGCAAGACCGGGTCTTGTCCTGTCCTTTCCGTCTCTGATATTTTTAAGTGAGGCAGTAAGATTTTTTCCTGCAAATCCCGCTGCACCTGTAATAAGTATGTTCATATTACTTTATCCCCTCACTATTCGCTTTCGACAGCTAGAATACACATACTTTACTGCCGGATGAACAACAACCGCACAGATTACAGTACTGATTATAACAGCTGCTATGTATAATACCGTACCTTTAATTACAATTCCTGTTTTATATAGGATAAGAAAGAATCCATGGACAACGTATATCTCATAAGATATCTTCCCCAAAAACTTTAATACAAAAAACTTATTAAAACTGAACTTTTCCAACACATATACAACAAGTACGACAAAAATTACTGTCGCCAACGCGCGAAGTAGAATATTTGCAAAAGACACATATATACTCGACACCCAAACTGTTAAAAGTAAAAGAGTTCCAACAATGATCACAGTTCTCGGTGCTTTTTTTGATTCTATCGCCGACAGTTTGGTTCCATACACATCCCAACAAAAAATTTGGTACAGTTTGATAATAGCTTACGGAAAAATCTCTCACACAACAAAATGTTATATAGATTATCAGCAAAACACAACCACAGATTAACCTGCCTCTACCATGTGATATTATCCTGAAAACAAAGTAATATGCTAAATAGCAAATTAGCGATACCTGCAGATACCATCCTTTGCTGATGATTGTATCATTACCGAAACACAAACTTTGTATTATTAGTTTTAATGTGATTTGCTCATTGTCTGTCAACAGCGTCAACATAGAATATACGGCAGTAAGACAACAAATTAAAATATAAAAAGGAAATATTCTGTTTCGTGGCAGGCCTTTTATATACTGCGCTCCATGCTTGCCATACTGAGCCGTTAATCCGTATCCTGAAAGAAAGAAAAAGCATGCAACAGAAAAATAGCCCAATGCATCAATTACAGACGACGGAATAAATGCATAAACAGCAGGCAAAGCCAGAACATGAGACATCAACACACAACACGCAAGCAGGCCTCTGAAACATAATGTGTTTTCAGAGGAAATCCCCTTTATACTCTCCATCAGCGACCATTCTCCCATGCTGCCAATTCATCACGGATATACTCCAAAGACAGCAGCTTTTCCTTAACCTGCGCAACATCAAGCATCTGAGTATTTGTAGAATTAAAATCTGTGAGAGTGTTTCTGGTCGTGTCACCTTCTTTATAATACTGGTCATAGTTTAAATCACGCATGTCTGAAGGTACGCGATAAAAGTCTCCCAGATCTATTGCATGGGCACATTCTTCATTAGTCAGCAGCGTCTCATACATTTTTTCGCCATGGCGAATTCCTATAACCTTGATTTCGTGCCCAGGTGCAAAAATCTCTGTCACCGCTTTTGCAAGGACTTCAATGGTGCACGCAGGTGCCTTTTGAACCAAGATATCGCCTCTTATGCCATTTTCAAAAGCAAAAAGGACAAGGTCTACCGCCTCATCAAGACTCATGATGAATCTTGTCATTGTAGGTTCTGTAATTGTAATTGGATCTCCTGCTTTGATCTGATCAATCCACAGAGGGATAACGCTTCCTCTTGAGCACATAACATTACCATATCTTGTACAGCAGATTTTTGTCCTCTTAGGATCAACAGTACGTGATTTAGCAACTATTACCTTCTCCATCATCGCCTTTGAAATACCCATGGCATTAACAGGGTATGCTGCTTTATCTGTGGAAAGGCAGACAACTGATTTAACCCCCGCATCTATCGCTGCAGTAAGTACATTATCAGTTCCCATAACATCTGTTTTTACTGCTTCCATCGGAAAAAACTCACAGGAAGGAACCTGCTTCAAAGCTGCGGCATGGAAAATATAATCTACACCGTGCATTGCATTTTTGATAGATCCCGGATCGCGAACATCTCCGATAATGAACTTGATCTTGTGCGCAACTTCAGGCATGGAAGACTGAAAAGCATGACGCATATCGTCCTGCTTTTTTTCATCTCTTGAGAATATGCGTATCTCACGTATGTCTGTATTCAAAAACCTTCTCAGCACAGCATTTCCAAAGGAACCTGTGCCACCTGTGATCATAAGAGTTTTATCACAAAAAATAGATGCCATAATCATACCTCTCTATATTAATCAGTTTCTGCGAAAACCTGACAAAAGATTTAGCGCATAACGCGGATTCGTTCCTTTTATCATGAGTTTATTATACGGTCTGAATGTGGGAATGATAAATCCCATTCCCACATTTGTGGCAAGCTGCGTAATAACTGAAGCCAAAGCAGCTCCACCAACTCCCATAACAGGTATAAGCAGCGTATTCAGAATAACATTGCCGAGTGCACCCACCAGATTTACTATCCATAGGAATCGGTGTTTATCTTCTGCAAGGATCCATATATTTCTAACTGACCCCAAATAAGAAAAAGCAGAATACCATGTAACTATACGAAGTGCATCCGCTGCGGGAGTATAAGCATCTCCGTACAAAAACACGACCAGCAGTTTTGCAAAAACAGTAATGATCACGCTCTGTGCCAGAGCCATCCAAACGACCACAGAAACAAGTTGCTTCATCTTGCTCTCGAATTCTTGCTGTGATACCAGCTTGCTCGCAAGAATAGCAGGTCGCATTGAATCTATAACAGCACCAAACACAAAGCTGGTAAGTGTAGCACAGCTGACTGCTGCAGTATAGTATCCGGTAGCAGCCTTATCGACCATCAATTTCAGCATAATACTGTCCGTGTGAGAGAATATTGTCACCATCAGGCTTGAAATAATGTAATACTTACTTACACTTAACATAGTTTTTCCGCGTTTCCACGAAAAACTGAGCTTTTGATTATCTTTATTATGAATATATATAATTATCAGGCTGACAGCGATTATCGCATAGTCAAGAACCTGTGAAATTGCAAACCAATAGATGCTCTTACGGGTAATGAGCAGAATAATTTTATAAACCGATACTGCTGTATAGGCTATTACTGAAATTATTGCATAATACTTTGAAAGAAGCTTCGCTTGAAACCAGTACTGAATCATTTCAAGCGCCTGAAAAACAAGATTAACGGAATAAAGTGCACACACAATTATTGTGTCACTTTCGCCGCGATTTGCTATGGATACAAAAGAAACTATGCCCACTATGCATATAAGTGATGAAACAATATTCATCACAAGAGCCGAGCCGAGTATTTCGCCCTCTTCTTCCGGGTTTTGAATAAATTCCTGAACCAGAGTTGAACGCAGTCCTAACTGCATAACAGGCACAAAGAATGCCGCAACCGCAGCGGCATAGCTCACAAGGCCGTAGTTATCTGGTCCGAGATAACGCGCCGTCTGCATACCGACTATCAAGCCGAGAAGAGACTGTATTATTTTGCACCCTACTATCCAAGATGCATTTTTAAAAACTGCACGATTTGTCATAAGACCTCTGTACTTAAACGCGGATAGTTCGGCAGGGCGTAACCCTGCCGAACATATCCTGTAGTAATTATTAGTTGAGAGAAGTAATAGGATCGCCGTTTGCATCTACAGCGTAGCCGTATGTCTCATCAAAGTGGAATGTTGTGTGTGTATCGAGCAAGCCGTTGGAAGCATAGCTTAGAACGGTATAATCACCTGTTCTCATTGCACCTGTAGATGTAGAGAAGTAGTAATAATATCCATCGATCTGCCAGAATCCGAATGCAATACCGTTTTCACTACGATAGTAGTATGTATTGCCGTTCTTCTCAACGAACTTGGGATACTCTGCCTCAGGCTCCTGTGTCTCAAGTGTTGTCAGAGGATTACCGTCAGCGTCTACCGCATATCCGTGTGTCTCGTCAAAGTGGAATGTACGATTCTCTGTAAGTAGACCGTTGGATGTGTAGGATACAACAGTATAATCACCTGTTCTCATTGCACCTGTAGATGTAGAGAAGTAGTAGTAATATCCATCAATCTGCCAGAAGCCGAATGCGATTCCGTTTGCATTGCGGTAGTAGTACGTATTACCGTTCTTCTCAACAAACTTGGGATACTCTGCCTCAGGCTCCTGTGTCTCAAGTGTTGTCAGAGGATTGCCGTTAGCATCTACTGCATAGCCGTGTGTCTCATCAAAATGGAAAGTGCGCGCCTCTGTCAGCATGCCGTTTGATGCGTAGTGGGCAACAGTATAATCGCCTGTTCTCATCTCACCTGTAGAGGTGGAGAAGTAGTAGTAGTATCCATCGATCTGCCAGAAGCCGAATGCAATGCCGTTTGCGTTGCGGTAGTAGTATGTCTTTCCGCCGATCTCAACGAACTTAGGATAATCTGACTCGGGTTCCTGTGTTTCAAGCGTTGTCAGAGGATTTCCGTCTGCGTCTACTGCATAGCCGTGTGTCTCATCGAAGTGGAATGTGCGATTTTCTGTGAGTAGACCGTTGGAAGCATAGCTCATAACAGTATAATCACCTGTTCTCATTGCACCTGTGGATGTAGAGAAGTAGTAATAATATCCATCAATGCACTTAAAGCCGTAAGCGGGAGCATTCGAGCCGTAAGTATGGAAGTAATATGTGTTACCACCGTAAGTCATAAATCCGTCACAAACGCCCACAAGAGCGCATGTATCAAGATCGAAGAGATAGAAAATCTCGGGCATGTGGGGGCTGTCCTGAACACCGTAAACGCCGCGAGCAGCAACGCCGACCCAGTTAAGGAAGTATGTCTCACCGTCTATTTCCTTCCAAACACGGCTATAGTAACCGGGACCGTAATAGCGGTACTTCTGGTTGCTTGCATTTGTATACCAAACATCAGATGTAAGCTTACCGTTGGACTCAAATGTATATGTAACGTTAACACCGCTTACGTTGATAACATGTTCGCCTGAGAGTCCTGCGCCGGTTGTCTCATCAAAATAATACCAACCATCTGTAAGCATTCTCCAGCCTGTTACCATCTCACCAAACAGAACGTAGTAAGTATTGCCGTTATCCTCAAAGAGACCTGTGTACTTTGTCTGACCGGCACAGACACCGGTTTCGCCAAAGTCATAATAGTAGCCGTCAACCTTCTGAATGCCTGTAAGCTTTACACCTTCAACATAGTAGCTATCACCTATCCAGCCTGCAGCAACTACACCTTCAACATAGAGCTTTCCATCCTGCTCTCCGTTTAACAATTCTCCGCATGCGCACTTCAGAACACCATCTGTAAGCACATATGTGTGACCTGTTGCAGGAACAGTTGTGCCCCACTCAACAACAGAGCTGCAAACTTCACAGTATGTACGTCCTGTATAGCCATCTTCACCGCAAGAAGCAGCCTTGTCAGCAACAGCTTCAGCTGTATGTACGTGACCGCCATTCCAACTATTATAGTATGCAAGACCGGCATCTGTTGCGATCATATCAGCATCTTCTGCCCACATTTCTGTGTCAACAAATACTCGTTCTCCAGTAAATGTAACTACAGAGCCATCAGCACATGTAAGAACACCGCTGTCTACAACAGCAATAAGAGAAATGCGCCAAAACTCCTTCATGTCACGGAACTGCTTTGATGTATATGCAGCAGCGCCCTGCTTTGTTCCGTTGGGATATGTATAACCTGCCTTAAGCTGCCATACACGCACGGGAATGGAAACAAGAACTGCTTCTCCTTCAGCGTCAGCAATACCTGTGCGGGTTACAGTAATAGTTGCAATATTCTCTTCAGCGTAGATGCTGTATTCAGCCTCAAAGCCATCAGAAACTTCCATATGCTCCAGCTCCCATGTGCTTAGACTGTCAAGGTCTATTGTTACAGAAACCTTTTCAACCTTTTCAACATTGGAAGCGACAAGATCCATGTAGTAAACAGAACCGTGAAGAATACGGTCTAATGTTTCATCATGAGCAACAAGCTTAACTGTAGGCAGCTCGGAACCTGCATTTACATTGATTCCACGGATAACGTAGCCATAGTTGCCCATATTGTCACAAACAGAGAATTTTACTGTGTGCTTTCCATCTGCAAGTTCTGCATCAACAACAGCGATTTTACCATTGCTGTATGTGAAAGGCACTTCCACTCCGTCGATATAAGCCTTTGCTGTTGTTGCATTAAGACCTGTAGAGTTGCTCTTTGCATAGTCTGCAACAGTAGCAGTAAAGGACAAGACAGAGGAAGATGTTGTCTGACCATTAAGCTCAGGAGCATCGTTTGTAAACTCATCAGCATATACAACGCTACTGAACACGGGAGCTTCGCGATCGTCAACAGCTTCGGAATAGTCAACTGTAATGTCATCAATATAGAATGTAAAATTACCGATGATGTTGCTATAATCAGATGCATCGTAGTTGTATGCAGAACCGTCGCGATCAGATACGTAGAACTGCATCATAGCGGCTGAAGGCAATTTGACAGCTGCATATTCAGAGGTATCGATAGAGAGATAGTGCCATCCGCTTTCTTTGAACTGAGAAACAACACCTGTACCACCTGCTGTTGTGTCCATATTCTGACCTGTAATGCTTGCCCATGTGTATGTACCATCAGCATTCTGGGTTTTTGCACCGTGGATGGTCCAGCGAGCCCAAAGGCCAACTGCTTCATCAGGAATAAAGATCCACATACCAACGCGTGTTGCGTTTTCAAAAACCATATCTCCACCGCCCACAAGCGATGTCTTCTGATATCCGGACTCAAGAGAATTAGAATAATTTACGTGAGCAGCAAGAGCGTAGTTACCGCTATGTACCTTACCGGTATCTGCTGTAACAACACGCTGATCACTTTCAGGCCATACGTAGTTGTATTTCTCACCTGCGGGTTCTGTAAAAGTAATGCCCTGTGCAGTTCCGTCTTCGAAATCAAAAACAACCTCAGAACCTTTGCCGAGCTTCACTTCAGCAGAAGCTGTTACACTTTCGTCATACTGAAGAGTAGCCGTAATTGCAGAAACTTCAGCAGCAGAACCTTCAGCACCTGCTGTAAATGTAAATCCATTGATAGTACCGATTGTATCGTCTGCAAGATCAAATGTTACGTCGCCATCCTTGAGCACAACCTCATTAAGACCGTATGTGGCTGTTACGCCAATCTCAACGCTCTTTCCGTAAGGAACAGTAATGGAAGCGCTGTTAAACGCAAGTGCCTCAGGAACTACAACATGTACAGTTGTCTCGCCTACAACATTACCGTTATATACCATCTGAACTACTGCATCGCCAGCTGTACCATTGGATGTAAATACACCGTCAGAAACAGTACCCATAGATGCATCTTTCATCTGCCAGGAAATATCTGTGGGGATCTCAGCAGCAGTACCTGCAGGGCTTACACCCTTTGCAGAAACAGCAACTGTAGAACCAGGAGTTACATATTCGTGTTCAGCTGTAAGAGTTGCTCTGTCAAATGTATCAGAAGGTACTGTCAGAGATGCAATGATAAGACCGGAAGAAATAGAACGCTCAGAACCGTCGGAGGGGCGGTTTACAATTGTAACGTCATTTTCACCTTCCTGACGTGCAGCGAATGTCGTGGATCCGCCACCGTCCAGATTAATCGCAGCAACACAGCCCTGCTCAAGCATGATCTGAGCAAGCTCGTGCATCGTACCACCGCATGAGAAAGGTTCCTGACGACCGTCAAGAGACATCATAACGACCTTACCGTCTGCTGTAACACCAACACAGGTACGTGAGTGACGGTCTACGTTATAAGAACCGTTGATATCCGCAGTAATATCTGCGCCGTTCCAAACGATCATCTGAGAACCTGCAACAGCCTGATCGATCTTACCTTCATATGCAGAAAGGTTGCTTGTATAATCGATAATTGCAGTACCATCAGCAAGAATTGCAAAGAACTGGTTGTAAGAAGCAGACTCACCAATCTGAACACCGTCAAGATAAGTAATACCAGAAGGCTGACCTGTGGTCATGTTGTAGAAGGACGCGTTGACACCACCAACTACCTTGTAGTATTCGCTGATAAATCTGTCACTTGTTTCATCAGTATAAAGTGCATCTGCGTATGCGATCTGGGCAGTCAGCTTTTCCATGCCGAACTGCTGATTTACATACTGATCCTTGTATGATGTCTGTACAAGAACATCATCTCGTGTAACATCAGCAGTAAGTACATAATATACCATCTGCTTTCCGTCATTTGCATATGCATAGTTAATGGACTGAGTCACACCGGGAGCGATGGTGGACTCTGTGCTTGAGAACACATCATGAGTCTCAGACACAAAACCATCGGTTCCTGTTGCCATGGCAGTCATCGGTACAAGTCCAACGACCATCATAAACACCAGAAGCACCGTCAGCATACGCTTTGTTTGTGAATGCTTCATTTTACTTTCCTCCTAATTTTTTACTGCGGCATCCTAGAATCGGACAAGACAGTTTTTTACTATATTAAACACCATATACGGTTATTTAACAACAAAATTATGTTAATTATCTGAAGTTTTCCAACTCTGTGACACCTTCAAGGACATACGCGCTGTCCCCTATCATATCATAAGCCAGATTGATTTCGTCTTCGGACCAACTGTCATCAGGAACAAACATATCCACGTTAAGTCGCACTGTGATTTCAGTACCGTCATTCTGAACAAGAGTACCTACAGGCATTTCCGTTGACTCACCGAAAACAATGGCAAACAGCTCTGTTTCGTGTTCACCTATCATACCTATAAATGTAACACTAAAGCGATTCTCCTGCTGTTCAGTAACAGTTTTTACGCTGCCGTTCCATTTTGCAGGATAATGCAGTACACAATACGGTGTGTCAATCTGCAGGTCTGTTACCGGTTCAGACGATCCTGTGTTTCCAACTTCTCCCGTTTGTACATTTCCTGCACTACTCTGGTTTCCGTCATCGTCACCGTCTGTTTGCACGGCTTCTGTATTATCTGTCCCTCCTGACTGCTCTCCGCCGGGCTGAACATCCTTCTCAGTATCGCCGTTGCTTTCGTGCTGCCCGTTCTGTCCCGACACTACGCCTTCGCTGCCATCACGTGCACCTGATATTCTCATAACAAGAACAACAGCTGCAACTGCCAAAACTATCAAGACAAGAACTATTTGTATCCATGATACTTTTTTCATCTTACCTGCTGATTTATTTCCGCTCATTTGACTTACCTCCTTTCTCACAGCCAATACGCAGAAAATCTATGATGTGTCGTCTGTCTTTCTTTAGGCGGATCTTTTGTATAGTCTCCGTACAAACTGCGGAGATACACATCATATCCGGAGGGTGCCGGATATTCATCCCCCTCAAACAAAACAGACACAGTACTTGAAAAAACGTCTGCCGGGATTATCTCCCTTAACCCATAAATACACCAGACAACACAGCCCAGCCATTTAGGGACGTTAGCTTCAATTCTAACAGCGTGCCAATTTCGTATCAACGGCACCGCAGCACCGCGCATTAAATAAAGAACAATATTCTTTATAAAACGCTTCAACGGGTTTACAGACAGCGCCTTACCGCATTTTAAAAAGGCAAGCAGTTTGATCTTATTATTAATTCTGTGCACCTGTTTACATGCACTATCGTAATTATCTTCCCACATATCCAGCGGAAAAATATCTATATCCAAGCCGAGTTTCACACCATTTTCAATGTTTTCTTCGACCTTTTCTGTTGTCATATCACAAAGCTTAGCAAACGGAAAACGATATTTCTTGTTGCGCTCAAAGCTGAACAGGCAGTATCTCTCCGTATCCTCAAATATGCTTATAAGTCTATTATAGTCCTCACGCGGAACAAAAACATCAATGTCATCATCCCACGGGATAAAACCACCGTATTTAACAGCCCCCAGCAAAGTTCCGTTTGACAAAAAATATTTAATATTTTCTCTCTCGCAAAAATCTTTAAAATAGCGCAGAATCTCCAGCTCAACACTCTTGATTTGCGACAGGCTCAACGCCCTGTTTCGATCATTTTCCATATTTTTCCTCATACAACCTGCAGTACTGCGCAAACCTTTCCTGCTTATCATACTTTTCTGACGCCTTACGGCAGCTATCAATGTCAAAAGGTTTTTCTTCGCAAATCCGGACTATCTCACGAATAAGCGCATTTACATCGTCCTTCTCCACAACACATCCGCAAGTATCGTCCAATGGCTCAGGACTTCCACCTGTACGATAGGTCAGCACAGGCGTTCCGCAGGCAAGAGCCTCGATGTTAACCATCCCAAGAGTCTCTTCTCTCGTAGGATTCACAAAAATGTCTGCAGCAGTATAAATCTCCGCAAGTTCTTTTCTGTTTTGTGTCCTGGACACAGTTATGATGTTTTCAGGCAGCTTTGAAGCCGATTTTTCATCAACACCTACAAGAACGATTGCGAAACGTTCATCTAAAATATCTGCAAGTTTTTCAAACACATCAATACCTTTGCGCTCGTCCCAATCGAACGCTACGCCTAGGAGCATAAATTTACCGTCGATTCCGTGTTTTTTTCTAAAGTCACTTTCTGTCGGTACAAACACATTAAGGTCTGTTCCGTTCGGGATTACTTTCACATCATGACATCCGAGAAAAGATTTCTTCACCAGATTGCCCAACCACTCTGACGGAGTTACTATCGTAGCATTATCAATGGAAGTAAACCATTTTCTTTTCAGCTGCCACATTTTCGCAGTTTTATCTGTCTTTGCTGCAGGGTATCGAAAAAGCTGCATACAATCATGACATCCGTTTTCCCAGCGATCACAACCTGCCATTTCAAAGTACGGACATTTACCCGTAAACGCCCAGCAATCGTGAAGCGTCCATACAACAGGAATACTGCTCTTTCTCAAAAATCCAAACAGCATCGGAAGATTGATATAGCAGTTATGCAGATTATGCAGATGTATTATATCGGGATTTAATTTCTTGACTTTACGCAGAAATATAAACGTATCGAGAATGGACAAGCATCCGTTAAGACCCGTAAACTCAGCAAACTTGATATGCATATTCCTACCGACTCTGCTGCCTATAAAAAGATGATCATCAAGCTGTCTCACGCGCATGCTTTTCCCTTCCGGGCACGCAGTAGTACACTCCATTCCGTAACGTCTGGCGGTTTCTGCAATGCCGACCATAATGTTTCCGGTAGAACCAAAATTATATGAATTGATCTGCAGAACCCTCATTTTTCTCTGCTCCTGTCTGTTCTTCCAAAAAATCAGCAAACGCCTGTGGCGTATTTCTAAAAAACACTTCATGGATCCGCCCACAGTCAATCCCCTGTGTACTGCTCCGCTCAATAAAACTCTTCAGTTCTTCTGCCGCACTCGCAAAATCTGTGCGCTCCTCATCAAGTATAAGCGTTTGAGGGTATTTCCCAAGATATCGCACACTCGGTTCTTCATCAGACGCTTTTGTAGAAACTATGGGTTTTGCAAAAGACATATACTCAAATATCTTCGAAGGCGTCATGTTTGGATTTGTATTTCCAATGTTTATCAAAACATCAGCCTGCAGTTCATATTGCATTGCTATTTCATGTGAGCAGCGACCGACAATATGAATTCTCGTATCTTCTGAAACAGCTTCATTCAAAGTCACATTATCATTTGTACCGATAAACCAAAGCTGATACTGCTGTCCTTCAAGCATCTTAAATACATTCAGTATGTATTTCGGTGAACGTATGCCATGAGGCAGCGTACCAACATAAACCAGATTACAGCATTTTTCATCAAACAGAGGTTCTGCAGCATCAGGCAACTCTGTACGAAGCAGCGGAAGGTCCAAAAATTTCATTTTACCGTAATAACTCTCTGAAAAGCTGTATTTTTCATGATGTTTTCTGCTGGACTCCATGGCGATTATCCAATCTGCGCTTTGCAGAAGTCTTCTCTCCCAACGCAAGGCACGTACACGAGTCTGCATTTCTGAGAACACACGCAGTCCATATCCCCCCGACAGAGAATCCAGAAAATATGGAATATACATTATCTCGTCATGATCCTTTTTTATACGGTCTGCTGCAATAAGCGTATCGATCTGCGTATATACAGGTACAATGCAAGCTATGCCAAACTCGCCACAAAGCCTGCGCGCTTCTTTTTCGATGCGTTTTGAATACGCAGGGGATATCAACGGCCATGTCGGCAACGAAACAAGCAGCTTAGCCCTGTCCATCACGCGTTTTATAAGCTGCAATGCTTTTTTCAGCAACTGTGGCATATTACGTTTTGCAATCATTGAGGAAATTCTGTATACAAGTCTGGGCTTTACTGTGTAATAGGCAATGCCGTCTTTAACATAAGACGTTTCACTCCCCCACTCTCTGTTAGTAATACAGAAAACCTCGTTATTTTTTGCCAAAACGTCCATAATAGCTTTTGTACATATACCGTTGGCAGATGCAGACTCTGTTACAATAAAGAGGTATTTCATAGCGCACCACTCTCCGCTGTTTGCACCTTCACTGCCGGTCTTATCAGCGACAGCGAGATAAACAGTACACACATATACGAGTAGAAAGAGTCATCCGAGAAAAACAGTATGAAAAACAGTAAGAATACTACTCTTGACGCACCTTTCAGTTTCTTTATGCACATGAGCATATAAATCATATACAGGATAAAAACAATACATCCCGAACCATATAACCAATATGCAGCACTTGACAGCCAACTGCTCTTCGGTACAACACCAAATCCCATACCTATAAGTTTGTAGCCGACAGGCAGATCCGCATAGTACGCAAATCCACCCAATCTTGCACCCAGCGCTGTATTTTCGTTGGCGAGATTTGAAAAGTCTATATTAAGTGCTCTCATCACAGCAGTTTGAACAAAAGGCAATCGGAGTATACCAATAAGCAATATGGGCAGCAAAATGCACGCAATAACAAATATTGCTCTCATACTGTTAGATTCCAACGCCTTCACCCTTGTTGCAAGACAGATGATCCACACAAGAGCAATCAGCATGTAACCTTGAGCAGAAGTTGATATCAGTATCGCTGCAGAAATGAAAACCGCAGCCACAACATTTTTCCACTTAAGTTTTTCATCACCAAAAAGAGTAAGCGCAGTACCCACGACCGCATATCTGGCAAAGTGCGCCGGTTCAAGAAAGAATGAGGTCGGACGGTACATTTTTGTGTAGATTGCCGCATAATCTGTTGCGGCATACCCTTCAACGTACAGCCGCAGAAACGGCAAATATCCACGAATTATTACTCCGAAAAGATTATACATTAAGAACTGCACAAAAATAAAAACGCACGCAATAACAGTTATCGTTTTTACAGTCTTTTTACATAGCTCAATATCAAGCATATAACGTGAGCAAAAAACGACAACAAATAAATAAAAGAAGTATCGTATTGTACGAATAATAATATTGGAAATTTCAGGCTCGTGTTGCACAAGTGCAGATATAAGGCTGAATAATACAATGAGATATAGTGCAGCAGCTATCAGCACCGGTTTTACAGCAAAGGCATTACGTCTTTCATTGTATTTCCCTAACACTTTTACTGCACAGAACAAAACAAGCACCAAATCAGCAAGTGAAAGCCCGGGAATACCGGATGCATAAGACGCCAGAACCGGCAGCAACGCAATTACAACAGTATAAAAGCGCACACCAACAGGCAGTAAATTATTCTGTTTTCTGTGTACTCGTAATCGCATCTATAATTACGCTTCTTCCTTCTTCGTATTCTCTCAAAACCTTCTCGAGGACTCTGTCGCAGCTTTTACAAAATTCATTGCTGTCAAAGCTATGATAGTAGTCCCATAGCTCATCATTAAAGCTCGGGGCCTGCGGATCACATACTATACCAAGACATTCATCAGACACCAGCTGTCCCATAAACGACCCTGACATGCAAATCTGAGGTAACCTATAAACTAATCCGTCATAAAATTTATTGGTAACAGCAAAAACCTGAGACGGAGCCTCTGTATTACTGTAAATATTGTGGATCATATCTGTTTCTTCAGCAAACACATCCTGTTCTCCCGGATCATAGGCACCGTGGAACACAACATTTTTTGCACCCGATTCGACAGCATATTTTTTCAAAGATAGAGCGATGTCCTGCTCCCTGCCGTAAAAATGAAGTTCAAAACGTTCATCATTCGAAAGCTTTGCAATTATTGTTCTGTTCAGCTGCTCATGACGTATGTATCCCCAAAAAGCAACACGCAATGGTTTATCTGCTCTGTATTCAAAGTTTTTACGGCGTTGCATCGCATCAGGCACAATATTATGTGATATTTTAATATTACATTCCGACGGCAAAACAGTCCTGAAACCTTCACTACTTATAAAAACCGAATGGGCTGCAAGCGCAAGTTTGTGTATCACCCTCTTGTAGGGCACAAAATTTTCATAAGTAAAGTCTCTGTAGTCAAATATATACTTTCCGTGATAGTTGCGTGTCAGATACCCGCTCATTAAAACACCGGGCAAAGAATGCATAATAATTATAAAGTCAAATTTTTCCCTTTTCAGGAGTGTCTGCGCATACTTTCTGTATTCAAAGAAACCGCGTATTTTTTGTAATTTAGGAATATCATCATCCATGACATATATAAACTCATGACAGTGCACACTATCAAGCTGTGTTTCCGTTACACCATCTCGATTCCAGTACAGCAGATGAACATCATGCTCAACCGTATCTATATGATTCAGATAGAAGTGCATATACGGCATATATTTCATTTTTGCAAATCCCATGAGCAGTATCTTCATACGATCATTTCTGCCTCTCAACAGATTTAAATTTGAGAAATCAATTCACGTTCAAAATTATCCATAAACTTTGAACGCGAAAAATTAGCCTCATAAAAACGGCGTGCATTTTCTCCAAACGCTTTCTTGTTATCGCAGCCAAGAAACTTTATAACTGCTTTCGCAAAACCTTCCGCATCATCTGCAGGAGCACAAAAGCCGCATCCGCTTTTTTCAATTGCAATCGGTATTTCTCCGTTTGCTGCACCAATTATGGGCTTGCCCGCTGCCATGTATGTCTGCATTTTCCCGGGCAACGTCATTGAGATTATCGGGTCGCCCGTAAGTGTTATCAACACAGCATCTGCAATTTCAAAATACGCAGGCATTTCATCCTGAGTTTTTCTTCCGTGAAATATCACATTTGATAGCGACATGCCCTCGGCAAGCTTTTTGCAAAACTCAAGTTCAGATCCGTCTCCAACAATATGCCAACGCAGCTCCGTTCGGTTTTTAAGTATTTCTGCAGCATGCAATATTGTAGGAATACTCTGAGCTGCACCGATATTTCCGGCAAACATAAGATCAACTGTATCATTTTCTATAGTTACACTTTTTTCAAAACTAATATCTGCATACTGCGGATGATATACGATGGAATTATTCTCAATATCAAATTCATCATGCAGATATTTTCTGAACATTTCCGAAGTGATCAGTATCTTGTCGGCTCCACGGTAAATCCATCTCGAAATGTGATTGAATAATTTGTAAATAACAGAGTTCTCGCTTACACCGCCGACCTTCAAACT
>JAFTYM010000039.1 GCA_017461585.1 Oscillospiraceae bacterium | reverse complement strand
TTTTAAGTGCTTGCAGTTTTGCCAATATAAATTCGTGATAGAATCAATTTACAAAAATCCGCCAATACTGGTATGTATTGGCGGATTTTTTAAGTTGCATTATAGCCGAATAGATAAAGGCAAAACCTTATGTTTTCTTATTGGGTATACCCTTTATGCGCAGGCTTTTTTATGTTCAGATTTTCTGAGATATCCAATCAAGGGTGAGGTTGAGACAGGCGTCGGAGTTGAATCCGTTCAAGCCGTGTCCTGCACCTTCCAGACGGTAGAAGTCGACTTCTTTGCCGCACTCTTTCAGTTTTTCGTACAGACGTACCGACTGATTAAAAGGAACTACATTATCCATAGAGCCGTGCATAATAAGAAACGGAGGCAGAGGCTTGTCGGCGGAAATGTGATTTAGGGGGTTTGTTTTCTGTGCAAGTTCGGGGTTTTCCAATACATTTACCTGTCCTAAAAGGAAACCCTCGGGGCTGTCTGCTCCGTGATGATCCATGGCGCTGGGATAGTAGTTCATCAGAGAAATGTCTGTAGGCCCGAACCAATCCACAACGCAAGTTGCCAGATCGGGCTCTGTTACAGCTATGTTTACAACAGTGTGGCCGCCGCTGCTGTCTCCCCACAGGGCGATTCTCTCTGTATCTATTTCATACTGCTGCGCATGTGAAGTGAGATAGCGAACAGCGGTTTTGATATCCTCTATCTGAGCGGGGAAGGGAGCAACCTCGCTTGGGCGATATTCCGCAATAGCAAAGACATAGCCTTTGCCGGCGAAGAAACGGGCCTTGTCAAGACCCATCCATAAGCTCTGCCTGTGCCAGGCTGAGCCGGGGACGTATACTATCAGCGGATATTTTTTCGCAGGAGCATCGGGCATCGGGAACATTTCAAAGGGCATTGGTGTGAAGATATGAAGATGCTGATCCTCGCCGCTTAAGGATTGATAGACAACATCGGCGTGAACATTTACAAGCATCTCCTCCGGTCGATCCTGCCATGTGACGCTGACGACACCGTCAGGCTTTTCGTTAGAGCCGGGGAAGAGCTCTGAACCGGGACCTAAAAAAGGATACGGCTCCAGTAATTTTAAGTCTTGCATAGTATACCTCCTCGTTATTATGACATGTTATTGATTCTTTACTTCAGGTTTTGGCGCACTTTGCTCAAAAGCTCGTAAAGCAGGTGAGCTTCCACCGTGGTGAGACCGAGTGCTCTCTCTATGCTGTCCATGTGCTCATGTGCTTCGTCGCATTTTGATTTTCCTAGCGGTGCTATGTGTGCGTGCTTTACACGGCGGTCGTTAGGGTCTTCAGACACAGTGAGATATCCTTTTGAAGCCAGAAATTTTACAAGCCGTGCAACAGCCGCCTGTGATACGCCGAGCTTTTCCTCAAGCGCTTTGAAAGGCATGGAGCCGCTTTCGGTTTCGGACAGGCGCAGCAGAAGCTGTATCTGCGAGTATGTTACGTTTTGCTGACGCAGAGCGTTGTTGATCTCACGCTCTACACCGTCAGCTACTTGTTTTATGAGCGGTACATTGCGGTGTTCCAGATCCATTTTTTCAATCTCCTTGAACGTTTTTTTAATTGTATCATATATATCTGCGGAAAACAATAACTTGTTTTTGAATTGTTTTGAAAATCCGGAGCTGTGCAGACAAATGCTTGAGAAAAGAAAACGGATAGGGTATAATTATAAAAATAACTAAACGATTTTGACGATTATACAGACAGATAAAAAGGAGCTTAGACATGAAGTACGATTTTACATCAATTATGGACCGCCGCGGAAAGGACGCAATTGCCGTAGACGCAGTCGGTGCACCCGACTCAGGTTTTCCTGCACCGAAAGAGGGCTTTGATGTTATCCCTATGTGGGTTGCAGACATGAATTTCCCTGTCGTGCCCACAATTCAGCAGGCTATGATAGAGAGAGCACAGCACGGTGCTTTCGGATATTTTATGCCCACAAAGGAATACTACGATTCTATTATCAAATGGCAGGAGACTCACAACGGCGTTGAGGGTCTGACATTTGAGCATATCGGCTATGAAAACGGCGTTTTGGGCGGTGTTGCAGCAGCTCTTGGCGTACTGTGCTCCAAGGGTGACAATGTCCTTGTACACTCTCCCACATATGTCGGCTTTACAGGAACACTCAAGGGTAACGGATATAACATCGTCCACTCCGAAATGAAGCAGGATGAAAACGGCGTATGGCGTATGGACTTTGAGGATATGGAGAAGAAAATTGTGGAAAACCACATCCACGCCGCTATCTTCTGCTCTCCCCACAACCCCACAGGCAGAGTCTGGGAAAAGTGGGAGGTTGAAACGGCGATGGAGCTTTACAAAAAGCATGATGTCTTTGTAGTCTCCGACGAGATCTGGAGCGACATTATCTTAAACGGCAACAAGCATGTTCCCACACAGTCAGTTTCCGAAGATGCAAAAATGCGCACAATCGCCCTTTACGCTCCCAGCAAGACATTTAACCTTGCAGGTCTTATCGGAAGCTACCACATTATTTACAACAATATGCTCCGTGACCGCGTACGCAAAGAGGGCAGCCTCAGCCACTATAACTCCATGAACGTAATGAGCATGCACGCACTTATCGGCGCATACAAGCAGGAGGGCTATGAGTGGGCAGAGGAGCTCTGTCAGGTTATCTCCGGCAATATTAACTGGGCATGCGACTTTATCGCCGAAAAATTTGAGGGCGTTGAAGTATCTAAACCCGAAGGTACATACATGCTGTTCATAAACTGCGAAAAGTGGCTTGAAAAGCATGATATGACAATGGACGAGCTGCTGGGGGCCGGCTGGGATGTGGGCGTTGTATGGCAGGACGGACGTAACTTCCACGGAAAGACCCATATCCGCATGAACCTTGCCCTGCCCCTTTCACGAGTACAGGAAGCTTTTGACAGACTCGACAAGTACGTATTCAATAAGGAAGTGTAATATGTCTCCGACGAGAAAACGGTACATGTGGCGTCTGGCGGCGCGCGTGATCACTTTGCTTATTTGCGCTGCTGTGTGTTTTTTAAGGCCCGATAGCTTTAAGATATTGGATGGAATGAACTTTTTCAAAAGTGTTTCGCCCTTTCATCTGCTGTGGGTAATATGGGTCATTGATATGGTTTTACAAATCATCCCCATAAAAAACAAAGTGCCGCTGGGTTCACAGAAGCTGTTTGCCAACCGTTTTCGACCTATTACGGAAAAGATAAATTATGAATCCTTACGCAGCTACGTGGTGTCGACCACAAAAGCGGCATACAAGGTTTTTCTGATTTGGTGTGCGCTTATTGCTGTCATCGGTGTGCTGTATTTTACAGATGTGATAGGGAAGACCGCGTTGTTTATGATCTCGGTGGTTTTCTATGTGTGCGATCTGATATGTGTGCTTATCTGGTGTCCCTTTCGCCTTATCCTGCGAAACCGCTGCTGCACCACATGCCGCATTTTCAACTGGGATCATCTAATGATGTTTTCTCCCATGGTATTTGCTGGCGGATTTTACGCGGTGTCTCTTGTGCTGCTGGCTTTTCTGGCATGGCTTGTATGGGAGTTGTGCGTCATGATGTATCCGGAGAGATTTTGGCATAAGTCAAACGCAGCCCTTAAATGCTCCGAGTGTACAGACAAGCTCTGCACACAGTACTGTCAGAAACTTCGCAAATAAATTTTGAAACCGCAGAAGTCTTGTTTTGAGACTTCTGCGGTTTTTGTTTTTGCTCCCGATTGGCTATTGAGAAAACGCGGATATCATGTTAAAATAAATCTGTATGTGAATTTTTACACAACCGAAAATATACTCTTTGACAAAGGAGAAATGAAATATATGAAATTAGGTATCGTAGGACTTCCCAACGTAGGTAAGTCCACCCTGTTCAATGCTATCACAAACGCTGGCGCAGAGAGCGCAAACTATCCATTCTGCACCATCGACCCCAACGTGGGCGTTGTAACCGTTCCCGATGAGAGACTTGATTTCCTCGCTGAGATGTACAACCCCAAGAAGTACACTCCTGCAGTTATCGAGTTCGTTGACATCGCAGGTCTTGTTAAGGGCGCTTCCAAGGGTGAAGGTCTGGGCAACAAGTTTTTGAGTAATATCCGCATGACAGATGCAATCGTCCACGTTGTAAGATGCTTTGACGATGTAAACGTCATCCACGTAGAGGGAAGCACTGACCCCATCCGTGACATCGAGATCATCAACCTTGAGCTTGTTATGGCTGACATGGAAATGGTCGAGAGAAGAATTGACAAGGCAAAGAAGGCAGCCAAGGGCGACAAGAAATTCCTACACGAGGTAGAAGTTTTCGAAGGACTTTTAGAGCACCTTGACGGCGGCAATTCCGCAAGAAATTATGAGTGCAGTGATGAGGACATGGAGCTTATCGCAACAAGCGACCTTTTGAGCCTCAAGCCCATTATCTACGCTGCAAACATGGACGAGACAGGCTTTACATCTTATGAGTCCAATGAGTACTACAACAAGGTAAAGGAATATGCTGAAAACGAGGGTGCACAGGTTCTGCCCATCTGCGCTAAAACCGAGATGGAGATAGCGGAGCTGGACGACGAGGATAAGGCAATGTTCCTTGAAGAGCTGGGCATTTCAGAGTCCGGTCTTGACCGTCTCATTAAGTGCTCCTACAGCCTGCTCGGTCTTATCTCCTACCTGACAGCGGGAAGCGACGAGGTAAGAGCGTGGACTATCACAAAGGGCACAAAGGCTCCTCAGGCTGCAGGTAAGATCCACTCCGACTTTGAGCGCGGCTTCATCCGTGCCGAAGTCATTGCCTTTGACGATCTCAAGGCTACAGGCAACATGACAACTGCCCGCGAAAAGGGACTTATCCGCTCTGAGGGTAAGGAATACGTCATGAAGGACGGCGACATCGTAACCTACCGCTTCAACGTATAAGCATAGCATACAAAAATGTTCGCAATTCTTTGTTTAAATTGCGAATATCATCATTCCGTAATTGCATCCAAAATCCATTGAAAAATACATCGTGTTTGATGTATTATATAGACAGTAAAAAATGCGTAAAATTTAAATGGAAATAAATATAGGAGGAATAGAAAATGTATGTATTAAAGCCGATCACCGAGCGCGTACAGAAGATGCGTGCAAAGTATCGTAACACAGCTCCCGAAATCTGTATCGCAAGATATAAGATCATTACCGAGTTCTACATGAACAATCCCCAGATGGAGGGTATTCTCAAGAGAGCTAAGGTTTTCAAGGAGATCTGCGAGAACATTCCCGTCCGTATCGATGAAGGCGAAGTTATCGTCGGCGCACAGTCCGGTAAGTACCGCGCTGCTGCTCTCTATCCTGAAAACAGCGTAGACTGGCTGAAGGAAGAGCTGGAGTCCGGCTATCTTGAGACACGTGACATCGATGCTTACATCATCGCTCCCGAAGACAAGAAGTATGTTCTTGACACAATCGACTTCTGGATGACAGAGTGCATGAGCGCAAAGACAGACGCTCAGATCATTGACCATTACTTCCCCTATGCAGGAAACGGCGTTACAATGTTCGGCCCCAAGGGTCAGACACAGTCTCCCGTTGGCCACTTTGCTTCCGGCTACAACACAGTAGCACGCAAGGGCTTCAAGGCAATCAAGGAAGAAGCTGAGCAGAAGATGCAGGAGCTGGTTGACCAGGGCATCCCCGGCACATCCATTATCCAGTACAACTTCTACCGCGCAGTTTCCATCGTAAGTGACGGTATCATTACACTTACAAAGCGCCATGCAGCTCTGGCAGCTGAGCAGGCTGCTGTTTGCACAGACCCTGTTCGTAAGGCAGAGCTTGAAATGATGGCAGAATGCCTTAACTGGACAGTTGAGAATCCTGCAAGAACATTCGTAGAAGCTGTACAGGCTATCTATATGTATCAGACAGCTATGTGTCTGGACGCTTGCATGCACGGTATCTCCTTCGGTCGTGTTGACCAGTACCTGGGCTCCTTCTACGATGATGATATCGCAGCAGGCCGCATCACTCCCGAGTATGCACAGGAGATCATGGACCTGTTCTATCTCAAGGTCGCAGAGATGAACAAGCCCTGGAGCTATGGTGCAACACAGTCTAACCCCGGCTACACATCCGGTCAGCTTATGACAATGGGCGGTGTAGACGAAAACGGCAACGACGCTTCCAACGCTGTTACATACATGATGCTTCAGACAGCGGGCCGTCTCCTTCTCCACGATCCCCCGCAGGCACTTCGTATCCACAAGAATACTCCTCCCGAGCTTTGGGAAGCTGCAATCGAGACAACAAAGAGAGCAGGCGGCGTTCCCACATTCGAGAGTGACGACGCTATCATCCCCGCACTGCTTGACCGCGGACTCTCCCTCAAGAGTGCACGTAACTACACACTCATCGGCTGCGTAGAGCCTGCAGGCTGCGGCGACGAGTGGGCATCCCCCGGCGGCACTGGTACAGAGTCCTACATCAACCTTCTCAATGCTCTGTGGCTGGGCATCAACGACGGCTTCCTGCCCATGCCCCTGCAGATGGGCGCTCTGGCAGAAGGCGAAGAGGAGAAGGAAATCAATACAGAGCGTGTAGGTCTGAAGACAGGCTACCTCTATGAGATGAACACATTCGAAGAAGTACTGGAAGCTTATAAGCAGCAGATCACATTCTTCGTAAAGTGGCACGCAATGAACATCAACTCCTTCGAGTACATCGCTCGTGAAATTCTGCCTCTGCCCGTTGTTTCCGCAGCTATGGACGGCTGTATGGAAAAGGGTCTCGACGTTATGTGGGGCGGCGCACGTTACAACTCCACAGGTATGTCCGGTGTTGGTATCGGTAACGTAGCAGACTCCCTCTACATGATCAAGCACCTCTGCTTCGACACAAAGAAGTGCACAACACGCGAGCTTTACGATGCTCTGATGGCAAACTGGGAAGGCTATGAAGACCTCCTCGGCTACATCAAGAACGAGGCTAAGCACTACGGCAATGGCTATGAAGAGTGCGACGTATGGGCAAACTGGGCAGGTCACGTATTCTGCGAGGCTGTTAAGTCCTGCACAGGACCCAGAGGCGGTTACTCTGCAGGTCTGTACCCTGTTACAACAAACGTTATGTTCGGCTTCATGACAGCTGCAACTCCCGATGGACGTAAGAAGGGCGAGCCTTTGGCAGACGGTATCTCCCAGCCTCAGGGCATGGACAAGAACGGTCCCACAGCTATCCTTGTTTCCACATCCAAGATCAAGCAGGATGAGTATGCAAACGGCACACTTCTCAACATGAAGTTCAGCCCCTCCTGCCTGCAGGGTGAAGAAGGTATCACAAAGCTGACACAGCTTATCCAGACCTACTTCGACATGGGCGGTATGGAAATGCAGATCAACGTCATCGGCGCTGATACTCTGAAGGCTGCTCAAAAGAACCCCGACGAGTATAAGGATCTGGTCGTCCGTGTTGCTGGCTTCTCCGCTTACTTCGTAGAGCTGCACATCACAGGTCAGAACGACCTTATCTCCAGAACAGAGCTGTCTCTGTAAAAAATAACAGCAAGACCGCAGTAGGAAACTACTGCGGTCTTTTTTTTAACGCCCCGAGTGCATAGGGGTGGTTTTTCTATGTTGTTGATATTTCGTAGGGGAGGGTCTCCGCGCCCTCCCGAAGCCTCGCCTTAAGACGAGGGAGAGAAAACTACCCCTCAGTCACCTGCGGTGACAGCTCCCCTGACAAGGGGAGCCGTTTTACGTAAAACAGTCCCGACAACAAACCTGTCGGGACTGTTCTTGTTTATGGCGCATACGTGTGATAGAATGAAAAAGCTATAAACTTGTATTTTACGGAGGAGAAAAACATGGATTACACACACTTCGTATCAGTAGCAGGGTTAGTTACAAATGATGAAGGAAAAATACTGCTGGTTAAAAGTCCGAGACGTGGATGGGAATATCCGGGTGGTATGGTTGAGCCCGGCGAGACGTTCCATGATGCTCTGCTGCGGGAGATTAAAGAAGAAGCAGGCGTCGATGTGGAAATCACAGGATTTATTGGCTTGTGCAAGAATGTAGAGAAAGATGTAGTAAATATTGATTTTGCATGCAAGGCTGTTGGTGGACAGCTGACAACGAGTGATGAAAGCACAGAGGTAATGTGGGTGAACAGGGAAGATGCTTTGAACATGGTCACTTTCCCGTTAACAAGAAAAAGATTATCCATTATGCTTTCCGAAAGTGAAAAAGTAAGCTGTTTCTGTTTCAAAAGGGATCCCTTTGAAATTGTTTATGAGGAGTACTATAACCACGGATCTCCCTATGGGAGAGCTGGCGGCGCATCCGACTGAAATGATGAAGTGATAAACTTGAATTTGGAGTAGTAAGTATGTCGTTTGAATTGGTAACAAAACAAAATATAGCTATAGCGGCAGAAATACATGCTATTTCATGGCGAGAATCGCATAAGTCCTTTTGCTCAAAAGAGTTTGTTGACGCTCACACAACAGAGCGGCAAATGAGGTTTATAGAAAGGGAAATGGAGAGCGGAAAAGAGTTCTATATTTTATATGATACAGAAGCAAAAGGTATCGTATCCATCAAAGATAACTTAATAGAGAACCTATATGTGTTACCATCAGCACAGCAAAAAGGATATGGTTCAAAACTGCTGAAATATGCTGAAGAAAAATGCCCAGGAGTTCCGAAATTATGGATTTTGAGCAATAATAATGCAGCAAAGAATCTATACATCAAGCACGGATATACATTTACGGGAAATGTGAAATCACTAAAAAACGAATTACAAGAGTTAGAAATGCAACTTACAAGATAAGCAAACTGACCGACCAATTCCGATTTGTCAGACAGTCTCCCTATGCTGGGGGCACATAAAAAACTCCCTGACATAAGTCAGGGAGTTTAATTCTACTTCACAAACTTTTTGCCGTTTGTGCTGCCGCCGTCGCAGAGAATGTCAACACCTGCGAGGTAGCCGTTGCGCTCGTCAGCAACTGTTGCGATTGCGTAGCCCAGCTCTTCAGGCTTGCCCATACGCTTCTCGGCAGATGTTTTGAGGAGCATGCCACCCTCACCGGCTTCAAGGTTGCCCATGTCTGTTGCGATAAGACCGGGGCTTAAGGATACAACGCGGATGCCCTTTGCGCCGTATTCAAAGGCGCACTTCTGTGCATACCAGATAACGAACTTCTTGGAAAGACCGTAAGCAAGACCGGAGGATTTGTAAGCGTCCTTCAGCATGGAGGGCATTTTAAGTGTCTTCTTGAGGAATTCTGCCTCGTTTGTCTCTGCAAGAGCAAATGTCTTCTTGTTTGCAAGGAAGTTGGGGAGAAGGTAAGCGGAGTTGGAGGAAACGTCAACGATAACGCCGCCATCTGTCATTACCTTGTAGAACTCCTGGTTTACATAAACTGTACCAAGCGCGTTTACGCGCATAAGCTGCTCGGGCTTTGCCATAGCAGGGGAGAGACCTGCAGCGTTGATTACGTTCTTTACTGTACCCTTGGATGCAGCAAACTCCGCAAGCTCTTTTACCTGTTCTCTTACAGATGTATCGCAGGTTTTTGCATAGGCTTCAAAACCAAGCTCTGTGAGCTCGTTTACAGCCTTTTCAAGCTTGGACATTGTTCTTCCTGTTACAACAATGATCTTCTCTTTGGGCATAAATTTAGCAGCAGCAAGACCCATTCCGCTACCGCCGCCTGTTATAACACATACTGTTTTCATTTCGTATGCTCCTTTGTTTTAAATTGTCGATATACTTATACTATAAATTTTCATATTTGTAAAGAGACTAGTATAGATAACATTAGTGTAAAACATAAGTACAAATAATATAAGTTTTATTATATCGGTATCTCAAAATAAACCCTTAAATGGTTATGCAAAACATCCGGGAAGTAAAAGTCAAACCGTCAAACAGTACAGCAAAAAGCGGTACGGAGATTTCCATACCGCTTAAGCTTATTTCACGGAAAATGCTTGCATTTTCGTGAGTTATCTTTCGCCTTCAAAGCCGCTCCATACAGGAACACCTGTGTAAGTCTTTGCCTCTTCAACACCTGTTACAACGCGAAGTGCGCCGGCAGCAAGTGCTTCCATCTCGAACTCACCGGGCATGACAACGATATCTGCGATCCACTTTACGTATTCTGTTACAAAGCTTACGAGGTAATCGCTGTAGGAAAGACCGCCTGTGAGGATGATAGCGTCTACCTTACCCTTCATAGCAACAGCCATAGCGCCGACGTACTTGGAAATCTGATAGAGCATACCGTCGTAAATGATCTTAGCATACTTGTCGCCTGCGTCGATCATCTTCTGTATCTCACGACCGTCATCTGTTCCGAAGTGGTCAAGAAGACCGCCGTTCTTGTTGATGCGGTTTGTGAGCTCTTTCTTTGTGTACTCACCGCTGTAAGCAAGCTCGATAACCTTTGCGTAAGGAATGTCGCCTGCGCGTGTGGGAGACATAGGACCGGAACCCTTGATGATATCGTTGGAGTCGATCATTCTGCCCTGACTGTGAGCTGTGATGGAGATGCCGCCGCCGAGATGACAGACGATGAGGTTGGACTCTTCATACTTCTTGCCTGCCTTTGCGCAGTAGCGAAGTGCGATCTCCTTCTGGTTGAGGGAGTGGATGTGGCTTTCGCGGTAAATGCCCTTAAGACCTGTTACACGGGAGATTTCGTCCAGCTCATCAACGTCGGGGGGATTTACAACAAATGCGGGCTTAGAGTACTTGTCTGCGAAATCCTTACAGATCTGGGAAGCCAGCTGTGCAGGATGCTGACCTGTCATACCCTTGCTTGCGTGCTCTACCAGAAGGTCAGAAACTGTGTATGTACCGCCGATAAGAGCCATAAGTCCGCCGCCGCGGCCTACAAATACATCTACATCCTCGAAGGAGTAGCCGTTTTCTGCCATAGCCTTTTCAACCATTTCACGGCGGAAATCCTTCTGATCCTGAATTTCCTTGAACTGACCCAGCTCTTCCTTGCTGTGAGACAGGTTCTTGCCGAAGATTTCCTGATCGTCGTCAAAAAGAGCGATCTTTGTGGAAGTGGAACCGGGGTTGATAGCGAGAATTCTTGTTGCCATTGTTCTGTATCCTCCCCGAACTTAGTTGCCTGCAGCGTAAGCTGCAAGAGCGATGGAGTAGTACTTATCGGAAGCCTCAGCACTTCTGGAGGTTACGATAACGGGAACCTTAGCGCCGAGGATTGTGCCTGCTGTCATAGCGCCTGCGTAGTCTGTCATGCACTTAACAAGGATGTTGCCTGCAGCGATGTCGGGAACTACGAGGATGTCTGCGTCGCCTGCAACAGGGCTTTCATAACCCTTGATTGCAGCAGCGCCCTGCTTAACAGCGAGGTCGAAGGAGATAGGACCTTCAACGATGCAGCCTGTGATCTCGCCTTCCTGATTCATCTTCTTCAGTTCTGCGCCGTCAACAGATTCGGGCATCTTGGGGTTGACCTTCTCAACAGCTGCTAAAACCGCAACCTTGGGCTCTTCAACACCCAGCTTCTTCAGAAGACCGACAGCGTTGATGATAAGGTTCTTCTTGCCGTTGAGGTCAGGGTATGTGTTAAGTCCCTGGTCTGTAACAGCAAGGAGCTTGTGGTAGTTTGCGTGCTCGTAAAGACCTACGAGGGAGAGAAGACCGCCGGAAAGGAGACCGTTCTGCTTATTAACGATAGCCTTCATGAACTGACCTGTTTCCAGCTTGCCCTTCATGATAGCTGTAGCCTTGCCTGCGTTGATGTTCTCAACTGCAACCTGAAGAGACTCTTCAAGAGCGTTTGTGCCGATGATCTGATAGTCAGCGGGATCAGCGCCGTTAGCTGTAAGGATTTCTTTGATCTTCTCTTCGTTGCCGATGAGAAGACCTTCGATAATACCGTCTTTCTTTGCTTCGATAACAGCTTCGAGAGTGTGGTTGTCATGAGCTTCAACAACTGCAACAACAGTTTTTACGGGCATTGCGGATGCAGCCGCTGCCAGCTCTTTAAAGCTTTTGATCTGCATTTTAAATTTCCTCCATTTTTCTTATTTATATAGCTCACGCCGGATCTCGGAATTGAGATCCGGCGTTAAAGTTAAGCAATATTGGACTTAGATTGTGAAGCCCTGGCCGTCTGCCATGCAGAATCTTCTCTTACGAGCGAAGGACTGGGGACCTGTGGGACCTTCACCTGTGGGAGTTGCGATTGTGGGAGAGTTGGAGCCATTGCCGCCGAGACCGAATGCTGCGAATGTTCTGCCGTTCATAACGTAAACAGTTGTGTTGATCATCTTACCGAACTGTGTAGCATGGTAGAGATCCTTTGTCCAGCAGGAAGCAGAGTGCTTGTTGTCGTGCTCTGCGTATACAGCGCGCTCGCAAGCCTGCTCGAAGGAATCGCACTTAACGATGGGCATGATGGGCATCATCTGCTCTGTCTGTACGAAGGGATGCATGTTGTCAGCCTCGAAGAATGCGAGTCTGGGATCGCCCTCTACGGGGATGCCTGCTGCTTCGAGGATAACGGAAGCGTTCTTACCAACGTACTTCTTGTTAGCTGCATAGGGCTCATCTGCGCCTTCGGGGTTCTTGTTCAGGCACATCTCTGTAAGCTTCTCAGCCTGCTCAGGTGTGAGGTGAACGTTGCCAACCTCTTCCATAGCCTTGATGAACTCATCGAATACATCAGCAACAACGAAGATCTCCTTCTCAGCAACACAGAGGATGTTGTTGTCGAATGTGGAGGACATTGTAACTTCGTAAGCAGCTCTCTTGATGTCTGCGGAAGAGTCAATGATGGAGGGGGGGTTACCGGGGCCTGCGCAGATAGCCTTCTTACCGGAAGCCATGATTGTCTTAACCATTGCAGGGCCGCCTGTACCGAGGATCAGACGTACGGGGGGATAGTTGATGATATAATCCAGTGTATCCATTGTGGGCTTAGCGGGCATTACGCAAACGTTTGCGGGGCCGCCGCAGTCTACGATAGCACGGTTAACAAGGTCTACTGTGTAAGCAGCTGCGTTAACACCACCGGGATGGGGGTTGAATACGAGGGAGTTACCTACTGCCATGTTGCAGATTGTGTTAGCAACGATTGTGGAAGCAGGGTTTGTAACAGGTGTGATAGCACCAACTACGCCGAAGGGAGCATAGTAGTCAACTGTGAGACCCTTGGAGCCGGAATAAACCTGAACAGGGATGTCACGTGTGTCAGGAGTCATCTGGAAGGAACCGCCGTTCTTGTCAACCTTGTCTTCGTAACGGCCGTAACCTGTCTCTGTCCACTCCATCATGCAGATCTTCTCGAGGTCTGCAAGAGCGTACTCCTTGATCTTCTCGATCATTGCCTGACGCTCTTCTGTTGTGTGCTTTGCCATAAGCTCAAGCTGAGCAACTCTAGCGGCTTCACATGCGTCTTCGATCTTCTCGAAAACGCCAATATAAGTTTTCTCACTCATATTAAAGTACCTCTTTCTTATAAAAATTTTATTTATTTTTTATGTATTGCCAATGGTTCTACGTAATGAGATTTTAGCACTTTACGGCTTGAATTTCAATAGGTTTTAATAGTTTTCAAAAAATAATTCAAAAACTTGAGCTATTTACAGATTTTCTTCATAATACGTCTTCGGTATTTATCGCACTTTAAATTTGGTGCGAGGGCAAAATAACTTGACACTATTAGTTTAAAATTGTAAAATTCCAATATGTAATTAACATTAGGAGGAATTCCAAGTGAGTAAAGTTTCAAATACACGCATTCCCGAAGAAGAATTTCTGCAGATGCGTCGTGAGACTCTCGCTGCTTGGCCTACAGGTAAAGAAGTAGACTTTGACGAAGCGGTAGAGTATCTTAAAAATCTTCCCGAGGACAGATATTTCGGTAAGATTCTTGCAAATTACAAGAAGGAAGGCAAGCTGGGACTGTATCCCCGTTCCGGCACACCCATCGTTGAGCAGGAGATTGAGCTTCTCCAGTCCATGAACGATGAGGGCGTTCGCCTCTTCCCCTTTACAACAGACTCTTACACAAGAAACATGCAGCTTGACAAGGCTCAGCAGCTTCTTGATGAGAGTATCGCAACGGGTAAGCCCAAACTGAACGGTTACCCCATCGTATGCCACGGTGTAAAGACAACACGTAAGGTCGTAGAGTCCTGTAAGGGCGGCTTTGACGTCAGATCATCCCGTAAGGCAAACAGCCTTATCGCTGAGATCGCTTTTGCTTCCGGTATGACGAGTATGCCCAACTCCATGTTCGGCTGGATCGGCTCTTACGACAAGACAGCAACTGTTGAAGAGTGCATCAGAACCGCACAGTATCTGGGCAGACTTGAGGGCTACTATGCAGACCGCGGTGTAACTCTCTCCATCACAACCCACGGCTGGCTGTTCAACGGCGTTGTTCCCATGTACATAAACACAGCCACAAAGATAATCGAGGCTCTGCTTTCAGCAGGTCAGGGTGCAAAGAGCATCATCCCCCTTATGAACTTCCAGGGCAACGCATATCAGGATATCGCAGATTTCCGCGCAGCTCCAAAGCTTTACAGAAAGTATCTTGACAAGTTCGGCTACACAGATGTTGAGATCCCCGGTCTCATCGGCGACCAGTCTCCTCTGTGGCCCTTCCCTCAGGATCTGGGCAGCGCATTCGGTTACATCAACTACGTTGCAACTATCGCAGGTATGGCTCCCATCAACGGCTGCTCAGTCAAGACTATCGACGAAGCAATCGGCGTTCCCAGCATAGAGTCTCACCAGCAGACTTACCGCAGTGCAAACTGGATCTTCAATGTTGTCCGTCAGCAGGGTCTTGAGCTTAACAGCGCAGAAATTGACCTTGAGCAGGAGATGAGCGAAAAGGCTGTTTCCGCTATTATCGAAAAGGTTGCAGAAATGGGCGACGGCGATATCGTTGCAGGTATCGAGCCCGCTATCATGGCAGGCGTTCTTGACTCTCCCTTCTGCCTCAACGTAAACGCAAAGGATCAGGTTCTCGGTGTTAAGGACCTTCACGGTGCTGCACGTTACATTGACTACGGCAACCTGCCCATTCCTCAGGAAGTTCGCGAGTACAACGACGAAAAGGTACGCGAGCGTGAGATCGCAGAGGGCAGAAAGATGACCTTCGAAGTATCTCTTGACGACTTCTGGGCGATCAGCCGCGGCAGCCTCATCAGCTCTCCCGACGATGCAAAGAATGACGGCGAGCCCGACATCGAGCCTCTGAATATGGAAAATCCGCCTACGATCATCACCGGTACAGTAGGTGTTGACTCTCACGTTATCGGCACAAAGGTTCTCTCCCGTGCTCTGAGAGAGGCTGGCTTCAAGGTAGTTGCCCTGAGTGCACAGACATCTCCCGAGGAGTTTATCAAGGCAGCACAGGAGACAGCGGCAGATGCAATGCTCATCTCCTCCCTCTACGGCATGGCTGAGATGGATCTTCGCGGCTTTAGAGACAAGTGTGTTGAAGCCGGCATCGGCGATATCCTCCTCTACGTAGGCGGTATCCTCGGTGTAGGTAAGCACGATTTTGAAGAGGACGAGAAGAAGTTCAAGGAAATCGGCTTTGACAGGGTTTATCCCCCTGAGACTTCTGTTAAGAGAGACATCCGCGACCTCCACGAAGACCTTAAGGCGCGCGGCAGAATTTAAGCAATATGAGAAATATCCGTATATTCGTTGACTTCGGCAGTACCTTTACTAAGGTCGCCGCCTTTGATATGGATAAGGAGGAGCTGATCGCAAGAGTTCAGTCCCCCTCAACGGTAGATACAGATATTATGATCGGACTTCGGGCAGCACTTGATGCGCTGTCCGAAGTCGTCGTGTTTTCGGAAAGAAATGTAAAAGATGCCGTTGCCTGCTCAAGTGCTGCAGGCGGACTTAAAATGGTGTGCATCGGTCTTGTGCCCGAGTATACAACAGAGGCAGGGAGACTTGCTGCTTTAGGTGCAGGGGCAAAGGTCATAGGTACATATTCCTACGAGCTTTCAAAGGCTGAGGCTCGTGAGATAGATGCCTTAAACCCCGATATCGTCCTTCTTACAGGGGGAACCGACGGGGGGAACAAAAAGACTATCTGCCACAATGCAGAGCGTCTTGAGGAATACACAAATGTCCGCAATATCATCGTCGCAGGCAATAAATCCGCCAGAGACGACCTTGAGGAAATTTTTGAAAACACAGACAAGAATATCATCTACGCAAAAAATGTCATGCCCGAATTCGGCATGCTGGACATTGACCCCGTAAACGAGAAGATACGCGAGCTGTTTATAAACCGCATCACCGACGCCAAGGGCATAAGCGGCGTTGAGAGCGCTATCGGCAAGGTTTTGATGCCCACGCCCTCTGCCGTTTTAGAGGCTGCTAAGCTTATAGCGGACGGCATAACAGGGCAGTATAACGGCATGGGTGAGCTGCTTTTGGTAGACGTGGGCGGTGCGACCACCGATGTTTACACCATAGCATCGGGCGTTCCCACAAGAGGGGATGTTAATGTGGTTGGTCTTCGTGAGCCTTATGCCAAGAGAACTGTTGAGGGCGACCTTGGTCTTTTCCACAATCTTGACACGCTGTCGTGCATTGCAGACAAGACAGACCTTGATACAGTAGAAAAGCTGCGTGCTTCCTTAAGCATACCTGAAGGGGAAGCGCAGACGGCGACACAGATGACTCTTACCCGCATAGCTGTTAAAACAGCGGTGGCCCGTCATGTTGGCAGGGCAGATGTTGTCATGACAGGAAACGGACCTGTAACGGTTCAGCGCGGCAAGGACATGATGAAGTGCAGACTTGTCATCGGCGCAGGCGGACCTGTGGCATTTTCCGCAGACCCCAAGTGGGTTTTGGGAGGTGCTGTCAAAAGTGAGGATGAGGCAAACGTTTTGAAACCCGAAAATCCACGCTTCATGATCGACGAAAAATATATCCTCTTTGCCATCGGCCTCATGTCTCAGACGCAGCCGGAAAAGGCGCTGAGAATAATCAAAAAGTATTTGAAAGAGATATGACAGTACCCAAAAGAAAAAGTACGCGTCTGTACGGTTATGATTACAGCAGCAACGGAGCATATTTTGTGACAGTATGCACTCGCGGCAGAGAAAAACTATTATGTGATATCGTAGGGGAGGGCCTCTGTGCCCTCCCGCAGGTAAGACTTACGGAGACAGGGGAAATAGTTGAGGAAAGTATAGCGTATATAAACAGCGCATACGATAACGTGAAGATTGATAAGCATGTGATAATGCCAAACCACATACATCTTCTTATAACTATTGACGGATCGGGAGGGCACGGAGACCCTCCCCTACAAACCGTAGTAGGCGGACTAAAATCTTATACAACGCACAAATACGGTGGAGTATTGTGGCAGAGATCATTCTATGATCATGTTATCCGAAACAGGGAAGATTACGAAGATGTATGGCGTTATATTGATACAAATCCTGTAAGATGGCAAGAAGACAAGTTCTATAATTAAGCGCACAAAAAGCACTACCGACAGGTAGTGCTTTTTATTGCATAATCAGTTTATTTAATATATCCCTTGGAGCGGAGAGCTGCTTTGATGATCTCAACAGCACCGTCTATGCCTGTGAAGCTGGTGTTGATAACGAGGTCGTGGTTTTTGATGCTGCCCCAATCCTCGCCTGTGTAGTGGCGTACGTATTTTTCACGTGCCTTGTCAGCTTTTCTCAGCTTTGTCATGGATTCCTTCTCGTCAATGCCGTACTCGTTGATGATTCTCTGACGGCGCTCCTCCATATCGGCGGAGATGAACACACGCAAAAGCTTTTCCTCATCTTTAAGGAGATAATCTGCGCAGCGGCCTACGATAACGCAGTTGTCCTTTGCGGCAAGCTCGCGAATGACGTTGGCCTGTGTGAAAAATGCCTTGTCAGTAACAGGGGTATCATACTGATAGGGGTACTTGAAGTCGGAGTAAGGTGCGGTGGCAATGGAAAAAAGAAAGCTTCTGTGAGAGTGCTCTTCAGCGTTGGAGAGGAACTCTGCAGACAGACCGCTTTTTTCTGCAGTCATCTGAATGATCTCTTTATCATAAAAGGGAATGCACAGCTGCTGTGCTAATTTTTCGCCGACCTTTCTGCCGCCGCTGCCGAACTCACGGCTGATGGTGATAATAAGGTTACTCATTTCATTTCCCTCCCGGAATTAATTTTAGATATGTGTGATAAAGTCATATCTTTGTATTCATATTGTACCATAATTTTTGGGAAATTCAATATATAATTGTAGAATTTGCCTCTGTTGATGTATAATGGATTTGGATTATTATGTTTGTATGAAATAACCGAAACGGAGGTATCAATATGCTTTCGGAGCTTTTGAAAAAGGACTTTGTCTTATTGGACGGCGGTATGGGCACCATGCTCATAAAGCGCGGAATGACAGCAGGTCAGCGCAGTGACCTTATGAATATTGAAAAGCCTGAGGTGGTGCTTGGCATACAGAGCGAGTATGCAAGTGCGGGAAGTGAGATACTGTGCAGCAACAGCTTTTCCTCCTGCTCTGAGGCTCTTGAGGGGACTGGAGTTACAGCCGAGGAGATGATAACCGCGGCAATTAGTATAGCCAAGAAGGCATCAGACGGAAAAGCCCTCGTCGCCGTTGATATCGGTCCTACTGGCAAGCTTCTGGAGCCTTACGGAGATGTGACCTACGAAGAGGTATACGCAAGATTTTGTGAGCAGGCAACGCTGGGTGAAAAAGCGGGTGCTGATCTTGCTGCGATCGAGACCATGAGCGACCTTACAGAGCTTCGTGCTGCCGTAAACGCAGTGCTGGAAAACACAAATTTACCTGTTTTTGCGACCATGACCTTCCGTGAAAACGGCAAGACCTTCATCGGCTGTTCTGTAGAGGAGTTTGCGGAGTATATTAATGAAACTCCTGTTGCGGCTGCGGGCATGAACTGCTCCATGGCGCCTGAGGATATGTATCCCGTTGCGGAAAAGCTGTACAGCCTTTTGAAAAAGCCTATGATAGCCAAGATGAACGCAGGTCTGCCTGACGGAATTACAGGTGAGTATGACGTAACTCCAGAGATTTTTGCACAGCAGATGAAAAAATATAAAGAGCTTGGTGTCAAAATTGTGGGCGGCTGCTGCGGCACCACTCCCGACCACATCAAAGCTCTCAAAACAGTATATGAAGAATAACGTACTTTGGCGGAGGAAAATAATAAATGGATATTTTATTTCGCACGGAAGAGTATGTGTTTTCATACAGAGTTGCAGGTATATGTGTGCAAAACGGAAAAGTTCTGCTGCAAAAGCCTGACAATGACACAGCGTATGCCTTTCCCGGCGGACATGTGACCTTTGGAGAAACGAATGCAAGAACTCTTGAGAGGGAATTTTACGAGGAAATCGGTGCAGATATTTCCGTAGGTGATTTAAAGTGGGTGGGAGAACTGTTCTTTCCGTGGGGCGATAAACCCTGCCACCAAATTTGCCTGTACTATATGGTGGAACTGAATTCCGACAATATTCCGTTAGACGGGATGTTTGTGGGGAAGGAGCAGCTGGAAGGCCGCAATTTCAAATTGGAATTTCATTGGATACCATTGGAGGAATTGGAAAGTCTGGAAGTCTACCCTACAAATACTTCAGAGCTCATGAAACAGCTTGACCAAGGTGTTCAGCATTTTATTTACCGAGAATAACAAAATATCCCTGTGATTTTCACAGGGATATTTTTTGCCCTCAATTGTTATTAATAGAAAAATGACGCGTCCTTATAGCTGTACAGCTTTGCGGGGACGGGCATGGGCGGCTCCTGCGCCTCGAGTTCCCCAGCAGCCAGCTTTTCCGCAGCCTCAAGATTTGCAGAAATCTGATAGTGGGTGAGGGGGAAAGTGCCGTGAGAGGGATAAACTGTGTCAAAACTGTCTGACATAGAGATGAGCTTTTTAAGACTTTCCATATAAGTCGGCAGGTTTCGCATTTCACCGAACATGTATACAGTACCTTTGGAGACGGTGTCACCTGTCATGATAATGCGGTTTTTGCGGTCTAAAAGGGCAATGCTTCCGGGGGTGTGACCGGGTATGTGGATAACTTCAAACTGTCTGCCGCCGATGTCGATGATGTCGCCTTCGGTTAAAGGAGAGACGGGAGCATCCTCTCCCATGTGCTTTTTGTAGTGAGCAATCTCATCGCTGTGCATAAAAGCCATATCAAACTCACGGTTTGAGCCGAGATGATCGGGGTCTGCGTGCGAATTTACAAGCATAACTGGCTTGTCTGTGATCTTATTAATCTCGGCTATTATGCTGCCGCAGTTTCCAAAGCCGGTGTCAATGAGCAGCGCCTTGCTGTTTCCGATGAAAAGATAAGAGCGTACACCGATATTTTCTATGCGGTAAGTGTTTTCGTCTATACGAACAGCTTCGTAAGAATTTGTGTTGGCTGTCATGGAAACCCCTCCTGCAAATTTTTATATAAACAATATATCACGATAACATACAGGGCGCAACGGTCTTGACAGCAGTAGTATAATTCTAAGTATGAAAAAGATATCACGAAACTCACAAAACAACAGAATAGATACCACCCTTAAGATGACAGAGGGAAGCCCCTATAAGCTCATTTGCCGTTTTGCAATTCCAATACTGTTAAGTCATATTTTCCAGCAGCTCTATAACACGGCGGATGCTTTTATAGTGGGCAGATTTTTGGGCACCAACGCCCTGGCGGCGGTAAGCTCTTCGGGAACGCTTATATTCCTTATGACCAGCTTCTTTGTGGGCATGGCAATGGGTGGAGGCGTTATCATATCCCGAAATTTCGGAGCGGGAGATGATGCGCAGCTTTCCCGCGCTGTGCATACAATGATAACTCTCGGACTTATCTGCGGCTTGGCTTTGACGGTGGTAGGTGTCACATTGACGCCCACGTTCCTCGTGTGGATGAATACAGACCCCGATGTACTGCCCGAGGCTATAGAGTATTTCAGATATTACTTCTTAGGCTCTATCGCCATGATAATGTACAACATGTGCAACAGTATTTTGAACGCCGTGGGAGACAGCCGACGTCCTCTGATCTATCTCATCACATCGTCTCTTATTAACATCGTGCTGGACGTTGTGTTTGTAGGTGTTTTCCGTTGGGGAGTATGGTCTGCTGCTGTCGCAACCGTAATTGCACAGGCAGCGAGCCTCATTCTCAGTCTCTCTCATCTTATGAAAAAGGGTCATGTTTTCACGGTTGAGATAAGAAAGCTCCGCATTCACAAAGATGTGCTGAAAGAGATACTGCGTTACGGTCTGCCCTCTGCTGTTCAGAACTCTGTTATCGCATTGGCAAACGTGGTCGTTCAGTCTCAGATAAACTCCTTCGGTAAGCTTGCCATGGCAGCATACGGAACCCATGCCAAGATAGAGGGCTTTGCCTTCCTGCCCATAACCAGCTTCAACATGGCGATGACAACGTTTATCAGCCAGAATCTGGGCGCAAGAAAGCACGACAGAGCAAAGAAAGGCGCTCGCTTCGGTATAATTGCCGCTGTGCTTTTGGCAGAGGCTATCGGAGTCCTGTGCTATACCTTCTCACCGTTTCTTATCGGTCTGTTTGATTCCAACCCCGGTGTTATTGAACTGGGGGTTCTGCAGTCCAGAACAGTTTCGCTGTTCTTCTGCCTGCTGGCATTTTCCCACTCCATTGCGGCTGTTTGCCGCGGTGCGGGAAAGGCGTTTGTGCCTATGATAATAATGCTTGTGGTCTGGTGCGGTATACGCATAGCGTATATCATTACGGTTATGCACCTTTTCGGTGAGATAAGATTTATCTACTGGGCATATCCCTTAACGTGGGCGATAAGCTCTGTCATATATCTCATATACTATCTGTGCTCAGATTGGGTACACGGATTTGAGAAAACAAACAATAAAAACGCAAAGCAGGTCAGTTAAGACCTGCTTTGTTTGACTTTATGCTCAGAGTTAAGTAAAATATCATTTGATAATTCCTCTGATGGAGGCTGATTTATGAAAATCGGAAATGTTGAGATAAATACAAAGCTTGCGCTGGCCCCCATGGCAGGTGTGTGCGACCTTGCATTCCGCACGATTTGCCGCGAGATGGGCGCGGGCTATACCTATACAGAGATGGTCAGTGCCAAAGCCCTTGAGCATAACAGCGGAAAAACCGCGGATCTTCTGCAGCTGGGCGAGGGCGAGCATCCTGTAGCCGCCCAGATATTCGGCAGCGACGTTGAGTGTATGGGGGCTTCCGCAAGAAAAGCCTATGAGATATCGGGAGCTGATATCATCGATATAAACATGGGCTGTCCTGTGGGAAAAATCGTCAAAAGCGGCGACGGCAGCGCCCTAATGCGTGACCCCGAAAAGGCAGCTCGCATTATCGAAGAGGTGCGCAAGAATGTTCCATGTCCCGTGACGGTAAAGTTCCGTAAGGGATGGGACGGCGGGAATGTAAACGCCGTTGAGTTTGCGAAAATGGCAGAGGAAGCGGGTGCAGCTGCTGTTGCTGTTCACGGAAGAACGAGAGTTCAGATGTACGCAGGCGTTGCCGATTGGGACATTATCCGTGAAGTTAAAAAAGCCGTAAGCATCCCCGTTATTGCAAACGGAGACGTCTTCACAGGACGTGACGCTGTCCGTATTCTCAAGGTCACAGGTGCGGATATTGTAATGATTGGCAGAGGCGCATTCGGAAACCCCTGGCTCTTTGCCCAATGCGAGGCTGCACTAAACGGCGAAGAGGAGCCGAAAGAGCCTACGGTTGCGGAAAGATGTGACATTGCCGTGCGGCAGATTGAGTTGTCAGCATCCGTAAAGGGTGAGCGCACGGCGTGCTTAGAGGCTCGCAAGCACTATGCGTGGTATCTTAAAGGGGTACCCCATGCGGGATTTTTCCGTGAAAAACTGGTACAGATAGAGACAATGGAGGACGTGAGAAAGCTCACGGATCAGATAAAAAGAGAGCTGAGGTGACAGCTGTGGATGAATTAAAACTCATAGGGAGAGCCAAAAAGGGTGACAGAAAAGCCTTTGAGAGTTTAGTAAAGCTCCATGAGAAAAATGTGTATAACCTTGCGCTTAAGCTTCTGAAAAACCGTGAAGACGCGCTGGACGCCGCGCAGGATGCATTTTTGAAGGCATGGATAAGTATCGCCTCTTTCCGCGGAGACAGCAAGTTTTCCGCCTGGCTTTACAGACTTACTTACAACACCTGCCTTGATGTTTTGAGAAAAGCAAAAAAAGGTGAGGTCATATCACTTACATCGACCGATGAGGACGAAAAGGTAACTGACGTTCGGGATGACGCTCCGACACCGGAAGAGCATGCGGAAAAGCAGGAACTTCGGAAAACCGTCCGCGATGCTGTGGATGCCCTTCCCGAGGACTATAAGCAGATAATCATAATGCGCGAGTTCACGGGATTTTCCTACGGCGAGATAGCCGAGGCAACAGGTCTGAGCGACGGAACGGTAAAATCGCGGCTTTCCCGAGCGCGGCAAAAGCTTGCGGAAATATTGCGGCAAACGGGAACTTTTTCAGAAAATGACCGTCATAAAAACAGTAAGGAGGTGACCGACTGTGAGTAATTGCGAAAAATATCTTGATCTGATAAGTGCATATTTTGACGGCGAAGTAACGGATGCCGAGACAGCAGAGCTTGAAGCTCATTTTGAAGCTTGCGAAGAGTGTCGGTCCATCCTTGAGACATACAGAGAAATGTCTGCAGAGCTGATAGAGGACACAGAAGATGTGCCCGAAGGCTTTTCTGCAGGCGTTATGGATAAGGTTGCAGCTTATGAGAAAAACATAAGCGCGAGAAAGCAGCGCAAAAATTTAGGCATCGCAGGCAGATGGATAGGAATAGCCGCCTGTATCGCAATCGTTCTTGTGGCTTTTCCGAGAATGCCGAACCTCGGCTGTGGAGCATCTAAAGATGCGGTGATGGAAAGCACAATGTCAGGCTCTGCCATGAATGACGCTGCAAGTCCGCAGGAGGATATGTTTGCAGGCGGAACAGGTGCAATGCCCGAATCTTCCGTTGACTTCTCATCATCAGACAGCGACGGGAATGCAGGTGACGTGACCACAGATGCTGCGCCCGAGTCAGATGAAGAGTGTCATGATACATCAGCCGAGAATAAGTTTGACAGAGCAGGTGTGGGCATGGTAGTGACACTGTACGGAGTGGAAGTGCCCGAAGAACTGGAAGCTTCCGAATATGAAGTGACATATTATGAAAACGGCGATGTTGAGTATATTGTTCCCGTGAGCGTGGCGAGAGATATCGCAGCGCAGTATGACAATGCAGAGGTCGAAGTGCTTGACGCGGATATAGAAGAAATGAATGCGCGGATAATAATCAAAAAATAAGAAAAGCGGAACGATTTTCATCGTTCCGCTTTAATTCTTCGTAAGGCCCTGCGAATGTCATTTGAAAGTTTTCGGTAAAAGTAAGAAAAATGCTTGCATTTTATCGAAGCGCTTTTAGCTTTCCATTAATTCCGCCTTTTCAAGATCCTCGGGGAGAATGGTCATAAGGTCGTCCTTTGTGGGAGCTTCAAGCTGCGATACTCTGTCAGAGTGGGCGGCGATGACATTTTCAAAGAAGTTTCGCACATCGCGTCCGTTGCCGAAGTTTTCGTCGCGCAGCTCATAGAGGCTTTTGAAAAATTCTTTGGCCTTTTCTTCTGCGCCCTCGCCCAGAACGTACATATTCTTATTGCATTGTGACATGAAGATAGCAAAAAGCTCTTCGGCTGTGTAGTCCTCGAAGATAAAATAGCGGTTAAAGCGGGACTCTAAGCCGGGGTTGGAACTGATAAACTCCTCCATAAGATCTTCATAGCCTGCGACGATAACCACCAAGTCGTCGCGGTTATCCTCCATTGCCTTCAGCAGAGTTTCAACAGCCTCCTGACCGAAGTCGTTGCCCTCCTTGGAGGTGAGTGCATACGCCTCGTCGATAAACAGAACACCGCCCAGCGCTTTCTTTATGACTTCACTGGTTTTCTGTGCTGTCTGACCAACATAGCCTGCCACAAGTCCCGAGCGGTCAACCTCAACAAGCTGTCCCTTGGACAGAACACCGATTGCGCAGTAAAGACCTGCAAGAAGACGCGCAACGGTTGTTTTACCCGTTCCGGGGTTGCCCATAAACACCATGTGCAGGGATACAGGGGGAACGACAAGCCCATTTTCCTCACGGAGCTTTCGCACTTTCATGAGATTTATAAGACTCTTGACGTTTGCTTTGATTTTCTCAAGACCAACCAGCTCGTCAAGCTGTTTTAAAAGCTCCTCAAGGCTGGGGCGTTCAGGTTCCTGTTCTGCCTTTGTTTTGGGCGCATCGGGAGCTATGCTGTCCGTCTTCTTTGTCTCCTCTAAAAGCTCCTTCGCTGCCTTGTCAGCCTCTTCGATGGAACCTAAAAGTGCGGCGAAATCCGTAAGGCTGTTTAAATAGTCGCCTGCGCCGCGCATGGAGAAATCATAAAACTTATCGTCTTTTTTTATCTTCATAACCTTAAACCTCAGTTAAATTATCGTTGTTTGCAAAAAATCCGCGTATGTGCTGTAAAAGTGCATCTTTATCAGCCATAAAGGACATACCGTGCTCTGCTGTTTCAGAGTAGAAAACAGACTTTTCGGAAGTGCAGGCTGCATAGTTTTCCTCGCACATTGTATAAGGAACAAAGCGATCCATCTTGCCGTGAATAAAGAAAATGGGGTATTTTGATTTGGCAGCACTAATGCGGCAGTCCATGGAGTCCATGGGATGACCTGTGACGATGCGGAACATCATGGCGATGAGCGCAAGAAGCGGTGCGGAAGGAAACGGGATGTAAGAGGAGATAACGTGACGTACTATCTCTTTAGGTGTGGTATAACCGCTGTCGGCAATTATACCTGCAAAGTTTTTGGGGAAAGTAAATTCAGAGGCTGCGAGAACTGTGGCTGCGCCCATGGAGATGCCGTCTAAATAAACGGGAAGGTCGGGACGCTTTTCGCACATCCAGTTTGTCCAAAGCTGGGCGTCATATCGCTCAGTTATGCCGAAGGTGATGTATTTGCCGGTACTCTTTCCAGAGGTGCGCTGGTCGATAAGAAGAATATCACATTCATCTTCGATGTAGTAGGGCAAAACAGCGGCAAAAGTGGGCAGGGCAGACATTCTGTATCCGTGGACAAGGATGATAGCGCGCTTTGCGTTGGGGTGCTTGCGGTAGTAGCCGTAGAGTTTAACACCGTCGCGGCTTTCAAGACAGACTTCTTCCAAGTCGGAATTATTCCACATCTCAGCGCCGCGCTTGCTGTCCTCTCCCAAATCGAGTTCACCTGACATGGAGTTTTTGATAATGAACTTTATCAGCGGTGTCGGCGTTCTTGCGCAGCATATATTGAACATAATATAGGCGAGGGCAAGGATAAGTATGATAAGCACAGCGATTATTATTGCGGCTATAAGCATTTTACGCGCCTCCGTAAATTTAGTAATACTTAATTATATCACATTGAGTACAGTTTGCAATAAACAAACGCTCAGGTCTCACCGAGTTCCGATATCTGCGGATAGCGAAAAAAATTATAATAATGAAATTTCAGTGGACATGCGCCGCGGAAATTTCTCTTATCAGCCTGCAAACATGCCGCAGGCGCGCTGCAGCAGGCTGCGATCTAAAAATAAAAAACGTCGACGTATTAGGGTGTACCCGATAAGAAAACATAAGGTTTTGCCTTTATCTATTCGGCTATAATGCAACTTAAAAAATCCGCCAATACATACCAGTATTGGCGGATTTTTATAAGCTGTTTCTATCTCGAATATCTTTTGGCAAAACTGCTTGCACTTAAAAAGATAGTTTTTGTTCGTAAACGAGGCAGAAAAGCGCTGTAATACTGTATGTCTTACGAGCTTTGATAACGATGTTTACGGGCAAAGGATTTCTTTTTAAGCTTATGTTTTCTTTTCGGGTACACCCTTTA
>JAFTYM010000038.1 GCA_017461585.1 Oscillospiraceae bacterium | reverse complement strand
GGTTTTGCCTTTATCTATTCGGCTATAATGCAACTTAAAAAATCCGCCAATACATACCAGTATTGGCGGATTTTTATAAATTGATTCTATCTCGAATAGTTTGTGGCAAAACTGCAAGCACTTAAAAAGATAGATTTTGTTTGTAAACGAGGCAGAAAAGCGATGTAATACTTGGCGTCTTACGAGCTTTGATAACGATGTTTACGGACAAAGGATTTCTTTTTAAGCTTATGTTTTCTTGTCGGGTACACCCTAAGGGGAGGTTTTATTCTTATACCCGACCTGCGTCGATTGCTGCGTGGTATGCGTCCCAGTTAGCTTCCTTGATGCTCTTTGCGGCGCGGCAGTCGCCTGTGAGATAGAAGTCAGGTGCGCAGAGACGAAGCTCAAGTGCCTCGTTCATAAGGGGCTTCATGCCCATTGCGGTAATGACGGTGTCACACTCGAAAAGCTTTGTGCCCTCGGGAGTTTCTGCAACTACGCCCTTCTCGTTAACTTCAACAGCGCGTGTGCTTGTGCAGATCTCGATGCCGTACTTGGGATACTGAAGCTCCAGAGCCTGTCCCTGAAGGAGGTTTCCTCCGTAAGTGAGACGGGGTGCCATTTCCAGTACTGTGCACTTCTTGCCCATCATGCCAAGATAAACGCTCATCTCTGTACCTACAAGACCGCCGCCAAGGATTACAACCTTGTCGCCTGCCTTTTCGGGGTGCATGTAAACTTCCTCAGCGGAGATGACATTCTCGCCGTCCACACCGGGGATGGGAGCAACGAAGGGACGTGCGCCCATGGCTGCGATGATTGCGTCAGCGCCTACGCTCTCAGCATACTCGGGAGTCACCTCTGTGTTGAGGCGAACGTCGATAGCTGCGCGGGAGACCTTAAGTGCCTGACTGTCAAGATACTCTTCAAGATGCTTCTTGAAGGGAACCTTCTCTTCACATCTCAGAACGCCGCCAAGTCTGTCTGACTTTTCGCAGAGGATAACTTCGTGTCCCTGCTCTGCAGCTGTCAGAGCTGCTGTCATGCCGCCGATACCGCCGCCGACAACAAGTATCTTCTTTTTATTTGTGGGAAGCTGCTCGTACTTTTCATCAAGAACGTGACCGATCTTGGGGTTAACTGCGCAGCTGTACTCCTGACCGGAGAGCAGACCGGAGAAGCAGGCAAAACATCTTAAACACTCTGTGATCTCATCTTCACGGCCGAGACGTGCCTTGTTGGGCAGGTCGGGGTCAGCCAGAAGTCCGCGGGCAAGCTCTACAACGTCTGCCTTGCCGGATGCGATGATCTCTTCCATCATCTCGGGGTTGGACAGGGAGCCGACAGTTGCAACTGCTGTCTTTACATGCTTTTTGATCTCTGCTGCATACTTAACGTTTACGCCGTCCTCAAGGAACATGGAGGGGTGTGTTACTGTAAACACTTCCTCTACCTCGTGGCAGCCTGCGGAGACGTGGATAAGGTCAAGGTGACCGTCTAAGTGCTTTGCGATCTCTACGCCGTAGTCAAGGTCATAGCCGCCGTCATAGACTTCGGAGCCGGACATGCGCATCTCGATAACGAAGTTGTTGCCGCACTTTTTGCGGATTGCGTCACATACTGCAATGGGGAAACGCATACGGTTTTCCATGCTGCCGCCCCATTTATCCTTACGGTTGTTTGTGGGATGCATGAACTGTGTCAGCAGCCAGCCGTGACCGCCGTGAAGTGTTACCATGCCGAAGCCGCAGCGCTTTGCCATGTAGGCTGCATCTGCAAACTTGTCAATTGTGCGGATAATGATATCCTCGGGCATTTCCTCAGCAAAAACACCGCCGTCGTGGTGGAAGTTTTCTGTTCTCTTTGCGATAGCACCGTAGATGGGGTGTCCCATATCAAATGAGACTCTGGAGCTGCTTCCGCAATGGTTCAGCTCAATGGAGCTTACGCAGCCGTGGCGGTTAACGTCGCGGGCAAGGCGGTTCAAGTGAACCATGTTCTGAAAATCATCCATGTGGATGTGAGGTCCGTTGCCGAGACCGTAGTAGCTGTCAACTACCGCGTCGCCGACACAGACAGCAGCAGCGCCGCCCATTGCCTTGCGCTCATAAAAAGCGACGGTCTGGTCTGTGGGCTGGTTTCCGAAGGTGCTGTGGCTGGAGCCCTGAGGAGATGCAAAAATTCTGTTCTTAAAGTATGTATTCGCCAGAATTATGGGCGAAAACAGATGGGGATACTTACAGCTGTGCATTGTATAAAAAAGCCTCCTATGGTATTTTTCAACAAAATAATTGAGCACTTTTTGTGCTACATGTCAAAGAATAGCAGAGTTTTCTGAATTTGTAAAGAAAAGCCCGACACATTTTAAAAATGTGTCGGGTCAAATCATTATTTCAGCAGTTCTGTCAGCTTTTGGATAAGCTCATCGCCGTTTTTGATCTTATACTGTGTATCGGCACCAAAGGTTCTGTCAATATCGCCCTCGGATACGCCAAGCTCCATCGTCCAGCTCTCGCCGTCCATCTGAAACTCAATGACCCATTGGGCTGTACCTGTATTCTCGTGCTTGTTTTTTGTAATGCTGGCGCCGCCCACTATCTCTGCAACTGCAGCAAGGTCTGTCTGATCTGTCACATCGCTTCCGTTATACATAACGCTTGTAACAATTATCTCGTTTCCCGTATCGGGCTCACGGTTGCTGTATACCAGCGCAACTGCGATGACAACGACCAGTACGACCAGCACCACTTCTCTCATTCTCTTCTTCATTTCCAAAACCTCCGAATTTTCTGCCATGATTATGCCATATTCTTGCAGTTAAAGCAACAAAAAACAGAGCAGCGAGTGCTCTGTTTTTGTTTTATGCAGTTGTTTTTTCCTTTTTCTTTACGGGATTTATAAGACCTGACTCCAAAAGTCTGTTATAAAGCTCTGAGCCAAGGCACTTTTCTGCGTACTGGCACCAGTTTGCACAGGACAGGGTGTCGTTGTAAGCTACAAAACCGCAGTTGTCGCAGGGGACTTCGGTGTCTATGGAGAAAATCTCGATCATATTACCGCACTGGGGACATGCGCGTTCTTCGATTGTAGGGCTCTTGAGTCTGTCAGCACCGGGGCATCCTGAAAAGATCATTGAAACATCTCCTTTATTTCAGAATTTCACCTTCGACGGAAATGGTCACAACCTCAAAGGGAATCTCTTTTCCGCTGTTTGCGATAGCTGTATTGATGGCGTACTCCATACCTCCGCAGCAGGGTACTTCCATTCTTGTGAGCAATATGCTCTTTATATCGTTGTTCTTAAAAAGCTCGGTAAGTCTTTCCGCGTAGTTCACGCCGTCCAGCTCGGGACATCCGATGAGCATCTTTCGTCCCTTTACAAAGTCCTCGTGGAAATTACCGTAGGCATAAGCTGTGCAGTCTGCCGCGATAAGCAGGTCAGCTCCGTTATACAGAGGCATTGAGGGGTGGACAAGATTTATCTGAACAGGCCAGTTGGAAATATGGCTGACCGCCTTGACACCGCTGCTCTGCTTTGCCTTCTCTGCCATTTTTGCCTTTACAGCAGCCTCGTCATAAGGCAGAGCCTCGCGCTCAATGAAGCTTATTGCATCCTCGGGACATGCGGGCAGGCAATCTCCAAGTCCATCGCAATAGTCATCACGCAGGAGCTTTGCTTTGCCGTCTATGATGCCGATCGCTCCCTCGTGGCAGGCATTTGCACAGAGGCCGCAGCCTGTGCACTTTTCTTCGTCTATCTGAATGATGCGTCTTATCATAACATCCGCCTCCTTGACTTTCTATGGTTATTATAATATGATATTAACAACATTTCCGTTGTTTTTACAACAAAGGGTGATATAAAATGAAAAAATATTTTCAGACGATTAAAAATTCCAAGCTTTTTGCAGGTATTACCGAGGGTGAGGTCGAAGCAATGCTTCAATGTCTCTCCGCCAGCGTAAAAACTTTCAAAAAGGGAGACATTATCTACCGTGCAGGGGAAAACATCTCATCCGTCGCCATGCTATTAGACGGCAAAATTCACATCCAGAAGGAAGATTTTTGGGGTAATTTGAGCATTCTCGACGCGGTCTCTCCCGGAGAGCTTTTCGGCGAGGTTTTTGCCTGTTTGGAAAATGAGCCCATGGCGTATAACGCCGAGGCTGTAAAGGACAGTGCGGTGCTGCTTTTGGATGTACAGCGCGTTTTAACCACCTGTACCAACGCCTGCAAGTTCCACGCGCGGCTTATACGCAATCTGCTGTCTGCAATTTCCGACAAGAACAGAGTGCTGACACAGAAAATGCTCCACATGTCGCAGCGCACCACACGCGAGAAGCTGCTGTCCTATCTGTCGGAGCAGTCCTTAAAGCAGGGCAGCCCCGCTTTTGACATTCCCTTTAACCGCCAGCAGCTGGCAGATTTTCTCTCCGTTGACCGCAGCGCCATGTCCGCAGAGCTGGGCAAAATGAAAAACGAAGGTCTTCTGGAGTTTGATAAAAACCACTTTGTGCTGAGGTAGATTATGGAATTGCCCAAGAGAAAACGGAGCAGATTGCAGGAGTATGAATACAGTACCCCCGGCGCATATTTTGTTACAATATGTACCCATGGCAAAGAAAAACTGTTATGCAATATCGTAGGGGAGGGTCTCTGCGCCCTCCCGCAGATAAAGCTAACGGATACAGGAAAAATTGTTGAGGAAAGCATAGCATATATTAACGGTGCATACGATACTGTGAACGTTGATAAATATGTGATAATGCCAAATCATATACATCTGCTCATAACAATAAAAGGAACGGGAGGGCACGGAGACCCTCCCCTACAAACCGTAATAGGCGGACTGAAATCTTATACAACGCATAAATATGGCGGTATATTGTGGCAGCGTTCATTTTACGACCACATAATACGAAACGAAAATGATTATCGCGACATTTGGGAGTATATTGACACAAATCCCGTAAAATGGTCAGAGGATAAATTTTATACAGCAATATAAAAAGCAGGAGCTGTCGCCCCTGCTTTTATGTATTATTTAACTTCAAATACGATTGTGTATTCTTCAATACCGGGTATTGCACTGATTATATTCAGAATAGCCTCTTCTGCACTTTCCTGCGCCTTTGTCAGTATTCCGTTTCCAATCGCACGTTCTTCCATTTCTTCAGATAATTCATCGTCAAATTCGATTTTATCTTCTATGCTTACGGGATTGAAAAGACCGTTTTTCTCATACAACAGTTCCGCACTTTCTGTATCTGTTTCGTGGGAAAGTATCTTCGCCTGCGGCATATTAACAGTTAATACCTTGTTGATTTCATCTATTTCAAGTGTAATCTCATTAACATCAATACCCGCTTTGATTATACCGTCATATTTAATAATGAATGTCTTTTTTGTAAGAGGAATATTCCAGTTATTTATCTGTTCCGAATCTTCAAACTGCGCCGCATTGGTATACAGATATTCAACAGTCGCCAGTTCTCCTATTCCCTTTATTTCAGTGCTTATTACCTCAAGACTAATTTGCGGAGTTACGGGCTCTGATATGGCAGGCTTATTTATAAGCTCATCAATTCTTGCGTTCATTGTTTTTATTCTACTTGCCTGTATCCATATTACGCAGACAATGGCTATTATTATGACCGCAACAACAGCAACCTTGATAAGAGTCCTTTTCAGCTTTCCTACTTTTACCTCACTGCTCATAGTAGTTCCCTCTTCCCCTTCTAACGCTATTAGTTCTTTCCCTTGCTCTATTTCTGTTCCATTAAAAATTCCCATACTTTTTCTCCTCTCTATAATTTGGCACAGACTTTTTTGCGCTTTACACAGACCTTGTAATTTTCGCGAAATTTACAGAGCGTTAAATAGGTAAATAAAAAAGCGCGCAGCCGAAGCTACGCGCCGAAAAATGCATAGCTCCGGTTGTTGCCACACAACTTCTAATCGCACAAAGGTACGCTGAATAGAGCTCGCATTTTTACCAATGTAAATGTGCGCGCCTTTGTGCAAAATTATTAGGTTGTGTGGCAAGTAAATTATAGCATAAGCATTAGAGAAAATGAAGTATGAATTAAACATTTTCATAAAATAACAAGCCGATGCATAATGCATCGGCTTGTGTCATCGCTTTGAAACGTTATTCAGTAAATTCCCAGGCTGTTTCGAGGGCGATCTCCATCATTTCGCGGAAGGAGTCCTGACGGTCTTCTGCGGAAAGGCCTTCGCCTGTCATAACATGGTCGGAGATGGACAGAATGCTGAGAGCCTTCTTGCTCTTCATCTGGCTGGTAAGGTAAATACCTGCTGTTTCCATTTCAACAGCGAGAATATTCTGCTTCTGTAAAAGCTCGTTGCGCTCGGGCATTACGGAATAGAAAATGTCGGTTGTGAAAACGCTGCCGACTCTTGCGTTAACGCCTTTTTCTTCAGCAATTCGGTCTGCCGTTTTAAGCATATCATAGCTTGCTACTGCGGGCAGGCGCTCGCCATGGAAGTCATACTGGTGTCCGTAAGCGGAATTTGTTGCCGCAGCCATTGCGATAACAAGATCACGGCACTTGATATCGTCGGAAATACCGCCTGCTGTGCCGATACGGATGCAAGCCTCTACACCGTAAAAATCGTAGAGCTCTGTGAGGTACAATGTAGCGCTGGGAACACCCATACCGCTGCCCATAACGGAAATTCTCTTTCCCTTATATGTTCCTGTAAAACCGAGCATATTGCGGACGGTATTGAAGCAAACAACGTCTTCAAGATATGTCTCTGCAACTGTCTTTGCGCGCAGAGGGTCACCGGGGAATAAAACGACCTTTGCGATCTGCTCCGGATCTGCTGCGATACATGCGGAAGGACTTGTAACTATCATATTAATACATCCTTTCAATGTTATTTTTTGATAAAGATATTATACACATAAAGCCGCATAGTTTCAACAAAGAAAATTCCCCTGACAAACTGTCAGGGGAATTAAACTTATTTGATGGAGAAGGAAATAATTGTGCCTGCGCCCTTTCTGGCCACTTCAACGGAGAAAGAAATTCCGCCGCCGATATCATAGCCGTACTTAGTGTCGTTTGCACCTCTTCTGAGCTTTACATAAGCTTCGTCAGCCCAATCAGCCTCGTTCATCTCTTCAGGCTGGAATCTGTACAGAAGCTCTCTGCATGTATCCTCGCCTGTAAAGGGTATTTCACCGAGGAATGCAGCAATATCTGCGGGAATGCCGATTCTCTCAAAATCGATTGCAACTTCCAGTCTTGTGACGCCGTTAGCTACAAATCTGCTGTCGTCACCGAAAATCAGAGTAACAGAGGCTCTGTTTTCGCCGCCGTTTTTTCCCTCCTGGAGCATAATATAGCCATGTGCATTCTGAACAATTGTTGCAAGATAGGAAACAGCATAAGCTACATCTCCAATGTTGTTTTTGTTAAAAGCCATATATAATTTCTCCCTTCATTTACTTATGATGATATCATTGTATCATGCCGAATATAAAAAATCTACCCCCGATGAACCTTATCATCGGGGGTAAACAACTATTTTTTTAGCAAACACCCTGTGCCTTCATTGCTTCTGCAACTTTCAGGAAGCCTGCGATATTTGCGCCTGCAACAAGATTGTCGCCTGCACCATAGTCTTTGGCTGCCTTCCATGCATTTGCAAAGATATTTTCCATGATATCCTTCAGCTTTGCGTCAACTTCTTCAAAGCTCCAGCTGTAGCGCATGGAGTTCTGGCTCATCTCAAGGCCGCTGACGGAAACGCCGCCTGCGTTGGATGCCTTACCGGGAGCGAAGAGAACACCGGCATTCTGCAGCGCTGCAGTTGCATCGGGAGTTGTGGGCATGTTTGCGCCCTCGCATACTGCAATTACGCCGTTTGCGATGAGCTTCTGGGCGCCTTCAAGGTCAAGCTCATTCTGTGTTGCGCAGGGCAGAGCGATGTCACACTTAACACCCCAGATGCCCTTGCAGCCTTCATGATATTCAGAGCCGGGAACGCGGGCTGCGTATTCCTTGATTCTGCCTCTTTCAACCTCCTTGATCTGCTTTACAACGGCGAGATCAATTCCGTTGGGATCATATATATAGCCGTTGGAGTCGGACATTGCAACGACCTTGCCGCCCAGCTGTGTTGCCTTCTCGTTTGCGTAGATGGCGACGTTACCGGAGCCGGAAACTACAACTGTTTTGCCCTCAAAGCTCTCACCCTTCATCTCGCGGAGAGCTGCTGCTGTGAAATAGCAGAGACCGTAGCCTGTTGCCTGTGTTCTTGCAAGGCTTCCGCCGAATGTAAGGCCCTTGCCTGTGAATGTACCTGTGAACTCATTTGTAAGGCGCTTATACTGACCGAACATATAGCCGACTTCACGGGCGCCCACACCGATATCACCGGCAGGAACGTCTGTATCGGGACCGATGTGACGGTAGAGCTCGTTCATAAAGCTCTGACAGAAGCGCATGACCTCATTGTCACTCTTGCCTTTGGGGTCAAAGTCACTGCCGCCCTTACCGCCGCCCATAGGCAGACCTGTAAGGCTGTTTTTAAAAGTCTGCTCAAATCCGAGGAATTTGATAACAGAGAGGTTAACGGAGGGGTGGAGACGGATACCGCCCTTGTAAGGACCGATAGCGGAGTTATACTGTACGCGGAAACCGCGGTTTACGTGTACCTTTCCTGCGTCGTCCACCCAGGGTACTCTGAACATGATAACGCGCTCAGGTTCTACAAGGCGCTCAAATACACCTGCAACAACAAGGTCGGGACGCTGCTTTGCAACAGGCTCAAGAGACTCAAGAACCTCTTCAACAGCCTGCATAAATTCAGGCATATTGCCGTCACGGGATGCTACCTGGTCATAAATCGGCTTTAAAACTTCAAGTTCCATAAATATATCCTCCATTTAAAATGCGATTTAACATTATGATTTATGCTGTGATTATACAAAACTTTCTTCGTCAATGCAACACCCTAAAGAGATAAATTGCATTTTTGGCGCATTTCTTACCTGACGGCTCATATTAAGGAAAGATTTGTATATTTTAACTGCAAATATGTGCAAAATACCCGCCCTTTAAATAAGGGCGGGTACTGTTCAGTTCAGCTTAACACCGTATGGTGCAAACTCAAGTCGAATAAAATAGCCTTTGTCATGGCTGCACACAGGGCACATTTCGGGCGCACCCTTTGCATTTATGATATGGCCGCAGTTAAGGCATATCCAGTCACACTTGGCATCAGCCAGAAACAGCTTGTTCTGCTCCAGCAATTCCGCATACATTTTAAATCTGTCGCCGTGGACTTTTTCGATTTTTGCAATATTTGAAAACGCAAGACCGATATCGTCAAAGCCTTCACTGTATGCTGTGTCGCTGAAGGCTTTGTACACATCGTCGTGCTCCTCATATTCATTGTGGTGCGCCATTTTAAGAAGTTTTACAACATCGTCGGTTAAATCAACAGGGAACGCGCTTTCGATTGCGATATTTTCTCCCGCTGCCTGTTTTAACTTGTTGTAAAAAATCTCAGCGTGTTCCTTTTCCTGGTCTGCGGTAAATTCGAATACTGCCTGAACAACGTGAAGCTTCTGCTCCTTTGCTTTCGATGCCGCAAAGGTATAGCGGTTTCGTGCCTGACTCTCCCCTGCAAAGGCTTTCATAAGGTTTATTTTTGTCTGACTGCGTAAAAAATCCATATCGGTATACCTCCTTAAGATATACCGATATGGTTGCCAGAAATTTTCTGTTTTAAACTTTTCTTCTCAGCTCTATTGCCTCCATGATAAGGTCTACGCTGGCATCGACGCCGAATTTTTCCGTATCGATGGCGAGGTTGTAGTACTTCATATCGCCCCACTCACGGCCTGCAAAGTGGCGGTAGTAACGTCCTCTTGCTGAATCCGTCTTTTCCATTTTGCGCATTGCTTCATTTTCCGAGACTTTAAGTCTTTCGGCAAGGCGCTTTGCCCTGTATTTGGGATTTGCGTGGATGAAGATGCGGAAGCTGTTGGGGTCGTTATAGAGGATATAGTCCGAGCATCTGCCGACGATGACGGCAACGTCTTTTTCTGCAGCGAGACTGCGGATGACCTTGGTCTGAGCGGCGAAAAGCTTCTCAAGCGGCGGCAGGTCTGTATTGTACATTGCATAGCCTGCGGTCATAAAGTCATAGATGATACCGTGGCTCATTGCCTGCTCGTGGTTTTTGATAAAGTCTACGGAAAGTCCGCTTTCCTTTGCCTCAAGCTCCACAAGCTGCTCATCAAAAAACTCAGCACCGAGACGCTCAGCAAGTCTCTTGCCGATCTCGTATCCTTCGGAGCCGTACTCGCGGGAGATGGTGATAATAAGCTTGCCTGTATCCAGTACGGCAGCCTCTTCCATCTTTGTGGCAGCTTCAAGCTTGCTGTCACGCTCAACGAACTTAAGCAGCGCAGGCTGTAAGCTTCTCTGAAAGCGCTTCATAACAAAGCCTACGGTAAGGGCGGAGATGACCGTACCCTCGCGGACACCTACCAGCTTTCCAAAGAAAATCAGGGAGACGATCACAGACAGCACAACAAGACAGCAGTCTGTTATCATCTTGCAGTTTGCAACGGATTTGCCTGTCTTTTTGGAAATTGCAATGGAAAGTCCCTCGCCGGGTGTGGGCAGTATCTGCGGTGTTAAGTACAGCATTACGCCAAGGGCGACGATGGGAATACTGCAGAGAAGATAAACAAGGCGCATGATGTACATTTCCGGTGCGGGCAGGAACACAAAAAGCTTTGTCGCAAAGCTGACCAGCATACCGAAAATTGTAGACGCCACAATCTGCAGAAGCATCGCAGGCTTAAAGTCGCGGCGCAAGATCACGACTTCTATCAGTATGTAAAAACAATATGTCGCCGTGGTACAGACGCCCATGTCAACAGCGCTTATCTGGTGCACCACGTTTGCAAGACAGGTCACGGGGCTGACGCCCAACGCGGATTTCACGGAAAAAACCACGCCTATTGCCATTATGAAAAGTCCCAGAACGTATATAAGACCTCTCTTGCCGTAGAGAAGTAATTTTTTACTCATTTTTCACCTTAATAATGTATTTTGTCTACTTCCATGGTAGCGTAGGCGTTAAGGTCGGAGCCAGCCCTCGCACCTGCAAGGTACTCGTAATAACCCTGACAGCCAATCATGGCGCCGTTGTCTCCGCAAAGCTTTAAGGGGGGTGCGTAGAGCTTTACCCCTGCTTTTTTTGCTGCTTTTTCAAAATCAGCTCTGATGCGGGAGTTTGCAGCCACACCGCCTGCGATGGAGATTTTATCGTAACCAAGCTCTTCAACAGCCATCATTGCACGGGGAACGAGGCTGTCGCTTACTGCCTTTGTGAAGGAAGCGGCAAGTGATGCCTTATCAAACTCCTCGCCCTTCTGGCTTGCGTTGTGAGCCATGTTTACAACGGCGGTTTTAAGTCCCGAGAAGGACATATCGTAGGGATGACCGTCGATTTTTGCAATGGGCAGCTTAAAGGCGGTGTCGTCTCCGCCCTGTGCCAGATCATCCATGGGCTTTCCGCCGGGATAAGGCAGACCGAGAACACGGGCAGCCTTGTCAAAGCACTCTCCCGCTGCGTCATCACGGGAATAACCCATGATGCGTATATCCGTGTAGTCCTTTACATCTGCGATAATTGTGTTGCCGCCGGAGACGATAAGGCTTACAAAGGGCGGCTCAAGCTCAGGGAAAGCGATATAGTTTGCAGCAATATGACCTCTTATGTGGTGCACGGGGATAAGAGGCACACCTAGTGAGAGGGCAAGTCCCTTTGCAAAGTTAAGTCCCACCAAAAGGGCACCGATAAGTCCCGGAGCGTAGGTTACGGCAACAGCGTCTATATCTGCCTTTGTCAGACCTGCTTTTGAAAGGGCTGAATCTGCCAGCTTGCTTATTACATTTATGTGGTTTCGTGATGCTATCTCAGGCACAACTCCGCCGTAAAGGGCGTGCATATCCGCCTGTGGAAATATCTCGTCTGCCAGCACCTCACGTCCATTTCGTGTTATGGCGATGGCGGTTTCGTCACATGAGGACTCAACTGCAAGAATTATCATCTTCCGTCACCTTCCTTACCATTATCACCGCATCCTCAACTGGCGCGGTGTAATATTTCTTTCTCATACCGATGTTTTCAAAGCCGTGCTTTTCATAAAGGGAAATCGCAGGTACGTTGGATGCGCGCACCTCAAGAAAAATACTCTCAGCATTTTGCCCATTCGCCCATGAAATACCTGTTTTCATAAGCTCATTTCCAATGCCCTGCCCTCTTTTATCGGGGTCAGTTCCTATGCGGTAAAGCTCTGCCTGGTCGCCTGCCATGTGATATATGCAGTAACCAACAGGGGTTTCACCGTTGTAATCAATAAAAACGCAGCCGTATTCGCTCTCGATTTCAGAAAGCAGCTGTCCTTCTGTCCAGGGATTCGAGAAACACAGTCTTTCCAGCTTCAAAACATCGTCCAAATGCTCTAAACGGGCTTTAATTATCTTCGTCATTTCGCATCAAACCAGCTCTTTCCGATCTTCGCCTCGGCAGTTAAGGGGATTGACAGCGATGCGGCACCGCTCATCTCACGGACCAGTATTTCCATAACCTGCTCCGCCTCATTTTCAGGGCACTCTACGATAAGTTCGTCGTGTACCTGAAGGATGAGCTTTGCCTGAAGGCACGCCTCTTTCAGCGCTTTGTCCACTCTTATCATGGCGATTTTCATAATGTCCGCCGCCGTACCCTGTATGGGCATATTTAGAGCAACGCGCTCGCCGAAGGCTCTGAGATTGAAGTTTGAGGATTTAAGCTCGGGAAGAGCGCGGCGTCTGCCGTATTCCGTAGCCACAAAGCCGTCTGCCTTGGCTTTTTCAACGATTTTCTGCATATAGTCGCGGACACCGCTGTATTTTTCAAGGTAGCTGTCCATGTATCTCTTGGCTTCCGCAACGGAGACCTTAATATCCTGTGACAGGGAGAAGGCGGAAATTCCGTAGACAATGCCAAAGTTTACGGCCTTCGCGTGACTTCTCTGCATTTTTGTGACCTCATTTAAAGGCACACCGAATACCTGAGAAGCCGTTACGGCATGAATGTCCTCTCCAGTTATAAACGCGTTTCGCATTGCCTCATCACCTGAAATATGGGCGAGAAGGCGCAGCTCTATCTGTGAATAGTCCGCATCTACCAGAACCTTTCCCTCAGGCGCGATGAACATTTTTCTTATCTCACCGCCAAGCTCTGTACGAACAGGGATGTTCTGCAGGTTCGGCTCTGTAGAGGAAAGACGTCCCGTTGCGGTGACGGTCATCTGGAAGCTGGTGTGAATTCTGCCGTCGGGTGCTATAACCGCTGTAAGTCCGTCTGCGTAGGTGGACTTGAGCTTTGAAAGCTGACGGTAGTTTAAAATATGCTCGATTATGGGGTGCTTGCCCATAAGCTTTTCAAGGACTTCCGCACTTGTGGAATATCCTGTTTTTGTCTTTTTAGGTGCGGGCAGCATCAGCTTTTCAAAGAGGATAGTTCCAAGCTGTTTTGGAGAATTTACATTAAAAGTCTCCCCTGCAAGGGCAAAAATCTCCTGTTCAAGGACTTCCAGCCCTGCTTTAAGCATCTCGCCGAAGGATTTAAGCGCCGCCTTGTCCACCAAAAAGCCTGCCTGCTCCATCTCTGCCAAAACAGAGCAAAGGGGCATTTCTATTTCTTCAAAGAGCTTTAAAAGTCCGCTGTTTTCAAGCTTTTCGGTAAGGACAGGGCGCAGAGCAGCTATTGCCTCTGCCCTGTTTTCGCTCTGCTTATCGCCCGAGACATCGGACAGCAGTGATAGCTGACCTGACTCGTCCTCGTCGGACTCCAAGCTGTAACCCATATACTGCTCCGAAAGGCGCTCTAAGGGATAGGCGTTATCCGTGGGCGACAGGAGATATGCGGCAATTTCAGCATCAAACGCCCAGTTTTTCGCTGCGATTCCCATTTTAAGAAGCTTGCGGTGGAGCTCTTTTACCTCATAGCCCGATTTCTTGGTGTCGGACTCGAAGACAGTTTTCACAGCCTCGGCATAGCCTTTCACGCAGCTTTCCAGCACATAAAGCTTATCACCGATGACGGCATAAATGCCGTATTCGGGGTCGTCGGTGTAAACATCCACGATTTCAGCGGCATTTACCGCATCTATAAGTGTCTGCATATCGGAAACTGTGATTTTCTCGATCTCAGCGCGCTGTGTTTCAGCTGCAGAAACAGCGCTTTCGGATGGGTGCAGACCCATTTTTTCTATCATCTTGTAAAACTCAAGACGCTTAAACAGCTCATAGAGCCTGTCATTGTCATACTCGCGCACACGGTTTTCCCCGGGAGAAAACTCAATGGGCGCATCACAGCGGATCTCGGCAAGATCATAGGACATTTCTGCCATTTCCTTGCCCGCAGCCAGCTTTTTGCGCACGGAGTCCTTGATATCCAGAGCATCAAGCTCTGCATATATCCTCTCGATGCTGTTAAAGCGCTGTATAAGGTCAGTCGCGGTCTTTTCGCCCACACCCGCAACACCGGGAATATTGTCCGAAGTGTCGCCCATGAGAGCCTTAAGGTCTATCATGTGGATGGGGTCAAAGCCGTATTCCTCGTGGAAACGGTCAGGAGTATAGAGGATAGTCTCCGTCTGCCCCATGCGTGACTTTACATGTTTTACAAATGTGTTGTCATCTACAAGCTGGAAGCTGTCCTTATCACCGGTTACGGCGACACATTGCCAGCCTTCTTCCTCGCACTTTCTTGCAATCGTGCCGATAAGGTCATCTGCCTCCCAGCCGGAAAGCTCATAGCGGGGAATATTCATGGCGTCCAGCACCTCTTTTAAAATAGGCATCTGAACTGCCAGCTCTTCGGGCATACCTTTTCGCTGTGCCTTATACCCCTCATACTTTTCATGTCGGAAGGTTGGCGCTTTCAGGTCAAAGGTGACGCAGAGAGCATCGGGCTCTTCCTCGTGCATGAGCTTTTGGAGAATGTTGAGAAAGCCGAAAATGCCGTTAGTGGGCGTGCCGTCTTTTGTATTGAGCATACGTACCCCGTAAAAAGCGCGGTTTACTATACTGTTTCCGTCAATGACCATTAACTTCATCTTCGGTTCCTCCAACTTCGTAGAATTTTGATTTCAGGCTCCCTCCCCGAGGGAGCCACGGCACAACCTTGTTGTGCGTCTGTAGTGGCGGATTCCATATCCGCCCACTTGCCTCTCACTTTGGTAGAGGTGGCACGGCGAAGCCGTGACGGAGAGGGCTTACCATGGCAGAAACTTTGTACCTTGTCATGTCTGCCGACGGCCACACTTTCTTACTCGCCTAAGAAAGTGTGCAAAGAACGGCGCATAGGGGACACCCCTATGTACCCCTGCGGCTCAGACACGGCGCAATCGGGTGATCCGATTGCTTAACTCGCCGCATTCCTAACATTTGTTATGCGTTTGTGACCGGAAGGGAGGCTTTATTTGGTTTTAGGCTTTTTTCCACTGAACGCCCTGCTTTGTATCCATGAGAACGATGCCCATGTCCTTAAGCTGATCACGGATGCGGTCTGCCTCTGCCCAGTTCTTCTCTTTACGTGCGTTCTGTCTTGCCTCGATAAGCTTTTCGACCTCGGCAGCCAGCTGCGCATCGTCGTCTGCATCCTCATAAATAAGACCTAGAACGTCAACAAGCTCGTTGAACATGTCAAGAGCAGCCTTGGCTACTGCCTTTGTGGGGTTCTTGTCGGCTGCTGTTGCGGAGTTAGCTTCTCTTACCAGCTCGAAAATAACGGAAATGGCATCGGCTGTGTTGAAGTCATCGTCCATGGCTTCGATAAATCTCTCGCGGTATTTTGTAAGACCGTCAACAAAGGCTGCTTCGGTTTCTGTAAGGTCGCCCTCCAAACCGTTTTCGGTAAGGAACTTCAGGTTATCCTTTGCTGTCTTAAGGCGCTCCAGCGCATTCTTGGACTGGATAAGGATCTCGCCTGAGTAGTTGAGGGGACTTCTGTAATGGCTCATGAGCATGAACATACGGATCGTGGAGTATCCGTAAGCCTCGGCAGCCTCGCGGACTGTGAAGAAGTTGCCCAGAGATTTGGACATCTTCTTATTGTCGATGCTGATAAAGCCGTTGTGTACCCAGTATTTTACGAATTCGCAGCCGTTTGCCGCCTCAGACTGGGCAATCTCGTTTTCGTGGTGGGGGAATGTCAGGTCCTGACCGCCGCAATGGATATCGATTGTCTTGCCGAGATATCTCATGGACATGGCGGAGCACTCAATGTGCCAGCCGGGACGTCCCTTGCCCCAGGGGGATTCCCAGTAGGGCTCGCCAGGCTTAGCAGCCTTCCAAAGTGCGAAGTCCATGGGGTTTTCCTTAATATCCGCAACGTCGATACGGGCACCTGCCTGCAGCTCTTCAAGAGGCTGGTGAGACAGCTTGCCGTAGGACTCAAACTTTGTTGTTCTGTAGTAAACGTCGCCGTTTACCTCGTAAGCGTAGCCCTTTTCAATAAGTGTGGAGACGATGTCGATGATCTCCTGCATATTCTCTGTTGCCTTGGGGTGAACTGTTGCTGCACGAACGCCGAGACCTTTCGCATCTGCGAAAAATTCCTTGATATACTTCTCGGAAACTTCCTGGGATGTGATACCCTCTTCGTTTGCGCGGTTGATGATCTTGTCGTCAACGTCTGTGAAGTTCTGGACGAAAGTTACGTCGTAGCCGCGGTACTCAAAGTAACGGCGGAGAGCATCAAACATGATAAGGGGACGTGCGTTGCCTACGTGGATATAGTTATATACTGTAGGACCGCAGGCATACATTTTTACCTTACCCTCTTCCAAGGGTACAAAGTCCTCTTTTTTCATTGTCATTGTATTGAAAAGCTTCATTTTGAAAGTTCCTCCATTTTCTTCTCAAGTAATTCAAGCTGTAATCTCACAGCGGTAAGTTCGATTGAAACAGGGTCCTGAATGTGGATCTGGTCTACGTTTGACGCAAAGTCCACCTTTTCGCCTGCAACGCGGACCACTCTTGCAGGAACGCCCACAGCAGTGCTGTCAGGCGGAATCTCCGTCAAAACAACGGCATTGGCCGCAATTCGCGCATTGTCGCCAACGGTAAAGGGTCCTAAAACCTTGGCACCGCAGCCCACCATTACGTTGTTGCCGATGGTAGGATGGCGCTTGCCCTTATCCTTACCGGTACCGCCAAGAGTCACGCCCTGATAGAGCAGTACATCGTCGCCGATTTCGGCGGTCTCGCCGATGACGATTCCCATGCCGTGGTCGATAACTAAGCGTCTGCCGATTTTAGCACCCGGGTGTATCTCAATTCCCGTGAAGTGCCTGCTCCATTGGGAGACGCATCGCGCCAGAAAGTGCAGGTTATGCTTATAAAACCAATGGGCTATGCGGTGGTATATGATTGCGTGGACGCCCTGATACAGCAGGAAAATCTCTAAAGACGACCTTGCTGCGGGGTCTCGCGCTTTGTATGCTCTTATTGTTTCTCCAAGTCTTGTTGCCATACAATTCCTCCCGAAGAAAATTTATAAAAAAATAAAGCCGCTCCTGTACATTTACAAGAGGCGACTTATCGCGGTTCCACTCTCATTTATAACTCATCTGACCTTTAACGCAGCCAACGCGCAGGGCATTACCCCCAAAGCTCCCGGGCGCACTTTCAAAACCTTCTGGCACAGACCGCTTTCAGCCGGTGACGGTCATTCTCTGTTGCCGAATATGGGTTTTTACTCTTCCCGTTCATCGCTATATATTATATTATCATGGGCAAAAATGTGTGTCAAGCAAAAACGCTTACCGCCCCGTAAGTGCAATTACGGAGCGGTAAAACTAACTTTATGCAAAGGACAATATCAACATTTGTGCGCCCATAAGACGCGAGTGTTAGAATAGCACAATGGAATTTGGTTGTCAAGGGGGTGCGATACGGGACGTCGAGGACTTCGGTCCGCGGGCGATTTGTGAATCGCCCGTTTTTATCTTGGCACATATAATCTGCTTGTCATGTATCCGACGGCATACTTTTCTTTGTTTGAAAGAAAAGTATGCAAAAGAACCAATTCAAAGGGCAAGCCCTTTGGAAACCCTGCGGCTCAGACACGGCGCAATCGGGTGTTCCGATTGCTTAACTCGCCGCATTACTAACGTTGGTAAATGTCGGTGACCGCGATGTCGTTATTCAAAAGCATCACTCCATTTTCTCATCCACAATTTCCACAATTATTTTTGTGCCGCATTGAGGGCAAAACTCGGGACAGTTGTTTTCAAGACCGGCTTTTCTTCTGTCGCTGCTGTACAGCAGCTTCGCCTCACATTTGGGACATTTATACATAGAAATTATCCAATGCTGACCTATAAGCATCAGCGCCAATGCAGCAACGAACACCGCTATACCCAAGCCAATCGGTTTGATTACACTCAATGTAAAACAAAGAATCAGCGCAGCGGCAAAGCTAACATAAAATATCGTCCTTGCTGCATACAGTTTCTTTTTCGGTATTTTGAGCTTCATTTTAAGCACCTCAATCCGTAAACTCGATTTTGATTTCCTCTCCGCAAACCGAGCAGTAGCGGTCGTACTGATTCAGCGGATCCACAACCATGTGTCTGTGTCCTCCCCGCTCTCCTCCTACAAGGCAATTTGTGCAGTTGGGACATCTGAATTTTTCCTTTATCCACCAGTCACAGTAAACCGCAGCGGCAAAACAGGCAACAAAGGGCAAAAGTAGCCAGTATGCGTCAAGAGGCTTGAACAGTATAATTGCAATCACGCCTGCCACAATGGCAATATGCATCAGTGCATATACGGTTTTGACCTTTTTCCTCGAAATTTTAAGCATGGCGCTTCACTCCTTTGACTTCGCAAACTATAAGACTTCCAAGAATTACAGCACCCACTGCCATCAGATTTTTACTGTTGACAAGTATAAATGCGACCACAGGACCGCTCATAAATGTTTGTAAATACAGCAGAGTATTAAACATTCCCAAGGCAGCAGGAATTCCGAGGATTATCCACTCAAGTGCTCGGGTGGTTTTTGACCTTTGGCGTGTAGACATCCACGATACAAAGATGCCTGCAATCAGAAATGCTAAAGCTATCGCTGCCTGCGCAATAAACGACCAATGCATCTCAAAGGTCTGTGCAACCATAGCCTTTGCACGCTCTTCACAGATAAGACAGAGTATTACAATAAGATAGGTTATCAGCCCGAATACAATGCCCTTAAAGTCTGTCTTTTTCATAACACTCCATCCTTTCCGTAATATATACATTGACCAATTTAATTTATATTTGCATTGTACTATGCCGAATTCAAAAAGTAAATACTATATTTACATTATTTAGGTAAATAATTTTTACTTGTTTGTAAAAACCAGCATCCGACGGTTCGCGGGCGATTCGTGAATCGCCCCTACGTATGTCATTTTTATTCGTTGCAAATCGCAGTAACGGGACGTCGAGGGCGCCGTCCCCTACAATACTAAAAAATATCCCCCGTCCGAATTGGACGGGGGATATCAAAACTTTTGAGTTTTAGCTTACAGCTGCTTCTGAGCGTTGATTTTTACGCCGGGGCCCATTGTGGAAGCTGTTACACAGCTTCTGATGTACTGACCCTTTGCTGCTGCGGGCTTTGCCTTGATGATAGCGTTCATGAGAGCTGTGTAGTTCTCCATGAGCTTCTCAGCACCGAAGGAAACTCTGCCGATGGGGCAGTGGATAATGTTTGTCTTGTCAAGACGGTACTCGATCTTACCTGCCTTGATTTCCTTGATAGCCTGAGCAAGGTTGGGTGTAACTGTACCAGCCTTGGGAGTAGGCATAAGACCCTTAGGACCAAGAACCTTACCAAGACGACCAACGATACCCATCATGTCGGGTGTAGCAACAACTACATCGTAGTCGAAGAAGTTTTCCTTTGTGATACGCTCTACCATATCCTGTGCGCCTACGAAATCTGCACCTGCATCAAGTGCCTCCTGCTGACGCTCTTCCTTACAGAATACGAGAACCTTACGTGTCTTACCAGTACCGTTGGGAAGAACGATAGCGCCACGAACCTGCTGGTCAGCGTGACGGGAGTCAACACCGAGCTTTACGTGAAGCTCAACTGTCTCGTCGAACTTTGCCTTGGAAGCCTGGCATACGAGTGCAAAAGCCTCTGCGGGATCATAAAGAGTTGCGCGGTCTACGAGCTTTGCGCTCTCCTTGTAATTCTTACCTCTGAACATATACCTTAAGCCTCCTCTACTACGATACCCATGGAACGAGCTGTGCCCTTAACCATGCTGATAGCGGCCTCAATGCTGCCTGCGTTGAGGTCGTTCATCTTTGTCTCTGCGATCTTGCGTACTTCCTCTGCGCTGATCTTTGCGACCTTATCACGCTGGGGAACGCCGGATCCCTTCTCGATGCCGCAAGCCTTCTTAAGAAGAACTGCTGCCGGGGGGCTCTTTGTGATGAATGTGAATGTTCTGTCTGCGTATACTGTGATGACTACGGGGATTGTCATACCCATGTCATTCTTTGTGCGCTCGTTGAATTCCTTTGTGAATGCAGCGATGTTAACACCATGCTGACCGAGTGCAGGACCTACCGGGGGTGCGGGAGTTGCTTTACCGGCAGGAATCTGAAGTTTGATGATACCTGTTACTTTCTGTGCCACTGTGTGCACACCTCCTAATATATATGTGGTGATATACAACCCGCTGTTGTATACCTTGGCGGAGCTTTTTCACTCCTCCCACTCGCCAACTTTCGTCGGCACATAACGGTTTTACCGAAATGCTGCGGTTTATTCGTCGACTGTTTCGATCTGGTCGAACTCAAGGTCGACAGGGGTTTCTCTGCCGAACATAGACACGATAACGCGTACACGCTCTTTCTCGATGTCTATTTCATCGACAGTGCCGAGGAATCCGTCCAGGGGACCGTCTGTTACCTTGACTGTGCTGCCAACATCGAAGCCAACTTTGACCTCGCGCTTTTCCACACCCATTGCATAGACTTCTTCGTCTGTGAGGGGGATAGCCTTGTTTGCAGAACCGACAAAGCCGGTTACACCGCGGACGTTTCTGACAAGAAGCCAGCTCTCATCAGTCATTACCATCTTTACGAGAACGTATCCGGGGAAAACCTTTCTCTCAACGGTCTTTGTCTGACCGCCGGAAACCTCTTCAACAGTTTCCATGGGGATGTTTACCTCAAGGATAAGATCCTGCATCTTGCGGTTTTCTACCGCCTTTTCGATGGTGGTTGCTACAGCATTCTCATAGCCGGAGTATGTGTGGATAACATACCATTTTGCGCTTTCAGCCATGCTGTTTAGCCTCCCAATGAGATAAGTGCGCTGATTGCCTGGTTTGCCAGCTGGTCAAAGCCCCAGACAACTACAGCAAAGATTACGATAACAACGATTGCGACCAGGCTGTTGTTGATGATCTGCTTGCGGCTGGGCCATACGACCTTCTTCAGCTCGCTGCGCATCTCACGGAACCACTTTCCGATCTTGCCGCTGCCCTTTGCTTTCTTCTTCTTTTTCTTGTCAAGCTGGGAATTCTGAACCTTCTTTTCTTCTGACATTTCAATACATCCTTCCCGGCTTACTTTGTTTCTGTGTGGACTGTGTGCTTGCGGCAGAAACGACACTACTTGTTCATCTCCAGCTTTTCAGGAGTGTTCTTCTTGTTCTTCATGGTGTTGTAGTTTCTCTGCTTGCATTCATTGCATCTGAGCACGACTTTTACTCGCATTGTGCGGCACCTCCATTAACTTGCCTCCCTGCTTGGAATTGACAGACTTTTTTGAGCTTTTTCCGTATAAAAGCACACGAAATAAGCCCGTCTGCCGACAGGTGAGGTTAGTATAACACACGGATATAGCGCGGTCAAGCATTTTTATTAAATAATTTTGTATAAAAAACATAGTGTTTTCAAGGGGGTTATGCACAAAAAGAACAGGGTCTCCCCCTGTTCTTTTTTATAGCTTTACAGCATAAGCTCGGTTCTTGTGATAAGGTCCATTTTGCACTCGTCGTGGAGCTCTACAAAGTAAGCGGAGAAGCCTGCAACGCGGACAACAAGGCTCTGGTGATCCTGAGGATTTTTGAGAGCGTCACGCAGAGTTTCGGAGCTGATGAAGTTCAGCTGCATCTCCATGCCGCCCATGGAGAAGTAGGTCTGGATGAGCTGTGCCACCTTTGTAAGTCCCTCGTCGCCGTTGGCTGCGCTGGGGTGGAACTTCATGTTAAGCAGCGTGCCGTTGGGATAGTCCACCTGCTCGATACAGGAGGTGGAGCAGAGAACGGCTGTAGGTCCGTTTTTGTCCATCTGCTGTACGGGAGAGATGCCGTCTGCCAGAAGCTCGTGGCGGTTTCTTCCGTCGGGAGAGGCCTCGGCGAGTGTACCGAAGATGAGATTTGTTGTTACGGGATAAAGACCTGCCGAGTATCTTCCTCGAAGACCTGTTGAGCGGTTAACGGCATCGGAGAAGACCTTGGCGCATCTTGTTGCCCACTTGTCAACATCAGCTGCTGCGTTGCCGTATCTGGGAACTTCGTTCTTGATGTATCTCTGAAGCTCTTCGTAGCCAACCCAGTTTGCCATTACGGCATCGTAAAGCTCACGGGTGGTGCATTTTTTGGTCTTGAAGCAGAGATATTCTATAGCGTGGATGCTGTCTACAACGTTGCCGATGCCCACACTGGAAAGACCTGTGGAGTTATACTTGGCACCACCCCACATGACATCGCGTCCTGACTCCATGCAGCCTTCCATAGTGGCGGAAGCTACGGGCAGGGGCAGGTTCTGTCTTGCTACGTACTCAAAGGAGTTTGTGCAGCCTACATGCCACTTTACAAAGAACTCCACCTGCTTTTTATATGCCTCAAATACCTCTTCGATATCATTCATCTCGTAGAGGTAGCCTGTTTTTGCGCCCACTCTGTGAGGCTTTTTGCCCAAAGAGTAATAACCATCGTTGATTGCAAGGTTGAATGCGCCAAGTAAACTCATGTAAGACTCCTTACCTGTGCCGCCGCAGGCAGGCCACTCTGTACCGCAGCCTGCAGGCTCAACGCAGCCGATAAGGGTATAGTCACGGGCGTCTTCAAGAGAAAGCCCGCGGCTCATAAGTGAGGGGATTATTACCTCGTCATTTTCAAATGAGGGAATACCTCCCAGAATCTTAGTTGTCTCAATAGCGCAGTCCCAAAGCTTTTTGGGTGTATTGTTGTGGATACGGATCGCCTGAGGCGGAGTGTGGAGCACAAGACGTGCACCCGCTTCCAGCATCATGTATGTAACGGGGTTTGTGGCGTCGTTACCCTCTTTGTCGATACCGCCGAGAGTTACCAGCTGACCCGAGGTATAGCCGCCGCTGGATTTTGTTACAACGTATGACCACAGCTTGTTCATCTCTGCGATTTTGAGATAGAACATATCCATGATTTCCTGTGCATATTCGTGAGTAATGCGGCCTGCTTTAAGGTCTGCCTCGTAGAATTTGCCCAGATACTGGTCAACTCTGCCGAAGGAAAGACCGAGAAGGCATGCGTCCAGTGTCAGGAATACCTGATACATATACAGTGTCTGAACAGCCTCAAGGAATGTGCGGCAGGGGTTTTCAACGCACCAAGCCAGCCCCTCCGCCATGATTTCAAGCTCTTTTTTGCGCTCAGGCTCTGTCTCGGCATCTGCCAGCTCACGGAGCTTTGCTGCGTAGCGGTTTTTGAAGGTTATCATACCCTCGCAGACGATGGAGGTGCCGCGGTAGAAGTTATAGCGCTCGATGCTGTCGCCGTAGAGTCCGTCCTCTTCAAGCTGGCGCATTTTCGCGTCTGCCTCTGCCTTTATAGCACCGAAGCCCACTTCAATAGCCTTGCGGTAGCCTGTGCAGAAGTGACCTACGGGGTTGAGTGCGTGCTTATCCTCACCGAAGAGAGTTACGCCGTTGCCTGCATGCTCAAACCAACCGTCAAGAATTGAGGCGTCTGTCTTTGTGCTCTGGCACTCTTTTACCCAAAAGTCGCCTGTTGCGAGGATGTAGTCTCTGTCCTCATCAGAGAGGTCGTAGGGGTCGGCGTCACGGGTCGATATAAAGCCTGTTCTCGCCTCTTCCAGAAGCCACGCGATAGAGTTTTCTGCATAGATGTTTGCACCGCGGTACATGGAAGTTGCGGAGCCGACGATTATCTCGTCGTCGTGGATGACAACAGGCATTTTCTCGCAGATATTGCGGAAGTTTTTGGCACGCTTCATTGTGCCGATGAATTCGGGATGCTCATGGTAAAACTCCGTCATAATTCTGTAACGGGCGGTACAGACGCTGGGTCTTGTATTCATGTATTTCTCGCGCATTTTCTGGACGCGGGGAGATATGGGACTGAACGTATATGACATGGCACAATCCTCCATTTTGATATTCTATGTTAAATTTAACACAGGTAATTTTTCTTGTAAATACGCCGTAAACAAGCGCTGTTCAATTGTCTCGACAAAATAGAACATTGATTTTTGAGCTTAGGTTTGATAGAATATGTGGGTACTATATGCCTCCTTAGTTAAACGGATATAATAAACCCCTCCTAAGGGTTAGTTGTGAGTTCGATTCTCGCAGGGGGTGCCAAAATCCCGAATGCAAAAGCATTCGGGATTTTTGTAAAGTAAGAAGTAATAATGAAAAGTATCCCCCACTTGATAGCCGATAAGTTTTAAGCTATTATAATAAATGTAAAAACTACACGGCGAGGTGCAAAATATGAACTACACAAAGACAAAATTCACCTGCAAGCGAGGCAATCTCACCATCCGCGGCGTTGAGTACCGCCCCGAAGGAGAAAACCTGCCCATCGCCATTATTTCCCACGGCTTTATGGCAAACCACAAAACTGTCCTGCAGTATGTAAATTTCTTCGCCGAAAACGGCTATGCAGCTTATGCCTATGACTTCTGCGGCGGATGCGTTATGGGCGGAAAAAGCGACGGTCTTACAACCGACATGTCTGTCCTTACCGAGGTTGAGGATTTAAAGGCAGTTATTGAATATGTCACCTCCCTCCCTTATACAAACGCAGACAGCCTTCTTCTTATGGGCTGCAGTCAGGGCGGCTTTGTCTCTGCGCTCACAGCTGCAGAATTAAATGAAAAGGTTTCAAAGCTCGTTCTGTTCTACCCTGCCCTCTGTATTCCCGACGATGCGAGAGCAGGCAAGATGATGTTTGCAAAGTTTGACCCCAATAATCCCCCCGAAAAATTCCGCTGCGGCCCTATGAAGCTGGGCAGACAGTATGTAACAGACGTTATCGGCATGGGTCCCTTTGAGGAGATCAAGCCTTACGGCGGCGATGTGCTTATCGTCCACGGAACAAAGGACAAGATTGTTCCCTTAGAGTATTCCGAGGCTGCGAAAAAAGCCTATTTATCCCGCGAGAACGGCAGCCTTACATTCCACATCATCGAAAAGGCAAAACACGGTTTCTCCAAAAAGCATGATGTCATCGCAATAAACCACATAAGAAGCTTTATTAAATAAGTGTTTACCACGGAGGTAATATAAAATGCAGAAAACAAAGATGCGCGCCTTTGCAAAGCTTATTGCTCGAAAAGGCGTAAACATTCAGAAAAAGCAGCCTGTAATCATCCACGCAGAGCTTGACCAGCCTGAGTTTATCACAATTTTGGCTGACGAGTGCTACAAGGCAGGCGCATCCGAAGTGGATGTCCGCTGGAGCTATCAGCCTCTCGACAAAGTAGGCATCCGTCACAAGTCTCTCAAGACTCTGTCAAAAACCGAGGATTGGGAAATCGAGCGCATGAAGCATCAGGAAAGCACTCTGCCTGCCGTAATTTACATCCTCTCCGAGGATCCCGACGGACTCTCCGGCATCAATCAGGACAAATATTCCAAGGCGCTTCAGGCGAGAAAAAAGATCTCAAAGCCCTTTAGAGACAGAATGGACAACAAGTATCAGTGGTGCATCGCCGCTGTACCCGGTGAAAAGTGGGCAAAGAAGCTGTTCCCCACCCTGTCCAAAAAGGCAGCCGTGGAAAAGCTGTGGGACGAGATTTTGAAGGCATCACGTGCTGACCTTGACCCCATTGCACAGTGGGAGGAACACAACGCAAATATTGCCCGCAGATGCGAGTATCTTAACTCTCTCGGTCTTGTTTCTCTCAAGTACAAGTCCGCAAACGGAACAGATTTCTCCGTCGGTCTTATCCCCGGCACAAAGTTTCAGGGCGGAGCAGGTAAGACTATCGGCGGCGTAGAGTACAACGCAAATATCCCCAGCGAAGAGGTATTTATCTCACCCATGAAGGGTATGGCTGAGGGCAAGGTTGTCTCCACAAAGCCCCTCTCCTACCAGTCTCAGCTCATCGAGAACTTTACTATCACCTTTAAAGACGGCAAGGCTGTAGAATATACCGCTGAGAAAAACGGTGACCTTCTGGGCAAGCTTATAAACATGGACGAAAACGCAGCATACCTCGGCGAGTGCGCTCTCGTTCCCTACACCTCTCCCATCAATCTCTCGGGCATTCTGTTCTACAACACCCTCTTTGACGAGAATGCAGCGTGTCACCTGGCTTTGGGCGCAGGCTTTAACGACTGCATCGACGGTTTTGAGAACATGACCTTTGAAGAGTGCATCGAAAAGGGCATCAACGACTCTATGGTCCACGAGGACTTTATGATCGGAAGCGAGGATCTTTCCATCATCGGCACCTGCGCAGACGGCAGCGAGGTTCAGATATTTAGGGACGGCAACTGGGCATTTTAATTCATCATCAATAAAAAGACAGGTTTTAAACCTGTCTTTTTTATTTTTCCCGAAACCTTTTGCCGCAAAAATCGTCTTATTTACTGAAAGGACCTTTCAGAGAAAGACACGGGGGTGAGAAAATGCAGGATACAGGCATACTGGAACTGTACAGGCAAAGGGATGAGCGCGCCATCGCTGAGACGGACGCAGCCTACGGAGCATACTGCCGCAGCATAGCGGAAAATATTCTCCACAGCTATGAGGACACGGAGGAGTGCGTAAGCGACGCATATCTTCGGGCGTGGAATACCATACCTCCTGCCCGTCCGAAAAGTTTAAAGCTGTTTCTTGCCAAAATCACCCGAAATCTGGCTTTTGACGCCTACAAGCGCAAAAACGCCGAAAAGCGCGGCGGCGGTGAAACGCCTCTTATCCTTGAAGAGCTTGCGGAGTGCATCTCGGGCGGCAGCACGGAAGAGGACGTTTTCGGCAGAGCGCTGGAGCACACGGTAAACGTCTTTGTAAAAAAGCTTCCGAAGCGTGAGCAGAGCATCTTTGTGCGGCGATATTTCTATGCCGAGCCAATCTCCGCCATCGCAAAAAGATACGGCATATCAGAGGGCGGCATAAAAAGCTCGTTGATGCGCACACGTCAGAAGCTGAAAAACCACCTTTTGAAGGAGGGCTTTTTAATATGAACACAACACAGCTTTTCGAGAGCTTCGGCTCCCTTGATGATGATATTCTCCAAAACAGCGAGAAAAAGCCGACAGCAGCAAAGTGGCTGACGGCAGCCGCCTGCCTTGCCCTTATCGCAGCTGCCGTATTCACCCTTCCCCGCGTCGGCACAGACAACGCTGCCAATGTGTCAAGCGACCCATCTGCATCTGTGGATGTGATGCAGTATACAGCAAATAAGACATCCATTGATGACAGCGAATGGGAAATGTACACAAACTCCGTCTCTTCCGATATGATGACAGACTCAGCCAGATTGTATACCCCCGGCTATTTCACCGAGGAGCTCAGCGAGGATGAGCTTATCTCCGTCATCCCCGGTCAGATAATAAGCTGGATGAGCTATGAAGGCATCTCTTCCTTTAACGGAGAAGGCGAGCTCTTGGATGTCGACCTCGACATCACCACGCGCACCCCCGACTGCAGCATAAACGTAAATATATCCGGCAGCGAAACTCCTGCTTGCTATGTCTACGGCTCTTCTCCCGAGGTCTCGGTCTGCGGTGATGTTGAGTACACGGTTTATGAGTTTCAACATTCCGACGCGGTGACGCTTGAGGCGTACGCCGCGTTCAACGGAGCCTGCTTCACCTTCACGGTTACGGCAGACAGCGGCGACATGGACACGGTTAGGGCAGATTTCAAGTCTGTTTTGGAGTGCTTTGCATGCTATTCTTCCGATAAACCCGATCTGGACGCCGTGACTTACGAGACTATCCCCCAATGGTTTGACAACAGGCTCACCTACAACAAGGCGCTGCAGGACGTGGATTTCGGAGAATATATGCTCCAAAGTGTGCCCACAGGTTTTAGGGAAGAATCCGTGCGGAGATACAAGGATCAGTACAGCGACTATCTCTCGGGGCTCTGGACACAGGGCTATTGCGAGATAAGCTGGCGCGTCTCCCGTTTTTCCGAGAGCGACGAGAGCAGGCTCACCTCAGTTTCAGACAGGGAAAACTATGATTTATCCCTGTACCCCATACCAAGAGCGGACTCTGTCCCGGAAGAGAAGCGTGAAATTGTTGATGACCCCATATTTGACATATCTGAGCTCACCGCGGAGGCTGTGTGGGCAAGGGCATACATGATAGACGATGCAGGCGACACAGACGGGTACAGAATGTCATTCAGCGTCAGATACGGCGATATTTTAGTGCACGTCTCCGCCAAGGGAATTGACCCCGACTGGCTGTTTGACAGGCTAACGGAGCTTAAATAGGTCGCATACCACTTGAGAAACGGCTTTACTCGTGATATAATTCATCCATCATTTATACGAGGTGATAAACATGAAATTCTGCACGACCTGCGGCGCGCAGCTTCCCGATGACGCAACTTACTGTACAAGCTGCGGCGCGTCTTTGGCTGCTCCCGTAAACCGCAACATCAGCTTTAAAGAGTATATCGGCACCTACGCTGAGCCTACTCTTGTGAAGAACATCAAAAGCAGCGCTATCGTCTGCTATGTCTGCCTTGCAATTTCTCTGATTTTTGCAATTCTGTACAACTATCTCGGTCTTATCGACGTGGTTGTACTTGGCGGACTTACTTTGGGTATGCATCTCGGCAAGAGCAAGGCATGCGCTATCGCTCTTCTTGTCTGCAGTATACTCTCCACCCTTATCGCCCTTGTGTCTACAGGTCAGTTCTCCGGCTGGCTGTGGATCGTTGCCTCCGGCTGGGCTGTCACAAGCTTCAGCAAGCTCACAAAGGCATATAAGGCATTTCAGGCAGGCGAAGCAACAAACGCAGCAGATATGACACTTTAATTTAAACAAAAAAATCCCGAACCATGCGGTTCGGGATTTTTTTGTGTGGATTATGAAAGCGATATTACTGAGCCGTCTATGGCATCAATAAGGAGAATGGGCATAATCAATCCATTATCGTGCACTTCCGGAGGCATAACATGGGTATTTCCGATTTTATACTCGGTAAGTACAGCCTTTCCAAACACCGCCCATGCAGGCACAAGCTGATAACTATCCTCATCACCATCTATTGAAATTCTGACATATACCAGTTCAATACTATCAACGGTCACATCGCCTGACAACACAACTCTATCATCGGTTATTGCACCAGTCATACGGGTATAGTGCTGATTTATCATTTCGTTATCCCATACATCCACAAGGGTGTCGGTGATAATATTCATCGCCTCTTCATAAGCAAGCAGCTGTTGGCTATTAGATTCACTTTCAATCTTATGAAGATTTTCACCATAGAAATATATGATTTTGCCATTACTGTAATAAAGCCGTATGCTTGTAGTTCTGTAAGGGTTTGCATAATAACCTTTATTAAAATAGTTCTCAATATCCTTTTCACCAGTATAGTAAAAGCTGACAGGCTCAACAAACTGCTGCTCCAGTACCATGTACAGCTGATATCTAACACCACTTGTTACGGGTAGACCTTCCGTATCCTTGCCCTCATAAAACTCATCCAAATCTATATCATGCACCTCGCAGGTCTCAATCGCCCAGTTATCAAAGCCCATTTCACGAAGTGTGTTCATAACGTCCTCTTTGGCAGCTTCTATATCAATTTCTGTAAAAGGTTCGGTCTGATAGCAATTCCATCTTGTCTGCTGATAAGTAGAGCCAATACGTAAATCTTCATTCAGCCAAACCTCACTTCCGAAACGGCTGTTGTCAGAATAGCTAATCATGATCTGTCTTGAAACTCCGTCAACATCTGTCAACGCACGAAATGTGGTACTATTCACATAATAAGGCGCAAAAACGTGTGGATTACCCTCGTCATATTCCACATCGGGTTTATATACATATTCAGGCTCAAGCTTGGGCACTTCTTCGGGAGCATATGGCAAATCTTCTTCAATGGCTGTTATCTCTGTGGAAACCTCTTCAATTCTGCGGTTGACTACATTTTCATCGTTTCTGTAGTACTCCATAAGAGCATCTCTGTCGGAAATATACGCTTTCTTTTCAATCAGCATTTCCTCCAAAACAGGTCTTGCAACCGTCTCGCTGTAGGCATAGACAACACTGTCACCTGCAAGTGCTCTGGTAATCTGCTCCAGTTCCTCGGCTGTATATATGGCAGGAGTTACAGTGAATGTGGGAAGTGAAGTAATATCAGTGCCCGAAACAACGGCGTCAATATTATAGCTTATAGCTCCGTCTTCACTTGTAAAAGAGGTGGTTAAGCGCTCCTGTCCCTCTTCAAGGGGGATTTCCTGCTCCGTTTCCTGCTCCGTTTCCTGTTCCGCTTCATCTTCAGCTGTGTCTTTGCCTGTGTCTGCCGGCTCGCTTTGAACTGTTTCAGCAGCTACATCTTCGCTGTCTTCTATTCCGTTTGTCTTTACAGGCGCACTTTTGCATGACGAGAGGGAGAAAAGCAGCACAAATGCAAGCACCACGGACAATATTTTCTTGTATTTCACAAAAATTTTCTCCTTTCTGAAAACTATCTATTGCATTTTTAGAAAACATAATATATTATTATGTATAACAGCTAACACCTCCGAAACTCCTTTGTTTTAGTTTTTTGTCTCTACACCTATAAAACGTTTGAAAAGCTGAAATGTTTCAGATAATTTTTCCGTTTTTAAAAAAACTACAGCAGGAAGGGGTTTTGAAGTTATGCTGTTTTTTGCTTTACAACTGGATAATGACAACAGGGCTTTCTTCTCCCACCTGTATGAGACTTATGAGAAAAAGATGTTCTTCGTGGCGATGAATGTCTGTGGAAACCAATGGATAGCCGAGGACGCGGTGCACGATGCCTTTTTCAAAGCAGCACAGCACATATCGGAGCTGCGCACTTTCCCGGAAAAACGCGTAGGCGCGTGGTTAATGGTGGTCTGCAAAAACGCAGCGCTGGATATTCTGCGGAAAGAGGCGCGGTATGTGCCAGCTCCCGACAATATCGAGGACATCAGCTTTGAGTCTCCCGAGATGCAGTTTGAATATGCAGAGCTGGTCTCAGCCATAAAGACTCTGCCTGCAGAGCAGAGGACACTTTTGGAGCTGAAATACATCGAAGGGCGCAGTCACGGTGAAATCGCTAAAGCTTTCGGCATATCAAACACCGCAGCAAGGCTGAGAGTGCTCCGTGCAAAACAGGATCTGCGCAGAATTTTGGAGAAAGGAGAAAGCCATGGAGTTAAATGATCTGCTTTTAAAAGACGCTCTGCTGGATGCAGCCGAGGATGAATTTGCTCATATTTTGGATGGCGATTCTCCCGAGGTAGCCTTTTCAAACAAGTATCTTGCAAGGCGCAGGAGATTTCTGAAAGCTCCCTCAGGGGTGAAACCGTGGCAGAAAATCGCCGTTCAGGCGGCGATAGTGGTATTAGTGCTGTTTTCCCTTATGGTCTCTGCGCAGTTTACCGTTTTTGCCGAGGCGAAGGAGCTGCAGCGCATGGAAAAAGTTTACAAGGATCACCTTACCTATATCCACACCCGTGACTACTCCCCTACCACCGACGCGGGAGATTGGTATATCTCGGCTCTGCCCGATGGCTTTACGGAGCTTAAGGCAGACGACGCGGGAGATTTTTGCAGTATACATTATGTTAACGGAACAGAGCTCATTGAGCTTGTGTACTTCCACACCTCGGCTTATATGAACATCAGCATGGAGGGTGGAAATTACAATATCGAACCGTGCACCGTTAACGGCGAAGCCGCTATTTTCCATAATATCGAGTCAACTCAGGTAAATACAAAGGCAGCTCTTGTTGATGATGCCGTAAATGACGTCACCTCCGGCGTTCTCATGTGGTTTTCCGAGGACGGCGAGATGGTTTTCATGCTGGAAGCGGCGCTGCCTATGGAGGATATGGTAAAGATCGCGGAAAGCGTTATTTTAAGATAACTCCCGCTGTAAAAATAATTTCACAATAAAAAATCCCGAACCACACGGTTCGGGATTCTTGTTTATACGCTCATGTTATCTGTTCTTGAGATAAGGTCGTTTTGCAGTTCGGGCACAAGCTCAATAAAGTATGCGGAGAAGCCGGCAACTCGGACGACAAGGTCGCGGTGCTCTTCGGGGTTTTTCTGGGCAGCTTTCAGAACATCGGAGCTTACGATGTTATACTGCACCTGCATTCCGCCCTGCTCAAAGAACGCCTCAACAAAGCTTCTCAGCTTCATGACGCCCTCTTCACCTTCTACGGCTTTGGGGTGGAACTTCATGTTGAACTGGATGCCGTTGCGGTAATTTTTCGGATGAAGCGCCAGAACGGACTGTGCAACACCTGTAGGACCGCACTTATCCGCGCCCTGTGTGGGAGATGCGCCGTCTGACAGCGGAGCCCCTGCCTTTCTGCCGTTGGGCGTTGCGAAAACGCCCTTACCCATGTCAACGTGGACGCCTGCAGAGTAAATTCCTGCCTGATAGCCGCCGCGGGGACCACGGTAGCTGTTTATGCGGGAGGTGTACATATCAGAGACCCAGCTTGCGATCTCGTCTGTTTTGGGGTCGCCGTTTCCGAAGAAAGGCGTGTCGTTTATAATGCGCTGACGGAGATCCTCATAGCCCTCCCAGTTTGCAATCCACGCATCGTAAAGCTCACGGGCTGTGCATATCTTCTTTTCAAATACGGCGTAGCGTATGGCGAGAAGGCTGTCTATACATGTGCCTATTCCGATGCAGGCATTGCCTGTGGAGTTATATTTCGCGCCGCCCACCAGCATGTCGCGGCCTGATTCCATACAGCCATCCACGGTGGCAGATGCGATAGGCACGGGAACCTGAGGGTTGCCCACATATTCTGTGAGAGTGTCGAATGTGTGCTGCCAGTCCATGATGTATTCAAGCTGGTCTGCAAAGGCTTTTTTAACGTCCTCAAAGGTCTCCATCTCGTAGAGATAGCCTGTTGCCTTGCCGCCCTGAATTCCGCTTACGGGGTTAATGCCGTTGTTTATGGCATGGACAAGAACCTGGGGAATTGTCAAAAATGTTCTGGAGAAGGGTGCGGAGACGTTTGCAAACTCACAGCCCGAGCCGGAGAGCTCAACACAGCCGACGATGCAGAAGTTTCGGGCATCTTCGAGGGAGAGTCCCCTCTCCTGCAGGATGCCGATGATAAGGTCTGCATTGTCAAAGGTGGGATTGCCGCCGCAGAGCTTGGATGTCTCAACACCTGCCTCCCAAAGCTCTGCGGGAGTGTCCTCGTGTACGCAGAGGGATGTGTTGGGGTCGTGGAGCTTAAGACGTGCCATGGAGTTGAGGGTCATATATGTTGCGGTGTTGCTTGCGTCTGTGCCGTCTTTTTTGCGGCCGCCGAGGGTAAGGCGCATATTGCCCGAATAAGAGCCGATGACGGTCATAAACGCCTTGGGTCCCGAGCCGATAAGGTCTGCAACTTTAAGGCAGAAGCAGTCGATAATTTCCTGCGCCTTCTCATATGTAATGACGCCGTTTTTAAGATCGCGTTCTAAGTAGTCACCCACGTGCTGGTCAAATCTGCCGATAGTTAGACCTAAATAGCTGCCCTCATAACAGAGGATAAGGTGGTAGAGGTAAACTGCCTGTACGGCTTCATAAAAGCTGCGGCAGGGGTTTTCCATTATCCACTCAAGGCTGTCTGCCATTTTTAAAAGCTCTTCTTTTCTCTTGCCCTCTGCCTCTTCCGCCTGTCTTCTTGCCTCTGCACCTAAACGCTTTGAGAAAATCATGGCGGCATCACAGCTGATGACTACGCTGCGGTAGAAATACCACTTCTCAGCGTCGTTTCCCCCTATATTGCCCTTCAGCTCTTCAAGCTTCTGCAGAGCTTCCGCCTTGATAGCGCCAAAGCCTGTGTCAACCACCTTGCGGTAGTTTGCGTTAAAGTGTCCGTGGCTCTGATTTCGTCTCATGGGGTGATAGGGAATCGCCCCTGTGGCACAGAGAAGAGGAAACTCTTCGGGCATTTCAACGGTTGTGCGTCCGCCCACGCAGTTGTCATGCCAGAAGGGCGCCACCTCGCAGAAGTAGTCTCTGTCCTCCTGCGCCATGTATGCCTTGCCCTCCTGAATGGTACGGGCATCATAAGTGCCGTCTGCAAACTCACGGGGCATCCAGTCAAGGCTGTTGTACTCTGCAAAGATCATGCAGCCCTTGTAATATTTGCCCGTATTGCCGACGATGAGCTCGTCGGGCTCAATGCGGACGGTACACTTGGAGAGAATATTGTAAAGAGCCTTTGCTCGGCGTATCATGGGCACCTCAAACATGCTCTCTTTATAATAGTCTGTCAGAATTCTCGTTCTCTCGCTGTCGATGGTGGGGAGAGAGTCTCTGTAGCGTTGTCTTAAGACTTTTACTCTGTCTGTTACCGAGGGGAAATTATACATATTGCCGCGCTCCTTTACGTTTTTTCTTTCATTTTAGCACAACTGAATAAAAGATAAAAGCCTATTCAATTGAATAGGCTTAAAATTTTATATTCCGATTTTTTCGCTTATATAGCTTACGACTTCGCGGTGATCTATGCCGATTACATGGGCGATCTCATCGTAGAGTATCTTCTCGGCATCTTTCATAAACCGCTCATCTGTCATGTGCATTTTCTTGCCGCTGTTTTCCTGATTTATACGGTGCTCATAGAGGGTTTTGATAAGTCGGAAAAGGTCACGGCGGTCTCCCCCTGTGATGATCTCTTTGTATTTGATCTTTCTCAGAGGTTCATTTTCTATCCATATACTCTCTTCATTGGGCATATTGCATATAATGCCGTCCAGCTCTTCGCGGGAAATTATGTCTCTCATCTTGGATTCAAGCTTTTCATTTCCCACAGGAACATAGATGACAGAGTTTCCGCGGTAAAGCGTGGTCAACACATAATACTTTGTAGTCTCTTTTCCGAACTTTTTCTCGGTTATTTCACTTATCTCACATACTCCGTCTGTGCCGTAAATGACAATTTCGCCGATTTGCCGCATATACTCCCTCCGTCTTGAATATAAAACGGCAGTTCGTTTCAGTAAAAATATACAGATATCGAAACGAACTGCACTCTCTTCCTATTGAATTATACCATTTTTCGGCAAGATATGTTATAGGCAATTTACACAAATTTCTTTAGTTCTTTAAACATTTAGAACAATGAAATTTGGCTTGAATCGGGAAGATCACCCAATGCTCCCAGCGCCTTAAGCTGCTCGACGTGGGCTTTGGACACCTTGGGGCAGGCTGAGGTGAACTCATCTATGGAGATAAACTCCGTATCCCCTCTGTGCTCTACGATGTCACGTGCGGCAGATTCGCCCAGACCGCTGATAGCGACAAAGGGCGGACGAAGCTGCTTGTCGCCGACAATGAGGAACTTTGTGGCATCGGACTCGTAAAGGTCAAGGTTTGCAAACTCAAAGCCGCGAAGATAGAACTCATAGCAGGCTTCAAGCGTTGTCAGCAGGTCCTCTTCCTTTGCCGTTGCGTTGGGGTTATTTCGTATCTCCTTTATCTTCGCCCTTACAACATCTATACCGCGGGTCATGGAGTTTGCGTCAAAGCCGTCCTTTTGACTTCTGCGGTAGAAATATGCGCTGTAGAAAGCAAGGGGACGGTGGACCTTAAACCACGCGATGCGGAACGCCATCATAACATAGGCGACGGCATGAGCCTTGGGGAAGAGGTATTTTATCTTCTTGCAGGAGTCGATATACCAGTCGGGTACACCTGCTGCTGTCATCTCTTCTTCTGCTCCGTCAGGCAGACCTCTGCCCTTTCGTACGCTTTCCATTATCTTAAAGGAGCGCTTTTCAGGCATGCCCTTTGAGATAAGGTACAGCATGATATCGTCTCGACAGCCGATGGTCTGGCTGATGTCCGCAGTTCCAGAAAGGATAAGGTCCTTTGCGTTGCCCAGCCAAACGTCTGTTCCGTGGGAGAAGCCTGACAGACGAACTAAGGTGTCGAATTTGTCAGGCTGAGTGTCGCAAAGCATTTGTCTTGTAAAGCCTGTGCCGAATTCGGGGATGCCGATTGAGCCTGTGTTGCCTACGATGGGGTCGCCAAAGTCAAGTCCCAAAGGTTCGGGAGATTTGAATATCATCATGGTCTCGGGGTCGTCAAGGCGTATCTCCTTGGCGTTTTCGCCCGTCGCATCCTCCAGCATGCGGATCATGGTGGGGTCATCGTGTCCCAGCTCGTCCAGCTTTAAGAGGTTATCCTCCATGCAGTGATATTCAAAATGGGTTGTGATGATACCGCCCTCGGCATCGTCTGCAGGGTGCTGAGCAGGACAGAAATCGGCAATTTCCATATCCTGCGGGATAACTACAAGTCCGCCGGGGTGCTGACCTGTGGTGCGCTTTACACCTACACAGCCCTTTGCAAGGCGGTTCATCTCCGCGTTTGAGATGTTCTTGCCTGTTATCTCCATATACTTTTTAACGTAGCCGTAAGCTGTTTTCTCGGCAACGGTACCTATCGTACCCGCTCTGAAAACGTGGTCAGAGCCAAACAGCTCGTTTGTGTACTTATGGGCATTTGCCTGATATTCGCCCGAGAAGTTAAGGTCGATATCGGGAACCTTGTCACCGCCGAAGCCAAGGAAGGTTTCGAAGGGGATGTCAAAGCCCTCTTTCTTATACTCTGTGCCGCAAACAGGACAGACACCGTCAGGCATGTCCGCACCGCAGCCGTAGCCCTTGCCCGCCTCAAAATCTGTATTTTGGCAGTTGGGGCATCTGTAATGGGCAGGCAGAGAGTTAACCTCTGTAATACCTGACATATATGCAACGAGAGAGGAACCGACGCTTCCTCGTGAGCCGACGAGATAGCCGTGGGCAAGAGAGTCCGCAACCAGCTTCTGGGCACTCATGTAGATAACGTCATAGCCTCTGGCGAGAATATCGCCCAGTTCGGTTTCGATTCGCTTTGTGATAAGCTCGGGGGGATTTTCACCGTAGAGCTCATGCATTCTGCCGTAAACAAGGTCTTTAAGCTGCTGGGCACTGTTCTCGATTTTCGGGGGATAAAGAACCTTGGGCGGCAGCGGACTTACGACCTCGCACATATCGGCGATCATGCGTGTGTTGTGGACAACGACCTCAAAGGCCTTTTCTGTGCCCAGATATTCAAACTCCTTCAGCATTTCATCAGTTGAGCGGAAGTAAATGGGCAGATCCTTGTCTGCGTCGTCAAATCCTTTGGCGGTCATGAGAACGTGGCGGTAAATTTCATCCTCGGGATCTAAGAAGTGGACATCACATGTGCCTACGACGGGTTTACCAAGCTCTTCGCCAAGTCTTACGATGCGGCGGTTAAACTCCTGCAGCTCTTCTACGCTCTTTGCCTTGGGGTTTTCGCCCTCCAGCATGAACATATTGTTGCAGATAGGCTGAATTTCAAGATAGTCGTAAAATTCAGCTAAACGTCTCAGCTCAAGGCGGCTTCTGTGGTCGGCAACAAGGCCGAAAATCTCGCCTGCTTCACAGGCAGAGCCGATGATAAGTCCATCGCGGTGCTCCATAAGTACACTTTTGGGGATTATGGGATAGCGCTTGAAGTAGTTAAGATGGCTCTTTGTGATGAGCTTATACAGGTTTTTCATACCTGCCTGATTTTTGACAAGTATGATAATATGTTTGGGCTTAAAGCGCCGGTTTAACGCCGTCTCTTTGCGAAGTGAGGAGAAGTATCCGTTAATTTCGGACACATCGTTTATGCCCGCTTTTTTCAGTCTCTCCATCATATTGGCAAGGATAAGTCCTGCCGTTACGGCATCGTCCGATGCTCTGTGATGTGAAAACTCAGGCAGCCCCAGATAGTCCGCGACTACATTAAGCTTATGGCTTTTAAGGTCGGGCAGAAGTGCGCGGGAAATGGCAAGCGTATCCAGATAAGAGGGCACATAGTCTATACCGTATCTTATGGCAGCCTCGTAGATAAAGCCCACGTCATAGCTTGCATTGTGTGCAGCCACGGGGCGGTCTCCCACGAAGTCCAGGAACGCACGGACAGCCTCTTCCTGGCTCGGCGCACCCTTGACATCAGCATCGGAAATGCCTGTCAGCTGGGTGATATTCATGGGGATGTGCATTTCGGGGTCTACAAAGGTCTGGAATCGGGAAATCTCCACGCCGTCCTTTAAAATTACGGCGCCGATCTCCGTGATTCTGTCAGTCTCTGCATTAAGTCCTGTGGTCTCAATATCAAAAACCGCAACCTCTCCCGAAAGCTGACCTGAAATATTGCCGTAGACAGCCTGCTTGTCGTCAAGGTCGTTTATGTAATAGCCTTCAACGCCGTAGAGTACCTTTATCTTATCCCCTGCAGCCTTCATGGCATCGGGAAAGGACTGTACAACGCCGTGGTCTGTGATCGCAATTGCAGGATGTCCCCACTTTATAGCGCGCTTTATGACCTCTTTTGTGTCGGTAAGAGCGTCCATGGCTGACATTTTGGTGTGCAGGTGGAGCTCTACGCGCTTAACCTCTGCTGTGTCTTTGCGCTCTTCCTTTTCGGAGACGTATATAAAATTAGGCTCTAAGGTAAGGTCGGGGTCAAAGCGGGTATAACCAAGATTTCCGCCGACGGTTATGTACATTCCTGTCTTGATTTTTGCAGCGATCTCCCCTGCGTTTTCGTCCTTCATGAACTTTGAAACGTGGACAGAGCCTGTGCAGTCTGTCATGTCAAAGGTCAGTACCCACGCCTTGATTTTGGGAATCTCACGGGTCTGTACGTCAAAAACCTCGCCCCGTACAACAACTCTGCCAAGGTCCAGGTGGACGTCTTTCATTGGGATGGGCTCTGCCTTTGTGGGCTTACCCATAATTACTTCGCCTCTGCCGTCTTTGGTGACGGACTTCTTCTCCACCTTAAGTCGGGGGTAAGATGCGGATACCTCTACCTTTGAAAGACCGAATTCCGTGGCAATGCCCTGCTCTATCATGGAGATTTCCACGGGAGCAGCAGGTGTGAGCATGGCAAGGTTTAACTTCATTGTCCTTGTCTTGCGGTCTACACTCGCCGATATTACCTTTGTATTTTCCAAAAGCACCTCAAGAGAGCCGCCGTCACGGCAGCAGGTGAACATTTCAAAAAACGGTACGGGTTTCAAACTCAAGTTTATTTTCCTTCCTCTATAAGTGAAATAAGCTCTGTTACAAGATGTTCTGTCTTTACTTTCTTAACTATCTGACCTTTTTTAAACAGTACGCCCTCGCCGTCGCCGCCGGCTAAACCGAAATCGGCACGGGAAGCCTCTCCGGGTCCGTTTACAGCGCAGCCCATAACGGCGACGGTAATGTCGCCCTTGTAGCCCTGAAGCTTTTCCTCAACCTCAGATGCTGTTTTGATAAGGTCTATTCTGCATCTGCCGCAGGAGGGGCAGGAGATAAATTCAACTCCGCCGCGACGTAAGCCTGCAGCCTTAAGTATCTCAATTCCCGCCTTGATCTCACGCTCGGGAGCTGCTGTAAGAGATACGCGGATAGTGTCGCCTATGCCCTCACTCAGCAGTGTTCCGATGCCGACGGCAGACTTGATAATACCCGAATACTCTGTGCCTGCTTCGGTAACGCCAAGGTGCAGGGGGTAATGTGTAGACTTACTCATAAGTCTGTAGGCTTCTATGGTAAGCTGCACTTCCGATGCCTTTACGGAAATGCAGATATCGTCAAAATCGAATTTATTCAGAAGCTTTACGTGTCCCATGGCAGACTCCAGCATACCTTCTGCTGTGGGTTTGCCGTATTTTTCGAGAATAGACTTCTCCAAGCTTCCGCCGTTTACGCCGATGCGGATAGGTAAACTTCTCGCCCTGCAGACATCTACAACAGCCTTTACCCTGTCCTCTCCGCCGATATTGCCGGGATTGATGCGGATTTTATCAGCACCCGCTTCGGCAGCGGCAATGGCAAGCTTATAGTCAAAGTGGATATCCGCAACGATGGGGATATTCACCTGATTTTTAATATCGTAGATAGCTCTTGCAGCCTCCATGGTCGGAACTGCAAGGCGCACGATATCACAGCCTGCCGCCTCCAAGCGCTTTATCTGCGCTACAGTATCGGCAATATTTTCCGTTTTTGTATTTGTCATGGACTGGACGGTAACGGGTGCTCCGCCGCCTATTAACACGCCGCCCACATTTATCTGTTTCTTAGCCATTTATAAGTCTCACCACGTCATTAAATAATACTATGACCATAAGTCCCATAAGCAGGACAAGGCCAACCGTGTGGATATATCCCTCATACTTGGGGTCTAATTTGCGTTTTAAGATTTTTTCTATTACCCATGTGATAACAAGGAAGAATATTCTGCCGCCGTCGAGAGCAGGTATAGGCAGAAGATTCATTACCGCAAGGTTTACTGCGATGAACGCACACAGGTAAAACACATTCAAAAGTCCTATGGACACAGTTTCGGCACTTGTGCCCACGTCGTTTATAGCGTCTACTATTCCCACAACGCCCGACATATCACGAAGTCCCACAGCTCCTGTCACAAGGTCTGAAAGACCAAACCATACCATGCGGACAAAGTTCCATGTGTTATACGCCATGTACTTGATATTTCCCAAAAAGCTGGCAGGCTCTACACGGAAGGTTATGCCGTAGCGTATCTGAACTTCCCCGTCTGTCATGATTTCTCTTGGTACAAGCTCATAGTCTTCCAGCGTTACCTTCTCGCCGTCTCGGATGACAGTAAGGTCAACGGGACTGGGAAAACGGTTCATGGCTGTGGAAAAGTCCGCAGTATAGAAAATTCGCATGCCGTTAATGGAGTAGATGCGGTCGCCTACCATAATGCCCTCAGTTCCCTCATCGGGAAATTCGGGAGCCAGCTCCGTTACGTCGGGTACGATATAGGCTGTCTGTCGGGCAAAAATTATCACGATTATGATAACACCCATGAGGAAATTCATGAAAGAGCCCGCAAAGAGGATTATGAACTTTTTAAATCTGTTCTGTGCTGAAAAGGCTCTGGGGTCACCTGTATTCTCGTCCTCACCCTCCATGGCGCAAAAGCCGCCTATGGGGAGAAGTCGGAGAGAATACTGAGTCTCCCTGCCCTTCTTTTTGAAAATGGCAGGTCCCATGCCTATGGCAAACTCGTTGACCTTTACGCCGCAGAGCTTTGCTGCAAGAAAATGTCCCAGTTCGTGGACGGCTATCAGAATTCCGAATGCTAAAATCGCGATGACAATATACATGTTTGCTCCTAAAAATTACTTTTTACAAATTCCCGTGCCTGTCTGTCCGCTTCAAGAATCTCTTCAAGGTTTGGGTTTTCGCTTCCCTTTATTGTTTCCACAGCAGCTCTGACAGATTCATAAACTCCGCTAAAGCTTATCTTTTTCTCAAGATAAAGTCCTACGGCGATCTCATTTGCAGCGTTCATTACGGCGCAGGATACGCCGCCTTTTTCTGCGCACTCCATAGCAAGCCCCAGACACTTAAATGTATCAAGGTCGGGTTTATGAAATGTGAGAGTGCCGATTTCCGCAAGGTCAAGGTTTTTGACGGGAGATACGGTGCGCTCAGGGTAAGTTATGGCGTACTGGATGGGTATGCGCATATCGGGAAGACCGCATTGAGCTATCATAGAGCCGTCCTCATAGGTTACGGCAGAGTGTACGATGCTCTGGGGGTGTACAAGTACTTCAATATCTTTGGGCTCAACACTAAATAAGTGCATCGCCTCGATAAATTCAAGTCCCTTATTCATCATGCTGGCAGAGTCTATGGTGACTTTTGCGCCCATACTCCAGTTGGGGTGCTTTAATGCCGCTTCAGGTGGTGCGTCTTTAATTTCATCCCACGTTTTACCTCTGAAGGGTCCGCCTGATGCTGTGAGCTGGATCTTTACAGGGCGCACGCCTGCCTTATTGTCGCAGCATTGGAAAATTGCAGAGTGCTCTGAGTCTACGGGGATTATCTCTGCGCCGTACTCTTTAGAGAGCGCCATTACAATACTGCCTACACATACAAGTGTTTCCTTGTTTGCCAAAGCTATGCGCTTTTTCTCTTTTATGGCAGCGATGGTGGGCAGAAGTCCTGCAGTTCCCACAACGGCGGTGACTACTGTGTCAGCACTTTTGATGGATGCTGCCTCGAGGACGCCCTCTTCCCCGCCTATAACTTTTACGGATGTATCCGCAAGGCGGACCTTTAAGTCGGCTGCGGCTTTTTCGTCGGTCATGACCACAAGCTCAGGGTTAAACTTACGCGCCTGCTGCTCGACTAAGTCTGTACTTCTTCGCGCAGTAATGGCAGTTACGGGAATATTCAGTCTCTCGCAGACGTCCAGCGTCTGTGTGCCTATTGAGCCTGTTGAGCCTAAAACGGCAACTTTTCCGTATTGCATATTTTCGCCTCCTTAAAAGCGAGCATAGGGCATTCGTCTTTCGTCGAATGCCCGCTTTGGTAAAATGTCATATTATCGCAGGGAAAATGCTGACAAGCGCACAGATAAGGGGTGCGGAAAATGACATACTGTCAAATCTGTCCAGCATTCCGCCGTGTCCGGGGATAAGGTTTCCGTAGTCCTTTATGCCCTTCTGGCGCTTAATGAGAGAGTAGGCAAGGTCGCCTATCTCAACTGCTGCGCTTCCTAAAACTCCGTAAACGGCAAGGGCGAGGAAGTTTACCTCAAGGTCTGTTGCAAGGGCGATAATTCCGCCGTAGATGAGAAGGCATGCAATACCGGAGACTACGCCGCCGATGTATCCCTCAACAGACTTTTTGGGGCTTACGGCTGTGATTCTGTGCTTGCCTAAGAACATACCTGCAAAATATGCACCGCTGTCACAGCAGAATGTGACTACAATGGGCAGCAAAACAAGAAGTTTGCCGTTATCCATTGCCTTGAGCGTTACAAGGGATGACATCATCACAGGATAGACAAAGCCTGCGAAGATGCAGCAGATGATATTTTCAAAGGGCACCTGATCTTCTTTGGAAAAGGTCCTGATGCCTTCTGCAAAGAGCACCAGCAGTAACACAACAAGGATGCCGCGGATTAGCGCATAGCTTATGTCTGTCAAGTGCACAAAGGGTATTGCCGCTGCACACACCATAACAGATATCTTCACCCAAAGCTTCATATCGGGGCACACGGCCTTCATAAATTCATACGCCGCGATGGCGCAGATTATGGCTGTGAGCAAAGCCAAAAATATTGGCTGTAAGAAAAACAGTATTACAAACAGCACGGGTATCGCCACCGCTGCAACTATTATCCTTGTCTTCATTGCTACTTCCTTCCTCGTATAAATGCTATTTAATACCTCCGTAACGTCTGTCACGGCTCTGGTATGCGATTATTGCTTCGTCCATGTCACGGGTGGTGAAGTCAGGCCATAATACATCCGTGAAATAGAGCTCGGAATATGCCGACTGCCACATTAGGAAATTGGACAGACGGTATTCTCCGCTGGGTCTTATAATGAGGTCAGGCTCGGGGATGCCTGCGGTGTACAGATGATTATCCAATACCTCTTCGGTTATCTCCTGACCCGGGTGTTCTTTTATCCATGCGTTGACTCCTCTTACAAGCTCGTCTCTTCCGCCGTAATTTACACAGAGGTTAACCTGAACACCCTCATACTTTTTGGAGATCTCCTCTGTCTCGGCTATGAGCTTCTGTAAGTCCTCAGAAAGGGCGGTAATGTCGCCTAAGAATTTTACCTTTACGCGGTTTTTCTCCATATCCTGCAGAGCCTCGCCGAGAAATTTTTCAAGAAGCTTCATAATAGCTTCCACCTCTTCTGCCGGTCTCTTCCAGTTTTCCGTTGAAAAAGCGTAGACGGTAAAATATTCTATTCCGATGTCCTTGCAGTATGTGGCGATCTTTCTGAAAACCTCAGCACCTGCTGCGTGTCCTGCGGTTCTTGGAAGACCTCTCTTCTTTGCCCATCTGCCGTTGCCGTCCATAATTACGGCAATATGGCGGGGGAGCCTGTCAAAGTCAGGCCGCCCCGCCTCGTTTTTCCTTGATTTGAAAAGCTTCATCAGATAGCGTAAAGCTCTTTTTCCTTTGCAGCAGTTACAGCGTCAACTTCCTTGATATAGTCGTCTGTCAGCTTCTGAAGCTCCTTCTCAGCGTTCTTAAGATCGTCCTCTGTGAGCTCATTGGACTTCTTGAGAGCCTTGAAATCGTCCATAGCGTCGCGGCGGATGTTGCGGATGGCAACCTTGCCGTCTTCGCCGTACTTCTTGACCTGCTTTACGAGGTCTTTTCTGCGCTCTTCTGTGAGCTGGGGGAATGTAAGGCGGATGAGCTTACCGTCGTTCTGGGGGTTGATGCCCAGATCGGAAGCCTGAATTGCCTTTTCGATGCCCTTTAAGAGGCTGCCGTCCCAAGGCTGGATTGTGATTGTACGGGGATCGGGAACAGCGATGGATGCTACCTGGTTAAGGGGTGTATCTACGCCGTAGTATTCAACTGTGATCTGATCCAGAACTGCAGCATTTGCTCTTCCTGCTCTTACTGTAGCGTACTGGCTCTTTAAAACTTCGATGGTCTTAGCCATCTTTCTCTTATATTCTGTATACATGATGTTTCCTCCTGTATTTTATTTACCAACAACTGTGCCTACGTTTTCGCCCATTACCGCACGGTAAATGTTCTCGGGGTCAGACAGGGCAAAGACAAGTGCGGGCAGCTTATTGTCCATTGCAAGGGCTGTTGCTGTAAGGTCCATAACGGCAAGGTTCTTTGCCAGAACCTCTTCGTAGGTGATGGTGTCGTACTTTACAGCTGTGGGATCCTTCTTGGGGTCTGCAGAGTATACGCCGTCGATATTCTTAGCCAGCAGAATTACATCTGCATCGATCTCAACAGCGCGGAGCACACCTGCTGTATCTGTGGAGAAGAAGGGGCTGCCTGTGCCGCAGCCGAAGATGACTACCTTACCCTCTTCAAGGTGGGTAACAGCACGGCTTCTGCTGTAGGGCTCTGCTATCTGACGCATCTCAATAGCTGTCTGAACTCTGACGGGAATATCCATCTGCTCCATAACATCGGAAACAGCAAGGCTGTTCATAGCTGTTCCCAGCATTCCCATATAGTCCGCTCTTGTGCGCTCCATCTTTCCGTTGCCGTCCTTAACGCCGCGCCAGAAGTTGCCTGCGCCGATAACAAGTGCTACCTGAACACCTGCATCTGTACACTTCTTTACGACCTCGCAGACATTCTTGATAATTTCAAAATCAAGTCCGAAATGCTTTTCTCCGGCAAGAGCTTCACCGCTGATCTTTATCAGCACGCGCTTATAAGCCGGTTTTAACTGTGCCATTTACGGACACCTCCTAATTCTTTCTTTTAACAAATCCGCTGGATGTGCCTATATTTTAACTTATACTCGCCAAAAATGGAATAGGCAAATGTAAATTATTTGCAAAGATGCATTTTGTCTGTTATCATAGGCTAAAAACAAAAATCAAGGAGAACCACGGCTATGCAATACAATGAGTCCTTTCTGAAGGGTTCAATACCCAAAGCACTTATCAAATTCGCAATTCCCCTTATGATCGCAAACATCCTGCAGATCCTCTACACCACAGTTGACATGTACATCGTCGGTCAGTTTGCCGAGACGGCAGACGTCTCCGCCGTTGCAACGGCAGGCATGGTAATGACCTGTATCACCTTCGCGATCTCCGGCTTTGCCATGGGCGTTTCCGTCCTTGTCGGTCAGTACGCAGGCGCAAAAAAGCCTGACGAAATATCAAAAGTAGTCGGCTCCGGCATTCTTCTCTACATAATCCTCGCCATTGTTATCACAGTACCTGTTGTACTTCTCGCGCGTCCCATCGTAGGTCTTCTCAACGCACCTATGGAGGCTGTGCAGCAGACTTATGAATATCTGGTCATCTGCGCATCCGGTCTTGTTTTCATCATGGGCTACAACTTCGTCTGCAGCATCATGCGCGGCATGGGCAACTCTAAGGCTCCCATGCTCTTCATCGCAGTTTCCAGCGTTATTAACATCGTGGGCGACATTATCCTCGTATCCGTATTCCACATGGGCGCTGCCGGCGCTGCTCTTGCAACCGTTGCATCTCAGGCTGTCAGCTTCATCGTCGCACTTATTTACTTCAAGGTAAAGGGCGCAGGCTTCACTCTCCACAGAGGCGACATTCGCTTAAATCCCACATATTTAAAGCAGATCGTAAAAATCGGAGCTCCCATTGCCCTGCAGGAATTCCTTGTAAACCTGTCCTTTGTTCTCATCACAGGTATTATCAATGGTATGGGTGTTGGCGCTTCCGCTGCTTCCGGTATTGTTGAAAAGGCATTTATGTTCAGCTGTATTCCCATTATGGCGTTCTCTTCCGCTGTTGCATCCATGTCCTCTCACAACATCGGCGCAGGTCAGCCCGAGCGCGCTGTAAAGGCTATGTGGACAGGTATTTCAATCTGCCTTGTAGTTACCGTTCTTTTCAACATTCTCACCTTCTTCAGAGGCGACCTTGTTATAAGCATCTTCTCAAATGATCCCGACGTTATCGAAAACGGCAGACTTTACATCAAGTCCTACGCCTTTGACCAGATCGGTCTCAGCTTCGTATTTATTATGAACGGCTACTTCAACTCCTGCGGACACTCCGTATTCACAATGGCACATTCACTTATCACCACATTTGCGCTCCGTGTACCGCTGGTCATCCTCTTCAGCAAAATGGCAGGTGCAACACTTCTGCACATCGGCATCGCAGCACCCATCTCCTCCCTCGCATCCATCATAATCTGCGTAGTATTTCTCATTCATCAGAAAAAGAAACGTGAAGCGGAAGCATTACAGGCATAAATAACCGCCGCACATCTTTCGATGTGCGGCGTTATTTTTTTGCCGTACCGCGTATAATGCTGCGTATATTTCGTAATACTGTGGGCTCCCTCAAAGAGGGAGGCTTTTTTGCGACCACACCGCAGGTGCATTGCATGATTTATACAACGGGACGTCGAGGCGCCGTCCCCTACACGATGCCCGCAAAATGTTCCGTCATTTCGTAGGGGAGGGTCTCCGCGCCCTCCCTCAAACGGAACAGACAAATCAGTTCCCTACATACAAAAAACCTCCCCGCGCCTAAACACAGGGAGGTTTAATCGTTTTATATCACAGAGGAGAACAGCAGATAGATAAGGGTTATACAAAGTCCCAGACAGAAGATTACAAGTCCGTAAGTAAGGCTGCGTCCGATGACCGATGTATTTTCCTTGAAGTATGTATACCTCAGAACAAATCTGTGCTCCAAATCCTTTGTGTGCTCGTGGTTTTTCCAGATAGTCTTGTTGAGGATGCCCTCTATCCAGTTGAGGAAGGAGCCGATGATATGGGTCAGCATGTTGCCCTCTTCAAGCTCCACGGGCTCTTTCGCATCGCGGTAGACCGTTTTGCGGAGGAACACTACAAGTCCGTCCGTCAGCGTATCAAGCACGCCTGCAAAGAAGGCACCTATTCTGGGAAGAGCGTTTGCCACAACATCTGTAGCTCCGCCGATTATGGCAGCAACGGTTCCGCCCAGAGCCTTTACAAGGCGGATAAGGGCATCGCCCAGCTTGTCAAGAACCTTGCAGATATTTCCAAGTACAAAAGGCAGAGCGATCTCGATTACAGGTCTGTAAAGCTTTTCCTCAAGGTCGATGAATTTGGGCCAGCGGTCAACGTAGACTGTCTTGCCGTCTGCGCTCTTTTTCATCATCCACTTTCTTACGACCACAAGATACAAAACCGCGCCGATAACAAGGGAGATAAGCGCACCCTTGAGGTTTGCCCACGCGAAGAAGTTTACATGGTGGGCATGGTGCAGCTCATCGAAAAAGCTATGCGCCATGTTTGCAAGGTTGCCCATTACCGCATGGGGCATAAGTCCCATAACGGGCACGATGACAGCTGCGGCGATAAGAGCGATCGCACTTACCTTTTTCATGCAGGGCTTTTTTGCGTCATACTTTTCCTGTACCTTCTTATCGTTGTTTTTCTCAACGAAAACAGCGATAAAGAGCTTTGTCATATAGGCAAGAGTGATGCCGCCCGAAACAAGGAATATCCACTCAATAGCCTTCATGCCGCCTGCGGAGAATATTGTCGAGACAACTGTACCCTCGTGAAGCTCGTGGATATACTCAACGATGCTCTCGTGTAAAAGTGTCTTGCTGACGTAACCAGAGAAAAGAGGAATACCGCCGATGCCAAGCGCACCTAAGAGATAGGGTATCATAAGCCCTGATTTTCCTCTGCCGAAGCCTCTTATATCATTAAGCTCCAGCTTGTGGGTGTTCATGTAAATACCCGCAGCCACAAGGAACAATATAAGCTTGAACAGAGAGTGGTTTACCATGTGCAGGAATGTACCCTGAACAGCCAGGAAATTTGCCTCACCTGAGAGAACGAGCATACCCACGCCCACCAATATAAAGCCTATCTGCGATACGGATGAGCATGCCAGCGTGCGTTTGAAGTTTACGGAAAACAGAGCTAACAGCGCACCGAGGAACATGGTTATAACGCCGATTATGAGAACGAACGCGCCCCAATTTTCGTCGTGCATCAAAATTCTGCAGCTTATGATGATTATGCCGTAAATACCCGTCTTTGTCAGGATACCCGAGAGCAGCGCACTTGCAGGTGCGGGAGCTACGGGGTGTGCCTTGGGAAGCCATATATGTATTGGGTAAGCACCCGCTTTTGCCGCAAAGCCCACGAACATGCATATGGCAGCAGCGTAGAGCTTCTTGCCCTCGCAGGCACTTCTCAGCTCATCAATTACAAGTGTTCCCGCCTGATTGTACAGTAGGAACAGCCCCATTAGCATTACAAGTCCGCCGATGACAGCAACAGCTATGTATGTGCTCGCCGCCTTCATGGACTCTGCCTTCTCGTCCTGCGCTACCCAGACGTAAGATGCAAGGGACATTATCTCGAAGAATACGAAGGTGGTGTAGAGGTCAGCGGACAGGAATATAGCCACAGTTGCACCCAGCGTTAAAAGCTGGAACAGATAGTATCTGTTGCGGTTTCTGTAGTGGGCAAAATACTCGGGAGAGTAGAGCGCCGTTATCATCCACATAAAGCAGGCAATAAGCGCGTAAATGCTACGAAAACCGCCCGAAACGAAGTTAAGCCCCATACCGCAGATACCGGGAATTGTGACGCTTGTCTCAGTTCCCTGTCCTACTATAAACAGAACAAGTGCAAGGACGAACTCAAGCGCTGCAACTGCGCAGAAGAAGATGTTTCGTCCTGTTTTTGTTTTTCTGCCCAGAATATAGGAAAGGAACGCGCAGACTATGGGCATGAATACGAGAGTATAAATCAAACCGTTCATACGGATCCTTCCTTTCTAATAAATTCCAAAGGCGATTTTTTCAAAAAACTCGACCATGGGTGATGCAAAAAGACCTAAAATGACCGTCATGGCAGCGCACAGAGCAATGGGCACGCACATCTTCCAGCCGGGGTCTTTTGCGTTTTCAATAGTTACAGCCTCGTTTTTGGGGAAATATGCACGGTGTACAACGCCAAGCATATAAATCGCGGTTAAAATTGCGGATACGAGCAGCGCTGCGATACCTGCAATTGCAAGTCCGTTTCCGCTTTCAACAGCGGCTTCGGTCAAATTCCACTTGCTTATAAAGCCTGCAAATCCGGGAACACCCATAAGTCCAAGTGCTGATACGGTGAAGCAGGCGTAGATACACTTCATCTTTCGTCCCACGCCGTCCATTTCATAGACGTAGCTCTTGCCTGTCACATGCATGAATGCACCTGCACAGAAGAAGGAGGTTATCTTCATAAAGCCGTGGATAACGAAGTGTGAAAGGGCGCCTGCAAGACCTAAGGGAGTCATAAGTGTTGCGCCGAAGATAATGTAGGAGAGGTTGCCTACGGTTGACCACGCAAGACGTCGCTTGATGTGACTTTCCTTTACAGCTCTGCTGCAGCCGTAAACAATGGTGAAGATGGCTATTGCCATACATGCGTACTGTACCCATGTGCCCGCGAGGAAATCTGTTCCGAAGCTGTAGTAAGTGAGGCGGATTATGGCAAATGCGCCTGCGTTTACAACGGCAACAGCATGTAAAAGTGCGGTTACGGGTGTGGGCGCAACGCCTGCCTGCGGCAGCCACGATGATGTGGGCCATACTGCGCTCTTTACGCCGAAGCCCATAAAGGACAGCAGATATATCCAGAGCAGCAATGGTGCGTGCTCCCCTTCTGCAGCTGTGTGCATTACGCCGCCGAGGATAAACTCGCAGCTATCGCCGTAGATGATGATAAATATCATCGCCATAAGGGCAAATGCGGCACCGCCGAGGGAGAAATAGAGATACTTTCTTACTGCGTGGATAGCTTCGCGTGTCAGGGTATGCATTACAAGGGGCACGGTCACAAGTGTCAGAAGCTCGTAGAAGAGATACATTGTGAGAATATCTGATGCAAAGGCGATACCCAGCGTTACACCGTAGGTCATGGTGTAGAACATGAAGAACGACTTTTCTCTCTCGTCATGCTCCATGTATTCAAAGGCGTAGAGTGTTGCCAGCGGCCACAGGATTGCAATAAGTCCTGCAAAGACCACGGTCATTCCGTCGATTTTAAAGGAGATGGACAGGTTGTTTACAAAGTGTACCACCTCAAGGAGTCCCCGTTCACCTTTAAAGAGGACCAGCCCCGTTATCACCGACGTTATGATAACGATAAGTTCAACATATGAGTGCATATACTTCTTATTCTTAAACGGCAGTATATACAGCAATACACCGCCGACTATGGGAAGAAGTATAGCAGCCAATATCCAATAGTGACTCATATTCTACCTCCGCTTATAAAACGGAACCAATAAGTGCAGAGATATATTCTGTGAGCTTTCCGGGGAAGATGCCCAGTAAAACTGTCAGCACAGCAAGGATAAGAAGGGGCACTACCATAATAAGCTTGGGCTCTTTCTTTGTAATCTCCGAGTAGTTATAGTCAGCACCGGGCAAGAATCCCTTGATAGATATGGGCAGGAGGTAGCCTGCTGTTAGCAGTGCGCTGACGAGGAGTACAACGGGACCGAGCCATGAGAACACGCCGAGACCTGACTCCAATGCGCCTGTTGCAAGATGCCACTTGCTGATAAAGCCGCTTAAGGGAGGAATACCGACCAGTGCTGCGCCTGCTATGGTGTAGCACCAGATGGTTACGGGCATTTCCTTGCCGATACCGCGAAGGTCATCCACATTTGTCTTGCCTGTCTTATAGATTATTGCACCTGCGGACAGGAACAGGCAGGACTTGATAACTGCGTGGAATACAACGTGTAAAAGGGAGCCTGTAAGTCCCGAGGGCTGCAGAAGGGCAAGTCCGAAGAGGATGTAGGATGCCTGGCTGACTGTGGAGTAGGCCAGTCTCTTTTTGAACACCTTTTCCCTGTAAGCCAGCATAGAGCCCATGAAAACGGTTACGAGGGTGAGAATGAGCCATACTGTCTGTACCCATGTGCCTCTCAGGAAGTCTGCGCCGATAATGTAGTAGACAACGCGGATCACACCCAGAACACCCATCTTTACGATAATGCCGGACATAACTGCGCTGGCAGGAGCGGGTGCTACGGGGTGAGCTGTGGGAAGCCATGCGTGCAGGGGGAACATACCTGCCTTGACGCTAAAGCCGATGATCATGGCAAAGGAGACAGCCAGCATAAGTCCCTCGTGTCCCAAAACAGCGGACATATCAAGTGTGCCGCCGGGGATGAAGTCCATTGTGACAGCGTACTTGTTGAGGAAGAAGATGCCGAAGAGCACCATGTATGCGCCGAAGAGAGAGTAGAACAGGTACTTAAGACCGCCCATGATAGCCTCTTTGGATCTGTTGTGGAGAATAAGAGGAACGGACAGAAGTGTCATCAGTTCGTAGAACAGGTAGTATGTCACCATGTTGCCCGCAAAGGTCAGACCGTGGAGAATACCGAACACCATTACATAGAAGCCGAAGAATCTCTTCTCTTCCTTTTCGTGCTTCATATACTCAAAGGCATAGAAGCCTGCGATGAGCCATACGAGGATAACGATGGCGGCAAATATCCTGCCCATATTGTCCACGTGGAAATAGAGGCTTAAATTCTTGCCGAAGGAGAAGAGAAACAGCTCTGCATCCCCTGATAAAATTACTGCAACGCCCAAAACGGCAGCTACAGCAAGACCTGCGCCTGTAACGGCGAGCAGCGCATTTCTGCTTTTAAAATCACGTATCAGCAGGATCAGAAGACCCCACAGAATAGGAACGATGATGGATAATATAAGCATCACTTGATCACACTCCTACATAAAATTGTGCAATCCCTGCTCAATAAGCTCAATAATGGGCTGGGATTTCATACCGAGAATAAGGTTTACAATGATGAACAGCACTATGGTGACACCGAAGAGCACCTGCTGCTTAAAATGCTTGCACTCAAAGCCTTTTTCCGCCAAGACCTCAGGCTTTACGGGTGTGTAAATTCTGATAACGGTTTTGAGGAAGTAAATGGCGTTTAAAACTGTACTTACAGCCAGAACTATAAGTGTGGGGAACATCTTCCAGTTGGGAAGCAGCACCGCAGCCTCAGCGAAGAGGAGCTTGCTTACAAAGCCTGCGAAAACCGGTATGCCAACCATGGAAAATGAACCGACAAGAAAACCAACGCCTGCGGTTTTGTTTCGGAAGGCAGCTCCCGTAAGGTCTGTAAAATGTCTGCTTCCGCCCGATGCGTCCGTTAAGCCCACGGCAGAGACGAACAGCAGAGATTTTGTTGCTCCGTGGGACAGCAGATGGAATACTGCGGCGATAACGCCCATCTCCGTGCCGAGTCCCAGACCCATGTAGATATAGCCTATCTGAGCGACAGATGAGAAAGCTATCATTCTTCGGATGTCGTTTTCACCGATGGCACTTACAGAGCCGAAGATCATGCCGCACAGACCGAAGATAAACAGAATGTTTAAAATGTGGCTTCCTGCAATGGTGTCAAAGCCGATAACACGGTAGAAAATCTTGATAAGCAGGAAGATATAGCCCTTGGAAACAAGGCTGGAGAGGATGGCTCCCGAGGACACGGTGGAATAACCGTAGGCATCGGGCACCCATGAGTGGAACGGAAACAGAGCGGACTTGATCGCAAGACCGACCGTCATGATTCCGATGGTTATAAGCATGGGGATGCGGTAAGTTCCCGCAGCCATGATAATGTCAACCTGCTCTTTGATGTTGGACATGAGAAGATGTCCCGTAAGGTCATAGAGCATGCATATACCCATGAGCAGCAGACCCGAACCCAGAAGGCTCATGATCATATAGCGGATAGTCGCCTCTATGCAATGGCCGTTCTGTCTTACCATGATAAGTCCGCCTGCGGCTATGGTGTTTATCTCAATGAAAACGTAAGCCGTGAACAGGTCGTTTGTGTAAATAAGCGCCAGAAGAGAGCTTAACAGCAGGTTGCAGAGTATGTAATAAAGGTTCTGCTGTCTTTCGGTTATCTCTAAAATCTGCTTCTCTCTGCCGCCCCAAAGGGACAGCAGCATGATTATGCAGAAAAACAGCGCAGTTCCCGCCTCCAAAACACCTGCACGCAGCTCATTTCCGATAGGTGCGGGGAAATGTCCCATGGCGTAGGTGTAGCTGCCTATGTCTGAGGTCGCCATAAAGGCGAACAGCCACGCAGACAGGGCGGCAACGACGATTATCATAAACGTATTGAGGCGCCTTGCCCACTTTCCCGGGAGTATGGAAGAGACGATTCCCGAAAACATGGAGAGCATTATGGAGAAGAAGGGTACGTTTTGTACAAACGCCATTTACATCTCCTCCTTCCGCAGCTTTGCAGATATCTCGTCCAGATCGAGAGTGTGATATCTGTGGTAAAGGCGGATCGTCAGCGACAGCATAAGGGCGCTGACCGACACGGAGACGACGATGCCCGTTAAAACAAGGCCGCTGGGTATGGGGTTTATGTACGCCTCCACATCCTGTATGCCGTCAACTACGATAGGTGCCATACGACCTGCGATGTAGCCTTTTTCAGCCAAAAACAGGAATATCGCCGTGTCCATGATGTTAAAGCCGATGATCTTCTTTATAAGGTTTTTCTGGAAAAACAGGTTGGCAAAGCCGATACCGAAAAGTATCATTGCCACCGCTTCTCCGATATTCTGAACTAAATTCACGCCCATCTTTAAAATCCCCCTTTACGAAACAGGGTATAGAAAGCATACATTGTGCAGGCGACAACAAGACCGACACATATATTAAGGGGCAGGATAAATCCTGAGGAGAGGATAGCTCCGGGAGTTCCCAGAGGAATTACAGACTCTATGTGGTTTGCACCTGTGTAGAAAGAGTAGCTCTTTGCAAGGCAGTAAAACAGCAGAGATCCGAAGCTTACATAGCGGTAGGTCTTTTCCGTAAAGAAGCGGTTCAGCTTCTTAAAGCCGAAGGCGTTGGAGTACAGGATAAGTCCTGCGCCGATGATAGCGCCTCCTGAAAAGCCGCCGCCCGGCGATATGTGTCCATTTAGGATTACATAAATTCCGAAAATTACGATTATAGGAAACAGCCAGAAGGTTATCTTCTGCAGAATACTGTCATCCTTGGGCTCGAAGAAGCGCTCGCTCTTCTCCTCCTCCATAAGATCCTTGTGGTCTTTTTTGTTGACATGCAGCAGAAGCAGGACTGTGCATGTGGCAATAAAGAGAACGTTGGACTCACCGAATGTGTCGAATGCGCGGTAGTCAAGTATCATACCCGTTACGATGTTGACAGCGCCTGTGTCCTGCAGACCGTCTTCAACGTACTTTTCAACGACCTCGTTGCTTGCGGGGTTGTCCGTTGCACCTACGGGAGGCAGATGGGAAACCGCAACCAGCAAAATCGCAATAAGTGCAAGACAGCACAGAACCGCAACTATCTTGAACAGCACATTGAAAGTCTTGTAAACGCGGTTGTGGGACCTGTCGTAAACCTGTTCTATGACGACCTCACGCTCGCGCTTATGCCGTCTTACAAGCTTTTCATCGGGATGGTTATCGCTGTGTTTTTTGACCTCCATGCTTTCAGAGAAGGGGTCTGTCTCGCCCTTTATCCAGCGGGAAAGTCGTGTCAGAGGCTTTTTGTTATATTCTTCGGTAGGTATAAGTCTACTCATTTTTATCTTCCTTATCACCCATAGCATGTATCTTCTTCAATGTCACGAAAAACAGCAGACTGGTTACACCTGCGCCTACCGCCGCCTCTGTAATGGCAAGGTCGGGTGATTCCAGCATAATCCATATAATGGACATGATAAGGCTGTATGACATAAAGATGATTATTGAGCTGAGCAGGTTTTTGGAAAAGCTTACCGCAACAGCGCAGACAATGAGGAAAAACAGCAGAATATATTGAAATGTCAGCATATTTCATCCTCCCACTTCTCTTCGGGAACTTCGCAAATCTCATTAAGATTTTCGTTTGTTACGACTTCAAGTCGTGATATAAGGTGTGCCGATACAGGTGAAGCCATCCACAGGAAAACAATAATAAGGGCAACCTTAAGGGATGTGAAATTAAGACCCGTAAGAACGATAACACCCAGAAGGGCAAAGCCTAAGCCAAGAGTGTCGCCCATGGCGGCAGCATGCATACGGCTTAAAAGGTCCTTCAGCTTAAATACGCCGATGAGCTGAATGACAAATATTACAGCGCCTGTGATTATTAAAGCTGCACCGACGATAAGTCTTACATAATCAAGAATTGCCATTATCTTCATCTCCTGACCTTTTTTTGCTCTTTGCTTCTTTGTAAACGCCTGTATAAATTCTCGTGAGAACCACAACGGCAAGGAAGCTTATCATTGCGTAAATAAGGCAGATATCAACGAGATATCCCTCATTTTTCACTACGGACAAAATGGCGATGCCTGCCATGACCATTGTGCCTATCATGTTGATTGCGACGACGCGGTCTGTAATCCTCGGTCCGATCACCGCTCTCACAAGGCAGAGGATTATCATGACCGCCAGCACGCACAGTACACCGTAGAAAAACCATTCAAATTGCTGTATCAGTTCCATGGCTTACTCCTCCCCTTCCATTTTTTCAAGCATCTTTTCAAAATCGGAGTCCTCCATGCCCTCAGACAGGCTCTTGTCAAGGCAATGAACTAAAAGTGTGTCGCCCTCCATGGACACGGTGATAGTGCCCGGAGTAAGGGTTATGGAGTTGGCCAGCATAACCTTTGCCGTCTCACTTTTGAGCTTTGTATGCACCTTTACAAGGGTAGGCTCCGTCACCTCACGGCGCGTGAGTATCATTCTGATGACCGCAAGGTTCGCCTTGATGATCTCCTTCACAAGCACGAAGATATATTTCAGCAGCTCAGGTACTTTTTTGTATATCCTCAGCTCTTTTTTAATACTGTGATCCATAAATTTGCACATAAAGGCAAATACCGCCGCTGCGATCACGATGCCGAATATCACTATTTCCAAAGTAATTCTGCCGTTGAAAATCAGCCACGCCAGAAAGAATAAAACCAGCATCTTTTCCCCTCCTGTTATCACAATTTGACAAAGTTTACAATACATTCACATATTAGCACTCTTGCCCAAAATTTCAAGTAACTTTTTGGGCAAAATGACACTACTTTAGGCGACAAAAAATGATAGAAAATACAAATTTTCTTTCGCACAAAAAAACACCCCTGACCAAAGGGTGTACCGGATAAGAAAAACAAAACCTTATGTTTTCTTGTCAGGCACACCCTAAAGTCAGGGGTGCAGAGTTATTACTCACCGGGTGCAGCAAAGGCAGAGACGAGACTTGAGTATTTATCTATGGACGATGCGGCATTCCATGTCATATAGCCGCCTGTGCAGCCCGAATCGCGAAGACCCTTTATCTGGGCTGCGACCTCATCCGGTCCGTAGGTATTATAGGGCTCGCGGATGGCATTGTACGCCTGTATCCATGTGCGTATCACGGCAGGTGTGGCAGTTTCGCTCTGACGTGCCATTGCGCTCTCGCCCCAGGTAAACAGCGTCTCGTAGGGGTGCTCCCACGGGCGCCATGTCTCTGTTGAGCCGAAGTGGTCGGGATAAGGCATACCGCTTATAACGTCAACAACATTGCTTATGGCAGGCCAGTACTGACCGTAAGCCGTAACGTAAGTATAGGCGCTCTCGCCGTATACATCGGCGCTTACATAAGCTCCGTACTCGTGGATGATGTCCGTTGCGTACATAAGGAAGCGCTGGATAGCCTGCGCCTTTGTCTCACCGTATTCGTTGTGGAAATCTATGGTGCCGGCTCTTTCGTAGCTCATTGTGCGGTCGGGGAAACGGACATAGTCAAACTGTATCTCATTAAAGCCCATGAGCTGTACCGCTTCAACAGCTAAGTCCACCTTATACTGCCATGCAGTTCTGTCATAGGGAGTGGGCCAGTATACTCCCGACAGCTTCAGGGGTGAGCCGCTGTTATCGGTAATGGCACATTCAGGATGGTCTTTGACGAAAAACGAGTCGTTAAATGTGGTTATTCTGCCGATAACATAGTAGCCTGCATCCTTTATCTTCTGTATCGCCGCCTTATACTCCTCCACTGTGTTGTGGGCAGCAGCCGCAGCAGACGGAGAGTACTCGTTCATAACGTCCGATGCATAGCCGATGGATGTGCCGTCTGTGATGTCAACAACAAAGGCGTTGATTCCGCTTCTGTCGGCAAGGGCGATATACTCGTCCACAGCCTCAAGACGCCAGCTTACAAGGTAAAGTGTGCGGCACTCATCTGGCATGACGTTGCCCTCTATCTCTCCCTTTTCTCTGGGGAAATAGTCAAGGTTGTCGCCGCTTCCGCCGCCGTAATGGTCCTCGCGGTCTGCGTGGATGGCGTATTTTCCGTTGCCGTCAAAATTAATCAGCGCATCCGCCTCATTGGGTGCCAGATACCAGGGCATGATATAGCCCTCATCCTCACCGAATTTTACACGGTACATGTGGACTTCGCCGTTTTCTTCAAAATAGTCATAGCCTGTGATCTCAACGGATTCGCCCTTATCTGCAAAAACCTCCATAAGGCGTCCGTCCTCACTTCGCAGGTTTACTGCCGTGCGGACATACTGGGTATGTACGGGGATGACATCTGCCATATCGCCGACAATATATGCATTGTCCTGCAGCTTTCCGCTGATGCCGTTATATGACACATTGACAGCGCCGTCCTCCCCTGTCTCATATTTGACCTGTGTACCTCTCGGAACAGTTCCCAGAGGAGTTCCTTCGCTGTCGCATATTGAGGCATGCTCACTTAAGGTGGCAACATAACCTGTCTTCCACTTGTATGTAGCATCAACGGGGAAATACAGCTGATCTGCACGCTCCGGATTTTCCGCAGCAGACGCAGCAAAGCTGTTAAGGTCAGTTATTCTCTGCAAAACAACGGCTGATGTGACAAGAATGATCGCAATGGCGCAGACCAAGGTAGTCAGCACATAGACAGCGGTTTTGCCTTTAGACCGTTTTTTGGTTTTGGATGTACCTGTTTCAACTTTCATACGATACTCTCCCGATAATCTGAGTAACTTACATTTTACTATAAAATCCGACGCTTTTCTACAGTATTTAAATATTTAATAATTGGCAACAAAAAACAGGCGGCTGAAACTTTCAGCCGCCTGCCGTTTACTCATCATCCGGTGCTGTGAAAGCAGGGATAAGCTCTCTGTATTTTGTTACGGACGCAGTACCGTTCCACGTCATGTATCCGCCCGTACAGCCTGCATCGCGCAGACCGTTTATCTCCGCCAAAACCTCTTCCGGTCCGTAGGGGTTATACGGCGGCTTGATGGCATCGTACGCCTGTACCCATGTTCTGACAATTGCAGGTGTGGATATCTCACCCTGACGCTTCATAACGCTGCCGCCCCATGACAGAAGAGTTTCATAGGGATGCTCCCAGGGACGGACACCGTCGGTAATGCCGAAGTGGTCGGGGTACGGCATGCCGCAGATAACGTCAGCAACGTTGCTGATAGCAGGCCAGTACTGACCGTATGATGTTACATATCCGTATGCTGTCTCACCGTAGACATCGGCACTTACATATACGCCCTGCTCGTGGAGAATGTCGGTAGCGTACATAAGGAAGCGCTGAACAGCCTGTGCTTTTGTCTCGTTATATACGTTGCGGAAGTCTATGGTGCCCTCCTCTTCGTACTTTACGGTGTTATCGGGGAAACGGACATAGTCGAAGTTTATCTCATTGAAGCCCATGAGCTGTACCGCTTCAACAGCTAAGTCCACCTTATACTGCCATGCATATCTGCTGAAGGCAGAGGGCCAGTAAGCACCGGCAATTCTCATGGGTTCACCCTCTGTTGTTGCGATGGCGCACTCCGGATTGTCGCTGACAAAATAAGTATCGTTAAATGTAGTGATACGTCCGACGACGTAGTAGCCTGCATCCTTTATCTTCTGTATCGCCGCTCTGTATTCCTCAACGGTATAGTGCGCCATGGAAGCGGCCGTGGGGCTGTATGCCCTCATAACATCAGACGCATAGCCCATGGATTTTCCGTCTGTAATATCCACAACAAAGGTGTTGATATCACTTTGATTTGCAATTTCAAGATAGAGGTCAATATTGTCGATATTGACGCTGATGACGTACAGCGCACGGCACTCGTCAGGCATTACGTTGTCCTCAAAATCACCCTTTTCACGGGGGAAATAGTCAAGGTTTCCTGCACCGCCGCCTCCGAAACGGTCTGTTCTGTCTGAGTGTGTGTCAAAGTTTCCGTCGCCGTTATAGCTCTCCAAAGAATCCGCTTTGGTATCCTCAAGATACCAGGGCATGATATAGCCCTCTTCACCGTTTAAGCGGACTTTATACATGTGAACCTCGCCGTCTTCTTCAAAATAGTCGTAGCCGATGACTTCAACGGATGTACCCTTTGTGGCAAAGGTCTCCAGAAGCTTGCCGTTTTCATCGCGGAAGTTCAGGGCAGTTCTCACATAGCGTCTGTGGTTGGGAATGACCTGTGTGGGGTCGGATACTACAGATGCGCCCTTTTGCAGATAGCCGCGGACACCGTTTGAGACGATCTCGACCTTGCCGTCCTCGGTGGTTGCAAACTGCACCTGAGTACCGCGTATAACAGTACCCACAAGTTTTCCCGAGCTGTCGTAAAATTCAGCACTTGCGCTCTCGGCAGATACATAGCCCAGCTGCCAGCTTGTGCCTGAGCCAAAAAGCGAGGACAGTGGATTTTTGCTTCCTGAACCGTCCGAAGCCGTTGCGTCTCCCAGCTCATTCATGGACATTCTCTGTAAAACAACGCCTGTAATCACCATGGCAATGGCGAGCACACAGACAAGCGTAGTTGCGATAAATGCAAATTTTCTGCCTTTGGATCGGTCTTTATTTTGTTTTGAAGGTCTCTCTTTGACTTTCATAAGACTCCTCCTTTACATTAACTTTACCATTTTACTATATATTTCCTTATATTTCCACAACTTTCTTCATAATTAATTCAAACAATACCCCTTGACACGTTATACTATGTATTGTATAGTATTATTTGTAAGGAGGTATTGCCATGATAGATACGCAGCTTAAGCGAGGGCTTTTGGAGATAAGCGTGCTGTCGGTTTTAAATAAGGGCAGTTCCCACGGTTATCAGATTATAAAGGACATCTCGCCCTATATTGAGATATCGGAGTCTACGCTTTATCCGATTTTGCGAAGACTTGAGTCTGCCGGCTGCCTTACGGTACACTCTGTGGAGCATAACGGCAGACTTAGAAAGATTTACGACATCACACCATCGGGAACTGAGCGCATCGGCGAATTTTTAGACAGCTGGCGCGAGGTAATGAGGGTATATAACTACATTGAAGAGGGGTGGAACCATGAACAAAACTGATTTTCTGTATTCACTTCGCATGAAGCTGTCACAGCTTCCTCACGATGAGGTAGAAAAGCACATCAGCTACTATGAAGAGATGATAGCAGACCGCATGGAAGACGGCATGACGGAATATGAGGCTGTGGCATCCTTGGAGGATGTATCCGTAATCGCAGAGCGCATACTGCAGGACACGCCCATCACGACCCTTATGAAAACCAAAGTGAAGCCCAAAAACGGCTGGACGACTGCTGCAGTTATTGCGGCAATAATCGGAAGTCCCATATGGATCGCCCTGCTCATTGCGCTGGCTGTAGTGGTCATCGCCGTTGTTGCAACTCTTTGGGGTGCAGCCATTGCCGTTATCGCTGTTGTTGCCGCCATAGTTCTGACAGGTATTCTGCTGCTTATAGCGCCGTTTTTCATGATAGGCTCCGGACTTCCTGTAATGCTCATGTGCTTTGCAGGCGGTCTTGGTATAATCGGCATCGCACTTTTGGGCTTTGTCGGTGTTAAATATCTTGTAAAAGGCATAGCCGCCCTTTGCAGGGCCATAGGCAGAGGAGTCAAGTCCATCTTCATCAGAAAGGAGAACTGACCATGACAAAGGGAACAAAAATCGTACTTATAATCGCGGGAATCTGCATTGCCCTTTCCATTATTCTGCTTGGTGTGGGTGCAATGCTGGGCGGAACAAGATTTGCAGACGGCATTGATACGGAAATTTTCGGTTTCAATGTCCACATGGGAAGAGACGGCGTTTATGCCGAGGGCGGAAACGACGGATTTTCCCATTTCGGAGAAATAGAGAGTACAGGTTCTGAGACGGTTGCCACCTTTGATGAGGATATCCGCGCCGTTGAGATAAACTGGGTGGCGGGCAACATTGACTTTGTCATCGGCGGCGACGTTATAACAGTCAAGGAAGAATGCTTCGGCTCTGTTGACAGCGACGAAATGATGTCCTGCCGTGTCGAAAACGGTACGCTGAAAATCGGATACAGCGACGAGAGAATTACATTTGTTGGATTAGACTTTTCGGATGCGGAAAAACACCTGACAGTAACTGTTCCGGAGCACCTTGTGTCCGAGATAACACGCATCTCCGTTGACGCTGTTTCATCCGAAATCAATTTAGGCGGCTTTGAGCTGCGGAGTCTGACGATCAACACCGTAAGCGGAAGCTCCGAGCTGTATGATATCACGGCTGACATCTTTGAGGCAGATACAGTATCGGGCAATGTTACAGCCGCAGAAAACTGCAGCTTTGGTAAAGCTGATATAGACACCGTCTCTGGATCTGCGTTTCTAAGCCTTGACACCGTACCAAATGAATTCGGATTTGACAGTACCTCAGGAAATGTAACGCTGGAACTTCCGGCAGATGCGGAGTTTGAACTGGAGTTTGACCGCACATCGGGCGAGCTCGAGCTTGAGTTTGCCGCCGTAAAGCGCGGCGATGAGTATATCGTCGGCAGCGGCAGGAACGAATTCAGTATCGAGACCACCTCGGGCGATGCAATCATCAGAATAAAATAAAAAATGACCCCGGCAGGTTAAAATCTGTCGGGGTTTTGTTTTCGCGTTTGTAGGGAACGGATTTATCCGTTCCGAAAGGCTCACGACTCCCAAAGATTACACGCAAGATACGCGGGGTAATCGCCCTGTGCCCAATATTGATGCTCATAAACATAAATTACGCTGTTGTCATTAGGGTCTGCGTAAACCTCGCGGCCATCAATATATTTGCCATAGGTGTCGCTTACGCAGTTTGTCTCAAGGTCAGCTGCAGGCACAGCATCGTCACCGATATACTTCAGCGTTCCGATAACAACGCACTCTTCGGGCAGCTCCTCTACTGTCGGACTTATTCCGGTGCCGATGCTTATGCGGTACAGATTTCCGTTGTAGAAAATACACTCGCCGCCACACAGGTCATCGCTTGCAAAGCGGACATATTTTGAATCAAACCAATCGGTAGTCATGAGTACATAGACAACCTCAGGTGTGATCTCACTTGTATATACAGTACCGCTTGCCTCAAATCCTGCCATAAGCTGCATGTCTTCTGTGGGCGTTTCTGCGGTAATTTCCGATATTTTCCCTGCTTCGATATAGCCTTCAGGTAAAAATGTATTGCCGTCACCGCTGTAAAAAACCTCTGTGCCGTTTCCGTAATCCAAAAAGTCACGGTTTACAGCCAATCTTGTCCACGTATACAGCTTTCCGTTTACCATGATAACAGGGGCAAATCCGCCGGGCATCGTACCGCCGTCGGTGTAAGCTCCTTCTTCTGTGCTGCCCGTATCGGCAGCTTTATTACCGCAAGCTGCAAGAGAAAAAACAAGTACCAGCACGGTCAATAATATTATCAGCTTTTTCATCGAAAGTTCTCCTTTCTGTGTGTTTACTCTTGAGACGCGTGGGTTTGAAGTGGATAAAGCCTCCCTATGAGGAGGGAGGTGGCACGGCGTAATCCGTGACAGTGGGAGAGACTACCCCTCAGTCAGCATTCGCTGACAGCTCCCCTGACAAGGGGAGCCGTGAAGGGGGAATTACTTAACCTCTGTGCCGCCCCATTCCACAACTGTGAATCCGACTCTCTCGGGAGCGGTCAGCTCCTGCGGCTTGATTTCCACAGCTTCGCCCGATGCCTTCCACGCCATAAACACTCTTATTACGGTGTCGGGTGCGGGAGTGACCGTCAAAACTGCGTTTTCGGTGTAGGCGTCATTCTGAAATGCGATGATATTGTACGGGTTCGGCTCCATTAAAGGCAGCCAGTAAACGATAAATTCGTTAGCTTCTCGACGTGTAAGACCAAGCTCCGACAGCGCCCATTCCAGAAATTCCGCCGTGTCCTCACCCTTTACGCAAAAGCCTTTTGAAAAGTCATATTCTGTATCTGTTATGCCCTCCCAGTAGAGGCAGTTGTATTCCTGACCGTTTTCGTCTGTAAGAGTTCCGTCGGGATAGGCTGTGACGCACCATCCGTTTTCATACTCGGGATATGTGGTCGTGAGCTTTCCGTTGTAGTCAAGCCTTACGGAAACCTCTGTTTCCTCTTCGGGGTAGAGGTAGATCACAGGTTTGGCGGAAACTGCAAAATAGTCGTCCAGAACTTTTTTGACGGTTACTTTTTCTGCCTCAAACCATCCTTTGACGCAATCGTCAATGTACGGGTCAATACTTTCGGTTTCGGAGCCTATGATAACTTCAACTTCCATGTCACAGCTGAAAACATCCCAATCGTCATACTCGTATGCATTATCTTCCCATATCGAAAAGGCGCTTTTGTCCTCCCATACTATTTTTGTATTTTCGGTTACAGCAAAGGCATAGTTGCCGTCTTCGCTCTCGACCTCAAAAAAGTAAGGTTCGCCGCCGCAGGCGACAACAACACCGCTTACTGTCTTTTCCTTTCCACCGCAAGCCGCAAGAGAAAAAACAAGCACCAAAACTGTCAATAATACTATCAATCTTTTCATTATCGCATCTCCTTTCGTGGGTTTACCCTTAGGACGCGTAAAAGTGTAAAAAAGTTCCGTTTTTTTATATGATAATTTATGTGTGGTTAAATGTAAATAAGGTGTGTGCAATATGATGTTGGTATTTCGTAGGGGCGGATTCCATATCCGCCCGCTCACCCAAACGCACCACTGCAACGGAACGGATAAATCCGTTCCCTACGGGCGCTCAATGTAAAAATACCGTCGGAGACATGACAAGGTAAAAATATTGCAGCCAAAACATAACGGGCGGGCACAGAGGCCCGCCCCTACGGACACGCTGAAACATATAGCACAATTAACACATTGACACAAAGCTTTTACATTGATATAATTAACATTCACGGAAATAATAAAAAATACCAATGGAAAGGACAAATCCATATGGCTGAGATAATCGAAAACGCAAACCGCGAAAGCGAAGCAAAAAACTTTATACACGCATTTATCGAAGAGGACATTGCCCCCGGCGGACGCTTTGAGGGTAAGACTGTCCACACACGTTTTCCGCCCGAGCCCAACGGCTACCTCCACATCGGACATTGCAAGGCTCTTATCATCGACTTCGGCAGCGCCGAAAAGTACGGCGGTATGTGCAACCTGCGAATGGATGACACAAACCCCGAAAAGGAAGATACAGAGTATGTAGATGCCATTAAAGAGGACATCCATTGGCTGGGCTTTGACTGGGATGACCGCTTCTTCTACGGCAGCGACTACTTCCAGCAGACTTATGAGATCGCTGTAAAGCTCATTAAGGAAGGTCTTGCTTACGTCTGCGAGCTTAACGCAGAGGAGTTTAAGGCAAACCGCGGCGATATCGGCGTTCCTGCCGTCTCCCCTTACCGCGATAGACCCATTGAAGAGAGCTTAGACCTTTTCGAGCGCATGAAAAACGGCGAATTTGAAAACGGAAAGTACACTCTGAGAGCTAAAATCGACCTTGCCAGCGGCAACTTCAACATGCGCGACCCCGTACTGTACCGCATCCGCCACGTTGAGCACCACAGACAGGGTACAACATGGTGCATCTTCCCCATGTACGACTTTGCACACCCCATTCAGGACTCTATCGAGGGCATCACACACTCTCTCTGCTCTCTTGAATACGAAGACCACCGTCCCCTTTACGACTGGGTCGTAGAGCACAGCGGTATTGAGTCTAAACCCCGTCAGATCGAGTTTGCACGTCTTGGCATCAACTACACAGTTATGTCCAAGAGAAAGCTCAGAAGACTGGTTGAAGAGAAGTTTGTTGCAGGCTGGGACGACCCCAGAATGCCCACTCTCTGCGGTTTAAGACGCCGCGGCTACACACCTGCAGCTATCCGCGATTTCTGCGAGAGAATCGGCGTTGCAAAGGTTACAAGCACAGTTGAGTATAATCTTCTTGAGGCATGCCTTCGTGATGATCTTAACGCAAACGCACAGCGCGCTATGGCTGTTCTTCGTCCTCTGAAGCTGACAATCACAAACTACCCCGAGGGTATGACAGAGGAGTTTGAAGTCGAAAACAACCCTGTTGACGAAAATGCCGGTATGCGCAAGGTCACCTTCAGCCGCGATCTTTGGATTGAGGAAGAGGACTTTATGGAGGAAGCGCCTAAAAAGTACAACCGTCTGTACCCCGGAAACGAAGTCCGCATCAAGGGCGCTTACATCGTTAAGTGCACAGGCTGCCGCAAGGAACAGGGCAAGGTCGTTGAAGTATTTGCCGAGTACGACCCCGAAACACGCGGCGGCAACACTCCTGACGGACGCAAGGTCCGCGGCACCATCCATTGGGTAAACGCTCACGATTGTGCAGATGCTGAGATAAGACTTTACGAAAATCTTTTCGCAGAGCCCAATCCCGACGATTACGAGGACTTTACTACTGTTTTGAATCCCAACTCCCTTGAGGTTCTCAAAAACTGTAAGGTTGAGAAGTTCCTTATTGATGACGCTTCCGAAAAGGGTTATCAGTTCCTGCGCATGGGTTACTTCTGCAAGGATAACAAGGAGTGCACTCCTGAGCACCTTGTCTTTAACCGCTCCGTTGCCTTAAAGGAAGGCGCAAAGAAAAATTAACCGAAAATGAATAATGAAAGTGCCTGTGGTCAACAATACCCACAGGCACTTTTTTGCGCTTAAAAATTTTCGGAGGATGAAGTATGAAAGATAAGAAAAAGTCATTTCGACAGCGCGTCGAAGACTTTCTGACCGGCAGGGGCTTCTACATAGCCCTTTCCGCCTGTGTTCTTGTGATCGGCATTGCCGCATGGACTTTGCTGAGCGCAGGTAACATCGCAGACAGGACTGATGTAGCAGACAGCAGCGCCACAGCAGGAATTGTTGAAACAGGAGATAACACAGAGACGAGCACAACGCCCAAGCCCGAAAAGATCCAAAAGATCGAGGACAAGCTTGAGGACAAGGACGAAAGTGACGAGGTGGAGACAATTATCCCCGAGGCACCCGACGAGGAAGTTGTGGAGACGATAGCACCTGCTGAGCAGGAGCAGGAGGTTTACCAGCCTCTGGAGTTCGGCTGGCCTGTTTTCGGCGAGGTTGAGGTTGGCTATTTTGCCGACGAGCTGGTGTACAACAAGACCATGCTCGATTGGCGCACCCACTCTGCCATTGACATTGCCGCAGACCTTGGCACAAAGGTCATGGCGTGCGCAAAAGGCACGGTAGCCGATATTTATGAGGACGCCCTTATGGGTACTGTTCTTGTCATCGACCACGGCGAAGGACTTAAGAGCATCTATGCAAATCTCGCAGCTACGCCTGCTGTGAACGTTGGCGACGCTGTGGAGATGTCCACGGTCATCGGAGCTGTTGGCGACACAGCCATCGGCGAGACGGGACAGCCTTATCATCTCCATTTTGCCATGGAGAAAAACGGTGAGAGCGTAGATCCCACAGAATATCTGCCGTAAATCAAGCCCCGTCGGGAATAACCGACGGGGGTTTGTTTTGCGCAGCAATGGGATGTATTCGCACGAGGTTACGGCGCATGTTGTAGGGACACCCCGTCCTCGGATGTCCGTTGTAAAAACCGCACACAATCTTGCGGCGTGTCCACAATCGAATAACAAAAAACAAAAGAGCTGTCAAAGTTTACATACTTTAACAGCTCTTTAAATTGTATAGAAGTCCAGAAATGCTCTGGTCTTTTCACTTTTGGGGTTATGAAGTATTTCCGCGCTCGCTCCACTCTCGGTAAGGATGCCTTCTTCGAAATACAGCACCCGATCAGAAATTCGCTCTGCCTGCTTGAGAGAGTGGGTGATTATTATCACCGCACAGCCGCATTTTTCGCAGTAAGCCTTTACAAGTTCCTCTGTCTTTAGGGTGGACTGCACATCCATTGCAGCACAGGGCTCGTCCAGAATGAGGTAATCGCATTTCTCCATCATAACTCTCGCCAGCGCCATTTTTGCGGTCTCACCGCCCGACAGTTTATGTGCGGGAGTTTTCATGAGATGCTCCATATCAAGGCTCTTCAAAAGCTCCTTTGCCTTTTCCCTGTCACGCTTCCCCTTACCTGCCATTGTGACATTTTTAAGGGTGGACATGCGAAAGGCATAGCCTTTCTGGGGCGAGTAGCGCACTACGCAAGTTTTGTCCCGCAGGATGCAATTCGCCTCGTCCGACGAAATTACACCTGCCAGAACCTTTGCAAAAGTGGATTTACCGCTGCCGTTAGCACCGACTACGGCGTAAATTCTGCCCTTTTCAAACTCAAAATGCTTTACATCCAGCACTTTTCTGCCGTCGTATGTCTTTGTAAGGTCACGTACTATCATCTTGACACCCTCCTTTGCAGGAAATATGCCACAACATTGATAACCAGTGAAATGGCGAGAAGGATAATTCCCAATGCCACGCCGAGGGTAAAGTCGCCCCGGCTTGTGCTGTTCATGATAGCCGTTGTCATTACGTTGGTCTTATAGGCGATAGCACCGCCCACCATAGACACAGCTCCGACCTCTGCCGTTGCTCTTGCGAAGCCTAAAAGATATGTAGAGATTATCTGATATCTGCTCTCGGCGGCGGTTATTACAAAAACTTTGCCCGCTGAAAGCCCCAGTCCCTTTGATGTCTCGCGGATAGATGGAACGATATCGCGAAGATACGCCTCCATATTAGCAACCACAATAGGTGTTATGAGCATTATCTGGGCGATAACCATCCCCTGCACGGTGTACAGAAGCCGCAGATGGCGAAGAGGTCCTACGCCCGAAAACAGCATATAACAAATAAGGCCGCATACCACAGGGGGAACGCCCGTCAATGTGCGGTTTACCACCACAAGCGCCTGCCTTCCGGGAAAGCGCGCTGTTGAGAGCAAAACTCCTATTGGCACCCCTATAAGAAGTGCCAATAGTGAGCTTGCGATACTCATTCTCATCGTTACTTCAAGTATGCCCAAAAGCTGTTTATCTCCTGATAAAACAAGCTCTATGGCCTGAAGAAACGCAGTTTTCATTAGTCGAGAATACCGTTGTTTGCCTGGAATGTGAGAACTGTAGCCTTGTCAGAGAGGATGTAGCCGTCCATCTGCTCAGCCATTGTAAGGCATGCGCCCATACCTGCGTTGGAGTATACATACCAGCTGTAGCCCTCTACGGAAGCTGCATCTGTTGTGATACCAAGGTCTTCACTCCACAGGGAGATTTCCTTAGTGTGTGTACCACTTGCGTCGCCGCGGGATACGAATGTGTAGCCGCCTTCAGCGATGAGTGCAAATGCATCCTTAACTGTGGGAGCAGCTGCACAGCCTGCGGGGTCTTCAGCAGGGCCGCAGAGTACGAAGTAGTTGTACATGAATGTGAGACGCTCAGCCTCATAGCCTTCTACAACGTAGGAGAAGCCTGCCTCAACAAAAGCCTCTTCCTGGCTCTTGGAGTGAACAAGGATAAGGTCTGCGTTGCCTGCCTTAGCAGCAGCGATAGCCTTACCTGTACCTGCGGAAGCAACCTCTACGGTGTAGCCGTATGTGCTTTCAAATGTGGGAAGGAGGTAAGCGAGAAGACCGCTGTCGTTAACGGATGTTGTTGTGGACAGACGGATAACCTTTGTCTCCTCTGTTGCTGCGGGGATCTCACCTGCGAATGTGGGCTTGCCTTCCTTTGTGTAGAACAGGTACTCGCCGTACTCTTCAAAGCCGTAGTTTGCGATGAGCTGTGTAGCCTCATCGCTCATGAGCCAGTTGATAAGAGCCTTTGCGCCCTCAACGTTAACGTATACGTCGGAGACAGCGTTGCCGTCAGCGTCTACGAAAGCTGCATCGGGGTTAACAGCAAGAGCGGAGTAGTTGTTGATCATGCTGTCGTCCTGCTCGTAGAGGATTGTGAGGCCTACGCCAGCAGGCTCGCCTTCGTCACCTGTTTCAGCGCCGTCTGTTGTACCCTCATCTGTGGTACCTTCATCAGTTGTGCCTTCATCAGCCGTGCCTTCGTCTGTTGTGCCTTCATCAGCTGCGCCTGTGTCAACAGATGTGTCTGCACCTGTTGTGCCTTCGTCAACTGCATCATCCTTCTTGCCGCAGCCAGCGAACATGGAGCATACCATGAGGAGGGCAAGAATAAGAGCTAATGCTTTCTTCATTTTCGTCTTCCTTTCAAAATAAATAATAAACATAAAAAATGAGCCCTGTAAGGATTCCGAACGCACAGAAACAAGACGGTCGGACAAAAACCGTCTGTTTTCGCATTTTCAGACCCCTGCAGAAGCTCGTCCACTACTGTTTGAGTCTATTAAGTTAGAACACTTTACAGCGCCTATTTATTTAAGCACAATTCAAATTTACCGTCAATGGTATTTTATATGATAATTTGTGAATTTTTTGTTATTTCATATCTGAAACAAGCAGGTCGGCTACGCCTTTAACATCGTTTAAGTCAAAAACTCTGTCATGACCTTCTACAGGCGTATCTGATATAAGAGCAAAGCATTCAGATGCGGGAATCGGAAAATCCTTGCCGTTTGCTTCTCTTCGAAGGGCGATCTTCTTCCACGAACCTGCCTTCCAGCCCTCTACTATTATAATATCAACATCTTTTATGCGGGAAACCAGTTCCTGGGCGTCAATAAAGCGATTTTCCATGATGACAGCTTTGGTACTTGACGAAATAAGGGTAACATCCGCACCTGCCCGCGTCATACGCCAAGAGTCCTTACCCTCTTTGTCTATATCAAAGTCGTGTCCGTCGTGCTTGTAGACGGCAACTCTCAGACCGCGGTTTTTCAGCTCGGGCACAAGCTTTTCCAGAAAAGTGGTCTTGCCCGTATTGGAATATGCTACAAAGGAATATGTGGGTATGCTCATAATATCACCTGTTATTTCCCGAAAACTTGCTGCAGAAAATCTGCAAATTTCTCTACTGTGGGGTTTTCCGTGTCCTCATGCCAGAAGCACTGCAGCTCTTCCGTTTTGCCGATGGGGTAAGTCTCAAGGCTGCTGTGGAGGCTGAGACGTGAGAGCATTGTGGATACGAAAACGCCCTGTCCCAGCTCTGCCGCCATATAGGCAGACTCGATATTGGGTGCGATTATTATCTCAGAGGGGGTAAAGCCAAGCTCGCGGCATTGGCGTCTTGCGCGCTCCTTGCTCTCGGAAAGGGATTCGTGGCTGGCTGCGGCTTTGATAAAGGGGTGGTTTTTAAAATCCTCCACCGTTGCGCCCTTGACCGCGGTCTTATCCTCGGGGGAAACCAGAAGCACCAGCGGTGTTTCAAGGATTTTCGCTTTTTTAACGCCGCTCATCTTGGGCGCAAACTCTTTATATGTGATGATAATGTCAAGCTCGCGGGCATTAAAGCGCTCAATAAGCTCATACTGGGGGTGCTTTTCGCCTGTGAAGCGTATATCCGGCTCTCCTGCCCTGACCATTTTCAAAGCATCTGCGATGCCGCCTGATATCTCCAGCATTTCAAGATATCCGAGGCTGATGTGCCCTTTAAGACTGTCGTAATAGCGGCGGTTTTCCTCTGTCACGCGGCGAAAGTCCTCGTCAAACTTCTCGAAAAGATCACGATACGCCTCCCCTGCTTTGGTGAGGGCGACGTAGTGACGGGTTCTTATAAAAAGGCGGAAACCGAGAGTCTCCTCCAGACGCGCGATATATTTACTTACGGACTGCTGGGTCATGTACATATCCCGGGCTGTCTCTGTAAAACTCAATGTTTTTGTAAGTGATAAAAAGCACTTGATGGAAACCTCGTTTATCATACTTACCGCCTCCTAACCTTTTTATTATTACATAGTTTTAAATTTATTTCAATGATGATTTACGGAACGGATAAATCCGTTCCCTACGATACGTCATTTAAAAGATCCTCCGTGGGGCATGGATTTATCCATGCCGTGAAAGCCCTCTCAGTCACCTGATAATGACAGCTCAACCACTCAAATTATCGTTTCTGCAGGTTAAGAATACTCCCTATTTAAAACACAAGACCTGTTGCTTAGGAGGGGGATTCGAAAGGGGGACGGGAACCCCGTCCCCTACAACGCACCAACAACATCGTGCGAAATTTTACAACGGGGCGTCGGGGACGTCGCCCCCTACACGATGCCAGCATAATGTTACTGTCATTTTGTAGGGGAGGGTCTTAAGTGCCCTCCCGCTTTCGGGCGGATATGGAATCCTCCCCTACGACATAATTTTCACATGTATGCGTTGTAGGGAACGGATTTATCCGTTCCGTTTTTTTCGGACCGTCGGGGACGCCGGTCCCTACAAATTTTACCGCAACATTTTGCTGCCTTTTCGTAGGGGCGACCTTTGGTCGCCCGCTCCCCAATCACGCCGCCGCACCATAACGGGCGACCAAAGGTCGCCCCTACGAAATACCAACGATATTGTGTAAATTTCATCAAACGGGGACGTCGCCCCCTACAAAGAGGTCAACACACCGTAACACATACAAAAAACTGCGTACCGTAAAAACAGTACGCAGTTTTACAATTTAATTTACGCAGCGAGAGTATTGTTCTTTCTCTTATCGGCAAGACCGATGAGCATGATAACAAGACCGACTGCGATGCCGGGGAACACGGCGTCAACGGGAAGTGTGATGACCTTGAACAGGTTAAGCACACCGAGGATAAGAGCAACGATGCTGCCGCCGATGATGGAGACAAATGCGTAATTGCTCTTGACCTTTCCCTTTGCCCAGAGAGCAAAGCAGAGAGGTGCAAATACCGTGCAGCCGCGAAGACCCATGGACATGAAGGCGAACTCCAGAATAGTGTCGCCGATGGGTGTGCAGGCAAGAGCTGTTGCAACAGCGAGAACGACCACGATAAGCAGCTTGTTCATGTTGTCAGCAGAGAGCTTTGCATTCTTTGCCTTTTTCTGGATGAGCTCGCGGTTGATAACCGTTGCGATACCCAGAGCAAGACCTGCACCTGTACCGACAGATGCGATAAACAGAGCGCCAAGCATGATGCCTGCGAGAATGGGAGGTATGCCGGAGTAGTTCAGGATGAAGTCTGTGAGAGCTGTCTTGGCGAGAACAGCAGTCTGAGCTGCGTCTGCCAGAGCAGCGGGATCTGCAACAGATCTCATATAAAGACCTACGAGGATACCGAAGATACCGATGGGAGGAATGAGGAATGTGCTGATGAGCGCGCCTGTGATTCCGTCCTTATCGCTCTTGGCTGTAAGTACAGCCTGAGAATAAGTCTGTGTTGTGAGAACACCGAGAATAAGGCTTACGCAGGAGCCCATGTCCTTACCTGCGCCGCGGCAGAAAAGACTTGCGAAGTTTCTGCCCAGCTCATCAGAAAAGCTCTTGATTGCAGAGGTCACACCGCTCATGCCGCCGAGGTTATTGTAAGCGATGATACCGCATGTGACCATTGCCACATAGAGGAGGATCAGCTTTAAAATACCGACGATGCCTGCGCCCTTGGAGCCGCCGAATACAACATAGAGTACCATAACTGCAGCTGCGATGATGATTGTCCATGCCGTGCCCATTGTGGGCATAACAACGAGAACAACGGAAGATGCAGCGATAAGCTGGGACAGGATGTTGATAAATGTACCGACGGAGTTAAGGATGGTTGCAGCCATGCCTGCCTTGCTGCCGTACTCATTCTTTACCATACCGACAAGGGTAGGGCTGTTTTCAGCTCTCAAGCGCTTTGCGTAAACAAGAGCGAGAATGAGGCAGCCGAGACCTGCGCCAAGTGTGAACCACCATGCGGACATACCGTAGTTAAAGGCAAGCTGTGCCGTACCTACTGTGGATGAACCGCCGACCAGTGTACCGAGGATCAGACCTGCAACAACACCGAAGCCGATCTTGCCGCCGCCCTGCTTTTTCTTCATACCTGTGAAGATTGCAAGACCGACGATGGCTGCGATGCTGATGATCAGACCCACGATCATCATAGGATTATTCATTTAGACCATACTTCCAATCTTTTCGGGAATGATGAGATCAGCGTCTGTCTTTGCGATAACGTCTTCAACTGTTACATCGGGAGCAAGCTCTTCAAGAACAAGTCCTTCGGGTGTGCAATGGAGAACACAGAGCTCTGTGATGATGTAGTCAACTTCGTTAGCTGCTGTGAGAGGAAGTGTGCACTTCTTGAGGATCTTGGAGTTGCCGTACTTGTCGGTGTGCTCCATCATGATGAGAACGTTCTTTGCACCGGAAACAAGGTCCATAGCGCCGCCCATGCCTGCGCATGTCTTGCCGGGAACCATCCAGTTAGCAAGGTTGCCTTCCTGGTCAACTTCGTAAGCGCCGAGAACAGTAGCAGCAACGTGACCGCCGCGGATAAGACCAAAGGAGTCGAAACTGGAGAAGCAGCAGCCGCCCACACGCATTGTGGAAACACGGCCGGAAGCGTCAACGATATCGATATCGCCGTCTTCTTCGTTTTCGGGAGCACCTGCAAGACCGAGAACGCCGTTCTCAGACTCGATCCAGATGTCTACGCCTTCGGGAAGGAAATCGAGACAAAGTGTGGGCATGCCGATACCCAGGTTGATGACGTCGCCGTCGTTGAAGAACTTAGCAGTTCTCTTAGCAATAAAATTTCTTATTTCCTGTTTAGTCATTAGTTTCTATCCTCCGGATTAGCCTGAACTATCATGTCTACGAGGCAGCTGGGTGTTACGATAACATCGGGATCCAGCGCGCCAACTTCAACGATCTCCTCAGCCTCAACGATAACCAGATCAGCAGCTGTTGCCATGATGGGGTTAAAGTTACGAGCTGTTCTGTGGTAAACTACGTTACCGATCTTGTCAGCCTTCCAAGCGTGGATAATAGCAACATCAGCGTGGAGGGGCAGCTCGAGAACGTAACGGGGACCCTTCTTGGGGTCTGCGTCTGTAACGAACTTGTACTCGCCCTTTTCCTTATCCCACTCTACGACCTGCTTGCCCTCCTGCATGGGAGTGCCGAGACCTGTGGGAGTGAGAACGCCGCCGAGACCTGCGCCGCCTGCTCTCATTCTCTCGCAGAGTGTGCCCTGGGGAACGAAAGTAACGTTGATCTCGCCGTTAACTACCTTCTCAACAGTCTCGACGTTGTTGCCGATGTGGGAGCAGGTAATGTGCTTGATAGCTTCAGCGTGTACGAGCTTGCCGATGCCCTTGCCCTTAACGCTTGTGTTGTTGGAGATGATGTTCAGATCTTTTACGCCCTTGTCGAGCATAGCCTGAATAAGTGTCTGGGGTACGCCGCAGTTAACGAAGCCGGGAACCATGATGGTGAGACCATCGTGGATATGGGAAACGGCTTCCTCAATGGAAACTACTTTTTCCTTCATTGATCTAAATTCCTTTCTACGAAAATCACCGGTCAAGAATTAAATTTCCGACCGGTGACCTGTTAAAATCTTAATTTATCAGCCGGCGAAATTAGCCTTCGTCTCTGAGGCAGTTGCGTGTGATGCCAAGGATCTCACGTGCTTCATCAGCAGTTGCGATCTCACGGCCAGCAAGCTTAGCAAGTGCAACAGCACGCTCAACGAGCATTACGTTTGTAGCAATGATCTTGTTGCCGTCTGCATCCTTACCGTACATAACGTTGTCCTCAAGACCTACGCGGAGACCGTCGCAGCCGAGAGCAAGACCTGCGAGCATCATGGGCATGTGAGCCTTACCGATACCGGAAACGGACCATGTTGCGCCTTCGGGGAGCTTGCCTACGAGGAATGCAAGGTTCTCAGCTGTGCCGGGCATGGAGCCACCAACACCCATGATGAACTGGATGTGGGGGGGCTTGGGAATGTCATGCTTGTTTACATAGTACATAACAGAGTCGATGTGACCTGTGTCGAATACTTCGAACTCGGGCTTTACATCGTGCTTTACAACTTCCTGAGCAAGAGCGTTGAGGAAGCGGGGGCTGTTCTCGAAAATGTAGCTGTTTGCCCAGTTGAGTGTGTTGGGGTCGAAGGAGCACATTTCGGGCTTCAGAGCGCCAAGGTGCTGGAGACGCTTGTGGTCTTCGTACTCACCGCCGGATGTTGTCAGGTTGATGAGAACATCTACGCCTGCTTCTGCGCAGTACTTGCGGCAGAGCTGAACTGTCTCTGTGAACTTCTCAAGGCTCATGGACTTGTAGCCGATCTGCATTTCGCCGTTAACTTCCTTGTCCTCACGAACGTGGATGTGAACGATGGAAGCACCAGCCTTAGCACAATCTACTGCCTGGCGAGCGATCTCTTCGGGAGTATAGGGAACTGTAGGAGCCTGTGCCTTCTTTGTACCAGCGCCGCACAGACAAGCCTGAATAATGATCTTGTTAGACTTAGCCATTTTAAATTTCTTCCTTTCGGTTATTTAAAAAACTTTAAAATTTTGGATATCCTGATTAAACGGGGTCAGCCATGAACTTCTTAGCTACGCGGAAGATCTCGAAGAGCTGCTTGTCTCTCTTTGTCTTCAGAGCCTCGATGTCCATACCTGTGTAATCGTAGAAGCCCTTGCCTGTCTTGATACCAAGCTCGCCTGCTTCAACCTTCTCAGCGAGAACGCGGGGCAGCTCGTCGCCGTTTTCGGGCATTGTGTAGCTCTTGTTCTTGTAGTTGTTAGCTGTCATATCGAGACCGCCGAAGTCAGCTCTCTTTACGAGGCCGAGAACAACTGCACGGGGAACGAAGGAAGCCTTAGCTGCAAGGTCAATAGCCTCTGCATCACAGTAGCCGTTGTCCATGAGGAAGAAGATCTCACGGTTGAGGCACTGCTGGAGACGGTTTACGATGTAGCCGCGGATGAACTTCTTCATGAATACAGCTGTCTTGCCGCAGTTTGTGAGCATCTGCATTGCAACGTCAGCCATTTCCTGGGGAGCCTGCTCGCTCTTAACAACCTCTACGAGGGGCAGGAGCTGTGCGGGAGAATACCAGTGGCAGATGATCTGCTGGGGAAGGAGCTTCTCGGGAACAACTTCAAAGATATTCATAGCGGATGTGTTGGAAGCAACGATGACATCGTCAGCTACCAGCTCAGCGATCTGCTTGTAGAGCTCAACCTTAGCGTCTCTGTTCTCAACGATTGTCTCCATAACGAAGTCTGCGCCTTCGAGAGCTTCGGGAACTGTGAGAGCAAAGCTTACGCGGCCGTAGATCTCGTCGATCTTGTCAGCGGGGATCTCGCCTTCTTCGGCGAATGTCTTAAGGCTTGTGTAAAGTGTTGTCTTTGCCTTTTCTCTTGTTGTCTCACTTCTTGTCCACATTGTAACTTCGTAGCCGCCCATTGCAAATACCTGAGCAATGCCGGGTCCCATTGTACCTGCGCCAAGAACTGCGATCTTTTTGATATCGTTCAGTGTTTTCATATTACTTTCTTACCTCTTTTAAACATTATCCGACCCGCGAAAGGCTTAGCCTCTCGCGGGACCGGAAGAATTAACTATTCAGCGATGGTTTAGAAGGAGCCTTCTTCCCAAGCTACCAGACGTACAAAGCCGCCGTCAGCTGCCTCGCAGCGGAAGGGGAATGCAGCGATGATCATTCTCTTACCCTTAACTTCGTCGATGTCGCCGCCTGCGTTTTCAACTGTCATAACACCGTGCTGTGCAAACAGTCTGTGGCAGGGCTCGTAGTCGGGATAGTCAACGTCGATATCGCGGCCTGTTGCCAGCTTGTAGTTTGTAGCGAGCCAGGGCATCTGCTCCTTAACGGGATAGTGCCACAGGGGGGAGTCTGTTGCGCCCCATGTACCGGAGATACCCTTGATCTTCTTTTCGAACATCAGGTACTTGCAAACTTCGGGGCCAAGGCCGGGATAGTAGTTGAAGTACTTGTCGTTGTTTACTCTCCAGAATCTGTGGAAGCCTGTGTCGATGATGACCCAGTCGTTCTCGCGGATCTCAAGGCCGTCCTTCTCGCAAGCGCGGTCTACATCTTCGGGAGTGATGATTCTCCAGATCTCGCCCATTCTTGCGGGGTCGCCTTCAGCTGCGTTGAACTTCTCCTGGAACTCGTCGTACATCCATGTCATGTCGAGGATAACGCCTGTACCTACGCAGTGCTCGAGGGGAAGCTCAGCAAGTGTGTAGCCGTAACGCTCGCGGTCTACCTCTTCCTCATGGAGAGTGTGGTTGGGAGCGTCCATATGAGTACCTGCATGAAGTGTACCTGTGTATGTGCATGTTCTCTTGTGGAATCTCTCAAGATACTGACCACGGGGGAACTGAAGGTCGGAACGTGCGCCGGGGAAAGGCCACAGGGGAGTATCCCAGCCCCAGGGCTGGCTAAGATCCCAGATCTTTGTCATTTTACCTGTTTCCAGATAGAGCTCTTCTTTTCTAAGGGGCATGTATGCCATGAGTAAATTCCTCCTAAAAATATAATCGGTTTCATACCTACTTGGATTGTAAACCTTGGAACTATTCCAATGTCAAGTTTATTTATCATTTTTTCTTGGTTTTTCAAATATTTTAATGTATAATGTACTCACTTCGTACAATTTAACGAGGAGGTCAGCTAAAAATGCGATATAAAATCGGTGATGTTGCGAAAATTCTTGGAATTTCCACAGACCTTATCCGTTATTACGAGAAAAAAGGCGTTGTCTCCCCCGAGAAGGGTGAGCACAACAGCTACCGCTATTATGACACCTGGGACATCAATTTTCTCATCGACTGTCTTTGGTATAAAAACTTTGGCTTCAGTATAGACGAGATCTCCGTTATCGAGTCCGAGACCACTTACGACTCCCTGCTCGAGCGTATTGACGACATGAGCGCCGAGATCGAGGCATCGGCAAAGCGCTATCAGCTTCTCCATGAAAGGCTTGTAAGTCAGAAGGAGACCCTTGAAAACGTGCGAAGTCTCATCGGAAAGTGCGAGGTCACAATGGGTCCCGACTTCATATACTATTTAAACAGACACAACTTCGAATATGAAAGTGACTCCACTTTGCAGACCCTAAGCCGAAGATGGCTTAAGTATATGCCCTTCTCCACCAGATATTTTGAGATACCCGTTACCGCCCACGGCAGCGAGGACAAGTACTCATGGGGATTTTCTCTGGACATGCACTATGTGGAGGAATTTGACGTCAAGTATGCTCCCCCCGTGGAGCGCTTTGAGTCGCGTCCGTGCATCCACTCCGCCTTTAAAAGCTCGGGCAAAAACGCATTTTCCCCCAAGCACATGGACTTCATGTTCAAATACGCCAAAACTCATGGCTTAAAGCCCGTGGGAAATGCTTTCGGAAACCTTGTCTGCAGCGTTGTGGATAACGGAAAACTCACAGGCTTTTTTGAAGCATGGCTGCCTGTTGAGGAGTAAGATAACATAAAGACCGAGGGGTTTTAGGGTGTACCCGACAAGAAAACATAAGGTTTTGCCTTTATCTATTCGGCTATAATGCAACTTAAAAAATCCGCCAATACATACCAGTATTGGCGGATTTTTGTAAATTGATTCTATCTCGAATATCTTTTGGCAAAACT
>JAFTYM010000037.1 GCA_017461585.1 Oscillospiraceae bacterium | reverse complement strand
ATAGCCGAATAGATAAAGGCAAAACCTTATGTTTTCTTATCGGGTACACCCTAAGAGGAACTTTTTTAATTAATGATGAATAATGAAGAGTGAATAAGTTTTTCGGGACGGGAAACCCGTCCCCTACAAATTCCCCGCAGCATCATACAATTTTCCAAACAATAACCACGCGGTCTCCACCGCATAACAAATGTTAGGCATGCGGCGAGTTATGCGATCGGAACACCCGATCACATCATGTCTGAGCCGCAGGGTTCCAAGGGTGTCCCTTGGTGTCATTCTTTGCATACTTTCTTGGACAAGCAAGAAAGTATGCCGTCGGAGATATGACAAGGTAAAAATATTTTGCCGTGGCAAAACGGGAGGGCTCGGAGACCTTCCCTACTAAACACCATCAACATCGTGCAAATATTCACACACCAAACCTTTTCACCAAGTCCCCTACATCAAACATATAAAACGCCAGCACGGCGAGGATTATGAGAAAATCCGTGTCGCGGCTCTCCAGATACAGGAGAAAAAACACCGCCAAAACCCAGAAATCGCCCATATCGCGGCTCTGTTTTTTGGCACATTCCCGCGTCTGCTTCTGCACGGCTGGGGCAAATTTCTGCGCTTCATGAACGCGTGATACCCGTCCGTTTTTTGCGTTATACCTGTTCATCGTCCCTGCCTCCAAATTCCGTAAATGCGATTTTCGCAAGGCGCGTCATTTTAAGCACACTCCCCGCCTTATCCAGAGCATCGCGGTTTTCCTGCCGGACGTATGGCTTCATTGCGGAAAGAAGTGCTGTCTTATCGCTCTTTGTTGTGTTATACTCTTTCATAAGACGGGTCATAATGCCTATCATCTTCGGGTCAATTTCCCCGAAAGGCAGTGTATTTTTCGGCTCTTCCTTTTTCGGTATTGCGCCTGTAAGACCGCGAGCCATATCCATTATCTTCTCCATACTCTCGGGAGAGGACAGTATACTGTTCAGTTTTTCCTCAAATTCGCTCAAACGGTCTCACCTTCCCTTTACTTAAAAAGCTGTTCCAATTGTGACAGCAGCCGCGCGCCCTCGTCGGTTTTTAAAACCTGCGAAATGGTACTCTGCAGCGCCGCGGTATCACCTGTATCCAGCGCCTTCTGCAGGGCGTCCCCATCCACCATCTGCTTTATCTTCTCCCCGTCATGGGAGTTTGCAAGCTTGGTAAGCTCCCGCTCCTTGCCCCGTATCTTATCGCTTGATGCAAACTTTGAAATATCCAAGACCATCACAACCTTTCATCACAGTATATTCACCAAAGCCCTCGGAGGTTCCTATGAAAATTCTCGTAATGTCCGATTCACACGGAAATATCCAAAATATGCTCACAGCCGTAGTTTCTGAAACGCCCGATATGATACTGCATTTGGGCGATCACCACACAGATTGCCGCGAGCTTCGCCAAAGATTTCCCGAAATCCCCCTTCGCGCTGTCAAGGGCAACTGTGACAGAGCCGGAGAGCTTGAAACAGAAGAATTTATATGCGAGTATCTTCGCATTATGATGGTTCACGGACACAGGTTCAACGTCAAATACAGCCTCGATTCCCTTGTGACAAACGCCATGTATAACGAGGTCGATATCCTGCTCTACGGGCACACCCATGTGGCTCACACGCAGGAATTTGAAGGTATGTATATAATTAACCCCGGCTCTGTGGGAGCAAGCCGTGCCACCTATTGTGTGCTGGAGCTTGACAGCGGTAAGGTAAGTTATGAGATAAAGAGTTTGTAGGGGCGGATAATATCCGCCCTTTTGTGATTGCGCAAATATTCACACACGGGACATCGGGAACCCCGTCCCCTGCAATTACCTATTCACTCTTCACTTTATTCCTGCCTCTACGACCGAGCCGCATGATTGCACCAAATGTTCCCTCTTCGAGGGAGGCTTTTCGGAACGGATAAATCCGTTCCCTACAACCACACGATAAATGCTACGAATACTTATACACAACGGGACGTCAAGGACATCGTCCCCTGCGGCACATCATAAACATTGTGCATAATTTTCACAGTCGTCGTCCCCTAACCTCGCTGTCACCACCGCATTACAAACGATAGTCATGCGGCGAGTTAAGCGACGGGAACACCCGATCGCAACCTGTTTGAGCCGCAGGGTTCCAAGGGTGTCCCTTGGTGTCATTCTTTGCATACTTTCTTAGACAAGTAAGAAAGTATGGCGCCGTAAGGCTTTGACAAGATAAAAATATACACCAAGATAAAATCGGGAGGGCACGGAGCCCCTCCCCTACGGACGCACCATATATACATTGTGCAAATTTACACGACGGGACGTCGAGGACGTCGTCCCCTACAACTATGACCGCAACATCGCGTGTAATTTTCACATATACGCGTTGTAGGGAACGGATTTATCCGTTCCGCTTTTTTCGGACCGTCGGGGATGTCGGTCCCTACAATACACAAAAAACCACCGACGGATTTCCGTCGGTGGTTTTTCAAAAGGGAGAAATAAGGAGAAAGGGATTTTTTGGAAAGAAACTTATCTTTTGTTAATAACTTTATCAATAAGACCGAAGTTCAGAGCTTCCTCGGCGCTCATGAAATTATCGCGCTCCGTTGCGGCTGCAACTTCTTCAAAGGGCTTGCCTGTGTTCTCCGCCATGATGCGGTTTAAGTTATCCTTGATGCGCAGAATATTATTTGCATGGATGCTGATATCCGTCGCCTGACCGCGGAATCCGCCGGAGGGCTGGTGGATCATAATCTCCGCCTTGGGCAGAGCAAATCGCTTGCCCTTGGCACCCGCTGACAGGAGGAATGCGCCCATACTTGCCGCCATTCCGATACAAATCGTTGAAACATCGGGCTTTATATACTGCATGGTGTCGTAAATCGCCATACCTGCTGTGACAGAGCCGCCGGGAGAGTTGATATAAAACTGGATATCCTTGTCGGGGTCCTGGGCCTCAAGGTACAGAAGCTGGGCAACAATAATATTTGCCGACGTATCATTGACCTCTTCACCAAGGAAGATGATGCGGTCATTTAAAAGTCGTGAGAAAATGTCATAAGAACGCTCACCACGGCTTGTCTGCTCTACTACATAGGGTACTAAACTCATTTTGTGCTCCTTTCAATGTCCACTTTGCCATCTTTAACTGTTACTGTCACGGTATCACCAGCTTTAATGGTGCCGTCTAAAATCCGCTCAGCCGCCAGGTCCTCAACTGCGCTCTGAATTGCGCGTCGCAGCGGTCTTGCACCGTAGACGGGGTCAAAGCCTGCGTCGGACAGCATATCCAGCGCCTCATCGGTGCAGCTTAAGTCAATATCCATAGCCTTCATGCGCTCTTTAACAGTTGAGAGCATGTTCTCGCTGATGCGTCGGATATTCTCACGGGTAAGTCTGTGGAAAACTACGATTTCATCTATTCTGTTCAAAAACTCAGGCTTGAAGGTCTTTTTCAGATCTCCCATGACCATGTTTTTAAGCTCACTATACTCTTTGCTGTCAAGGTCTGTATCGTCACCCACAGCACTAAAACCGAGGGTCTTTTTCTTTTCCGTCAGGTTTCTCGCGCCTACATTTGATGTCATGACGATGACGGTGTTTTTAAAGTCCACACGTCTGCCCTGAGAGTCTGTCAGAATTCCGTCGTCCATAATCTGCAGCATGATGTTGAAAACATCCTCGTGTGCCTTTTCAATCTCATCGAACAGCACCACGCTGTAGGGCTTTCTGCGCACCTTTTCCGTAAGCTGACCGCCCTCGTCAAAGCCCACATAGCCCGGGGGTGAGCCGATGAGCTTGGACACCGTATGCTTTTCCATGTACTCGGACATATCGACGCGTATCATTGCGCCCTCGTCTCCGAACATGGCCTCAGCCAGCGCCTTGCAAAGCTCCGTCTTGCCAACGCCCGTAGGACCTAAAAACAGGAATGAGCCGATAGGTCTCTTGGGGTCTTTAAGACCCACTCTGCCGCGTCTTATCGCCTTCGAAACAGCAGAAACCGCCTCGTTCTGACCGATAACGCGTTTGTGGAGAATATCCTCCATCTTGAGAAGTCTCTCGCCCTCATCCTCGGTTATGGAGGAAACGGGGATGCCTGTCCAGCCTGCAACAACGTCGGCAATGTCATCGGCTGTGACAGTTCGGCTTTTAGCCTGCCCTGCCATCTCCCAGCATCTTCGTGCATTTGCAAGTGTCTCCTCAAGCTGCTTTTCCTCATCGCGAAGAGAAGCCGCCTTTTCAAAGTCCTGCGCCTTTACCGCCGCCTCTTTCTCGCGGGAAATTGCCGCCTTTTTCTGCTCAAGCTCCACCACATCGTCTGGGGTTTTGCGTACCTCCATGCGAACACGGGAAGACGCCTCGTCCATAAGGTCGATCGCCTTGTCGGGGAGATATCGGTCATTTATATACCGTGCGGACATTTTAACTGCCGCCTCAATTGCCTCGTCTGTTATCTTAAGCTTGTGGTGAGCCTCATATTTGTCGCGTACACCCTTTAAGATTTCAACGGACTGCTCCTGTGTAGGCTCATTTATTGTGACAGGCTGGAATCTTCGCTCTAAAGCTGCGTCCTTTTCGATGTGCTTGCGGTACTCGTTTAAAGTTGTGGCTCCAACCACCTGAATCTCGCCTCTGCCCAGCATGGGCTTTACGATGTTGGCAGCGTCTATTGCACCCTCAGCCGCGCCTGCGCCGATTATGGTGTGCAGCTCGTCGATGAAGAGGATGACGTCTCCTGCCTTCTGCACCTCATCAAGTGCTGCCTTTATGCGCTCTTCAAAGTCGCCGCGGTATTTTGTACCTGCCACCATGCCGGTGAGGTCAAGGGACACCACGCGCTTATTCTTAAGCTCCTCGGGCACTCCGCCCTGTGCTATAAGCTGTGCCAGACCTTCCGCAACGGCTGTCTTGCCAACGCCCGGCTCGCCGATGAGCACAGGGTTGTTCTTAGACCTGCGGGAAAGTATCTGTATAACTCTCTGAATTTCGCTCTCGCGGCCAACGACAGGATCAAGCTTTCCCATTCTCGCCTGCTCTGTCAGATCCCGTGAAAACTGGTCGAGAGTTTTTGTATCAGCACGTTTACCCTGTTTTGCTGTTGTTGCATGGCGTTTTCTGCTCTCAGGTACGCCAAAAATATTCAGCACGTCAGTATAGATCTTGTTGAGATCAGCTCCTGTGCTGAGGATAAGGTGGGCAGCGGCGCTGTCATGCTCCCGCAGAAGACCCATAAGAAGGTGCTCCGTGCCGATGTAGTTGTGACCTAAGCGATTTGCTTCCGCAACGGCAACCTCTATTACCCGCTTGGCTCTCGGCGTAAGCCCCTGCACAGGCATTTCTCCTGCCTGACCGCGCTCGTAGTTTTTATTTATCAGGTCTGATACAAGCTCTGCATCAATTCCGTTTTCGTTCAAAACTTTAGTTGCGGCACATGCCTCAATGCTTAAAAGCCCCAGCAGCATATGCTCTGTACCCACATAACCGTGGCCCAAAGCGGTCGCAGCCTCATGTGCTTTATTCAGTACGCCCTTGGCGTTCTCTGTAAATCTGTCTTCAAATCTCAATGTATATTCCTCCTGTACGTGGGAATGTAATTATATCGCTTCGTAGGGCGTGGATTTATCCACGCCGCTCACGGAACGGATAAATCCGTTCCCTACAATGAACCGTTTTAAATATCCATTGTAGTCAAGGTTCTCTTACCCCTCGAGGCTTCTGATCTTGTCTCTGATCTCCGCTGCTTTTTCAAAATCCTCAGCTCGCGCTGCCATTTTCATCTGATGGCGAAGGATGTTGATTTCACGGCGCTTTGCGATCTCAGGATCCACCTCAGGTTTAGTCTCGCACTCAGGGCACTTGTGCTCCGCCGCTCTTTTCTCACCGAGGCGCAGGAAATCACGGGCTCCGAATGTGAAGGGAGAAACGAGTCTCTCAAAGGAATCCTCGAAAAATCCGCGCATCATCTGGCGGCTCTCGGCAAATACATCGCGCATAAGTCCCATCTCTTCGGCACACTCTGTACAGAGGTTGTGCTCTGTAATTTCGCCGTTAATGTTTGATTTATAAAAGAAGTTCACTTCATTCTTGCCGCATCTTGTACATTTCATAACATGAAACCTCCTAAATTAGATTTATTAATATCTGCTTAAATATGGATGCACGAAGGGCATCTCTGTATTCTATGGGCGCGCCCCGTAAAGCGTTATTGCCGATCGCCGCCATTATGATGCGCGCTGTTTTCTCATCCATCACATTACTGTTCAAAAGGTTAGACACCAACGCTGCAGCAGCATTAAGGTCAATTGCATTTCCAACGCTGTTTACCGTGTGCATCACCAGCATTTTCGGATCTGTGCGTACTCGGGTAATTCTGATGTATCCCCCGCCGCCTCGTCTGCTCTCTACAATATAACCGTGTTCCGGTGAAAATCTCGTCGAAATAACGTAGTTGATCTGGCTGGGAACACAGTTGAAACGGGACGCCAGCTGAGATCTCTGAAGCTCTGCCGTACCGTTCATCTCGTTTAAAACCTCATTTATGAAGCTCGCAATGATATCACTCATTCCTGCTGCCATGTTTGTCCATCCTTTCCGACTTTGACTTTCTTTGACCTTGTCTATATAATAGTCAAGAAAGGTCAAATTGTCAATAGGTTTTTTGACTTTTCCTGACTATTAACAAATCGTTCATTTTTTGTGCAGCTGCACCATGTAATTGCTTCTTCAATATTCACTATATCCCGTCCCCCACGACACACCATCAACGTCGTGCATAATTTTCACAGACGTCGTCCCCTAACATCGCTGTCACCACAGCATTACAAATGTTAGGCATGCGGTGAGTTAAGCAATCGGAACACCCGATCGCAACCTGTTTGAGCCGCAGGGGTCGAGGGGCTTGCCCCCGTGTCATTCTTTTGATCACTTTTCTTAGACAAGTAAGAAAAGTGTCGCCGTCGGCAGACATGACAAGGTTGAATGTTTCTGCCGTGGTAAAACGGGAGGGCTACGAACACACCATAAACATCGTGCGTAATTTCACAGACAGGCGGATAATATCCGAACAATATCGCGCGCAGTTCAACACCGTTGTATCTGCTTCACACAAAATATGACAAAAATCACACTTTTTGGTAAAAACATTTACTTTTTCAGGCAATTGAAAAAAACTATTGATTTTTTATCCTTTCGTGTTAAAATTGTAGTTGCATATATTATCATACCCGATCATCGGGAATTACTTTGGAGGTAAATATCATGGCATACAAAATTACTGATGCTTGCGTATCCTGCGGTTCCTGCGCTTCCGGTTGCCCCATGGATGCTATCACAGAAGGCGAAGGCATGTACGTTATCGACGCTGACACATGCGTATCCTGCGGTGCTTGCGCTGGTGCTTGCCCCATGGACGCTATCGTAGAGGAATAATCTACATATAAGCTCAAAAAAGCCGCTGCTTCGCATTATCGTAAGCAGCGGTTTTTGTTTACTCAAACAAATGCAAGCATTTGTTTGAAAAGGCTGCAGCCTGCATAACGCAGGCTGAGAAGAGAAAAATCCGCCGCGCATGTCACCGGATTTTTCGTATCAGACTTTATTCCGTTTTCTGCGGAAAACGGAACTCTACGAGGTAAACTTATGTACAACGAATTCTGGCTTGGCGGTCCTAAGTTTTTGGCAGACCGCGCCTTCAATATCGGCACAGACGCTGTTATGCTCTATGCCTTCTGCAGAAAGATGCGCGCAAAAAGAGTATGTGATCTCGGCTGCGGAAGCGGCGTTATCGGTCAGCTTCTTGCCTTTTCAAATGAGAATATATGCGTAACAGGTGTTGAAATCCAGAAAGCCTCCGCCGATGCAGCGCTGGAAAATGCAAAGCTCAACGGCCTCACAAACCGCTTTGAGGTCATCTGCGGCGACCTGCGTGAGTATAAAAAGCTACCTTTGGAGTCGGGCAGCTTTGACCTAGTGGTCATGAACCCTCCCTATTTTGTATCGGGCAGCGGTAAATCTGTCAGCGACGACGCAACCGCAATCGCCCGTGACGAGCGCTTTTGCACTCTCGAAGACGCCTGCACGGCAGCCGCTTACCTCACCAAATGGGGCGGCAGATTCTGCATGGTGCACAGACCTGAGCGCCTTTCAGAGGTCATGACAACCATGTCCAACAAAGGTCTTGAGCCCAAGTCTCTCCGCTTCGTTCAGCACAGGCAGGATTCCTCCCCCAACCTCATTCTGGTGGAAGCTCTTCGGGGCGGCAAACCGGGACTGAATATTCAAAAGCCGCTGATACTCACAACCCCCGACGGCACCGATACCGGCGAGGTCAAAGAGATTTATCACAGATGACGGACAAGAGAAAGAATAACCGCCTTGCGGAATTTGATTACAGCACCGTCGGCGCATATTTTATTACGGTGTGTGTAAAGGGTAAACAGCACATATTTTGGGCAAAAAATGTAGGGGCGGATATTATCCGCCCGCAAAATGAATACATTTTGTCAGATTACGGCTACATAGCAGACCGCGTCATTAAGGATATTCCCGTCCATTATCCAAGCATTACTGTGGATAAATACGCAATCATGCCCAACCATATACATTTACTGCTTTCAATACACGAAACTGACGGGCGGATAATATCCGCCCCTACAATATCAACTGTAGTTGGGCAAATGAAACGACAAATATCAAAACTTATTGGTATAAGCATATGGCAAAAGTCATTCTACGACCACATCATACGAAATAAACACGATTACGATGCCGCGTGGCAATACATAGACGAAAATCCCGTAAAATGGGAGACGGATGAGTTTTACAACTAATCACAAAAGGAGAAACAACCATGTCAGGAATACTTCACCTTGTGGCAACACCCATAGGAAACCTGGGCGATATGTCCCCAAGAGCTGTCGAAACTCTGCAGAGTGTGGACTTCATCGCCGCCGAGGACACTCGCGTCACTTTGAAGCTTCTCAACCATTTTGATATAAAAAAGCCGCTGGTCAGCTATTATGAGCACAACCGCGCGTCATCAGGTGAGCGTATCCTTGCCCGTTTACTGGAGGGCGAAAGCTGCGCGCTGGTAACGGACGCGGGTATGCCTGCCATCTCCGACCCCGGCGAGGATTTAGTAAAAATCTGCGCTGCCGCAGGTGTTGAAATACGCATTGTCCCCGGTCCCTGCTCTGCCGTGTGCGCGCTGGCTCTGTCGGGTCTGCCCACGGGAAGATTCACCTTTGAGGGATTTCTCTCCACCGCCAAGAAAAGCCGCGCCGACCACTTAAACGAGCTTACAGACGAGCGCCGCACCATGGTATTTTTAGAGGCACCCCACAAGCTGAAAAATACCCTCGCCGATATGCTGAAAACATGGGGCGACCGCAACATCACCCTCTCCCGCGAGATCACAAAGCTCCACGAGGAGACTTTACGCTTTACCCTCTCCGAGGCTGTGGAGTATTTTAACGGGCACGACCCTCGTGGCGAGTTCGTCATATGTGTACAGGGCGCGGAAAAGAGCGAAGAGCCCGAGGTTGACATGGATACAGCGCTGCAGCGCGTTCAGGCATACCGCGATTCCGGTTTATCCCTGAAAGACGCAGCAAAGCGCGCTTCCGAGGAGACAGGCTTTTCCAAAAAAATGCTCTATGACGCCGCCGTCAAGGGGTTATGATATGGACAAAATTGACCTTTACGACATTGACAAAAACCCCACAGGGCGCGTTGACACTCACCCCAAAAACGGCGAATACCGTCTTGTAATACATCTCTGCATATTTAAGGATGACAAAATGCTCATCCAAAAGCGCAGCGAAGCATGTCAGAAATGGGCAGGTCTTTGGGATCTGACCCTGTCAGGCTGCGCAATTGCAGGTGAAAAAGGACGCGACGCCGCCATGCGCGAGCTTTACGAGGAACTGGGACTTGAGCTTGATTTGACAGGCATTCGCCCTGACCTTTGCGTTTCCTTCGCCACAGGCTTTGACGAGGTCTTCCTCATCGAGCAGGATGTGGATATTTCCTCTCTCAGCTTGCAGAGTGAAGAGGTCTGTGATGTAAAATGGGCAACCCTTCCCGAGATTTTGTCCCTTCGTGAAATGGGCGAGTTCACCCCCTTCGCCCCCGAATATTTAAAGCTGCTGTTTTTCATGAAAGATAAGCACGATGTAATGGAATAAACAAAACAGGCGTTCCTGATCGGAACGCCTGTTTTTTCGGGTCGTCGGGGACGCCGGTCCCTACGGACACTCCGCAAGGTTGTGCGTAATTACAACATCGCGGTCACAAACGCATAACAAACGTTAGGCATGCGGAAGCCCAGCGGTGGGAACAGCCCACCGCGCTGTGTCTGAGCCGCATGGGTCGAGGGGCTTGCCCTCGTGTCTTTCTTTGCATACTTTCTTGGACAAGCAAGAAAGTATGCCGTTGGAGACATGACAAAGTACAACTTTTTGCCATGATGTAACGGGAGGGCACAGAGTCCCTCCCCTATGAAATACCATCAACATCGTGCAGATTTTACACAACGGACCGTTGGGAACGCCGATTCCTGCGGACACGACGTAAGGTTGTGCGTAAAAACAAAAGGACGGATTTTCATCCGCCCTTTAAATCTCACGGTTTCTTTACCGCAAGTACCATATTCATTTCACGTTCCACCTTCAGCTGATACTGAACAGGTCCAAAGTTTGCCTTATCGAAAAAGCGCGTCTCCAGTTCCTCGCCGCTTGAGTACTCATAAATGCGAAATCCCCAGTCGGACAGCATTTTCTCAAGCTCAAGATACTCACCTCTGTAAACAAAAACCACAGCGCTGTCGTAAGTGAGCCTGCTTCCCAGCTCCTGCACGAGCTTTAAGTCGCTGCAGCCTGTCAAATCCCAGAACATCTTCTTGTTAAACCGCAGCTTTTCCAAAAATCCCTCTTCAAGGGGAATTTTTGTTATGCCCTCAGTTGCAGCGCCCACCCGCTCAAGTCTTGCGTATTTGTCCTCCAGAATATCGGCATCCTCGATATCAAATATCTCATAGCGGGATATTTTCGCAGCGGCAAGACGGGAGCAAAGGGTGCTGTATCCACCGCCGACGGACACCATTCTGTCCGCTCCGTGGATAGCCTCAACCATGGCAGCACCGGAGACGTAGGCATCGGTCACGATGACCTGCGCCACGTTAAAGTCGCGGACATGCTTTTTGATCTGCGCCTGTGAGTAGGGCGCAAGACCGTATCGGTAGTCTGCTATCTCCTCTTTCGTCAGCATTACTGCCGCCGCATCGTCAGATAATACCTTGCGCGGAAATCCGCTCTGCTGATAGTAGCATCTTGCGTACGCATCTCTCAGCTTCTGTTTCATCATACACATCACCCATAATACCTATTACACCAAATCCGTGCAAATTACAAGACTTGAAATTTTGCCGGTTTTGTGGTAATATAGCCACATAAACGGAAGAAAAATTTCTTCCGTTTTTTGTTTTTTACAGCACGTTTATTATTCTGCCGATGTTTTCGTCGGAGTATTCTATCTCCGCAGAGTAGCGCCTGCAGACATCCTGCAGAGCCTCCATACTGCCGCCCATAACCTCACTTATATGGCAGATAACCAGATAGCTTATAAGGCAGAACTTCATGGTGCCCACTATGTCCTCAGCCTTTAAGTTGCGGTAGACAAGATATACCAGAAGCTGCTCATAGGGAACCTCAAGGTCAGGATCCTTTGTAAGCTCTGTTTCACGCAGCCTGTCAAGATACGCTGTCCACTCCTCGTCCAGGCGCTCAAGGCTAATATAAAGCCCGTAGAGCGCATCGGGGCTCAGAGAAGGGAGATCGATACCCAGCGCCGAGACAACGCCCATAAGGCGCATATCAACGGGCAGCTCGCGCTTTTGCAGCATGGCGATTATCTTATCGCGCAGATTTAAAAACCACTCCTCTTTGGGGTCGGCTTCCGCTCTTTCGCCGTCGTCCTCCGTCAGAACAATCTTCACCTTAAAGGGGTTTGTGAGGATGATTCTCGCCGCTTCCTCGCAGGACATGCCCAATCCCTCTTCCGTGCGGTCTTTATAAAAGCTGCGGTATCTGGGATGGTCTGCACATATATCGCACAGCGCGCCGTCGCCAAGTTCAAGGATTATATCGCAGAGGTTTCTATCATTCAGAAAAGGACAGCGCTCCTCACCTCCCAGCACAAAATGGGCGCAATCACCGTCGCGGCAGATGTTTTTCTGTAATCTCTCGCCTATCTCACCGCCAATGGTGTCGTAAAGGGCGAGAGTGTCCTCATCCACATCTATCTCCCAGCCGATACAGCAGCTGTGCTTACATTTATCGGCTATGCATTTAAATCTTCCGTAGTAATCGGGTGCGTAATATTTCACAAAAATCGCCTCCGATAAAAGAATAACATAAATCATATGCAAGGGCAATAATTGTTGTATTTGTATATGCGACAGCTTTGTCATGTCTGCCGACGACCTGCCTTTTCTTGCTTGCCCAATAAAAGTATGGCGCCGCAGGCATAACAAGGTAATATTATTACCACAAATACAAAAAACGTGACGTCGTGGGCGACGTCACGTTTGTATAAACTACGCATTGAGCTGTTGGCGTGTCCGTAGGGGCGGATACCATATCCGCCTGAAATACGGACACCCGTCCTCGACGCTCCAAAAAGCAGAACGGATAAATCCGTTCCCTACAACGCGTACATGTGGAAATTATGTTGTAGGTGCGATTCATGAATCGCCAGTCAAATCACACACCACGCAAATAATGGCAAATCAACTTTCTACCGATATTCGACTTTCCGCCACTTGTCCAAAGAATTTTTTGCAGGTATAATACAGACAAAGAGAGGTGGAAAGCTTGAACGACTACACTTTCGGAAATAAGATCACAGAACTTCGCACGGAGCGCAGGCTGTCGCAGGCAGAACTGGCAGACATGCTGGGCATCACCAACAAAGCCGTCTCAAAATGGGAGACGGGCAAATCTAAGCCAACCACAAATATGATAAGAAAGCTGGCTGCGGTTTTCGGCATAAGTGTGGACGGGCTGATGACTTTAAAGGACGGACATAAAACCATGGATATAACAAAAATCGTCATCACAGGCGGACCCTGCGCGGGAAAATCCACAGCCATGAGCTGGGTACAGAACGCCTTTACTGACCTTGGCTACACAGTTTTATTCATACCCGAGACCGCAACCGAGCTTATAACAGGCGGTGTTGCCCCCTGGACATGCGGCTCCAACGCTGAATATCAGAAATGTCAGCTCAAGCTGCAGATAGAAAAGGAAAAGATTTTTGAGCAGGCTGCCCGCACCATGAACACAGATAAAGTCCTCATCGTATGCGACCGCGGCTGTCTTGACAACAAGGCATATATGAACGACGCAGAATTTGCCGAGGCTCTGCAGTTTATCGGCACCAGCGAAGTTGAAATGCGCGACAGCTATGACGCCGTTTTCCACCTTGTGACAGCTGCAAAAGGCGCTGTGGAGTTTTACACCACGGCAAACAACTCTGCACGCACGGAGACTCCCGAAGAGGCGGCAGTACTGGACGACAAGCTCATCTCCGCATGGACAGGTCATCCCCACCTTCGCGTTATCGACAACTCAGAAGATTTCGAGGGCAAGATGAAGCGTCTTATTACCGAGATCTCATCATTTCTGGGCGAGCCCGAACCCTACGAAATAGAGAGAAAATATCTCATCGAATATCCCGACATAAAGTGGCTGGAAGAGTGCCCTGCCTGCAGCCGTATCGAGATAATACAGACATATCTCAGATCTGATGGCAGCGATGAGGTAAGAGTCCGTCAGCGCGGCTGCGGCGGAAACTACATATACTTCCAGACCGTAAAACGCACCGTATCGGGATTTAAGCGCGTTGAGATAGAGCGCCGTCTCTCAAAGGAGGAGTATCTGAAGCTCCTCATGGATGCAGACACTTCAAAGCGTCAGATTCGCAAAACAAGATACTGCCTCACCTATGAAAACCAGTATTTTGAGATAGATGTCTACCCCTTCTGGCAGGACAAGGCAATAATCGAGATAGAGCTCAGCCGAGAGGACGCAAATATAAGCTTTCCTGACAAGATCAAGGTCATTCGCGAAGTCACCGACGACCCGTCATATAAAAACGCAGAGCTTGCGAAGATATAAGTAAATCCCCCGACATTAAGTCGGGGGATTTTTGTGTATAGTAGTGGGCTGTTGTGTTTCGTAGGGGACGGGTTTCCCGTCCCGTGTGTAATATCGCACGATGTTTATGCTATTTCGTAGGGGCGGATTCCATATCCGCCCGTTAGCCTCCCTTGCCTAAAGGGAGGGGGACCATGCGTTAGCATGGTGGAGGGATATTTACCATGGCATAAATTTTTAGCTTGTCCTGCCTGAGGCGCCATACTTTCTTGCTTGTCCAAGAAAGTATGCAAAGAATGACACGAGGGCAAGCCCCTCGACCCCGCGGCTCAAACAATCGCAGCACCGGTTGCCGGGCTCGCCGCCGCGCTCAGACAGGTGCAGCGGTGACAGCAAAATTGTTATTTGAAAGCTTGCACGATGTTGCGCGCACCTTGTAGGGACCGGCGTCCTCGACGATCCAAAAAGCGGAACGGATAAATCCGTTCCCTACAACGCGTACATGTGGAAATTATGTTGTAGGGGCGATTCACGAATCGCCCGTCAAATCACACACCACACAAATAAGCGGTAAGGCAAAACCTTACCGCTTATTCTTACGCAAGCTTTACAAGCTCGCTTGCCGTTAAACCTGCGTTGTCAAAATCATCCCACGTGGGAAACAGCTCCTCTGCTCTGTCCCACGTAAGGCCGTCGCAAATCAGTCTCAGCGCAATGTGCGCAGGCATTATATCCCTGCACACCTGCTTTTCACGGGATGTAAGCTCCCCACGGATATCTTTAAAACGCACTTCAAGCACAAACTTATCGTCCGTCTCCGAAATATCCGCCGCAAGACCGCAGGCGCTCAGAATCGCCTCAAGAGATGCCTTGTCCGACCATTCGTCGTTCACAGACATAAGTGTCAGCACATTGCTTTCGCGCTCAGCTTCACCTGAGGCGAAATCCACAATAGGAAACAGCGCCTCAAGCCGCTTTATATAATCAGCGTTTCTCTCAAGGAGCAAATCAAGCTCCGCGCAAACCTTATCCAGCGCGTCTCCCACGGCATCAAGCTCAGACGAGGAATATCCACCATCAAGCCGATAAACACCCATGGGTCTTAGCATCTGCTTCAAATAATCCGCATATCCCATTTATTCCCACCTGCCAACGCTGATCGTTCCCGCACAGAGCAGCACATTTTCAGGTGCCGCATAGTCAAAGTCAGGCGCTGTAAGGCGGTAGCTCTCAACGCCCTCGGTGTGGTAAATTCTGTCGCATATCTCGGCGCAGTACACCTTTCTGCCCAGAATACCGCCGCCGAACATCTCCTCAAGAGATGTTTTTACATTCTGCAAAACCGCAGACGGCTCGTAGCCTGCTTTGACCTTGACTTCGGCTGCAATGCTTAATGATACGGTTTCGGGTGCGTAGACGGATACATCCACGCAAATCTCGCGTTCGGCTTCCAATGCGCTCTGCACATTTGCAATAAGCTCTGCCGAAGGCACTCCGTCCTCTGCTGTTATGATGACATCCACCGTACCCACACCTCTTGCGCAAGGGACAACGGTCGCTGCGGCAACGCCATCCACCTCCAGCGCCTTTTTCTTATACCACGCAGCATTTGCCCCGTTGGAAAGACCGCGGTAAGAGTCCATTATCCTCGCTCTCAGCTCATCGTCGCTCTCTTCATCCTCACCGCCTGTGAAGGCATAGGTGTTTGTACAGCCCTCAACTCCGCCGGGTGCATCCGTCATGTAATTTACGGTTCTCTTTGCAGCATTTCCCTGTGTTCCCACGCTAAGTGCCTGAGCCTTCACGGTGCAGATTTTCTCACCTTCGGGGATAATGCTGCTGTCAAGTGTCACAAAGCTCACTCCGTCTGCCGTCATGCAGACAGTTCCCGCAGGGATGAGAATATCATTTACCGCTGCGCTGTTTACGAAAAACACCAGTTCACCTGCTGCTTTGCTTCCCTCTTTTCTCACGATGCCGCGGGCAAGAGCGTGGCTGTCAAGATACTGCCCTTCGGCGCTCTGGGGAAAGCTCTGTCTCAAAGTCCAGTCGGCGTATATGTAAAGAGCCTCGGTCTGTGCAGCGGCGGCATACATTCTCACCGCCATGTCGCATCCGTCTGATACTGCATAGCCCGACTTTTCTTCAAACACAGCCTTCATCTCTTCAAAAATCTCATTTGCTGTTTTCATTATTCATCTCCTAACTCAAGTAGACCGCCAGCGACTTGCTGCCGCCGCTGTATTCAAACTCTGCCTGCACCAAAAGTCCGCCCTCCCTGTCGGAAACCTCGACCGATGTGAGGATAATATCACTCTCATCCTCCAGCGCCTCAAGGATATACTTTCTCGCCAGAGTTTCGCGGCTCTCCCTTTTCTCACGCAGGAGCTTATAAAGCCTGCTGCCTAGATCAGGAAACGGAGCAAAGCCGCCCTTTCTGCAGGAGAGCTTGTACAGCACGCGGGCAAGCTTTTCATCGTGATCCGCCACAGTTTCAAAACCTCCCGAAACATGAGGCACATAGTCGCCGTTCACTATTTTAAGCTCCAAAGCCTAATCCTCCTCTATTATTTTTCCTTTGATGTGCACGGTTCCGTCGTTTAAAAGGCGTATCTCCGCACCGCCGTTTGACCGTATGCACACCTCGCCGGGCAAAAGCCCTGCAGCTTCGCTTTCCATTCCCACGATGCCGCCGTCTTTCAAAACCAGCACCTCATCGCCGACGCAGGGCATCCAGCAATATCCGCCCGGAGTGTACACAGCAATATTCCGGTGCTCCGAAAAATCCATAACAGCGCACTTTTCACCGCTTAATGTAACCGTACCCGTCATGTTTTCTTTGTTTTTAACCTTTCTTCTCTCAGTAAGCCACATCACGCATCCTCCTTATAAAGCTTTACGGTGGTGCCGAAGCCGTTTTCATCACCGAAACAGCAGGTCTCAGATACCACATACCCGCCCTTTTCGCAAAAGTCCGAGTCAATTATACACACGTCCATGGGAAAGCAGGGAAACAGCTCGTTTACCGTCAGTTCAAGGCTGTATCTGCCCTTTTGCGACTTTTCAAGCTGATAATTTCCCGTGTAGCGGATCATATCCCATGACGTCTTTCTCGGAACAGACACAACGGCAGAGGCGCTGCCGCCTTTTGCGGCAAAGCTTTCATTTTCCGCCGTCTGCACAACGCCTTTGGTCGTCACCACCTTCACGCTCGACAAAACTCCGTATCTGCGTGACCTGAGGGTAATATCCGTAACTTTCGACATATCCGCTTTGTATTTACTGCCCTTTTTCCCTGAGAGCACCAGCTTCCCCTCCTTTGAAAACCGCGGAGTTACCCCACCTGCAAACATGGTGTAGCCTGCAAGGGCGGAAAGGCAGCTTTCATTTACGGAGACGCTGTAGCCGTACATGGGCGGCATGCTGTCACATTCGCCCACTTTCACTCCGTAAGGCGTAACATAGTTTCTCAGCATATCTGAAAGAGTGCAGGAGACAAACTCCCTGCCAACACAGCGGTTATCCAGAAGATAAGCTCCCATGCCCCTTCCCGAGACTGCTGCCGTCATGCCGTTTTGATTGATTTTCACTTCATATTCGTCCACAACACCGCAAAAAACGGTCTCGCCCTCATATTCAAGGCGAAACTTCACAGCATCCTCCAAAGTCTGTCTCATGCTCTTATCGTAAGGCAGCTTTATCTCAAAGCTGTCTGTACCGTCCTCTCCGTCTGTGTGGTTTATCTCCCAGCTTATAAATGAGGGCAGCTTGAATCGCTGCCCTTTGTAATCTGTCAAATAACCTGTCATACCTTCCTCCTTAAAGCCTGATCACATCTCCGGGGTAGATGAGATTGGGATTTTTTATCTGCGGATTCTTGGAAACGAGCTCTGCTGCCGTGGTGCCGTATTTACTTGCAATGCCCCAAAGGGTATCGCCCTTTACCACGGTGTATGTGCTGCTGTCACCGCCGCCGATGATGCTTCCGCTTGCCACACCGCCGGGCACGATGTTTGCGCTGACCTTCTCAAAGGCTGTACTTTCAGAAAAGTCCTCCCAGAATTCAAAGGAATATGCCACATAGTTCTCCCTCGGCTCCTGACGAAGGGTAAGGCTCACAAAATATGCCTTTGTAAGCTGCCACACAGGGTGAACAAGCGTTCCCGAGCCGCCCTCTTCAAAGACCTTGGAGAGCTCACGGAATTTATCGTAAGCGCCCTCACCTGTAAACTCACCTTCCCCCGAAAAGACCTTAAAGCTCTTGCCCATGTCCTGCATAACGCCGCCACCGCGGGGAAGCTTAAGAGATACGATGTGCCGCTTATATGTGACCTCGTATACTTTGGGATTAAACTCCCAGACGTATGACTTATATCTCATAGGTGATAAATTCATATCATCTCACCTCAATACATTTCAAAATAGCCGTCGTAGCGGCGGCTGTCGCGGCTTAAATAGCGGGACAGCTCCTCTATCTGACGGCGGTAGTTAACAGAAGGCGCTATAGGCTCCGTGTAAGTCTTGCGGATATCTTCCAGCTGACCTTCAACATACTTTTCCGTGACCTTTTCACGAAAAACCTCCGTTACCTTCTCATGCTCCCTGTCGTAAGACGGCTGATTATCGTACTTTCTCGGTGCGTTCGCCTTCTTCTCTGCCTCATCATCTGCAAGAAGGCAGGCTCGCGCTATGAGCTCTGCCACCTTCTCTGTGTATTCGTATGTGTCATCTTCGGGCAGTATCTGCTTAACGGTAAATACCGCGCCGTCGATCTCCACTTCAAATTCTCTCATCAGTCTGTCACCATTCTCTTCTTGGCGGTGAGGGTTATCTTCTCAGCCACCATCTCACCGATATCACCGCTCTCCTCAATCTCAGACCAGCAGCAACCTGTGTAGACGATGCGTCTGTCGGGCTTTACGATGACGAGAGAGAAATCGGATAAGGCATAAAAGTCGATTCCGTCGGCTATGGCTGTGTCCGTTGCGTAAAGGCGTGTCAGAACTATCTCATAGCTCTTTGCGCCCTCGTAAGCTGCCACAGGCTCGCTCTCTCCGAACGCCTCAACCGTCTGTGCCGTACGCTTTGCTCTCGCTGCGTAGCTCTGGACTACGGCTATTTTCCTGCCCTCAGCCTCAAGATAAATATCGCTGCTTGTGGGAAATCCCGTAATTGCCATTTTTACCCCTCCTTAAACAGTAATTCCCGCTGCGATGACAATGCTGTGCATGCCGCCTGCGGGAGTAAACTCAAAATTCACCTGACAGACGGAAGGGTCATTGCCGCTCTTTTCGGCTGTGACATTGCCGTAGGATTCAATAATCCCCATCTCCGCCATGCGCTCCAGAGAAATTACCACCTGTGTTCTGACGGCACCTCTCGTGCGCTCTGTGTTCTTCGCCCTTGTGAACATGGATTTTAAAACAGATCTTATCTGCAAAATAACATAGTCCGTCACAAGGACAGTATTCACATCGCGCCATGTGGTGTCGTACATATCATCTGTCTCTGTCTTTGTGGTGACGCATCTTATAACCTCGCATATACCGCCGACGGTGCGAAGAGGTGTCACACCGCTCTCAAGGAGCAGATTTACCTCCTCGTCTGTATATGTAAAATCTGCCTCAACGCCCGAAAGCTCCGCTCCGTTATAAGGAAGGGAGGGGTCAGACGTACCCAGTATCACGCCTGCAAGAGCAAAAGCCGCATTCAAATCGGGCAGAAGCACCATTCTCTCACAGTTTAAAGTCTTTGCCGCGTCACACATATCCGCCACTTCTCCCCCTGCTCCGCAGACGCCGATGCGGTATTTAAAATTTTCCCCGCCGTTTAAAATGTGATCACGCATGCTCTCAAAATCGGCGCTGTCCTCACTGTCGCAAAGCATGACGGCAACGTCCTCCTCTTTCATCAGAAGTTCAAAGCCGTTTGAATAGTCATCAATCACCTGCACAGTCTTAACGCAGGATGCGCCGTTTGCAAAGAGTACCGATGACGTTTTATACACAGAGCTGTCTGTACCGTAAACTGCAGCTATCTGATTTGCACCCGTAAAACGTGACACCTGTGTCTCAGTTTCCGTGCCCTTCCAGACAAAACCTGCAGTACCTGCCTTTTTTCCCGTGTATCGCACACCTGAAAGCTCATAGGATGTGTAAATACCGGGTATAAGTGTGCTTGTCATTTTATCATCACTCCCTTAAGAATATAGTCTGTAAACTCTCCGTCCTCGCGTATCTCAGCCGTCATAAAGCAGCGGCACTTTGCCGTGACCTCACAGCGGTATGTTCGCGTGACATCGTCAAATTCTGTTTTTCCGCAGCCGATGCTCTTCACCTTTATGGGAAGTGTGCTCTCGAAAAATGCGGAAACTATCCTGCTGAAAACCTTCTGGCAGGCATCCGCGCCAAACTCAGAGGAGTCTGGAGAGTATATATGCAGTCCCAAAGTGACCTCCAGATATCTGCCGTACAGCTCCCTGTCCCCTGTCTCCGCATCGCTGAAAATCCCGAGATAGTTTGCCGCGCCCGAGGATGTGCTCTCAGCCTCTTCAATGGTCACAGCCACAACAGGGGTTTTAAATTCCTGCATCTTGCCGAAGGGGTAGGCTTTTACGGTAATGTCCGTGTAATTTCCCAAAAATCCCGCAACGGCGGCGACAATGCTGTCATATTCAATGCTCAAGCCGGGTACCTCCTTTTGAGGATGCCCTCCCAATGGGAGTCCACTCCGTAAACGCGGTATTTTTCCGCAGTTATAAGGTCATACACACCGTCAGAAGTTGCGACGGTGATGTTCTGCTCAAAGTCCAGAAGCACATTTCCCGGGGCAAACCAGTAATAATCCCCGTCATTAACCTTGCCAAGTCTCGTATGGCGGATGTTTTCGCTGCTCACCTTCGGCTGGATAAAGGTCTTTGCACAAGTCTCATAGCCTGCGTAGGAAATCTTTGTGTTTTCGCCGTATTTCGACAAAATCCGACAAAAGGTGTTCATCCTTCCACCCCCACAAAGTCAAATCCAGAGCCTGCGTCGATATAACCTGCCATAAGGATCTCCGCCCGTGCCCGAAGGTCGGAAATCGCACTCACCTCGGTAACGGACACCTGTCCCGCACTCCATGACTTAACTCCGCCGTAAGTCTCGTACATACTGCAGGCTATCATTGCAGCGGCAGTTATAAATATGGCCTTGATGCTGTTTACATCCACATCCTCTTTAAGGCGACGCATAAGCTCATCCTCCGCAGCCTTGCAGAGGAGTCCGAGAATGTCGGACTCCTCTTTGCATATCTCAGAAGCCGCGGAATAAATCTCTTCCGCAAACATGGCTTAAACCTCCAGAACCTTTGCAGCGCCGTCGTAGAGCTTTGCAAAGCCGGATATGCTTGTGATGGCTGCGCGCTCAAGCTGTCTGTCAATGAGGCGGTCGTACTCAACCTCAACATCGGAGCCCTGAATCATCTCAAGAGCGTAGCCTCGGTCAAGACCGATAAGCTTGCCCTCGGGTGCGGCAGTTGTCTTGATGAGCTTTGCGCCGAGGGGATTTGTCAGCTCGCCCGTGCCCTGGAAGTTGAGACCTGTCAGAGGATTCTGAAACTCGGGCAGAGAGAGCATTTTGAGCATAATATCGGGTGAGACGAGGATTGTGTTCATGTTGTAGGGGTCAAACTTTGCCCAGAACTCAAGGAGCGCAGAGTATGTAAGTGTACCCGCAGTACCTGTAATATCTGTACCGATCTTAAAGCTCTCGGCTGCGTTGTCGTTGCCGTCACCGTTTACGATAACGCCGATGGCGTCGTCAAGGTGCATGCGCATGATCTGATTGCCGATCTGACGGAGCATAACGGAAAACAGGTCAAGGCGCTGGAAGCGGATAGCTTCGTAAGATGCAACCAGCATTCTGCCGCGCTTGTGCAGATTTACAAGGTGGTCTGAGACGCGGATCTCTGTCTGGGGGATCTCTGCGCCCTCTTCAACAGCCTTAAGGCTCTTGTCGTCATCGGTTGCGGCAGAATAGACAGAGCGGTAGTCCATGCCGTCAAAGCGTGTTACAGATGCTGTGATGGCGGGCAGGATGTTGCCCTCCTCCATGCCTGTCTTTACGCTTCTGGAAACGTACTCGGGGAAGAGAACGGAGGACTCGGATGTGGAGAAAAACTTCTCAACCTTGTCGGAGTTTGCGCCTTTTGCGCGGATGCCGAAGCGCTTGAGCTGGCGCTGATATGCGTCCATGCCCTCCATGGGTGTGTTCTTGTACTTTTCGGAAGGGTCAAGCTCTTCCAGTACCTGTGTGAATGACTTTCCTGTCTCTCTGTACATGCCCTTTTCAAGGCGGATATTTTCAAAATTGTAGCTCATTTATAATTACCTCCAAAAATAGTGTTATCTCATAGAGTTCCGCTATCCGCAGATAGCGGAATAAATTTAAATTAGTAAAAACCGGCGACATGTGCGGCGGTTTTTACACTTTTCTGCCTGCAAACGTGCAGCTTGCTGTGCGCTGCAGCAGGCTGCAATCCTTCTCGAAAAAATACTCGTATTTTTTCGAACGCGAAGCGCTTAGATCATATAGTCGTCGTCCGGCTTAACTTTATTCTTCTTATACGCACCAAGCTGTGTAACAGGCGGCAAAATTTCGTCCGCCTTCTTATCCAGCGACTTTTTAAGGGACAAAAGCGCACTTTCATCCATGTGCTTTACAGTCTCCGTAAGGCTTTCAGCATCCCAGAGCTCGGTCAGCGCTCCAAGGCGCACAACATCGGCTTTCAGGGCAGAAAGATATCTTCTGCCCGCCTCTGCCTGCTTGGTAAGAAGCTCAAACTCGCGGGTAAATTCTGCCTTACCGCATTTTTCGACAAATTCCGACAAAGTTGCGGCATCAGCGTTATAAAAACCCTTGATAACTCCTGCATCACGCTGTGCGGGAACGGCAACAAAGGACCACTCATAAGCGTCTGTGGCGCCGTCAAGTATGCCGTAGCACTTGCGGCCTGCGTAGGTAAGTCCGCGGATATGACCGCAGCTCTCATCTCCCAAAGGATTTCCGCAGATACTGCAATAACACTGGGAAACAGCGCAGCCAACGCTGACCTCTTTGTTGATGCCGCCCTCGATTCGGGCGATAAACTCCTCATTGGCAGGAGTTTTAAGTGTGTACGCTCTCGCCTTGATGTATGTATAGACATCGCCGTAGGAGGTGGACTTTGCGTAGTCCTCAATTACCTCTGTATCGAAAATTCTCGCCACCTGACGGCTTGACGACCATGAGTGGTCGGAAATGCCTGTCTTGCCCATAAAAAGCTCCGCCAGAGTTTTCAGACATTCTGCTGAAAAGCACTCGCCGTCACGGTCGATTTCGTTGTCGCAGAGCTTTACGGAAAAGACAAATACATCGTCCGCACTAAGTTCCCTTCCTGTAAAGGCATTAATCTTCGCAAGCTCCTTTTCGGTAACTTCTGCGCCTGTCATGGCAACAGCCTCTTTACTTATCCTCATTTTTCACCTTCTTTTAATTTCTCTGCCTGCGCGCGGTAAAGTCCGGCTCTCGCCTCTTCCACCGCATCCTGCAGGTTTATCTCATCCCAGACCACCTTGTAATCCGGCTTTTCACAGCGCAGCTTAAACCACATATCACAGATCCGCTCTATTACGGGATTAAGACTTCGTCTTATGGCGGTAATCTCCGAGGTGAGTATATCCGCCTGCTGACCCGACATGCGCTCGGTTGAAGACCAATGCAGACCCAGCATAAAGGGCGGAATTCCCGTTCTTGCAACAAGCTGCTCCAGAATCTGACGAACAGGCACTTCGCTGTCCAAAACCTGATTGTCAGCACCGATAACGCGGATATCCACATCGCCGACAGCCACAAAGTCACGGACCTTGCCGCTTTTGGTACTCTGCATTGCATTTGACCACTCGGCTGCTATCTGCGTGCTGCGCTCTTTGGCATACGCCTTGTCAAGGATATCTCCTGTGGGCTTATACACAACGGCATAGCGCACATTTCCCGCCCTCTCCCAGTTGACTCCGATTGAGTTATAAATCTTCATCAGAATGTCGGTTAAAAACGGCATTGAGCGCATGAGTGAAACACCGTAAGGGCTGTCCGCCTCAGGGTTATAGGGTGTAAACAGCAGAAACTGCTGATAAGGCAGCTCCTTAAGCTCAAGACCGTTGTAAATGCAGATCTTGAAATCAAGGGGCGATGCGCCCTCTTTTACCTCAATGTCCGCAGGGTTGCCGTTTAATACGGCGGCAATCTCACGTCTGTTTTTCAGCACGATCTCACCGATGCCCCGACCGCAGGTTATCATGGAGTCAAGGTACCCGTTTAAAAACGAGTCGATACCCCTCTGCGCTCTGCCTGTGTTTACCGTGCGCAGAAACTCCGAAAGCTCCTTTTCCGCACTTTTGTCACGACAGTTAACTGTAAATCCGCCCGTTAAGCGGATTATCTTTATAATCGCCGCGTCGATAATGGGCACAGCCTCACGTATTTCCCTGTAAAGGCTTATCTCCCCGTTATTTAAGGGAATATAACCTGAAAGCGCACCAAAGGGATGCTTTTCCCTGTTTCGCATCTGCACCTGAATCTTGGTTTCTCTTTTTTCTTTTCTGATTTTTCTCACTCCTTTTATGCAAAACTTCTCTCAACGGAAAACACCGCGAAATCATCGTTTTCCCGTCTCACAGCGGTGTAGGCAAAGTAGCGAATGTCGTCCATGGCATGGTCATTCCGCTTGACTACGGTATCGCCCGCAGCCTTTTCATCCCAGATATAGAGATCAAATTCACGCAATGCGCTTACGCATGTGTCGCAGATCACCAGCTCACCCGATTTTAAAAGGTCGGATGTCACTCTTATTCCGCCCAGAACATCATTTCTCGCTCTGACTACACGAAACCTTCGCCTCGACAGCACCTCAATAAAGCTGGCAGCCGACGGGTCGATTATCACAGCAGTAATGTCTTTTCCCTCAGCTAAGCGCTGCAGCTCATCTGCATACTCCTCGTCAGTCATCTGGTAGCCCTCTTTTCGGGAGTCAAAGTAAAACTCGTCTGTTCTGTACCACACACCGTCCAGAAATCCCCACAAACCGAAGGATGCAGGGTTCACGGTGCCGTAGTCGCAGGAGATATACCACTTTTCAAATTCGCCATTAGGAACGGGTTTTACAAAGCTTTGGTCAAAAAAGTCATACACTCTGCCTTCCGCCACGACCCATTGCCCCAAAACAAAGCGCCTGTAGAAAATTCCGCTGTACATGCTCTCATACCGCGCTCTTATTTTTTTGGACAACGCAGGGTTATCTGCCATGGTGAAGTGAAGATGATACGCCCCCTTCTCCTCCGCTTTTAAAATCCACTCCTTATAAAACCAATGCTCGGGACTTTCTGGGTTGCAGTTAAACCAGAGCTTGCTGCCTTCAACAGAGCATCGCGCGCAGGTCTGCTCAACAAAGCTTCTCGGCATAAGCGCCACCTCATCCAGCATCGCCCCGGCAAATGTGACTCCCTGAATAAGGGACGCGCTGCTCTCATCTCTGCCGCCGAAGTAGTAAAACGTGTTCTCTCTGCCGCCAAAGTTTATCGTCAAAGTTCCGCGGCTGATCCTTTCCTCGCAGACAAAACCGAACTGCCTTAAAACCGGCAGTATTACGGAGACGACATTTCGCCGCAAGGAATTTACGGTTTTGCCGCAAAGCCCGAACTGCATGCCAGTGTATCGGGTCATCGCCCAGAAGATAAAGGACATTCCCATAAAAAGGGTCTTGCCGCTTCGAACTGCGCCGTCGCATATAATGGCGCTGCAGTCTTTGTACTTTGAAGTGTCGTTCCACCATGTGAGAACGCTGTACTGCTTCGGGGATATCTTCTTTATCCGCAACTTGAGTCCCCTGCCTCCGCTGAGCACAGCGTCTGGAGAAACTCCAGCGCTTCTCCGCCTGGCTCATCACGCAGAGCTTCCATCATAATCTTCAGCGCATCAAGACGGTTTATAAGCTTTATCTCAACGCTGCCGTTTGCCGCGCGTCTGAGTTCTGACAGCATGGTGAGATCAAGGCTGTCTATATCCAGCCTTTCGGGATTTGTAAAGGCGAGCTTTACCGAGTCGTTGGCTCTGCCAAGAGCAATTTCGCCCAGACGTTTGATAACGTCCTTCTTTCTGAAAATTCTTTGCATCTCATACCTCCTTGCATATATGGCGGCAAAAAAGAAAAAGTTGCACGAAAACGTGCAACTTTTTAAAAACTTTTTTATTTTTTCGAAAAAAGTGTGTAATATAGCTTGTTCGTGCTGTATGGGCGATTCACAAATCGCCTATGTACTTGGCTCCCCCTTTGGGGGAGCTGTCGTCAAAGACGACTGAGAGGGCATGCGCATTCACCCTCTCTGTCAAAACCTTCGGTTTTGCCACCGCTCCCGCAGGGAGAGGCAAGCGCCACCTACAAGTGCCTCACCAACGCACAAAAAGGCGAGGTTCACACCAACCTCGCCTTTTCGCAGAAACTCAATCCAAGAATCGGATACTCTTTAATTATTTAAAACAGTACTCGACAAAATCACCGACAAGTACAGTTTAAGGTACATTTTAGGTGTCGTCAAGCACATTCATGCGTTTTTGTCATGTTAAACAAATTTATTGTGAAATATGTACAGAAGTGAAGCGCCATAATTGTAAAAAATCCCCGAAGAGATTTTACTCTTCGGGGATTTGAATATTTTACATGTGGAGAGCTGCCTGGAAAGCTTCGTTAACAGCTGTGCAGATTGTACCGACGTTGCGAACGTCACCAACGATGCGTGCGCTTGTCTCGGGAACTGTGCGGCGGAGCTCGTCAACCTTTTCAGAGTTGCGAACCATACCCATAGCAAGGAGGACTGTATCACAGGGATACTCAACTGTCTCGCCGTTTCTCTCGCAGATTACGCGGTCTTCACGGATCTCAACAAGCTTTGTATTGTAGTCAACCTGGAGGGGCTTCTCCTCGATGATCTTGAGGAACTCGTTAGCACTTGTACCGGAGCTTGCGAAGAGCTTGCCGATAGCTGTCTGAGGATCAGCCATCTCAACAACAGCAACTTCTTTGCCCTCATCCTTAAACTCGATAGCAGCTTCAAGACCAACAGCGCCGGCGCCGATGATAACGATCTTCTCGCCAACCTTGGAGTGGTCAGCTTCTGCATCGGGAGCCCAATGTACGTGGGGCATGTGGATTCCGGGGATCTTGCCGGGAACCAGAGGACGGCTGCCGCAAGCAATAATGATGCCATCAAAGCCCTCAGCCTCGATCATTTCCTTGGAAGGATCTGTGTTGAAGATGATCTTTGCGCCTCTCTTAACACACTTTGCTGCCTCACGGCGGAGCCATGCGAGGTAGTCCTGACAGTCGATTTTGAAGGGAGCAACAGCAGCGCCGATTACGTTACCGCCGAGGCGGTCTGTCTTCTCGTAAAGTGTTACATCGTGACCGCGGTCAAGAAGTGTCTGCATAGCTGTGATACCTGCAGGGCCGCCGCCGATAACAGCAACTTTCTTCTTAACGGGAGCAACGGGAACAAGACCGTCCTTAAGGTCGGATGTAAGAGCGGAGATGGGGTTAACAGCGCAGAAGATGGGCTTGGGAACCATGAGGTGCTTTGCGCAGGAGTCACATCTTAAGCAGGGACGTCTGTCAAGGGGACGATCCTCAGCATACTTTCTGGGCATGTCGGGGTCTGCCATAAGGGGACGGCACATAGCAACAAAGTCTGCCCAGCCGTTTGCGATGATCTCTTCAGCCATCTCGATGCTTGTGATAGAACCAACTGTACGAACCAGCATGTCAGGGTATCTTTCCTTGACCTTACGTGCATAATGAACGTTGAAGCCACGCTCCATCATGTAGTTCTGGCACCAGTTGCGGTAGTACTTCATGTTGAAGTCGCTGTGGAGACCGGCGGATACGTGCATGATGTCAACGTGATCCTTCAGGTAGCCCATGAGCTCAAGTGTCTCGTCGAAGTGCATGCCTTCTTCAGCGATCTCGTCTGCGGAGATACGGAACTCGATAACGAAGTTCTCGCCGCACTTCTCACGGATAGCCTTACATACTTCAACAGCAAAACGTGCACGGTTCTCTGTGGAGCCGCCGTACTCGTCTGTTCTGTGGTTGTAGAGGGGGCTTGTGAACTGGGAGATCAGGTTGCCGTGACCGCCGTGAACAAGAACGATGTCCATACCTGCTCTCTGCATACGCCATGCAGCCATAGCATACTTGTCAACAGTTTCCTTGATCTTCTCGTGTGTCATCTCGATAGCGGGGATGGGATCACGGCCAAGTCTCTTAGCACGTGTAAGCTCTGTGGAGGAAATGTTGGGGGAAGAGCTGAAAGGAGCGTGTCCAACAGTCTCGAAAGCTGTGTTCTCACCGTTATGGTTGATTTCGAAAGAAGCGTGGCAGCCATACTGCTTGCACATGTCAGCATATCTGGACATGGGAAGAATTCCGTTGTCGTTGCTGAGGTCAAGCTGGAAAGCCTCGTCCTTACATTCTGTGATGTCGATGGAGCAGTTACCAACGAAAAGTGTATCAACACCGCCGCGGGCAAACATACGGAACCAATCAACAAACTCAGGTGTTACAAGACCATCTGTGCTTGCGAGGTTGGGAGAAGGGGGAGCAAGTGCGATACGGTTTTTGAAGTCAACGCCTCTGATTGTAATGGGGGCGAAGACATGTTCAAATTTAGAACCCATTGTATATATCTTCCTTTCAATTTTGTTTACGTTTTGATTGATATGTACACTAATTCATTATCCGCTTCATTATAACATTACGGTTGTACAATATTCAATCCTAAATCTTGTAAAAATCAACGGAATTTGAGTATTAATTATGTAAAAATTGTACACAGCAGGTTTGCAAAATACCGTTCTTATAATTTTTGTCTTTATATAACGGTAAATTTATGATTTAATATTAACAGACATAATAAAGGAGGCTAAAATCATGGCAGACTGCAAGCTGGACACTTCATGGGTACTTATAGAACCCGATGACCCCGTAATGGGCAGCGATATGGTGGACATAAGCAAGATCACCCGTAAGTGGCTTGATGTTCCCTATTCCGATGTTTCCCCCTCCCAGGTGCTGGACATCTATCTCCCCGAAGAGGGTGAAGGTCCCTTCCCCACCTATATCTTCATCCACGGCGGCGCCTTCTTTGCAGGCGACAAGCAGGATGTGCAGTTTCTCCTTGCCGTTGAGGGCGTAAACCGCGGATATGCCGTCGTTTCCATCGAATACCGCAAGGCATTTGAGAGCAAAGCCCCAAACGCCCTGTATGACGTAAAATCCGCCATCCGCTTTCTGCGGAAAAATGCGGCAAAATATAATCTCGACCCCGAAAAGTTTGCTCTCGGCGGAGACAGCGCAGGTGCATATTACGCAGTTTTCGCGGCGGCAACAAGCAAAATCAAAGCCTTTGACGGTCCTTCCCCTGTCCTTTCCGAGGTATCGGGCGATGTGCAGGCAGTTGTTGCACAATGCGGCTGTTATGACCTTTTGTGTCTCACACCGCCGCCCGATGTGGAAGAGGCGCTTTTAAACTCTCCCGAGCCGCCCGTAATTCCGCCAAATCTCATGACTATCTTTGTAGGTGTAAATCTGCATAAGATCCCCGATGTGGCAGTTTTGTTAAACCCCTTAACCTACATTACGGAAGATTTTCCGCCCACACTTGTTCAGGTGGGCAGAAACGACAGCATCGTGCCCTGTACAGAGTCCGAGAACCTTGCCGAAAAGCTTAAAAGCTGCGGTGTTCAGGTCCTTTTTGAGCTTAATGACGGCTGGGATCATTGCGCATTGAATCACATTCTCACTCCCGATTGGTTCAGACAAGCCAACTATGACCGCGTATTCGGATTTTTAGACGAAGTTCTGTAAATATTTAAAGCTCCCACTTTTTGTGGGAGCTTTTATTTTATGCTTTATCATTAGGGCTACCAAAGGCTCCCTCCTCGTGGGAGCTGTCTGCGTTAAGCAGACTGAGGGAGTCTACTCCTTTCGGCATTTGCGGCAGGAGCAGCTATGCGTCCTGCAAAACGCCTGCTGCACATCATTCTCTTACATTTCTCTCTATCACAAAATACACAATAATCATCATAACAGACACCGCAAGTCCAAAATAAAACTCGGGAAATGCAAACCTTATGCTGTTTTGCAGGCTGACCTTACCTGTTATGTTCATTACATGCCATGTGAAAAACTTATATACTTCAGATAAAACGATGCCGACCGTCCCCGCTGTACACATAATTTTATTGACATTTCGTTCTTCAAACCTCATGAAAACACCGGCAAAGAATGTGACAACGGAGATCAGGCCTATGGGGTTTATAAGATTTACAAGCCCCGTGATCTCCTGAACGCCCTTCATACCGCCGTACTGATTTAAAAGCATAGGCAGAAGGCTCACCAGAAATGATACTGATAAAATTGTATTCTTTTTCACAATATCACTCCTTTACAAGTTCCATAACATCCTTCTTAAACTGCACCCATGCATCCTCGTTTTCAACGTAGTACAGAGGACATATCTTACCCGTCACGTCATAGTGTCTGATAATATTATCCTCGTCAAATTCGCAAATCTCACAGAGCCACGCCGCAAGCTTAACGAGCGCATTATATGTCTCCTCCGAAAACTTTCCTGTCTCATCGGGATGGCACACCTCAATGGAGATTGTATCGCGGTTTCGGTCATTTGAGGCAGAGGATTTTTCATCCAGAGGGATGCATTGGATTATCTCGCCGTCAAGTCCGACGATGAAGTGGGAGTTTACCGTCACACCCTCGTTGTCATAGTAGTCGCGGTTATTCTGCGCTGTTGTGCCCGGGTTTCCCACATAGTGGACAACTATGGCGTTGATATCCTCCAGCCTTACAGCCCTACGGCTGGTTCCGCGGGAAGGCATTATCTGCTGATCTATCCACAAAGGAATCTCCACGTCAGACAAAGCAGCGACCTTTCTTGACGGCAGCCTGTCTCCGAAGAGTATCAGGGCAAATACCGCAGCAAGCACCAGAACGATCAAGACCGTTACGGTTTTTGCTATGCGACTCTTTCTTCTGCGTTGTTTTTTAAGTTCTGCTATTTCACTTCGTCTGTCGTAGTAGTAGTTTTTATCGGGCATTTCAAAAATCCTTATATGGCGTCAAAGGTAAGGGAGACCTTGAAAAGGTCACCGTCTACCGTAAGGGATAGCACGCCTCCCTGAAGTTCGGTCAGGCTGTTTGCAATGGAAAGACCTAGTCCGCTGCCCTCCGTTGAGCGGGAGGAGTCACCTCTTGTAAATCTCTCCAGAAATTCATCGCTGGTAAGGTTAAGGGCGTATTTCGAAATATTGCGGAATACTATGTCAACCTTGCCGTTTTTCTTCTCTAAATTAATATATACGCGTGTACCCGGCTGGGCATACTTGCAAATATTGTTCATCAGGTTGTCCATAACGCGCCACAGGTGGCGTCCGTCTGCCAGAATATAGCAGGGCTCTGCGGGGATGTTCATAAGAAGCTCAAGCTGATTTATCTTCAGCTTCTCATCAAACTCGCCGGCCGTCTGGGCGAGGATGACAGCAGCATCGCACTTTTCAAGCGAGACCGCTACATTGCCCGTAGACGCCTTGGAAGCCTCCACAAGATCTTCTATAAGCTTCTTAAGGCGTGAGGACTGTCTGTCCAAAACGTCCACATACTGACGCATAGTCTCGCTCTCAGGCTGTTCCTTTTTTATAAGGTCAACATAGTTGATAATGGACGTTAGAGGAGTTTTTATATCGTGAGATACATTTGTGATAAGCTCTGTCTTAAAGCGTTCGCTCTTCATGCGCTCGTCAACAGCTTTTGAAAGTCCCTCACCTATGCTGTTTAAATCCTCGGAAAAGCTTTTAAGACTTCCCGTCATGTATTTTGTGTCTATCTGATAGTCCAGATTTCCGCGGCTTATCTCGCGTCCGCCCTTTTGGATTTTCCGAAGGGCTATGACAGCCATAATCGCCATAGGAATTAGAATTACCGCCTCGATAAGCCACAGAACAAGGCCGTAGCCGGGGTCGTAAACACAGGCTGCAATAAGGTTATACACCGCAAGAGCGAGAATTATGAGGGCTGCCTTCCATATAAGGGGCAGGCGTCTTAAAATGTAACCCATAAACTTAAAGAACTTTCCAAACTGACGGAAAATAAATGCCAGTACGATGTAAATCAATGTCTTTTGGATTATATCTCCGCACTTAAGTCTTACCGCCAGGCTCATAAAATAGCCAAGCAGCAGGAAGTAGCTCAGAGAGCCGATGGCTGCCGCTAAAATTATCATTCCTCCCGTGCCGAAGCCAAAACTGTCCAGCATCAGGAAAAACAGCGCTCCGATGCCGACCATTACGGCTGTGTAAATGTCAAAGGGCACGCGGTCGATAGAGCGCTTATGCACGCCCTCCTCGTTCTTTCGTCTGCCTGCAGCACACATGAGATACACAATAAGTACAACAAAGCCGATAACTGCCAGTATGATTATGGGCACTATCCAGAATCTCATGGCAAAGGCAAAAGGAATGCCGCGGCAGAGGAGATTGTATTCGCCCCAGTTTTCCCCCGTGAGAAGATAAGCCGTAACAAGTACATTATTTGCAGGATAACCCGACTGCACCTGATAATAGCCCTCTCTGTAGTAGCCGTCATCATAGGTGCCGCCCTCTACAAATTCAACATGTTCTGCGCTGTTGATGTACAAATAAAGCTCGGGATTACTCTCTACCTCTGACTCGGAATATTCATCATAGGTAGACCAATGGTATGCACCTATTTCCACCATGTATGAAAGGTCGTAGTCGTGGTAGTTTAAGTCGCTGTAAATCAGCTGACCGTTTAAGTCCTTTATCTCAAACCGTATGCCGTAGCGGTAGTAGTCAGGTTGAGAATGTGTGTAATACATATCCGTCAGAATATTATAGGCGTCGTTTCTTATGAGATTACCTGCAAGGTCGTTGTAGACCTCAGTTGCAGAGTTTGTGTAAACACCCATTTCATAAAAGACGAACACGCCGATACAGCCGACGATCATAAGCACAGCCAGCGCGAAGGACAGCAGTACAGCAAGGGTTTTAAAGGGCATGCTGTAAAACTTGTTCATTATCTGTTCCCCTTTTCAAGCTTATATCCCTGTCCCCAGACGACCTTTAAGTATCTGGGCTCAGCAGGGTTTATCTCCAGTTTCTCACGCAGGTGACGGATATGTACCGCAACTGTGCTCTCAGCACCGTAAGGCGCATCGTTCCACACCTTGCGGTAAATGTCCTTGGGAGAAATTACCTCTCCCGGGTGCTGCAGGAACAGCTTTAAGATGTCATATTCCGTAGGTGTGAGGTTGACTATCTCGCCGTCCAATGTAACAGACTTTGCCTTGTCGTCCATTTCAATGCCGCCGCAGGTGAGATTTGAAACTTTTTTCTCACCGCCGCCGAGGCTCATATATCTTCTCACCTGAGATCTGACGCGGGCTAAAACCTCAACAGGGCTGAAGGGCTTTGTTATGTAGTCGTCCGCGCCCACGTTAAGGCCGAGGACCTTGTCCGTGTCCTCACTTTTTGCCGTCAGCAAAATTACGGGCACGTTGGATTTTTCGCGGATCTTGACCATTGCGGAGATGCCGTCCATCTCGGGCATCATTATGTCCATCAGTACAAGGTGAACCTCGTTTTCCTCCAGACACTTAACAGCTTCTCTTCCGTTGTAAGCCGTCAATGTAGTGTAGCCGTCAGACTCCAGATATATTTTTAACGCGGAAACGATATCACGCTCGTCGTCACAAATCAGAATATTATACATAAAATCTCCCCCTCCGACTTATATTGTACTGCAAGTATTTTTAAGAACAAATCAATTAATTCCTTAAGAATTTCTTAAAGTAAGTATAGCACCGCCGTGTTTCTATATCAATGCACATAATGTAAACAAAACAGGGTGGGTAAGAGTATTGTCAAATATGGCTCCCTCGTAAGGAGAGAGGCTTTAATTATAATGCACAAAAAGCAGGAGAGGGAACTCTCCTGCTTTAAGATTTAATCTACTTTCCTGCCGCATCTACAAGATGGCACATAAGTACCGCCGTCGTAACAGCGCCAACTCCGCCCGGTACGGGTGTTACCGCAGAAACGATATTTTCAGCCGCCGCAAAATCAACGTCGCCGCAGAGTTTTCCTTTCGCGTTAACATTGATGCCGACATCGATAACCTTCTGTCCTTCCCGCAGCATATCCGCAGTTACAAAGCCCGCCTTGCCCACCGCTGCAATGACAACATCAGCATTTTTAACAGTCTCCGCAAGGTTTTCCGTTCTGCTGTGGCAGATGGTAACTGTTGCGTTTTTGCCCAAAGCCATCATGGAAACAGGCTTTCCGATAACAAGGCTGCGTCCGATAACACAGACCTTCTTGCCCTTTAAGTCAACTCCGTAGTGGTCAAGGATCTCAATGCAGCTCTGGGCTGTACATGGTGCATATCCGATATTGTTTCCCGAGAAAACACCGCCGAGAGCAACATCTGTGATGCCGTCCATGTCCTTTTCGGGCTTTAATGCTCTGCGCACCTTATCCTCGTCAATATGCTTTGGCAGAGGGCGCATCATAAGTACGCCGTGGACATTTTTGTCCTCGTTCAGTTCTTCCATAAGCGAGAGGACTTCATCTTCCGCCGCATCCTCGGGCAGAGCACGCACCTGAGCTTCAACGCCCAGAGCTTCCGCTCTTTTCATTATGCCGCGGATGTAGGATTCGTCCGCTTCGTTAAGACCGACTCTTAACACAGCAAGACAGGGTCTAATGCCTTTTTCCGCAAGCTCAGCAATCTTCGCAGATGTTTTTTCATTTATAGCAGCCGCAACAGGTGCGCCTTTCAAAATTTCAGCCATTTTGCCCCTCCTTACAGTTTACGCAGAACCTTGTCGTAGATCTTATCGCCCACCATGCGTGAGTGTTCGATAATATCATCGACCTCATCCTCAAGTTTCAGGGCGTATTCCCTGTCCTTCATGTCGCGTGTGTTTATCTTAACACTTATCCACGCACTCATAACGGCAGAGCGGCACATGGAGGCACCGCAGCCAACATCGCTGAGCGCAAGAACACTGCCCTTTTCCACAAGCTCACCCAAAAGCTCCAGAGTCTCCTCACCTGCGTGAATGATTTTTAACGGAGCTGTGCACGCAGTTCTGAGAGCCTGCTCCATGATCTCGTCGCGTTTAGGATCATCCTTGGGTATCTTATATGCATTTGCAAGTGGCTCGAAGCACTTTGCATCCTCATCAGCCATCTGCAGAAGCTCATTTTTTAAAACGTCAACACGGGAGAGTATCTTCTGTACATCCTCTTCAACATGGGCGTATTTCTGTTTGCCTACGGTAAGGTTGCACACCATTGCAGCCAGCGCTGCACCCATTGCGCCTGCAACAGCAGCCGCTCCGCCGCCACCGGGCACGGAGTTTTTTGAGGCAAGCTCTGCTATAAATTCATTGGTTGTCATATCTAAAAAGGACATATCTTCCGCTCCTTTTCCATATCAAAATCGTCGCTTTGATATTAGCATATCAGAATATAAAAAACAACAACCCATTGCTAACAAAGCAATGGGTTGTTGGAAAGAGTGAGAATTTATGCAGTCCCCTTCAAAAAATGCACTTGTGCATTTTTGAAGCTTAAAACAGTCCGGATATCTTGCCGCTTGCGTCAACGTCGATGCGCTCTGCAGCAGGTCTCTTGGGCAGACCGGGCATTGTCATAACGTCACCTGTAAGTGCAACGATAAAGCCTGCGCCTGCGGAAACCTTGATGTGGCGAACAGTAATCTTGAAGCCCTTGGGTGCACCGAGCTTCTTGGGATCGTCAGAGAAGCTGTACTGTGTCTTTGCAAGGCAAACGGGAAGTCTGCCGAAGCCGAGCTTTTCAAGGTTGTCAGCCTCTGCCTTTGCGTTGCCGACAAACTCGACAGAATCTGCGTGGTAGATCTTCTTTGCAACGGACTTGATCTTCTCAACGATGGAAACAGCGTCGGGATAGCACATTGTGAAGTGGTTGGGTTCTTCACAGATGCGGATAACTTCTTCAGCCAGCTCGATACCGCCTTCGCCGCCCTTGCCCCAAACTTCGCTGAGAGCAACATTTACGCCAAGCTCCTGACACTTTTTGCGGACGAGCTCAAGCTCTGCCTCTGTGTCTGTGGGGAAGCGGTTGATTGCAACAACTGCGGGCAGCTTGTAAACCTGTGTGATATTCTCTACGTGCTGCAGAAGGTTGGGAAGACCAAGCTCCAAAGCCTCAAGATTCTCTGTACCAAGATCATCCTTGGAAACGCCGCCGTGGAGCTTAAGAGCACGGACAGTTGCAACGATAACAACAGCATCGGGAGTAAGACCTGCGATGCGGCACTTGATGTCAAGGAACTTTTCAGCACCAAGGTCAGCGCCAAAGCCTGCCTCTGTGATGCAGTAGTCACCAAGCTTCATTGCCATGCGTGTTGCAACAACGCTGTTGCAGCCGTGGGCAATATTTGCGAAAGGACCGCCGTGAACAAGCGCAGGAGTGTGTTCAAGTGTCTGAACAAGGTTGGGCTTTAATGCGTCCTTCAGAAGTGCTGCCATAGCGCCCTGTGCCTTCAGCTGACCTGCTGTTACAGGCTCGCCGTTGAATGTGTAGCCGATGATGATATGTGCAAGACGCTTTTTAAGGTCTTCAATGTCGGAAGCAAGGCAGAGTACAGCCATGATCTCAGAAGCGACCGTGATGTCGTAGCCGTCTTCTCTGGGGTTGCCGTTAAATCTGCCGCCAAGACCGTCGATAACGAAGCGGAGCTGTCTGTCGTTCATATCAACGCAGCGCTTCCATGTAACGCGCTTGGGGTCGATGCCCAGGGAGTTGCCATGGTAAATGTGGTTGTCTACCATAGCGGCAAGGAGGTTGTTTGCAGCGCCGATTGCGTGGAAGTCTCCTGTGAAGTGGAGGTTGATATCCTCCATGGGAGCTACCTGTGCATAACCGCCGCCTGTTGCGCCGCCTTTAACGCCGAAAACAGGACCGAGGGAGGGCTCACGCATTGCAACGATGGAGTTCTTGCCGATGTGACGAAGTCCGTCAGCCAGACCGATAGTTGTGGTTGTCTTACCCTCACCTGCTGCGGTGGGGTTGATAGCAGTAACGAGGATCAGCTTTCCGTCAGGCACGTTCTTCATATCCTTCAGAAGAGAAAGATCAATCTTAGCCTTGACTTTGCCGTACTGCTCTACATATTTGTCATCAATACCTGCTTTTTCTGCGATCTTGGAAATGTGTTCAAGCTCGGTTTCCTGTGCGATCTGAATGTCTGATTTGTAACCCATGATTCAAATACCTCCATAAAAATTCTTAGTTGCTTGCCCTTTTTCCGAGAAAGAAAAAAGGGCAATTCAGCTCCTATTAGAACTGAATTGCCCAGACGGTCGGCTTAAAATTACATCTGTATTCCCCCGCGGTGCTCCGCGAAATCCGTCAGTCATACAGAAGTCTCTTAAATTATAGCTTAACGCAAAAACTATGTCAATTGTTAAAATCTAATCAAAAAGATATTTATAAAAAGCTAAATAATGTCCTTAATTCCCGACATTTCAACAAGCTTTGCAACATTTTCGTACTTGTTGAGAGCGTAAAGATGGATGCCTGAAATGCCGCATACGCGGTACTCGTCGATAAGCTTTACTGTGTACTCAAGACCTGCCTTCATGAAGTCTTCCTTCTTCTGAGCAATGGACTCTTCAGACTCATTGGGAGCGAAGGGATTTGGGAATATCCAATGCTTGGAGATAATCTCGGACAGGGCTCTGGGCATTACGCATCCGTTTCTTGACAGAGCCATGTTGATCGTGGAGTCAATGGACAGAACAGGCATGATGCCGACGTCAACAGGAAGAGTGATTCCTGCTTTTCTGATAGCATCCATCCATCTTCTGAACTGATCCATATCCCAGCAGAGCTGTGTCATGATGAAGTCTGCGCCCTCATCCTGCTTCTGCTTTAAGAAGGAGATGTCAGCCTCTAAACTGCGGCATGCGATGTGACCTTCGGGAGAGCCTGCAACGGCAATGCAGAACTTGTCACCGAACTCATCTCTTACAAACTTAACAAGCTCAGTTGCATAGCGGAGGTCTCCGCCTGTACCTGTCCAGCCGTAGGGCAGGTCACCGCGAAGTGCAAGCATATGGTCAATGCCGTTATCGAGATATGTCTGAAGCTGCTCTTTTATTCCCTCTTTTGTGTTGCCGATGCAGGTAAAGTGTGTTACGGGAGTGCATTTTCCGGCATCCTTAACAGCCTTTAAAACCTCAAGGTTCTTACCTACGTTTGTGTCGCATGCACCGTATGTACAGGAGATATAGTCGGGATTTAAACCGTAGAGCTTATCCAAAACTCCGTTTTCGCCAACCAGCTTTTCCATACCCACATCTGTCTTGGGAGGAAATACCTCAAAGGAAAATGCCATTCTCTTTTTCATAATTTCAGACATCTTCATAGCTTTTGTTCTCCTTTATTGTAAATGTTTTAGAAATCTTATTTGTATTGTAGCAGAAACGCAAAACAAAATAAAGAACGTTTATTATAAAATTCTTGCGCAGCCGCTTGATTGTGCAGCCTCGGCTACAGCTTTCGCAACAGCCTTACCCACACGAACATCAAATGCTGCGGGAATTATATAATCTGCGCTTAAATCCTCAGATGCAAGCTCTGCCAGCGCATCAGCCGCGGCGATCTTCATTTCGTCGTTAATGTCCATCGCTCTCACATCAAGCGCACCGCGGAAAACTCCGGGGAACGCGAGAACATTGTTTATCTGGTTAGGATAGTCGCTTCTGCCTGTACCAACAACGGCAGCACCTGCGCTCTTTGCATCTTCGTAGCTTATCTCAGGCACAGGGTTTGCCATGGGAAACAGAATGGGATCCTTCGCCATGCCGCGCACCATATCAGCGCTTACAAGGTTGGGTCCCGAAACGCCGATGAACACATCCGCTCCCTGCATAATTTCAGAGAGTGTTCCCTGCTTTTTCTCCCTGTTTGTTATAAGCGCCATTTCGCGCTGCGCCTCGTTCATCCATGGTGCGCCCTCGCATACTGCGCCATTTTTGTCGTACATGATAACATGGTGAAGTCCGCGCTTTAGAAGAAGGCGCACGATGGCAATTCCTGCAGAGCCAGCTCCGCAGACAACGACCTTCGCATCCTCAATTTTGCGGTTTGTGACTTTAAGGGCATTTAAAAGCGCAGCCAGAACGACTATAGCCGTGCCGTGCTGGTCATCGTGGAACACGGGAATATCGCATCTCTCTTTCAGCTTCCGCTCAATCTCAAAGCATCGGGGAGCGGCAATATCCTCAAGATTTATACCGCCGAAGCTCTTTGAGAGCAGCGCAACCGTGTTTACTATCTCATCCACATCCGTGGAATTTATGCACAGAGGCACAGCATCCACATCACCGAAAGCCTTGAAAAGAACACACTTGCCCTCCATAACGGGAAGTCCTGCCTCAGGGCCGATATTTCCAAGACCCAAAACCGCCGTTCCGTCCGTCACAACGGCGACAAGGTTCTTTCTTCCTGTCAGCTCCCACACCTTTTCCCTGTCTTTATGGATTTCAAGGCAGGGCGCAGCCACACCGGGAGTGTAGCAAACGGACAGGTCATCCTTATTATTTATCTCCATTTTCGGGCGGTAATCTATCTTTCCGCCCCATAATTTGTGAAGCCTTAATGCCTCTTTTGAATAATCCACTCTCTCTTCATCTCTTTCACAAAAAATTACTTATCTATTGTACATCAATGCAGAAAAAACACAACACCGAATAAACAGATTCAGCCTATATTGTTCCCAAAAGTGTGGCAAAATCTATCCCCGTGTAATACCACTTCAAAATTTCCTGCCAAGTACTTCCCTCCTGCGCCATTGTGTTTGCGCCGTACTGGCTCATGCCGACACCGTGTCCGTAGCCTGTGACGGTGAATTTTATGCTCTTCTCTCCTGCCTCAACAGTAACTGCCGTTGAGCGCAGCTCATACAGCGCTCTCAGCTTTGTACCCCTTACGGTAACTCCGCCGATGCGTACAGAGTTTATCCTGCCGCTGTCTGAGTATACTATATCTGTTATCCACTCCTCCCTGTTTTCAGAAAACTCGGCTTCGGGGTACTCTTTCAGAAAGCGCATTTTAAAATCGTCATACTCGATCTCTTTTACAGAGATGTAGTTTTTAACATTTTCGCTGCTCTCGGGAGACTCTACAGACGCAAGATAGGGCACATCCTTATTCCACACGTTGCCGCTGTTTTCCGTTTTTCCCGACGAAGACGAGTGAAAAACAGCCAGCACAGGCTCGTTTTCATACACCATGTACACTCCCTGAGTACTCCACACAAGGGCGCGTATCTTTGTAATATTGCCGTCATAATCATCGCCCCATTTTTCTCTCAGCGAAGCCTCGTCTGCATAGGCTTTGCAGCAGGCAGCATCGGTGCAGACAGTTTCATCATGATTTGCCGACTGCTCCACCCAAAGCTTATAGAGCGTGTACGTTCGCGCAGCGACAGCCTGCGCCTTTATGGCCTCATCCTCAAAGCTCACGGGCATCTCCCCTGCCACTACTCCCACCAGGTACTCCTCGATGTCCATTTTTACGCTTTTATCTCCCATGAGAACGCTTATCTCAAGAATATCCTCTGTCTCTTCCGTTCTGTCAGAAGCTTCGTCCGTGTGATTTTCCACAGGCGCTTTCTCATTTCTGTCTGTAAAAATCACAGGTGCAAACACAGCAAACAGAACAGCCAGCGTCGCAATAATTATCTTATTTTTCATTTGCACCTCCAATAAACCAGATTGACGGTTTGTCCCATCTGATGTACAATGAATATCTATCAATAAATTTATTCTGGCAGGATCTTCTATATGCAAAGAAAAGGAACTATTTTGACTGCATCTGCCATAGGTGCAGGTGTTATTATAGCCGTGCTGCGCTTTTTAAACGCAGGAAACTACGGTGCGGACGGACTCCCCTCCGGTGGTGCTCTGTCAACGCTTTTATCCGCAGCTGCCATCGCAGCTATCGCGGTGTCATTTATAGCAGCATATCTCATCGGCAGAAAAAAAGACTCTGAAAAAGACGTTTTTAAGAGCATGTCCTCAAAACACAGCGGAATTAGTCTGCTGATGCAGATAATCGCAGCCGTGCTCATCCTTGTCCATGCTGTTCTCTCTTACCCCACATACCCTGAGATAATCAAAAACCATAACGCAATCGCCCTTCCGCTGGCGATTCTTTTCGCAGTTTCCCATGTGATCGTATCTGTGCTTATCTACAAGGGCAAGACAAGAAATATAACAGGTATTGTCGGTATTTTCTCCCCCTTATATTTCTGTCTCCAGTTGGGCGAGATATTCTATGCAAACATGGCAAATCCCATTTTGCCTGAATACTCTTATGAGTGTCTGGCCCTTGGCGCCTGCGCCCTGTACCTTATAGCCATGGCAGGCAGCGCATCCGGTAAAGATCAGGTGTTCAACGTAATCTTCACTTCACTTTTGGCTCTTATCTGCGCTCCCGCATCTCTGGCAGGACCTCAGCTCACAGTTAGCCGCATGCTGCTCTACATCGCGATAATACTGATACTTCTCCCCACTCTTCCCGTGTTTATCAAAAACCTCATTAAGCGTGAGAAGAAAAAGAAGAAGAAAAGAAAAACGGTTGAAGAATAATAAAAACTCCGATGCAATAAAGGGTGTACCCTAATGCATCGGAGTTTCTTTTTATCTCACAAAGGGAGCTTCATTAAATAAAAACGGCTTATCGCCCGTCAGTATACTTGCCGTACCTGTGTCGCAGTAAATGACCTCACCGCATATTCCCTTGGAATTTGGACTTACCATAAACACAAGAGTGCGTGCTATCTCAATGGGTTCCATCATGCGGTGCTCTTTATATGTCGTAGGCGTGGGCAGAGCTAAAATAAACTCAGGATCGGGCGCCATAAACTTCTGCCCCTCCATGATAGAGGTTCTTACACCGCCGGGTGCTACAGCATTTAAATTCACACCGTTCACCGCCCATGCAGGCGCAGTCCTTTTCATCCATCTTATAAGGGCAGACTTTGTTGAGCCGTAGATGGTATTGTCAACTGCGACGGGGTCAAAAGTATCCACAAGCTCTCCGATGCGCTCCTCGTCTCCGCAGTTTACAAGAAGCTCATCCACTCTGTATTTGTTGTTGGGAAGATAAGCAACAGAGCCCGAAACCGTTATGACGCAGTTGCCGCCCTTTTTCAAAAGCAGATCATAAAGCCCTGTGATTATCTCAATGGGACCGAAGTAATTTACCGCGAGAACTCTGGAAAACTTTTTGTGTGAAGCAATACCTGCATTTGCCACAAGTCCGTCTATACCGTCGGGATAGCGGGCATGGAGCTCATCGATCACCTTTCTTCTGCCCTCTTTTGAGCCAATATCGGCATTGATATCGCCGCCGGCAATGTCAACATTTACAACTTCTTCACCTGCATTTTTCAGCAGTTCAACGGTTTTCTCGCCGATACCTTTTGTACCGCCTGTAACAACATAAACGCCCATATTTCTCCTCCTGTGCAGTATTTTGTCAAATTATCTCATAAATTCACGCCACACACAAGAAACAGCATTTATGTTTTCTGCAGCAAAGCTCAATATCTGTATATTGCACAAATTTTATATTACTGATTTATGCAAAAAATCCCGTTCGATTTCTCGAACGGGATTTTTATTGTGCTTAGATTAGTCGTTGAATCTCTCACGTGCTTCGTAAGATGTGTGAAGCAGCTCGTGGGAAACGTGAGAACCGGGATGATCAAGGAGATCCTTGTACAGAGCCTGAACCTGGGGATTTCTGTGAGAGAATCTGAGTGTCTGTCTCTCGTCCTCAGAGTAGAGAGCGCCTGCGCGCTTCTGTACGTATGTATCCATGATGTCAAGATCCTCGTTGGGGAGGAAGCACTCACGAACATAAGGCTGACCGCCGCCGTTTACGCAGCCGCCGGGACAACCCATGATCTCGATGAAGTGATACTTGCTCTCGCCTGCCTTGATCTGGTCAAGGAGGACCTTAGCATTCTTCATGCCGTGTGCAACAGCAACGTTAACTGTGAGACCGTCGATGTCAACAGAAGCTTCCTTGATGCCCTCGAAACCACGAACAGCAGTGTACTCGATTGTCTCGAATTCCTTACCTGTGATGATGTAGCCTGCGCTTCTGAGAGCAGCTTCCATAACGCCGCCTGTTACGCCGAAGATAACACCTGCGCCTGTGTACTCACCAACGATGTCGTTGTCAAACTCTTCGTCAGCCAGCTTGTTGAAGTTGATACCGCTTCTCTTGATAAGACGAGCGAGCTCACGTGTTGTGAGAACTGCATCAACGTCTGCAAGGCCTTCTGTTACCAGCTGTTCACGAGTCTTCTCATACTTCTTGGCTGTACAGGGCATGATGGAGACAACGAACATATCCTCAGGCTTTACGCCGATCTTCTTTGCATAGTAGTGCTTTAAGATAGCACCCATCATCTCGTGAGGAGACTTGCAGGAAGAAACGTGACCGAGAAGGTCTCCGTAGTAGTACTCAGCGTAGTTGACCCAACCGGGAGAGCAGGATGTGATCATGGGCAGCTGGCCACCGTTCTTGATTCTTTCAACAAGCTCAGTAGCCTCTTCCATGATTGTAAGGTCGGCAGCAAAGTTGGTATCAAATACCTTCTTGAAGCCGAGACGACGGAGAGCAGCAACCATCTTACCTGTTACAGGTGTGCCGATCTTCATGCCGAACTCTTCACCGAGAGCTGCACGAACAGCAGGAGCTGTCTGTACAACAACGTACTTACCGGCCTCAAATGCCTTGTCAACTCTTGTAACTTCGCTGTGCTCCATAAGAGCGCCTGTAGGACAAACGGATACGCACTGACCGCACATGATGCAGGGAGAATCATTGAAGTTTCTGTTCTCTGCGGGGCCTACGATTGTAGCGAAGCCACGGTTCTGGTAACCGAGAACGGAGAGACCGTGAGCATTCTTACATCTCTCGATACATCTGCCGCAGAGTACGCACTTGGATGTGTCTCTTGTGATAGCGGGGTTGAGCACGTCTACTGTTGTAGGTGTCTTCTCGCCCTTGAACATGTCTTCACGAACGTTTGTGATCTTTGCGATGTGCAGAAGCTCACACTTGTCGTTCTTGTGGCAAGCCTGGCAGTTTACGGCGTGGTTGGAGAGCAGGAGCTCAACAGCTGCACGGCGCGCAAAAACAGCCTTGCTGGAGGAGATTGTTACCTCCATACCTTCGTTTACAGGGTATACACAGGAAGCAACCAGACCTCTTGCGCCTGTAGCCTCTACAAGGCATACACGGCAGGAACCTCTGTTGCATTCGCCATGGTTAAAATTACAGAGAGAAGGAATCTCATAGCCGCACTGTCTTGCAGCCTCGAGAATGGTGATACCGTCCTCTACCTGGTAAGGGACTCCTTCAATTTTAATGTTAATCAATGCCATTTTTGAAGTCCTCCTTATTTCTTCTCGATTGCCTTGAACTTACATGCGGATGCGCACATACCGCACTTGATGCACTTTGTCTGGTCGATCTCGAAAGGTGTAACCTTAACTTCACCTGTGATAGCTTCAACAGGGCAGTTGCGAGCACACAGAGAGCACTTCTTACAGAGGTCGGGATTGATGACGTACTGCATCAGGTTCTTGCATACACCGGAGGGGCACTTCTTGTCAATAACGTGAGCAAGGTACTCATCACGGAAGGACTTCATTGTGGAGAGAACGGGGTTTGCTGCTGTCTGGCCGAGAGCGCACAGAGCTCCAGCCTTGATGTCCTGTGCAAGGTGCTCAAGGTCAGCCAGATCCTTCATTGTGCCCTTACCCTCTGTGATTCTCTCGAGGATCTCGAGCATGCGCTTTGTACCGATACGGCAGGGAGAACACTTACCGCAGGACTCGTCGCAGATAAACTCCATGTAGAACTTGGCAACGTCTACCATGCAGTTGTCTTCGTCCATAACGATAGCACCGCCGGAGCCCATCATGGAGCCGCGTGCTACCAGGTTGTCAAAGTCGATCTCAGCATCAAGGTCAGCCTCTGTAAGGCAGCCGCCGGAGGGACCACCTGTCTGGATAGCCTTGAACTTCTTGCCGCCCTGGATGCCGCCGCCGATGTCGTAGATCAGCTCGCGGAGTGTTGTACCCATGGGAACTTCAACAAGACCAACGTTATTTACCTTACCGCCGAGAGCGAATACCTTTGTACCTGTGGACTTCTCAGTACCGACGGATGCAAACTTTGCAGCGCCTTCACGGAGAATGTAAGGAACAGTAGCAAGTGTCTCAACGTTGTTAACGATTGTGGGGCTGTCCCAAAGACCCTTAACTGCAGGGAAGGGAGGTCTGGGTCTGGGCATACCGCGCTTACCCTCGATTGAGTTGAGGAGAGCTGTTTCCTCACCGCAAACGAATGCGCCTGCGCCGAGACGGATCTGTACGCGGAAGTTAAAGCCTGTGCCGAGGATGTTGTCGCCGAGGAGGCCAAGCTCTTCAGCCTGCTTGATAGCGATTCTCAGTCTCTTGATAGCTGTGGGATACTCAGCACGAACGTAGAAGCAGCCTGTCTGAGCGCCGATTGCGTAACCTGCGATCATCATACCCTCGATAACTGCAAGGGGGTTGCCTTCGAGAATAGAGCGATCCATGAATGCGCCGGGGTCACCCTCGTCACCGTTACATACAACATACTTGTCGCCGTCGGGCTGTGCGAAAGCAAACTGCCACTTACGGCCTGTGGGGAAGCCTGCACCGCCGCGGCCTCTGAGACCGGAGTCAAGCATCTCCTTAATAACGTCTGCTCTCTCCATCTTAAGAGCGCGGGCAAGACCCTGGAAGCCGCCTGCACCAAGTGCTTCCTCGATGTTCTCGGGGTCAATGGAGCCGCAGCCGTGGAGAGCGATACGCATCTGCTTCTTGTAGAAGTTAAGGTCGTCCTGTGTCTTGACCTTGTTGCCGTTTTCATCAACGAAGAGCAGTCTTTCAACAACTTCACCGTTCATGAGATCCTTCTCTACGATTTCATCAACGTCATCAAGTGTTACGAGTCTGTAGAGTGTATCTTCGGGGTATATCTTTACGAAGGGACCCTGAGAGCAGTAACCAAAGCAGCCAACCATGTTAACTGTAACTTTATCTGTAAGACCCTTTTCAACGATAAGGCTCTCAATTTTCTCTCTGATCTCAGCAGAGTTGGAAGAGAGACATCCTGTACCACCGCAGAGAACAACAGCGCGCATGCCGTTGGAACCGTTAAACTTAGCAGCCAGCTTATCGGAACATTCTCTGCATTTAACTTCAAACTGTTCAAAAGTCTTGATCATTATGCAATTCCTCCTTCAGCTGCAGCAGCTTCAGCAACAAGTTCGCCTACGATGCCGGGGATATCCTTGATCTGAACCTTGGGGTAAACCTTGCCGTTAATGGAAACAGCAGGAGCGATACCGCAAGCACCGATGCAGCGGAGTGCGTCGATTGTGAAGAGGCCGTCTTCTGTTGTCTCACCGGGCTTGATCTTCAGAACTTCAGAGAACTTGTCGATAACCTGACCTGCACCCTTAACGTAGCAAGCAGTACCGAGGCAGCAGCCGATAACATACTTTCCCTTGGGCTTCAGAGAGAAGAAGGAATAGAATGTTACAACGCCGTAGATCTCTGCAACAGAGATGCCGGTCTTTGCGGAGACGATCTCCTGTACTTCAAGAGGAATGTAGCCGTACTCCTCCTGAATCGCACTGAGGATCATCATAAGCGGTGTCTTTTCGCCTATGTATCTGTCACAAATCTCTTCAATTTTTGCAACAGATGTTTCGCTTAAACGAATCATTTATTTGTGCCCTCCTTGTAATATTTCGTGATCTTCACATAATTCATGCAATTCTAATATTGTCACTATGAAAAATTATAAATACCTTTTTAATTAAAGTCAATTACACTTTGAATTTATAATACAAGTTCAATTTAAAATACAAAATTTCAAAATAAATCACAACATGAAATTACAACATTTGACATTTACAATGCCCCCTTTTTGTGCATATTGCAAAAATTATATAATGTTAGGTCTACCTAATATCTACATATTTTTTACCATTGTAGGAAGCTAAAGCGTTTTTTGGCAAAAAATAACGGCTTCGATGTATCCGAAGCCGTTTAATATTTAATTTAACCTGTTACCAGATATTTTTCCAAAAGCTTTACAGGGTGATAAGACAGCTTGGATGTACGAAGTCCCTCATTTCCGTCGTCCTCTTCCCTGTTTATAAAGCTTATCCCGTCAATTGCAAACTTACGGGCAAACTCGCGAACCAGAAGAGGATATGCTCCCTGTACATCACGGAGGGATTTTTCAACGTGGACAAAAAGCGTATCCCCCAATACCTCGCCGATGGAAAGGCCGATTATCTTCCCGTCTGTTTTCAGAAGTCCGCCCACAAGACCGTACGCCTTGTAATTTTCCAGAACTTCCATGGCTCTCATATTGCCCTCTGTAAGATTTATGAATTCACCGCTGTCAGCGTCTATGAAAATCTGCAGAAATTCCTTTGCCTCACCGAGATTTTCGCTTGATAACTCCTCAAAGGTGAAGCTCTCGTGTTCTTTCATAAACTTATTGATATGGTTTCTCTGTCCCGAAAACTTTCTGCCTGCAAGATTCTTGATATCATCAGCATTGTAGAGGTAATCATACCATGCTCTGTCGGTTGTGGCGACGCCTCCTGTGTACTCCTTCACCTCTTCAAGGATGTGCTCAGGCACCATGCAGATGCGCGGACGGATCCCGTTTTCCTTGCAGTATTCAAGAATGTTATCAATGCCCTTTTTTAAACTGCCGCCCAGGGGACAGCCGAATGCCGTCTCCCCCTCAAAATCGTCAGCTCTTATATAAAGGGTATCGTCTTCTATTGCGAAATATGTTTCTACAAGATCACGCCACATGAAGGTACAGCCAACGGTGCAGTCGCATATTCTGCTCTCACACAATTGCAGGTAAGGGCGCAGCAAATCAATATGCTGCAGCTCCAGTAAATGAAATTTCAACAGAATTACTACCTTTCTTACAGGTTTTCAAGCGAGAGTACTCCGATGTTCTTAACAAAGTATTCAACACCTGAATATACGGTGGTTATTACGATGCAGGCTGTGCAAACCCAGTAAACCCAGCTCCATACGGGCAGGAACATGATAATGATGCAGACCATTGTAGTGGCTGTCTTTATCTTGCCCGACCATGCAGCAGCGATAACTTTTCCTGAGGAAGCTGCCAGCATGCGAAGACCGGACACGGCAAACTCTCGCGCTGCGACGATGACCAGCGCCCACGCGGGGAAAACTCCCGACTCGGTAAACCAGATAAGTGCTGCGAAAACAAGCATCTTGTCAGCCAAAGGATCCATAAACTTTCCGAAATCTGTCACAAGGTTGCGTCCTCTTGCTATTTTTCCGTCAATATAGTCTGTCACGCTGGCGATAATAAATACAGCCAATGCGATATATGTAAGTCCAACATATAAAAGAATGAGAAATACGGGGATAAGTATCACTCTTAAAATTGTAAGTTTATTTGCTAAATTCATTGTTTGACCTCCGCAATCATACAGCCTTTCCGAAGGGTTCTCCGTCGATAATGTCGGTAATCAATACCTTTGCAAAATCATCGGTAATAAGCTCATCGGATACGAAAACGATTCTTCCGTCAATGTCGGGAGATTCTGCATAGGATCTGCCCGAATAATAAGTTCCGTCAAAGTCTTCAACCAGCACGGTAAATTCCTTACCTACGCGGCTTTCGTTATACTCGTCCATAATGCGGCTCTGCACTTCCATAACCAGTTCTGCTCTTTTTTGAGCAATCTCTGTGTCGGGACGCTCCATTTTCTCTGCAGGTGTGCCCTCCTCCGGTGAGAAGGGGAAAACGCCTGCGCGCTCGATTTTAGCCTCCAACAGGAACTCGCACAGTTCTTCAAACTGCTCCTCTCCCTCTCCGGGAAGACCTGCAATAAGGCTTGTGCGAAGGACAAGTCCGGGTATTCTTTCGCGCAGCTTTTTAAACAGTTCGCGTATCTCATCGCCCGTGCCGCGGCGGCACATAGTTTTGAGAATGTTTGCGGAAATATGCTGAATGGGAATATCCAGATATTTGAGGATCTTGTCTTCCGTTGCAATAACCTCGATGAGATCATCGTCGATTTCGTCGGGATAAAGGTAGTGAAGTCTTATCCACTCGATGCCGTCTATCTTGCAGAACTCACGGAGAAGCTCAGCTAAGCGGCGCTTTCCGTAGAGGTCCTTGCCGTAACGGGTAATATCCTGTGCTACGACAATAAGCTCCTTGATGCCTGCCTCTGCCAAACTCTTCGCCTCTGCAACAACATCCTCAAAGTCTCTTGAGCGGTACTTACCTCTCAGATAAGGAATAATGCAGTAAGCACAGCGGTTGTCGCAGCCCTCGGCTATCTTGATATACTCCCAAAGAGGAGAAGTAGTAAGAACTCTGCCTGTCTCCTTTTCGGGTGCGTTGATATCGCCCATCTCCACAACAGTTTCACCTGCAAGGGTGCGCTCAATAACATCAACGATAGAGTTATAGCTGCCTGTTCCGATGATTGCATCTACCTCAGGCATTTCATCCAGAATATCCTGGGGATATCTCTGCGCCATGCAGCCTGTGACGATAATTTTACCGATGCTGCCCGCTTCCTTAGCCTGAGCGAGGTCTAAAATTATCTCTATAGCCTCGGACTTTGCAGAATCAATAAAGCCGCAGGTGTTGACGATAACGGCATCAACATTTTCGGTCTCACCCGAAACATCATATCCCGCCTCGTCGCACAGATGCATCATCTGCTCGCTGTTAACAAGATTCTTCGCACAGCCCAAGGACACAAAACCAATTCGTTTTACCATGAGTTTTCCTCGGTTTCAAATTTATTGACGGCTCTTTTTATCTCATCCCACGAAAACCCGCGTCTGTACAGGGCATTTGCCGCCTTGGTCATCTCTGCCCTGTCGGGATTTTCGCTTTTTAACTTTGCCTTTAAAAGCTTATAAACTGTCTCGTCGCTGTCAGGACGCTCACTCATTGCCTCGTCCCACATATCTCTGGGGACACCTCTTTTATAGAGTTCGTCCTTTATGCGCCCTGCGCCGTAGCCTTTGGCTGAGTAGTGGCGTACTATCTGACGAGCATACTCCTCATCATTGAGCGCGCCGATACTCTCAAGCCAGTCCACAGTCTCATTTGCCGTTTCTTCTTCAGTTCCCTTATCCTGCAGGCGGTCTGTGACCTCCTTGCGGGACATGGGTCGGTGTCCCAGCATACGAAGAGCACGTGCTCGGGCAGACACTTTCTCAGCGTCTCCCTTCAGAGCCTCAAACTCGTCATCGCTTAAAACTCTGCCTGTAAAAATGCTGTAGTCGGCAATCTGATTTATGGTCACCGTAAGGCTTTCGCCGCTGTCAAAATCAAGGTAATATCTGTCCTTAATTTTGCCCGAGGGCGTCAGCTTAGCAACTGTACGTTCCATCAGCCCTCAAAATCGTCAGCGGAGACGTCTACTGCTCTGCCCGCTGCCTTCGCTGCTGCTCTTGCCTGGGGAGACATGAGCTTTACAGCGTTGTCGCGGATCTTCTGCTCAAGCTCGTCTGCAATTTCGGGATTCTGCTGGAGATATACCTTAACATTGTCGCGTCCCTGAATTCTTGTCTCGCCCACAGTAAACCATGCGCCGCCCTTTTCGATAAGGTCAAGCTTTACAGCAAGGTCGATGATCTCGCCGATCTTGGAGATACCCTCGCCGTACATGATGTCGAACTCAGCCTCTTTGAAGGGAGGTGCCACCTTATTCTTAACGATTTTTGCTCTTGTGCGGTTACCAATCATCTCGCCTGCATTCTTGAGAGTTTCAATACGTCGAACATCAATGCGGACGCTGGAGAAATACTTCAGCGCACGGCCGCCGGGGGTTGTCTCGGGGTTGCCGTACATAACGCCGATCTTCTCACGAAGCTGGTTGATAAAGATAACGATGCAGTTTGTCTTGGAAATGGAGCCTGCAAGCTTTCTCAGAGCCTGAGACATAAGACGTGCAACAACGCCGACGCTGCTGTCGCCCATTTCGCCTTCGATCTCACTTCTGGGAACGAGAGCAGCAACGGAGTCAACAACAACTACGTCGATAGCGCCGGATCTTACAAGTGTCTCTGTAATGGAGAGCGCATCTTCACCTGTGTCAGGCTGGGAGATGAGCATGCTCTCAATGTCAACACCCAGAGCTCTTGCGTAAGCGGGCTCGAGTGCGTGCTCTGCGTCGATATATGCGACCTCACCGCCCAGTTTCTGAGCAGAAGCTACGATGTGCAGAGCAAGAGTTGTCTTACCTGAGGATTCAGGACCGTAGATCTCAATGATTCTTCCCTTGGGAACGCCGCCGATACCGAGAGCAAGGTCAAGGGAAAGTGAGCCTGTGGGGATGGACTCTACGTTTACCTGCATACCGTCGCCAAGGCGCATGATAGAGCCTTTACCGTAGGACTTTTCAATCTGGGCAATGGCAGTTTCCAGCGCCTTCTTCTTATCATCAGCAGGGATAGCCGCGCCCTGAGTCTTTTTCTTTTCAGCCATGGTTAACATCCTTTCAGTTAAATAGAAGTGATATATTTGCCTGTGACTACCCTCTCAATTCCGAGAGTATCTTTGTACTTTTTTATATCGGAGAATCCGTTTGATCTGAGAATATCCGCAATACTTGACGCCTGGTCTATTCCGCATTCAAACATCAGCGTTCCGCCGCTTTTGAGAACTTCCTTCCAGTTTTTCGTTATCGCCTGATAAAAGTCAAGTCCGTCCTCTCCTCCGTCAAGCGCCACATGGGGCTCATAATCCTTTACGGAGATATCCAGTTCCTCCACGTCCTTTGTGGGTATGTAAGGTGGATTGCAGACTATAAGGTCGAATCTGCCGAAGAGCATGGGCGGAGATTCCATCGCGTCTGCCTCAAGGCAGGTCGTATTCTTTGTAAGGTTGTTCAGCATGGCGTTCTGCCGCGCTACCGACAGCGCTTTGGCAGAAATATCCGCCATGACTATTTTCGCACTTCTTATGGTGTGCGCTATGGAAAGACCGATACAGCCCGAGCCGCAGCACAGGTCCAGCACTCTCGTATTTGCACCCTTTGCCTTTAAAAGCTCTATTGCCTCATTTACCAAAACCTCGGTGTCATCTCTGGGGATAAGGACATCCTCGGTTATTATAAGCGGCAGGCCGTAAAACTCCCATTGCCCCGTAATGTATGCAACAGGCTCACCTTCAAGGCGGCGCCTCATCATGTCGTTCATCTGATTTTCAAAGGTGTCGTCTCCGACGTAAAGCCTTGCGTCCCTCAAAAACTCAGACACAGACTTTCCCGTTGCCTTTGCCGCCATAAGACGTGAATCCAAGTCTGATGACTCTATCCCTGCCTCACGCAGTGTCTTTCTGACAGCAAGATAAACTTCGCTGTATGTCTTAATCCCAATCACCTCCGGTTTCAAAAATACGCAAGCGTATTTTTGAGAAAGTTCCTGTTAATTTTTGCCCGGTACACGCCCGTGCAAAAATTGATATCATTCTGTTTCAAGCCGACGGCTTGAAATTCTGCGAAGCGGATAAAAACTCACTATTTTAAAGCTCGGCTTTTTTACCAGCGGTCGCTTCCCTCTTCTTCGGGGAGAACACGCTTAAGTGCCTCAATAGCAACCTTTATCATCTCATCGTCAGGCTCACGTGTTGTAAGGTGCTGCAGCGCCTTGCCGGGAGCGGAGATGATCTTTGTAAACGCATTGTCATATCTGCCCGCAAGCTTGATAAGCTCATAGCTTATGCCCACAACAACAGGCAGCAGCAGGATGCGAAGACCCATTCTTATCCACACATTGCTCCATGAAACAACGGAGAAAACAAGAATAGAGACAATCATTACGATAAACATGAAGCTTGTACCGCATCTGGGATGCATGCGTGACTGTCCTCTGCAGTTTTCAACCGTCAGCTCAAGACCTGCCTCGTAGCAGTAAATGGTCTTATGCTCGGCTCCATGGTACATCCACACGCGCTTGATATCCTCAAGCTTTGTGGCAAGCCACAGATAAGCCAAAAAGATGCAGATTCTCACAGCCCCCTCAAGGAGGTTAAGCAGTATGCGGCTGTCGATGAATTTGCCCAAAAAGCCCGTGATGACGGTAGGCAGCAGCATAAACAGCACAATTGCAAGGACGATACCCAAAAACACAGATACGCCCACCAAAAGCTTTTCCGCCTTCTCACCGCCGATATGCTCATTTACCCACTTTTCAAACCTGGACGGCTCCTCGCTCATCTCCTCAGGCAGGCACTCTGCCGAAAATGTCGTTGCACGAACGCCTGTTACCATGCTTGAAATAAAGTTTGCAACACCGCGGATTATAGGCCAGCCGAGGATAGGATATTTGTCCTTCGGCAGCTTTACAGGCTCTTCTTTTATGACATATCCGTCAGGTGTGTTTACTACTATCGCCTGCTTTTCGGGTCCTCGCATGAGTATACCCTCAAGCAGAGCCTGACCTCCGATAGAGGTTTTGAATTTCTGCTGTTCGCTCATTGTGTCTCCTTTAGTCTGATCTAAGCGTTTACTGAACTGCTTATAGGCAGCATCACCGTTACCACAAGTCCGCCGCCCTCTGCGTTATCGAGTATCAGCTTGCCGCCGTGATATCTGATAATTTCATCGCAAACTGCAAGGCCGATGCCGCTGCCTCGGTTTTTTGCATTAGCACCCTTATAAAACTTCATCTTGACACGTTCCAGCTCATCTTCGGGTATACCGTCACCGTAATCTCTTGTCTTGATGATAACATAGTCGCTGTCCGCTTTAATGGACACATCTATGCGTTTTCCGTCTCTTGCATACTTGGATGCGTTGTCGAAAATATTTAAAAATACCTGACGGAGTCTTGCAGGGTCGCCAGGGATGAGAGGTATCTCATCGTCACATGGCTCATAGCTCATCTCCAGCTCCTCCTGCTTGAGTAGCTCGCTGTAGGTGAAGATAGAGTCCTCCAGCTCCGCCATGATATCAATCTGCTCAATATTAAGTGTGAATCTGCCGTCTTCCATTCTTGTAAATTCCAGCAGCTCTTCAACCATCTTTGTAAGTCTTCTCGCCTCGCGGAGGATGATGGTTATACCGCGGCGAGCCTCTGCGTCCATCTGCTCATCGTAAAGCAGGGTTTCACTCCAGCCTGTTATGGCTGTAAGAGGTGTTCTCAGCTCGTGGGAAACAGAGGAAATAAATTCCGTCTGCATCTTTTCAGACTGAGCTATCTTTATGGACATTTCGTTGATGGACGAGACCATCTCACCTATTTCGTCATCATAGCTTTTTTCGATCTGTATACCGTAGCTTCCCGCGGAAATGCGCTTTGACATACGGGTGATCTCGTTGACCGGCTCGATAAAGGAGCGCACGAAAACAATATTCAGTATCACAACGATAAGGATAACAAACGCAGCAATCAGAGTTGCAAACATGACAGAGTAAAGTATCTGTCTGTCAATAAGCTTTGTGCTGGTGATATAGCGCATAAGTCCCAGAACCTGACCGTTGGAGTGCAGGATCGGCGCGGAAACAGATATAATGCGCTCACCCGACTTGGACTTTCCGATGTAGGGCTGCAGCGTACCAGTCTCCAGAGCGCGGGTAATATCGGATGTCTCAGGTTTGCCGCCTGATGTGATACTGTTCGTGGACTTGAAAACTCTGCCGTCAGTTCCAATGAACTGAAGCTCCAGACTGTCTCCGTCCTCAAATGTCTCGGCATATCTTATAACGCTGATATAGTACTCGTTATATGAGCTTGTAACGTAGTTTTCAAAGAAGCCTGCGGCTGTCTTGGCCTTGGACTCAAGGCCTGATCTTACGGTGTTGTAGTAATAGCTGGTGCAGAAAACGGCAAAGAGCATGAGAACCAAAAGCAGCAGCGCAGATACGATGATAATACTGGTACGCATCCATTTATAGCGCATACCGCTGACACTTCTCTTTTTCATATCCCGCTGCCACCTGCCTTTCTGCTTAGCTTTAATTTAGAATCCCCACTTATATCCGTATCCCCATACTGTCGTGATGTATGTGGGATTTGTGGAGTCGTCCTCTATCTTTATTCTAAGACGTCTGATGTTAACGTCTACTATCTTCAGCTCTCCGAAGTAATCTCTGCCCCAAACCATGTTGAGGATATCCTCACGGGACAGCGCCTTTCCGGGGTTGTCCATAAACATCTTCATGATGGAGTATTCCACCTGAGTAAGCTTGATGCGCTGACCGTTCTTTTCGAGAGTTCTGTTGCGTGTGTTGAGCTTGAAGGGGCCCTGTGCTATCTCGCCTGTGTCCACCTGTTCAACTCCGCCGATACGTCTGTACAGCGCGTCTACACGGGCTGTGAGCTCAGCGGGAGAAAAGGGCTTTGTAACATAGTCGTCAGCACCTGTCATAAGACCTGTTACCTTGTCCATCTCCTGTGTTCTGGCTGTGAGCATAATGATACCCATGTGAGGGTCGGCAGCGCGCAGGATGCGGCACACTTCAAAACCGTCTGTGTCGGGCAGCATGATATCGAGAAGTGCAACCTTGATGTCAGGGTTTTCCTTGATGCGCTCAAATGCTTCGGCACCTGTGCCCGCCTCAATGGGGTCATAGCCCGCTCTCTTAAGATTTATAACAACAAAACTTCTGATGCTGGTTTCGTCTTCAAGGACAAGAATCTTTTTCACAAATGATCCTCCATTCTTAATTTAAACTGTTCCCGTGAGCCATGTGGTGTGGATAAGCTTAAAGTTCTCATTCACATAGTCCCGGGTCATATATTGCTCTCCGCCGCTCATTATCCAAACGGCAAATATCTGCTCGTCATTACGCGCAACGGTAAACCTGCCCGAAAGCTTTGCTCTGTCTTCCTTGTTGTCTCCGCTCAAAGCGTATATCTCCATAAAGTCATGGAGCACAGGATTTCCGTCTGCGTCTGTCTCACCTGTTATGATGGAGAACACAACTGCTCTCTCACCTGAAACGCGGTCTTCACGTCTTATGGTGATATTCTCGATCGACTGCTCAGGCAGGATGAGATACCATCCGTCTGAGTAGTTGTGGTATGTCGTCACAGCAACTTCGCTGTCTCCGCTTCCGGAACAGGCTTTCCAGTTTATTGCGTAGTAAAGCGTTTCCGACTGGGGCATAAACTGTACAGGCTCAGGCACTTCGATAATACCGTCAAAGTTTATATCGCTGCAGTAAACGCTGTAGCCTCTGAATGTGTCGCTGTTCATGGTCTCACCGTCTATGGTTATGTTTACAAGACTTCCATCAAGGAACGCAATAATGTCGGTCAAAACGCCTTCATCGCTTGCGCTGTCCACAAACACGGCTTTTTTCTTATCGGCGAGAAGTCCCGTCTGAACTCTTGACGTGCGCTCTGCCATAGCTGAGAGGTAGGCTGTGGATGAGATTACCTCACCGTCGTCCATGACCATATACATGGTTACGTCACCTGCTGTCTCGGAGGTTCCCGTGTGCAGGAGAAGCACCTCTGTATCTCCGTCGCTGTCCATGTCGGCTATGGTGTAGTTTGAATAGCTGCTGAAAACAAGCTGTACGGGCTGATAGTCTTTTACGGAGTATACCGCAAGATTCTTTACCGACGCCGTCATCTGCCAGCCGACCACTATCTCCAACACACCGTCACCGTTCATGTCAATGTATGTGACGCTGTCGATGCTTGTACCGTCTCCTTCGATAGCCGCTGCGACCTCAAAGGTCTCACCGCTGTCTTTGAGGATGTGTATGCTCAGAGGCTTTTTGTCATCCTCTTCCGTGCGGAAGAAAACCAACGCCTCTTCGATTCCGTCTCCGTCAATATCCTGGAGCTGTATTGCCTGCCGGTTGGTTCCCGCTGTGGGCGCTGCATACTCAAGACCGCTGCTTAGAAGCTGGTCTACCTTGCTCTGTATCTGAACATATCTCTCAGACGACTCGGGAAGAGAGTAAAGCTCATCGGCAGAAGTCGTCATACAGCCTGTCAAAACTGCGAAAAATACGGCTCCGACGCAGATAAACAGCAGTTTTTTTATGAAATTTTTCACTCTGCGCCACCTCACTTTTCACCGACACACAGTAATCCCAATTTAACTTATGTATTCTATCATAAAACAGTTTCAAATGGTAGCATTTTTTCAAAAACATTTTGTGAACGGGCGAATATGGCACAAAAACACCGCAGTACCCTCAACGGATACTGCGGTAAACTATTTGATATATCGGGATTTGTATTACCGGCGCTAACAGCGTCAAAGGCTCCCCTTGTCAGGGCAGCTGTCAGCCGAAACGGCTGACTGAGGGGTAGTTTTCTCTCCCTCCGTCAAAACCTGTGGTTTTGCAACCTCCCTCGCCAGAGGGAGGCACGGGTAGCAGTGCTTAACCGTTAGTCAAATGCTTGCATTTTAGCGAAGCGTAAGCTTACAGTTCCCAGCTTGCAAGGTACTCTTTCTGTGCATCTGTAAGAGAATCAATAGACAAGCCGCATGCGGTAAGCTTTCTTCTTGCTACCTCGTCGTCTATCTCCTCGGGAACGGCGATAACTCCTGCGCGAAGCTCATCTCTGTGCTCAGCTAAGTATCTTGCTGACAGAGCCTGAATTGCAAAGCTCATGTCCATAATTTCTGCAGGGTGACCGTCGCCGGAAGCAAGGTTAACGAGTCGTCCTTCCGCCAAAACGAATACATTCTTTCCGTTTTCCAGAGTGTAACCCATGATGTTCTGACGCTGTACGTATCTGTCCTTTGCGTTCTTGTCCAACCAGTCAACGTCAACTTCAACGTTGAAGTGACCTGCGTTGCACATAATAGCGCCGTCCTTCATAAGCGTAAAGTGCTTTTCGGTAATAACATCGCGGCATCCTGTGGAGGTTACGAACAGGTCGCCAACCTTTGCAGCGTCTTCCATTGTCATAACCTTAAAGCCGTCCATCATAGCCTCAAGCGCCTTTACGGGGTCGATTTCAGTTACGATAACGTGTGCACCGAAGCCCTTGGCGCGCATTGCGATGCCCTTACCGCACCAGCCGTAGCCTGCAACAACAACGTTCTTGCCGGCGACGATAAGGTTTGTTGTGCGGTTGATGCCGTCCCATACGGACTGACCTGTGCCGTAGCGGTTGTCAAACAGATATTTGCATCTTGCGTTGTTGACCGTGATCATGGGGAAAGCGAGCTTTCCTTCAGCTGCCATGGAGTTTAAGCGGATAACGCCTGTTGTTGTCTCCTCGCAGCCGCCGATGATGTTGGGAATAAGGTGTGTAAGCTTTGTGTGGATGAGGTTTACAAGGTCGCCGCCGTCGTCGATGATGATATTGGGACCTGCCTCAAGTACTGCTGTAAGGTGGGATGTGTACTCCTCGGGAGTTGCAGCGTGCCATGCGTTAACATCCATGCCGCCTGCAGCAAGAGCTGCAGCTACATCGTCCTGTGTGGACAGGGGATTACAGCCTGTAACGTGCATTTCAGCGCCGCCTGCTTCCATTACGCGGCAGAGGTAAGCTGTCTTGGCTTCCATGTGGACAGAGAGAGCGACCTTAAGACCTGCAAAGGGCTTTGTCTTCTCAAAATCTGCCTTGATCTGGCGCAGAAGGGGCATATTGCGCTCTACCCACTGTATTTTTCTCTCACCGGAAGGTGCGAGGTTAATATCTCTAATCTGACTCATCTTGTACCCAGCCTTTCACAAATCTCTTCTACCTTAGCGTAGACTTCGTTTACATCAACATTTACCATCTTGCCGTCCTCAACGCAAACTCTTCCGCCGACGATGACAGTCTCTGTCTCATAGCCTGATGCGGAGTAGCACAGAGCGGCAACGGGATTATTAACAGGACGCATGGAGGGTCTGTCAAGGTCCATGATAACGAGGTCAGCCTTCCAGCCTTCACGGATCTCGCCTGTTTTCTCAAGGCACATTGCGCGAGCGCCGTTGATCGTTGCGATTTTAAAGCCCTGCTCAGCTGTAACTGCAAGAGCGTCATTCTGATTGCCCTTGTGAACAAGTGTGAGAACGGACAGATCGCGGAACATGTTGAGGGCGTTGTTTGAAGATGCGCCGTCAGTACCCATGCAGACGTTGATGCCTGCATCCATGAACTTTGTAACAGGCGCAAAGCCGTTTGCAAGCTTAAGGTTTGAAATGGGGTTGGTTGCAACGGAAACGCCGCGGGAAGCTAACAGGGCAATATCCTCGTCTGTTGCGTAAACGCAATGAGCAGCAGTTGTCTTGTTTGTCAGAAGTCCGCAGCGGTCTGCAAGCTCAATGGGTGTGCAGCCGTACTGGCTTCTGATAGTCTCCATTTCGCTTAAGGACTCGGACAGATGGATGTGTATAGGCAGGTCAAGCTCCTTTGCTACCTCTGCGGCCTGCTTCATGTAATCCTCTGTGCAGGTGTAGGGTGCGTGAGGTCCGATGACAAAGGACAGATTGTCATAGCCTGCCCATGTCTTGAGGTAGCCTCTTGCCTGGTCAAGACGGGGGTTGGGTCCGTCAACTCCGTCGGGAGCGCCGGAAAGGCCGCGGGAAAGAACACCACGGATACCTGTGTCGATGCAGGCACGCGCTGCGTCATCCATGAACATGCCCATGTCATAGTAAGCAGTTGTACCTGTCATCAGCATCTCAATGCAGCCCAGCATGCTTGTCCAGTAGCAGTCCTCACCTGTTAAGCGATCTTCCATGGGCATAATGCGTCCAAAGAGCCAATCGTTAAACAAAAGGTCGTCTGCGCAGTTTCTGAAACAGGTCATGTAAGCATGGGAATGAGCGTTGACAAGTCCGGGGATAAGGAGCTTACCGCAGCCGTTAATAGTCTTGTCAGCAACAAATCCTTCAGGAGCTTTGTCGATTGCGGCGATTGTGTCGCCGACTACATATATTGTCGATACCTTGGGTCCCTCGGGGAGAACAGCCAAAATATCACGGATAAGGATATTCAAAATGATTACCTCCGCTTTCAAATTTTTTCGCATAGCATAACAGAATAATTATAAATGCAAGGCAGTATTTAGTCAAATGGTTTTGTTGCGGGTTCAAAACAGGCTTCCTCTTCGAGGGAGCTGTCTGCGCAGCAGACTGAGGGAGTTTAACTCCTTCCGTCACAATTACTAAACACGGGCACAACAATCTATGCATCTTCCACAAACTTAAAATTTTCCGCAAAACGGTGTCACAAATTTGCCGCTTCGTGTCATATATGGTGTATAATGGGGCAAAATGGCATTAAGCAATCAAAGGGAGGGCAACACAATGACACCAAAGCTGGCACTGAAAAACATAATACGAAGTATCGCACGCTCCGTTTTTATCTTTATTCTGTTGGCTTCCACAACCTGTCTGCTGTTTTCCAATATCATGGAATACTACATAAACCGCAGGGAGACGAAAAACGCCATAGAAGCATTTGACGGCATCGGCACAATGGAAGGAGATGATCTCTCTATCTATGCCGAGGATATGAGATACGGTGAATATATTTTTTCAGACCCCCGCGTGCCCATGGATTTCTACCCCGAAAAAGACACATCCATGTACCGCAGCAAATACTCCTACGACAGGCTGTACGACTATATGATTGAGCGTATAGAGTCTCTTGAGTACGTCACCTATGTTGACAAGCGCTATATGACCTCGGGCGTGTCTGAAGAGTATATGCGCCTTGACATGGAAGCGCCATATTACTACGACTTTACCAACTGCTTTGTTGTAGAGGCAACAGTTGAACAATGGTATGAATACCAAGGCAAGCTGCTTGTACGTGATTTCAAGTTCATCGGCGGTGAGAAATTAGTCAATTTCGATTATGACAAACTGTGGATTGCTCCGCAGCCCGTTTTTGACACAGGTGGAGAGCCGTATCTCACCTTTAGAGGCTCTTGCATTATGACAGAAAAAAGCATATACACCGAAGAGTTTTGTGCATCACTTAAGCCCGGCGAACGCTATATTTTCATTGGCAGAATGACACCTGCAATCGGAAGCTCTGAATATCAGACACTTCAGCTTACAGACCACTTTGCCTACGGCTGGTGCGATGGCGTATGGAGTCTTGAGGGTGAAGGCAAAAATTATCTTGAAACAGAAAAGTTTGCACCTCTGCGTGAGTATATAGATCTCATCGAAACAGACCTTCACACCTTTGACGTTGTGTACACGCAGAATATGGGCGCCATACGCTATTTTGCAGACGGAACTCTTGCCATTACCGACGGTCGCAGACTTACAAGAGAAGACTATTTAAATAATTCAAACGTCTGCGTTATAAACCATGAGGTCGCCCGTGTTTACGGACTTGAGGTCGGCGATACCATTACCCTTGACCTCGGCAGCAAGCTCTTCGAGCAGTACGAGGGCATCGGCGCTATCGCCGCTGTTCCCCAAAGACTTTCAGCGGAGTATACAAACGTCACTCTTGAAATCGTCGGTATATGGAAAGACACACGCCACAGAATATTTAAAAACAACAATCCCGACCCCTGTTGGTCATATAACATCAACACCGTTTTTGTCCCCACGCACCTTTTAAATGCGGATGAAGAGGAAATGGAAAACCACAGCTTTGCCATGGGCGAATTCAGCTTTGTAATCGAGAACGTGTATGATGTTGAAAATTTTGACAAGTACGAAATATACAGACTTAATCTGCGTCTTGCACTTGACGATGGCAACTGGAAAGAGATAGAGCAGCATTTTGAAGAGAACAAGGTCATGTCTCTCATCAAAATTGCAATTCTCTCCGCCGCTGTCTTTGTCGCCGTGTGGTTTACGGTACTGCTTTACATACTGGGCAGAAAGCGTGATTACGCCATTATGCGCCTTTTGGGCACAACGAAAAAGGCATCGAGAAACACACTTCTCCTGCCCCTTTCCGTCCTTTCCGCATCCTCTGTTGTCATCGGCACCCTTACAGCATGGATATACACTCTTAACAACGCAGAGGTTGATTTCAAAATATCCCAGATGGCAGAGTATAAAGCCACCATAAGCATCCCCGCATGGCTTATTGCCTCCTGCATTATAGTTGTTTTGCTTTTGGCTTTGGGTATCGCTTTTCTCATCCTCGGCCTCATCGGAAGAAAATCACCACTCGCCCTTATGCAGGACGGCAGCCAAAAGCGCACAAAGCGCAAAAAGGCCGAAGCTGTTCCCGAGCCCGAAGCTGTACAGCTTGGCGAGTGGGTTTCCCTCCCGCGGGTACAGCATGACGGTAAAAAGAGAAAGCTTAAATTTATTCTCCGCTTTGTTTTCAGAAGCATAAAACGCGCAAAGGCGAAAGCCATAATGTACATTCTCGTATCTGCTCTGCTTTTAAACACCGCAGGACAGCTGAATATTATGCTTGATTCGTATATAGACACATTTACCACAACAGAAATCGTCTCAAAATATGCAGGCAGCCTTAACTTAAACTATGTCTCACAGCTGCAGGAGTCGGGATATGTAAGGGATGTGTTCTACCGCGCAAAAAGATCAATCGACATAAATATGGTGCAGACATCCGTCCATGTAACAAACAATATATCCAGACTTCTCGGTAAATCTCCCAATATAACATGGCTGGACGGCTACGACGAGAGCGTAATGAACACTCACGATAATATCATTATTCTGGACAAAATCCTGATGGAAAAGCACGGTTATAATTTAGGAGATACCGTATATGTCACAAACGGCGGTCAGTTCAACGATAAATTACGTAATTCCATTCAAAATTACCACAGTAACAACGGATATGCACTTTCCGATGATGAAGTCACGGAACTGCTTTATGATGATGTTGTGGATTGGTACATGAAAAGAGCAGGCGAATTTATAATTGTAGGCTGCATCGATACAGGTCCAATGCCAGAGTTTACTGAAGATTCAACGCTTACCGAAGAAGATGCAAAATTTGCATATTTGCCCGGAACCACGGACATAAATACAGCCTATGGCAAGCTTGTAATCATGGAAATGACCGAGGCGACACTTATTGACAACTGGCAGGCCGACGAGTACCGCGAATACGGCAGAGCTTTGGCTGATGCAAACCTCACCTACGAGGTCGCATTTATCATGGACACAGCTGTTGCAGATTATCTCAAGAGTGTAATATTACTTTTGCAGCTTGTAGCACCCATTGCCATTATCGCCATGCTCATAATCGGCGCCTTTATGACATGTCTCATCATCGTTCAGACCTCAAAGGACATCGCCATAATGCGTGTTCTGGGCACATCAAAACGCAGAACAAGAGTGATTATTGTAACAGAACGCATTGTTCTGTATCTTGTAAGCACGGTGCTGTCTGTAATTGTCATGCTGTCAATGCGCGGTATATCTGAGCACACCATAAGCAACATGACCCTTGTTATTATTCTCTATTTCGCCGCTGTTGTTCTCTCCTCTCTTGCCGCGTCCGTTGCGGTAACACGCAAAAAGGTATTGGAGCTTCTGCAGACGAAGGAATAGGTTAAAATGTTACATCTCCCACTAAGGCTTCCCAAGGAGCGGGAAGCTGTCACCGTTAGGTGACTGATGAGGTGTAGCTTCCGTAGGAAGCGTTATTATACTGACGTTACAAGTGCGACAACACCTCATCCACCGCTAAAGCGGTCCCCCTTCCCCTCAAGGGGAAGGCTTGTGTAAACCGATACACAGGCGGATATAGAATCCGCCCCTACGGACACGCCGATAGCGCGATACAAAAACGAACCAGCGAGGCGCCGTTCCCTACAACACAAAAAAGGACGAGGTACAGCACCTCGTCCTTAAATATTTTAGTCGTTTGCGTGTTTAGCGGTGATATATGCGTCGATGCTGCCTGCTGCCTTGCGTCCTGCGCCCATGGCGAGGATAACTGTTGCAGCGCCTGTAACGGCATCGCCGCCTGCGAAAACGCCTTCGCGGCTTGTGGCAAGCTCATCGTTAGCCATGATGCAGCCCCACTTGTTTGTATCCAGACCTTCTGTGGTGGATGCGATAAGAGGGTTGGGACTCGTACCGATAGACATGATAACTGCGTCTACATCGATAACAAATTCGCTGCCCTCAACTTCAACGGGTCTGCGTCTGCCGCTCTCATCAGGCTCGCCCAGCTCCATTTTGATGCACTTTATGCCGCAAACCTTGCCGTTTTCATCGCCGATGATCTCAACAGGATTGTTGAGCAGCTTAAAGTCGATCTCCTCCTCGATTGCATGGTGGACTTCCTCTGCTCTTGCGGGAAGCTCTTCCATGGATCTTCTGTAGATAACACATACTTCCGCGCCCATACGCTTTGCGCATCTGGCTGCGTCCATGGCAACGTTACCGCCGCCGACAACAGCAACCTTCTTTGCGTGCTTTATGGGTGTATCGTACTCGTCGAGATATGCCTTCATAAGGTTTATGCGTGTAAGATACTCGTTAGCGGAGTATACGCCCAGAAGGTTCTCGCCGGGGATGTTCATAAACTTGGGAAGACCTGCGCCCGAGCCTACGAAAACAGCTTCAAAGCCCTCTTCAAACAGCTCATCAATGCTCATAGCTCTGCCGATAACTGCATTGGTTACGATTTTAACGCCGTTATACTGCAGCTTGCCTATCTCGTAAGCGACAATGTCCTTGGGAAGACGGAACTCGGGAATACCGTAAACCAGAACTCCGCCGGGCTTGTGGAATGCCTCAAAAACAGTTACGTCATAGCCTCTCCACGCAAGAGCGTTAGCACAGCTAAGGCCAGCAGGGCCGCTGCCTACAACGGCTACCTTCCCCTTTGTGCACTCAGGCTTTGTGGGGATCTCACCCTCATGACCGTAAATTCTGTGCCAGTCGGCTACAAAGCGCTCAAGACGACCGATAGCGACGCTCTCGCCCTTAATGCCGCGGATGCACTTGCCCTCACACTGAGTTTCCTGAGGGCAAACTCTTCCGCAGATCGCGGAAAGGGAGTTTGTCTTTGTGACGATATAATAAGCCTCGTTGAACTTACCCTCGGCTACCTTTTCGATAAATTCGGGGATATGTACGTTAACGGGACAGCCTGATACGCAGGGCTTGTTCTTACAGTTCAGGCAGCGCTTTGCCTCAGCAATTGCCTCTTCCTCGGAATAACCGAGAGCGACTTCGTCAAAGTTCTTGTTTCGAACCAGCGGATCCTGCTCCGGCATGGGATGCTTTTTAAGTGACATATCAGCCATGGCGACGTACACCTCCTGTTAAATGGCAGACGTGATTAACTTCCGCTGCCTCTTCTTCCTTATAAAACGCATTTCTGCGGATAAGCTCGTCCCAATCAACCTGATGACCGTCAAACTCAGGGCCGTCTACGCAGGCAAACTTTGTCTTGCCGCCGACAGTAACACGACAGCCGCCGCACATTCCTGTGCCGTCTATCATAATGGGGTTAAGAGAGACAATGGTCTTGATGCCGTAAGGCTTTGTTGCAAGGCATGCAAACTTCATCATCATTGCAGGACCGATTGCAAAAACCTCGTCATATTCACGACCTGCTTCTATAAGACTCTTGAGCTTGTCTGTGACAAAGCCCTTTTCTCCATAAGAGCCGTCGTCTGTTGTGATGTAGAGGTTTGTGCAGCTTTTCTTCATCTCATCCTCAAGGATTACGATATCCTCGTTTCTGAAGCCTGCGATCATGTCTACCTCAACGCCGTTTTCAAACATAGCCTTTGCAACGGGATAAGCGATAGCACAGCCAACGCCGCCGCCTAAAACTGCAACGCGCTTTAATCCCTCCACCTCTGTGGGCTTTCCGAGAGGACCAACAAAGTCTAAAATGCTGTCGCCTGCTTCAAGCTCTGCGAGCATCTGTGTGCTGCGGCCTACAGGCTGGAACATAATTGTGACCGTACCTTTTTCACGGTCATAATCTGCGATTGTAAGGGGAACTCTTTCGCCGAACTCATCAAGGCGGAAAATAATAAACTGACCCGCTTTGCACTTGCGGGAAACAAGCGGTGCCTCCACTACCATTTCCATAGTGGTAGCCGCTTTATTAAGGAAACGCTTACTAATTATTTTATACATAACAAAAGCTCCACTTTCTAATAATATCCACACAGAATTGTATCACTATTTTTACAAAAATCAACTCAAATTACAAATTTTTCCTAATTATATTATCATTTTTATAATCATAAATACATGAAAAAGACAGCAGAGAGAACATCTGCTGTCTTTTTGTGATGTATTATTTACTCTTTATCAAGTATCTCCAGCGCTTTTCTGTACTTCTCCGCTCTTTCAAGGTCGCGCTCGGTGACAACATCAAGCCGTGTCATATCGCTGTTGTGCATAAGGTCTGCCCTTTTGACCTTGGCTGCCGTGGGGTTTTTCTTTATCTCACGGACATAGTCCATATAGGGCACAGCGCCATCGTGTGTTAAAAGTCGCAGCGCCGCAACAATCTCACCGCCGAAGCCAAGCTCTTCCAGCTTCTCAAAGGTCATATCCGAATCCTCCACCACATCGTGAAGGAGAGCAACGCAGGTCGTGACCTCGTCGGTCATCTGCGCAGCTAAGTGCAGAGGATGGTGGATATACGGAAGTCCCGTCTTATCTGTCTGGTCGCGATGTGCTTCAAAGGCTACCTTATACGCTTTTTTCGTGAGAGGTGTGTATATCACTTACTTCTCTTCCTTCTTCTCAAATGTAGCCGCAACATCCTCTAAAAGGTCGCGGATCTTCAGATGCTGAGGACAGATATCCTCACAGGCACCGCACTTTACACAGTCGGAAGCCTTTCCGCCCTGCATTGTGTGGATCATGTAGTACCAGTCTCCGCCGCCGCCCAGCTTGGACTTTGTAATATTGTAATCGGCAAACAGGTCGGGGATGAGAATATTCTGAGGACATCCGTCAACGCAGTAACGGCATGCTGTACAGGGAACTGTTTCGTAGGTCTTCAAAATCTCGCAAACCTTGTTTACAGCAGCCATTTCGCGCTCGTCAAGAGGTTTAAAGTCCTTCATGTGCTTGACGTTGTCCTCCATCTGAGCCATATCGCTCATACCGGAGAGAACCATCATTATGTTGTCAAAGCCTGCGGCATAGCGGATAGCATAGCTTGCGCTGCTGTTGCCGTCTCCAAGCTCATCCAAGGGAACTCTTGCATCTTCCGGAAGATTTGCAAGAGCGCCGCCCTTAACAGGCTCCATGACAATAACAGGCTTTCCGTGCTTTTCGCATACCTCATAGCAACGACGTGCCTGAATTGCCTTATCCTCGTAGTCTGCGTAGTTAAACTGAAGCTGTACACATTCAACCTCGGGGTATGTGGTCAGAATCTCCTCCAGAACCTCTGCGCTGTCATGGAAAGACATTCCTACGTGCTTTACCTTGCCCTGCTTTTTAAGGTCAAATGCTATCTCAAAGGCGTGGCACTTCTTGTATTTTTCAAAAAATGCCTTATTCATGGAGTGCATCAGATAGAAATCGAAGTAGTCAACTCCGCAGCGCTCAAGCTGAAGCTCGAAAAGGGGCAGGATCTCCTCTTCCTTTTCAAACTGGGAGCTTGTGAGCTTATCTACAAGGATGTATGCATCTCTGGGATAGCGGTCAACGAGGGCTGCCTTAAGCGCAGGCTCACTTCTGCCGCCGATGTAGGGTTTAGCTGTGTCAAAATAGTTAAAGCCGTTTTCGATAAAGCAGTCAACCATCTTGGAAAGCTCTTCTAGATCGACCTCTTCTCCCTTCATGGGAAATCTCATGCAGCCGAAGCCGAAATTCTTCTTGATCTCGCTGAAAAATTTGTTGCTCATATACATTCTCCTTTACGTTTTTTACTTTGCCTCAACTTGTTTTTTCGTCTTTATGCTTGCGGCGTATGCGCTGTTGCACAGACCGAGGATAGCGGAAATAATGAACAGCAGCTCAATGCCCAGGCTCTGCCATATCCAGCCGCCGAAAAGGGCGATGAAAATGGTTATAACGTGGTTAATGGAAACACCCGTGGAAATGGTCGCCTTGACCTCTTCCTCGTTGTCAGCCAGATCCTGTACATATACGTTGGAAGCCATAGAAGCCATGGAGATAATCGCGTCCAGTATGTAGTTTACACAGCAGACGATAAATGCAATATCCTTGGGGAAAATGTGGTGTGCAAAGCCGTAAAGGCCGCAGACTGCCACAAGGATGATTGTATCGGAAACCATGACAACTTTATAGCCAAGTTTGTCGATAATCCGTCCCACAACGGGAGACAGGAAGAAGCAGGCAATTGCAGAAACCGCAAACAGCAGGCTGATCGTTGCGGCATTGGCACCGTAAAACAGGATGAGAACATAAGGACCGAAGGTCAGGAAAACCTGCTTTCTTGCACCGTAAAACATCTCCAGCATGTAGTACTTGGTGTACTTTTTGTGGAAATAGAAGCGTCTGCCGTGCTTGTCTGTCTCACTCTTTCCGCTGATTCTCAGGGAGAATATCATACTTACAGCTGCAAGACCTGTTGCGATCCAAAAGAATGTGTTGTATGCCCGCTCCCCTGCAAAGAAGGAGAAAACGATAACGATGGCAAAATAGCCGACCAGCATACCTACCTGATTTACAGAGCCGTTTAAGCCCTGTGCCTCACCGCCTCGTCCCGGCTGTGCAAGCTTGAGAGTGATTGCGCTCTTCATGCCCAGCTGTATGTGCTCACCGAGAGAGTACATACATATAGCGAGAGTTGTCAGCACCTTTGTGGGCGGCAGGGCTGCGTGCATCGCCATACCGATAAGCATGATAACAGCACCCGCTTTGTACATCGTCTCCGCTGAGAGCATATAGAACACAGCCAGTATGAACACCAGCAGAATTCCCGGCAGCTCACGGAAAAATTCCGTTACGCCCCTGTCCATTTCGCCCATCATTACAACTTCTGCAAGGAAGTTATCCAGCATGCCCTTGTAAAGTCCGTAAGACAGACCTGTCACAAGAATGGACAGCAGGAACATTTTTACTATTTTGTTGTCCTGAAATATTTCTTTGAATTTTTTCATAGGGTATCACCGCTTTGCGTGTATTTTTGATTATTGCTCACAATCATCCGTATCTTCTTTTTCTTGGCGTTCCTTTATCTTGTTGTCAACAGCATTGCCCATTTCTTCTCTCCAATTATCCTTCGACATGATTTCAGCCCATTTCTCGAAGTTGGGATTTGTACTTGTTTCTACGGTATTCTTTATGCGCAGCTGTTTAATAAACGCAGCAATAACGTCGACTACCAACAGAACCAAGCCTATATACAGAGAGTTTTTATTCCAAATACCTGCGATACAAAGTACAACCGCCACAAAGAAAATTACATTTGCAAATATATTCATCAGGACACCGGTCCAAAATAGGTTATTATTATATTTTCTCATTTCAGTCTGCCTTTCAATTACCTTTGTAGGGGCGGATATTATCCGCCCGCGGGCGATCACAGGTCGCCCCTACGACAGATTTGTAACTTCACGCATCAACGCTCGTAGGGGACGGCGCCTCGACGTCCCGATTAAATAACCCCCAGCGGTATCAGAACTACCAGCAGCAGGATATTTATCGCCATAAGAGTTCCCACGACCTTGATCTGCTTTTTCGGCTCAAGGTCGTAGATTTTATATGCGCCCACGAAGAACGGAATGTAGGTTGTTATGAATACGGGTATTGCGCCCCACCAGGGGTAAACCCAGATAAAAGCAGGAGTCCATGCAAGGAAAATCTCAAACACGGAGCAAAACAGCGCAAATCCAACGCCGAAGAACCAGCGGTTGTTGATGCCCAGTATCTTCTTGTTCTTATCCTCAGGCAGAAGCTTGCAGGTAAAGCCCGCAACGGAGAACATGAGAGAAAGCTCCGCACTTACGCCGATGAGCAGGATAAAGCTTGTGCTCTCGGGCGAAACTGTCCAGAGTGCGTAGCCTGTCAGGTGGCAGATAACCGCATTTGCGATTTCATACAGCCAATGGATGCTGTAAAGTCCCAGCGCACAGGCAACGGCAGCGTAGTTTTTTGCTTTTATCTCGTTGCAGTATGTAATGAGAACAAGTGCGAACAATGTAAGTATCGCCCAATGGAAATTGGACGGATCCCGGACAGCTTCCTGTGCCGCCTGCGCAGCCGCAGCAAACTCCCGGTTACCGAATAACATAATTTATCCCCCTTCGTTATTACTAATATAATTTTAAATTTTCAAACAAGTGCAATTTACACGTCTGTATCCATATAAACTCTTGAGCCTGTTGCACCTGTCTGTCCCTGATATTTGCCGTTATAGGGATTTTCTGCTGCATCGTCCATCTTTGCAAATACAAGCTGACCTACACGCCTGCCCGCCTTAAGCTCAATGGCACATCTGTTGGCATTGTACAGTTCAAGGGTAATTTCGCCCTTAAAGCCGGGGTCTACCCAGCCTGCGTTCTGAATAAAAAGACCCATTCTGCCTAAGGAACTGCGTCCTTCAACAAAAGCGGTAAGGTCATCGGGCAGTTCAAAATACTCCATGGTGGTTGCCAGAACAAACTGACCCGGTAAAAGCAGATATGTATCTGTCTCGATGCGCTTATAGCCTATTTCGTTTTCCATGGTTATTATGCCTGTGGATGAGTCCTCAACAACGCTGAAGGTTTTTCCGAGACGAATGTCCACACTTGCAGGCTGTATCTGATCTTCCGTTACGGGAGTTACAACAAGTGTCTTTTCCTCAAGCATTTTCTTTATGGTCTTATCTGATAAAATCATAATATCACCCTATATTTAAATTTTTAATCTGTGCAATTACCTTTGTATATTCGTCTATGCACGCCGAAATACATCCGCAAATCTGTCTGCAATCTTCACCGACAGCCGTGAAGATACCCATAAACACATTTTCCCAGTCTGCTTCAGCTTCAATTCTCACAGCATTTCCGTGGGCATTTGCATTTTCAAATTTATCACAGGCAGACAGAACTGCTCTGTGCAGCTCTTCCATTTGCTTGTCGGTATTTCGGATATATCCGTCAAACTTCTCCACAGAGCCAATGCAAACATGCATTGTATCGACGTATTTCATATGTTCAGCCATGCCCGACACCAGCATTTCCCGTACATTCTCATACCACGCAAGCACTCTTCCCGAGCTTTTGTGCAAAAAATCAGAAAATGCAAAAGGATCGTTGCCAATGACCTCATGATATTCACGCAATACGAACCCAAATACGTTTTCATATCCCACGATATTCTCACGAAGGCTTATCAGTCTTTCTTTAAACTTCTGAAGCTCGCCCTCTGTCATATTCATCCTCTTTTCTTCTTCTGAAGTAATAATTACCGCTCCTTAACTCTCACAAGCTGAACGACGCATTCGCAATGGTTTGTGTGAGGGAACATATCAACAGGCTGGATGCGCTTTGCGCGGTAGCCGTGCTTTGTGAAATAGCCGAGATCTCTCGCCAGCGTCTCGGGGTTGCAGGAGACGTAAACGATTTTGTTGGGATTGAGCTTCACGGCAGAGCGCATAAAGCGAAGATCACTACCTGCTCGCGGCGGGTCCATGATGACAACATCGGCACGCATGCCGGCTCTTGCCATGTCCACCATAAACTCGCTGGCGTCACCTGTATAGAAGGATGTATTTTCCGCATTGTTGCGCTTTGCGTTCCACTTGGCATCCTTTACAGCATCGGCGTTCAGCTCAACACCGATAACATTCTTCGCCTTTTTTGATGCGATAATGCCGATAGTACCCGTTCCGCAATAGGTGTCCACAACGGTTTCCTTGCCTGTAAGCCCCATATACTCAACAGCCTTTGAGTAAAGCACCGTTGTCATCTGGGGATTTACCTGATAAAAAGATTTGGGAGAAATGCGGAAGGTGCAATCTAAAATCTCATCTTCAATATTGCCGTCGCCGTATAAAACAATGCTCTTTTCACCTAAAACAAGGCTTGTAAACTTGCCGTTTACGTTCTGGACAATAGTTGTAATCTCGGGGTGTCTTCCCACAAGGGCATTTATAAAGCTGCGGCAGTTGGGAAATTCCTCTGTTCCCGTGACCATGACAACCATAATCTGCCCTGTGTAATAACCCTTTCGGATGAGCACATGGCGCAGAAACCCCTTCATTGAAACCTCGTCAAAGGGTTTCATCTTGAAAGAGGTCATAAGCTTTCTGATAGTTACGATAATTGCATCGGCATTCTCATCCTCGATCATACAGGAGTCGATAGGCACAATGCGGTGGGATGATGACTGGTAAACGCCCGAAATTATGCCGCTTCTGTCTCTTGAAAAGGCAGCCTGCACCTTACAGCGATAGTGGAGAGGATTTTCCATGCCGATTATATTGTTTACATGACCGAACTTGCCCAAAAGTCCAATCATCTTGGACTGCTTATAGCGCAGTTGATCTTCATAAGTCATATTCTGCAGCTGACAGCCTCCGCATTTTTTATATACGGTACAACCGTTGCCCATGGCAGCATTCTTTGCCATAATATCTATCCTTTCGAAAATCACTCAACCACGTCGAGGTCGTGGCTGTACTTGTTCAGAATCTCTTTTCCGTTCTCGGTTATGAGAACAAGGTCCTCAATATAGACCTTTGCCTTGCCTGCAGCAAAAATACTGGGCTCAATGGAGAAAATATTTCCAGGAACCGCCTGTGTGTGGTTTAATGCGGAGACATCACCGAAATCGTGGACTTCAAGACCGATAAAGTGTCCCGCTCTATGGACAAATGTGTGTCCGTAGCCTGCGTTTTCGATTATGCTTCTGGCAGCTCTGTCAATGTCCGCAAAAACTGCGCCCGGTGCGCATACGCTCTCTGCCGTCTCCGTTGCCTCTTTAGCAAGGGCATATATCTTCTTTACCTCGTCGTCAGGCTCCCGCTTATAGAAGAAAACACGGGTCATATCGGCGCAGTACATGTCCTTTTTGCAGCCCACATCCAGAAGCACCGCATCGCCCTCTTTCAAAACCGTGTCATCGGGCACGTGATGACCGTCAATGGTGTTTGCACCGAAGCCTACGATAGGCTCAAAGGAGCAGCCGTCAGCACCCAGCTCTTTGTAAATGCCCTCTATCTGTGAAGCCAGCTCCCGCTCGGTTATCCCCTCTTTTATAAGTCCGCGAAAGCGCGCCATGGCGGCGTCGTTTATGCGTGAAGCTGCGCGCATAAGCTCACGCTCTTCCTCATCTTTGGCAGCTCTTGCGCTGTCAACGCAGGTGGACGCCAGTTTAAAGCTTTCCGCAAAGGAGCATTCCATCATGGGAATGAGAAATTTTGCATTTAAATTTTTGTCAACGCCAAGGGGCTTTGTCTTGTCGATATACTTCTCCAGCTGAGGCATAAAGCTGACCGCGTCGGAGTGATAAATAACCTCAAGACCGTCAATCTCAGGAATGGAGAACAGATTGTTGGCAAAAAGGCGGCACTCACCGTTTTTGTCCATATTCAGCGCGTAAAAACGCTCTCCCGGATCTGTGAGACTTCCCGTAAGATAAAATATGGACACGGGGTCTGTTATGAGAATCTGCTCAAGACCCATTTCCTGCATATTTGAAAGTACTTTTTCAACTCTGTTCTGTTTCATTTTGCACCTCGTAAAAATTCTATAACAGCCAAAAGGTCGGGTAGAATTACCCTCGCCTTATGCTTCATCTCATCGTCAGGCTCTATCATGTCGGGCACCATTATGGGAATAAATCCCGCCGCATCGGCTGCCCGTATGCCATTGAAAGAATCTTCAATAACGTAAATATTCTCAAACTCAAGCCCTTCAACCGCTTTAATAAAAATATCGGGCTCGGGTTTGCTTTTTTGCACCATATCGCCGCCGATTATGCGTTCGAAATATTTTGAAAGACCCGCATCCTTTATCTGCCGCACAACAACCGCGCTTCTTGTGGAGGATGCCACGGCGGTAAAGTACCCCTCGCCTTTTAAGTATTCCAGCAGCTCAAAAACTCCCGCTTTTAAGGGCAGCCTGCCGCCGTCATACTTTTTGTGGTAATTTTCAGACTGCTCACGGCTGTACCTCTCAAAAGGAAAATTCTCGCCGTAGAAGTCCAGAAATATCTGTCTTGTGGTCTCGTAATTTACGCCGACGCACTTACAGTACGGCGTATCAAGGTTTTCAAAGCCATATTTTTCCGCAAGTTCACGCCAGCCGTCGTAAACTGCTCTTTCGGAGTCAAAAATTACGCCGTCCATATCAAAAATTACAGCTTTCAAGGCATTCACCACTCAAACCTATTTTTCCAGTTTTTATCATACCACAGCTTCTTTCAAATAGCGATAACAAAATATAATAAAATGCGGCAGAATAAACATTCCGCCGCATTTTGCCTTTTATGCTTATAATAGGAACTCAAATCCCATGTCATGGATTTTGTCTCTTAATTCAATAAACCTTTCTGTATCATCCTCGCCGTGGATGCAGACGGCAAATCTGCCCTTGTATTTTTTCAAAAAGTCAAAAAGCCGCTTTTCATTGTCGGCAGGCAGGTCGAGCACATCAAAATATTCAACGTTCATCATTCTCTCCGCCTCGGCAAAAGAGCCTGCAAATGTAACATGATAGCTGTCTATGTAGTTTCTGCTTATGGGTCTTACCGCAAGTAATCTCTTTTTCATATTTTCACCTTATATATCTTTATAAAAACGGATGTCAGAAGTGCCCTCGAGCTTCGTGCCGTTATAACCTTCTGTGTCCAAACCGCCGATACGAAATCCGCTTTTAATATAAAACAGACACGCACCGAGATTGTTGTCCTGTCCTATGGTCCACACGCCGCTGTATCCCATTTCCTTTGCACATTCACAGGCTTTATCTATAAGCATTGTTCCGATGTGCTGTCCGCGGAATGCGCTGTTCACTTTCAGATCGTGCAGGTAGACGTATTTGTACCATTGTTTCTGCAAAATCGCCAGACCAATGCATCTTTCGTCTTCATAAGCGCCGATGAAAATATATTCATTTTCCATTTCGTCAAAATCGTAGTTTTCATCAGGGAAAACATCGCTGCCCACAGTTCCGCTTTTCCGAACAGAGTAACTCCACTCACCGTTTTTGTAAGACGGCACCATCCGTCCGAAAATGGCAAAAGGCTCGTTTTTAATATTTATATCAGCTGCGTTTTCTTTCGAAATCAATCTGATCTGAATTTCCGCCATATTACGCCTGCTTTCTCGCCTTTACTATGAGCATCATAGGTCGGCGCATTTCCTCCGGCATTACATCACGCCACTCAATGGGCGGCTCCACCTCATGTACCGCTTCGATAGCAAATCCACTTTCGATAAGTCCGTTTAAAATCTGCGTCAGCGTGTGGTGCTGTTTGGTCACAGCATGCCCCAAAAAGTCTGTCACTCGCTCACCGGGATAGTAATAATTATCCACAGGCCAATAAAGGGGCGCATCGTCCTTCATTATCCAGCTTTGATTTACACCTGCCGTAAAAACAGGGTGTTCGATGTTAACGAGGAACACTCCGTCTTTTTTGAGGGTTTTGTGCACATTTTTGTACACCGAGCTTAAATCTTCAACATAGTGCAAAACGAGGTTTGAAACCACAACATCGAAATCATCCGCGGGGTATTCATAATCCTGCAGAGCGCACACGCGATATGTAATTCTTTCATCTGGGTGTCTGTGCTTTGCCTCAGCTATCATGTTTTCGCTTTGGTCGATGCCAAGTACAGCCTCTGCCCCCTGCTGTGCAGCATATTTGCAATGCCAGCCGTAGCCACAGCCTAAGTCAAGGAGCTTTTTGCCGCTCACATCGGGAAACAGGGATTTTAACAGCTCCCATTCCCCAGCCTGTGTAAGTCCGTCACGGCTTCGGGGCATATTCGCATAAGCTTCAAAAAAGCCTTTGTTGTCGTAAATGTTTTTCACATCAATACCTCATTGCGCAGGTGTATCAATACTTCTGCAGACCTCGCGAAAATGGTCTATCCGAATAAGCAGAAGCTCATTATTTGTAGTTTTGTTGTAATGCTCCGCAAGCTTTACTGCCAGTTTCTCATTTTGCTCAAGAGTGAGTCTTCTCTTCATGGCAAGGTCAATGAACACCTCAGCATCGTCTGCACTCAACTCAATGTACATATTTTCGCCGCTGTAATATGCATCCAGAATGGGATTTACTATCAAAAGATCCTCTTCGGTGTAAAACTCGCCGTCGATATTGTCCGCGTCTATCAGAAAAAGCTGCGCCAAAGCATCTGAATCTACATTAATCTTTTCCCCTGCCTCGGCACCCCGCTTGAATAAGATAAGCTGGTTTCTCACCCGCTTCTTATAGGGAAGTATGAGTGAATAACTAAAACTGTTTATACCATAATATCCCATGGTTTCTCCTTTTTATGATTTAACCACTTACATTCACTTCTCTGCTATTCATCGATATCAAAATCTTCAAATTTCAGCAACTTGACACTACTGCTTCCACGTTTACTCCATGTTTGGTTATATTTTTCAATAAACGCTTTTTTGCTTCCACGGGGAAACCAAACGCACCAAGTACATTGCCCATTAGGGTTTTTCAGCGGTATAAAATGGAGCGTAATATCCAACAGTTTCCTACTGTCTCCTTCAGGCGTAAATCGAATTCCAAATTTTCGTTTAAATTCTTCCACAAGAGCCTTACGAAACGGAAGTCCGTCCTTTACCTTTCCCGGAATTTGAAACTGCGGAATCTCTGCGTAATATATCCACTGTCCGTCTTGTGTCTGCCGTTTTTCAAGCTGAAGAGGAATTGTAGCTCTTGGATGGCGATCAAAAAAGTATTCAAATTGTACATCACGGAAATATATATCTTCATTTTCAACATAGTTTCCGGAGAAAGCAATGGCAACACCACAGGATTTCCCGCCTTTATTTACCGCACTAATAAAACTGTTTTTGCCAATCTCACATGGCATAAGGTCATACGTTGGCATTGTGAGTAGTGGCGGCTCAGCCTTTTGCACTGTATCGGGAACGGTGAAATAAAATGTGTTTACCCCTTCCGCAAATTCATTTTCCAATATCAGTTCAGTGCAAAAATACCCCTGCTTTGAAGCAAGCTCCAACATCGGAGAAATCTCTTCCAACGCCTCTTCCGCAAAAACATAATCCTTACTAAGCACACTTTTAAACTTTGGAATATTCTCAACGATTCCCTTCCATTTTGCTGGAGTTGAACGCTGCTTTATTTCAGGATAACGACCGACTTTTGCACACGCCTTGACTCCATCACGGTGATTAATAAGGTTAAGCAACAGGCAATCGCTATCAAAACACGAAACTGTCAAAACATCGGTATTGAAGCGCTTCGAAATTGGCTCGCAAATGTCTCTAACGGATTCTTTTGTATAAAAATCAACTCCGTCAGAACACACAGAAATCCACTTTCTGTCAATATCAAAAACAGAAACAGATAAATCTGCATCTTCAGAAGTTCCTACGGAGACAAATCCTTGCTTCTCAAAAAGCTCCGTAAGGTAAGCTTCAAAATCTGCTTTTGAAAACTCTGCTGTTTTGCAGACATGAAAATTAGAGAAAAACCATCCCATATTTACAGTCCTTTCTTACACCCTCAAAAGCTGACATACTGTCTCAACATGGTACGTTCTCGGGAAGAGATCAAAAGCCTCGCCCCTTTGCATAATGTATCCCTTTTCCGCAAAAATTTTTAGATCCCGCGCAAGTGTTGACGGGTCACAGGATACATAAACTACTCTCTTGGGGCTCATCTCCGCTATAGAGTCTATAACATCAGGTGCAAGTCCCTTTCTCGGCGGGTCAACGACTAAAACATCGGGCTTTATGCCGCTGTCCTTAAGATACTTTGCCGCCTCGGATGCGTCTGCGCAGATAAACTCAGCATTGTTTACTTCGTTTCGCTTTGCGTTTTCCTTTGCGTCAACAATGGCTGCATCCACGATTTCAGCTCCGATTACTCTGCCCGCTTTTTTTGCTAAACACAGCGTGATCGTACCTGTTCCGCAGTACAGGTCAATAACCGTCTCACTACCCGTAAGCTCGGCATATTCAATCGCCTTGTCGTACAGCTTTTCAGCCTGCACGGGGTTTATCTGCAGGAAAGATCTGGGAGACAAGCGGAATTTAAGTCCGCACAGGATCTCCTCGATATAACCCTCGCCCCATATTGTGAAAAATTCACCTGCCAAAACTGTGTTGCCGCGGGTCTTGTTCACGTTGAGAACAATGCTCTTTGTCTCGGGGCAGCTTTCTAAAATAAGGGCAATAACCCTTTCAGTGTCGGGCAGCTTGTTTTTTGCGGAAACAACCGTGACCTGTCCCTGATGCGTACCGAAGGCATAGCGGGAGAACACATGGCGTACAGCACCGCTGCCTGTCTTTTCGTTGTAAGCGGGAACGCGGCACTCCGCCATCCACTGCCTTACAGCCAAAGCTGCTCTGTCGGAATATTCTGACTGGATAAGGCACCGCTCTGTCTCAATAACATCATGAGTGTGCTGGCGGAAAAAACCTGTAACGGGCTTTCCCGATACATCTGAAACGGCATAGATAGCCTTGTTGCGGTAACCACACACACTTGGCGCTCCGTTAATGCACTCTGTGGGCATATCGATCCCGCCGATGCGCTTTATGGCTGCATCGACCTTTTCCTTCTTAAAACGCAGCTCCTCTTCATAAGTCATGTGCATAAGAGCGCATCCGCCGCACTTTGCAAAGGTTCCGCACTCGGGTACACATCTCTCGGGAGAAGCGGTGACGATATTTTCAATCTTTCCGTAAACTGCGGTTTTAGTTGCCTTCAAAATGCGCACATCTATCTCCTCACCCGATAGCGCGCCCTTGACAAAGACAGCACGTCCGTCAATTCTGCATACGCCTGCGCCTTCAGAGGAATAGCCTGTTATAACCGCTCTGTGTATTTCATTTTTCTTAAGCTCTGCCATAAGTCTCTACCTCAAAAATGCGGTGACCGCAGGGGTCACCGCATCAATTGTGATTATTCTTCGTCGGAAGCAGACTCTTCCTCTTCGTCGGAATACTCTTCCTCGAACTCTTCTTCGTATTCTTCCTCAGTCTCTTCATCCTCGTCGTCATCGTCATCATCAGGAGTGTCGATGGGAACAAGCTCACCCTTGGAGTTATACTTAAGTCCCTGAGCTGTCAGCTCTTCTTCATAGTACTTATGCATACTGTAATCTTTATTTTTGATACCTCGGATAACCTCTTTGATAATCGCAACCATAAGATATGCGCCCACAAGTGTGAAGATCGCAATAATTATTATGAGCACGGGGATGGGCATGCCTGCATCGCCTGACATTGCACCTTTTATAAGGCTTATGATGATGTATACAAGATAAGCACATGCACCCACACGGGCGATGGAGCCCAAAGTAAACTGACGCGCTTTATCGCTGGGTGAGTACTCTTTATTTTTCTTTGCCATTTTTCTTTCTCCTTAGCCTGAGCAATATAATTAACTATAGACAAAGTATCATATTACGCACGCAAAATCAAGAGTGTGTTTCTTTCTTTGCGCGGCGAAACAGCGAAGGCGGACGCTTGACTCCAAGCAGATAAGACAACTGTGTCAGCAGTATCATAATAGGAACAGATGCTGCCATCAGACCTGCCGTAATGAGCCATGCCTTACCCGTCAGAGGCGAAATGCTGAACAGGCCGGGAAAAATAATGCTGCCAAGGATAAATATCACCACAACTGCACCGAACAGCAGACGTCTTATAAGGTTAAAGGGTCTGCAGGTCTGGAATACCATCATAAAGCCTACAAAGCCCATGATAAGAGCAGACATTGTGGAAAGCTCCGCCTCGGAGATACCCACCTTTGTGCAGATAAGCACAGCAGCCAGAATCACAATAAAGTCCGTAACGCCTGCAGGCATCGCTCGGGATAAAACGCTTCTCAAAAATTTTCCTCGGACAATATCCTTGTTAAACTCCATCGCCAGAATAAAGGACGGGATTCCAATGGTTGTCATGTTTACAAGGGTAAGCTGGGAGGGCGCAAGAGGATATGTCAGCGCGAAAATGAGTGTCACGATAGACAGCAGGAACGAGAACATATTTTTTACCAGAAACAGTGATGCGCTTCGCTCAATGTTATTTATAACGCGGCGTCCCTCCATAACGACAGCGGGCATGGACGAGAATTTGGAGTCCATCAGAACAAGCTGCGCAACCTGAGATGCCACCTCGCTGCCGGATGCCATTGCGATACTGCAATCCGCGTCCTTCATGGCGAGAATATCGTTTACGCCGTCACCTGTCATGGCAACCGTGTGTCCTGCCTTTTTAAGTGCCTGCACAAGCTTGCGCTTTTTCTCGGGAGTAACTCTGCCGAAAACCGTATATTCATTAATGGCTTTCTTTATCTTTCGCTCCGTTGTAAGGAGGTTTGCATCGATATACTTGTCCGCATCGTCAATGCCTGCCTCCATGGCAACGCGGGAAACGGTTACGGGATTATCACCCGAAATGACCATTATCTTAACGCCCTGCTTTTTGAAGAAGGCGAAGGTCGGCGGAGCATCAGGTCTTATGCGGTTTGTCAAAAGTATGAGAGATACAGGCTTTGCCCTGCCGTTTATGCCCTTTTTCTCAAGGTCGCCGTAATATCTGGCAAGAAGCAGAACTCGGCAGCCTTCGGAAGAATACTTTTCAATAGTCTCTCTGTAAGTGTCATAGTCTCCCAGAAGAATCATCTCGGGAGCGCCGAGAAGATAAGTCTCTCCCCCTGCAAAGCTTACGCCGCCGTATTTGACGGAGGAGGAAAACTGCATGACCGTCTGTGCCTTTCGCTTGGGCTCACCTGTGAAGTAGCGGCGCAGAGCAGCCATGGTGTCATTGTCTCCGCCCATGCAGCCGATGTAATCAGCCATAATTGCACCGATTTTCTCTTCGTCAAAGGTCTCGTCAACAGGAACTATGCCACGGACGTTCATTTCACTTTCGGTTATAGTGCCTGTCTTGTCTACACAGAGGACATCAACACGGGCAAGGGTCTCGATACAGCCCATCTCATGAACCAGTGTTTTCTTCTGCGCAAGGCGCATTATGCTCACAACAAGGGCAACGCTGACAAGAAGGAACAGTCCTTCAGGTATCATACCGATAAGGGCGCCGACTGTGGACACTACGCTTTCTTTAACTGTTCGCTGCAGGATCTGTGTCTGCTGAATGAACATGATTATACCAAGCGGGATGATAAGTATGCCTATGATTTTCAAAAGGCGGTTGAGCGCGGCAAGCATCTCTGAGGATTTTTTGCTCTTGCGCTTTTTTGCCTCGTTTGTAAGCTGAGCAACAAAGGACTCAGCGCCCACCTTTTCAAGGCGCGCAGCACATTCTCCCGAAACCACAAAGCTGCCAGATAAAAGTGTGTCTCCGGGAAGCTTTGTTATCTCGTCCTGCTCACCTGTTACAAGTGCCTCATTTACCTGTACGGTGCCCTCTACTACCATAGCATCGGCATAGATCTGGTTGCCTGCCGTAAAGTAAGCGATATCATCACGGACAGCCTCATTTGTGGGAAGTGTCACAAGCTGACCGTCGCGCACGAGGGTTGCCTTCGGTGCATTAACCAGCGACAGCTTGTCCGTAACTCTTTTTGAACGCAGCTCCTGTATGATACCGATTGCCGCATTTATAAACACAACGGGCAGGAACATAAGGTCATTGTATGAGCCAACAAGAAGTATGAACACCGCAAGAACGCAGAATATAAGGTTAAAGTAAGTAAAAAGATTGCTGATAATGATCTGTCCAACCGTTTTTGTGGCGGTCTCGGGCATTTCATTTGCATAGCCGTTTTCAAATCTCTCCCTCGCCTCGACGGATGTAAGGCCGACCTCCGGCGCTGCCTCTATTCTCGGGAGAACTCTGTTCAGGCTGTTTTCACTTGTTTTGAAAACCTTTGCCAAAGCAAATTACCTCCATAAATTTCATTTAGAGGAAATTATACCACAATCAATCAAAAAAGAACATTTATAATTCATTAATTTTATACTTTATTTATGTATTAATTAACCTCCTCAAACAGCTCTGTCAACGATATAGTATTTATAGGTCGTGTCAGCACTCCATTTGTAGCTGGCACTGTTGCTGTATGCCAGCAGTCCTTCAGCATCCAATATCTCATAGCTGAAAGATGAATGGGACGCGGTATATCCTGTATAATCTGTAGTCGCAGTAAATTTCAGAGCAATATTTTGAGTTGTCACAGAAGCTGAGTTTCTTGTATATCCGCAGCAGAAGTTCACTATACCGCCGAGTATGATGGTCGTAGCAGGATTGTCGGGTGTAACATAGGTGTCAAGGTCAGGGCGGATGCACACATAGAACAGAGGTAGTGTGTCCTTATCCCAAGGTATTCTCAAGGTCTGTGTGTTGCTTGTTGGTGTTATAGTTCCCTCTGTAACCTCAAAAGCACCGCTGCCGCCTTGTCCAAATCCCGCAACAAGCGTTTTTACAGCCGCTGTCAAATCGGTATCCGTACCGCCTGTTGCTTCGTTTGCTGTATCAATAAGTCCCTGTATTTTTGACTTTACACTTTCAGCAGTTGCCATTAGCTGTCACCTCCAACAAGGGCGTCAATATCGTTTATGTAGCTGCCCATGATGACATCAATCTCAGGTTTGGTGTAGTATACAGATGCGTCAAAGCCGCACTTCTCTGTGAGCAGCTCCCAGCTTTCGCTTATGCCGGGGATCTCACCTGTGGGAGTATTTTTATCAAGACAAATATACAGGGCTTCAAGATATCTCACCACATCACCTGTGTTATATCCTGTATTGGTGTCCCATTCACCTCTCCAGTTCATCAGGTCAATATTTACCGCTTTTGAGCCGTCATAGCTTATTCTGTTGATCGTCAGTTCATTGGGATTGGGAAGAGCTGTCGGCAGCTTTCCCGTGCCTCCGCCGAACATTCCGGCGTCAGCATCATCACGCACGCTCTGTGCGATTTTTTCCGCATTTTTCGCAGCAGCCAGTATTTCCGCGTAAATATCAGGTGTGGGCTCATATCCCGCCTCGTTCTCGATGGCAGCCCCCTGTACAACATCAATGGCGGCAACCTCTGTTGTGCGTACTGCACCGTCACCGTTTTCACCGAAAATACCAAAATAAAATGCGCCCTTGGTCTTCATCACTTCACAGGGCACAACCGCGCAGTTATTCTCATCCATTGCCACATGGTAAACCGCGCCGAGCTTTTTATAAAACACCGCAGTCTTCTCAAAACCGTCCCACATGGCATCAAACTCAGCGCACACCTGCACCACATCAACTCCGCCTGATGCCAGCTTCGGCACGTTTGTCACTTTCAGCGTCTGATCTTCGACCTTTACGCCGATCTGTGTATAGCTCATAGAGCAAATCTCCTTTCATATAACAAAATAAGGTTTGGAAAATATCCAAAACCTCACCTTCTATAATAGTTTTAATATGCCAAGCTGTCAAAACGCTCTGTTTTTACACGTAATTGCACCGCTTTAAGCCTCAGTTGCATAAATTTATATTTAAATAATGTAAATTAGATGGTATAATGTTGTTTAAAAATTAAAACTTTCCGCGGAGGAAAACATGAAAAAGAAAAACACTCTGACAAAGCTTCTGCTGCGCACCATGCGCGGCTCTTACGGTCTGTTTGTTATTGCGCTTATAACATCGGCTGTAAGCATACTTTTCAGCTTCCTGCTGCCCCAGGTCGTGGGCTACACCGTTGACTCTGTCATCGGCACCCACGAAAAAGTCATTCCTGACATTCTGCAGAATCTGGTTGACTCTCTCGGCGGCAGAGACGGACTTCTGAAAAACTTCATCATCTGTGCCATTGCCGTAGGTATCTGCGCAGTTATCTCGGGAGTATTCAACTTTATCTCCCGTAAAACTCTTGCCCACGGAACAGAGCGCTTTACACGAAAACTGAGAGACAGCCTCTTTGCCCATGTTCAGCATCTCCCCTTCTCATGGCACACAGAGACGCAGACAGGCGATATAATTCAGCGCTGCACCTCTGACGTTGAGACAACAAAGCGATTCGTCTCCCAGCAGCTTATCGAGGTCGTAAGAACTGTAGTTCTCCTCATCATCGCATTTATCATGATGTTCCGTCTCGATGTGAAAATGGCTGTTGTCTGCGGCATCTTTGTCCCCATCATTTTAGGCTACACCATGGTTTTCTTCAGACAGATCGCCAAAAAGTTCCTCCATTGCGACGAGGCAGAGGGCGACCTTATGGTAAAGGTACAGGAAAACCTTACAGGTGTCCGCGTTGTCCGTGCATTCGGCCGCGAGAGATATGAGATAGATACCTTTGATGAAAAGTGCGACATTTACTCCAACAGCTGGACAAGCCTCGGCTACACCATGGGCATCTACTGGGGTCTGGGCGATATCGTATCCGCGCTCCAGCTCCTTGCCGTTGTCTCTGCAGGCGCATTTTTCGCGGCAAAAGGCGAGATAACTTTAGGCGACATGCTCATTTTCATAAGCTACACTCAGACCATCGCAGGCCCTGTGCGCCAGTTGGGCAGAGTCGTATCCGATATGAGTAAAACAGGCGTTGCCCTCCAGCGTATCAATGAGATTTTTGACGCAGAGCCCGAGAAAGAGCCCGAAGGCGCAAAAACTCCTCCCATGGACCGCGATATCACCTTTAAAAACGTCACCTTCTCTTATGACGGACGAAACGTTTTGAAAGACTTATCCTTCACTATTCCGGCAGGCTCCACCTTCGGCATCTTAGGCGGCACGGGAAGCGGCAAATCCACCCTCACCTATGTTCTCAACCGTCTTTACGATCTCCCCGAAAACGGCGGCAGCATTGAGATTGGCGGTGTTGATATTAAAGAGATAAGCCTTCCCCACCTTCGCAAAAATGTCGGTCTTGTCCTGCAGGAGCCCTTCCTCTTCTCCAAGACCATTATGGAAAATATTGACATTGCCTCCAAAACAGGAGACCTTGAAAAAGTACGCGAAAGCGCAAAAATTGCCGCAGTAGACAAGGACATCATATCCTTCACAGAAGGCTACGACACAATAGTCGGTGAGCGCGGCGTAACACTCTCAGGCGGTCAGAAGCAGCGCGTTGCCATGGCGAGAACCCTTATGCTCAAAAGTCCCATCATGGTATTTGACGACTCCATGTCAAACCTCGATATGGAGACAGACGCTCAGATACGTTCTGCCCTTCGTGAGGGCACAGGCAATTCCACAGTTATCATCATATCTCACCGCATAAGCACCCTTATGCAGGCGGACAAGATACTGGTCCTTGAAGACGGCAAGTGTGCGGAGCTGGGCTCTCACCACGAGCTTATGGAAAAGGACAGCATCTACCGCCGCATTTACGAGATACAGGCAGGACTTGACAGAAAGGAGGAGAACTGACCGTGGAAGAAAAAACCAAGTTCAATCTGCGTGCATGGAAGATAGTTCTCCCCTATCTTAAAGACACAAAAAAGCTGGCTGTCATCGTTCTTCTGTTCATGATAGTCTCCTCTGTTTCGGAGTCTATCTATCCCCTGTTTACAAACTATGCCGTAAAGCACTTTGTAACGGACGGAACGGTAGAGGGCATCGGCTGGTTCATATTCGCATACGCCGCAGCAATCATCATCGGCGGCATCGCAGTTATCATCTACTGCCGCAATGCCCTTGTTTTAGAAATAAAGCTTGGCTGCTTTATGAAGAGAGACTGCTTTGTACATCTGCAGAAGCTCTCCCTCTCCTTCTTCTCAAATTCATCCGTCGGCTATCTTCTCGCCCGTGTCATGTCCGACACGGACCGTATAAGCGGTGTTATCGCATGGGGTATTCTGAACTTCCTTTGGAACTTTATCTATATCATATCCGCTTACATCAGCATGTTCATCTTAGCTCCGAAGCTTGCAGCAATACTTCTTCTGCTCATACCAATCGTCGGAGTTGCCACATGGTATTTCCAGAGCAAGATCCTTGTGGTAAACCGCAAGGTTCGCCACATAAACTCTCAGATCACAGGCGCATATAACGAGGGAATCACAGGCGCAAAGGCTTCCAAAACTCTTGTTATTGAAGATCAGAACTGCGCAGAGTTTTCAGGCTATACAGCCGATATGTATAAGCAATCCATCCGCTCCTCCACCCTCACGGCTGTTATGCTGCCCCTTGTTACTTTTGTCGGCTCTATCGCCGTTGCGGCAGTTCTGGACATCGGCGGACGCGACGTTATTTTCGGCGGCATGGAATATTCAACACTTTCCGCATTCATAACCTACGCCGTTGCCATAGTCAACCCCATCGTCGAGGTAGCTCACGTATTTACAGACCTTAACACAGCCCAGGTTTGCGTCGAGCGCGTAAATAACCTGTTAAACGAGCCCTGCACAGTTACAGACACTCCCGAAGTGATTGAGAAATACGGCACATCCTTTGAGCCCAAGAGAGAAAACTGGGAGCCTGTTCGCGGCGAAGTCGAGTTTAAGAATGTATGGTTCAGATATCCAGACAGCGATGAATATGTTCTTGAGGACTTCAATCTCCATGTCCCCGCAGGAACTACCGTCGCTATTGTCGGTGAGACAGGCGCAGGCAAATCAACTCTTGTAAACCTTGCCTGCCGCTTCTATGAGCCTACTCAAGGTCAGATACTCATAGACGGTCGAGACGCAAAAGAGCGAAGCCAGCTTTGGCTCCACTCCTCTTTAGGCTATGTTCTGCAGGATCCTCACCTTTTCTCGGGCACACTTGCAGAGAATATCCGCTACGGCAGACTTGATGCAACGGGTGAGGATGTTGAAAGAGCGGCAAAAATGGTATCTGCAGATACCGTTGCCTCACACCTCCCCGGCGGATACAGCGCCCACGTCGGTGAGGGCGGCGACAGACTTTCAACAGGTGAAAAGCAGCTTGTCTCCTTCGCCCGTGCAGTTATTGCAGATCCGCCTATTTTCGTTCTTGACGAGGCGACCTCCAGTATCGACACCGAGACAGAGCTTCTTATTCAGAATGCAATTTCTCACATTCTTGAAGGAAGAACATCCTTCATCATTGCCCACCGTCTGTCAACCATCCGCCATGCAGATATGATTTTAGTCGTAGACCACGGTAAAATCGTCGAGCGAGGCACCCACGATGAGCTCATGGCAAAGTCAGGCAGATATGCAGCACTTGTGGAGGCTATGCGCATAAAAACAGAGAACTGACGTATTTTTGTAGACACGCATAGAATTTGGGTTTATATTGTTCTTAATACAGATACAGATTTTCGGAGGAAATTATGGTATTTTATTATTCAGGTACCGGCAACAGCAAATATGCTGCCGAAAAGCTTCTCGCAGTGGCAGGAGGAGAACTCGTCTCAATTGCAGATTGCGTAAAAAACGAGACCTTTGAGTTTACACCTGCAGTTGGCGAGATAGTCGGTTTTGTATTCCCCGTATACTGCTACACAGTTCCCATGACCGTTCAGGACTTTGCCCGTAAGCTTAAGATAAACACCGACCGCGAAGTATACTCCTTTGCCGTCGCCACATGCGGTGCAACAACAGGCAGTGCTCTGAGGACATTTAACAAGCTCTTCCCTGTGTCGGCTATGTTCGGTCTGCCCATGGTAGATAACTACATTCCCTTCCTCGATGCCGTTCCAACAGAAAGCGAAGCCGAGGAGATACTGTCAAACTCCGATATAATATTGGACGATATTATTTACAACCTCTCCCACAGACAGAGCGGAGACTTAAACCGTTATGAGGGCAAGGGCAGTAAATTCATCTCCCTTATCGCAGGCAAGGGCTACGCAAACCGCCGTCCCACCTCTGATTTCTCCTCAAACGACAAGTGCGTCGGCTGCGGTCTTTGCGAGAGTATCTGCCCCACTTCTTCCGTAAAGGTCATTGACGGAAAAGCTGTGTGGACAGAGCAGAATTGCGACCTGTGCTTTGGCTGTCTCCACCGCTGCCCCAACGAGGCGATAAACTACAAGAACAAAACTCAGGGCAAGGGCAGATATATAAATCCCAGAATCAAGCTTTAAATATCAAAACGCCGCCTTAGGTACGGTGAGATAAGAAAGTATATGTATGCTTATCTCACCAAGTCTGTATTATAGGCGGCGTAATACTATAGACAGGAGGACACCGTTTTGAAGATCTTCTTAAGTCACGCAAGCCAGTTTAAACCCACAGTAAAAAACCTTATCAAATATCTCCCCGCCAACATATCCACATGGCTGGACGAGGGCAACCTTATCTGGGGAGACAAGCTTACCCCCACCTTTGAAACAGCCATCAAAACAGAAGTGGACTACGTTGTAGTTTTCATAAATGAGCTCGCTGGGCGCTCTCCCTGGGTTCAGAACGAGCTTCGCTGGGCGCTCGAGCACGAGCGCGAGCTGAAGAGAAGCTTTGTTCTGCCCGTGTTCCTGCGCTCTGAAGGAGACGATGTGTTCTCATACTTTCCTGACCTTGTGGACCGCAAAAACATTCAGGTCTACGACTACACGGAGTTCGGTCTTAAAACCGCCGCAGATCAGCTTACGGCAAATCTTTTCTCCCTTATCTGCGAGGACTTAAGCCGCATGCAGACTCCTGCCCCTGTAAATATCACGCAGACCATCAGCAAGGCAGAGGAGCTTATCACCTCTATCGCCTCAATCGTCCGCACAACAATCTTCCCCCATAGAAAAGAGAACCCCATCTCCATCGACGAGCTTTATGAAAAGGTATTCATCCAGTCAAATGACATAAACTCTCCCGATGAGTTTGAAGAGCTTTTGGGACACATTATTCAGCGCAACATGATCCCCGGTCTGTCTTACGACGGCTATGAGCTCTATCTTGTAGAGGAGCACTCTCAATGGAAAGCCGAGCTCAACCGTGAGGAGAAGATAAACATCGCCAGAAAAGCGGCAAGCCATGTTAAAAGCGGCATGAAGGTGTACATAGACGCAGGCTCCACCTCAGAGCAGGTCATAAACATCCTGTGCAAGCGCATCAAGATGCACACACTTACAAACCTGACACTCGTTACCCCTTCCGTTAACCACGCAGACCTTATCTCCGCCTGCTGCGTTCACATGGGCTTTGACGATGACTCCTCCGCCGTACATCTCTACATCCCCGGCGGCTATGTCCGCCCTGCAACTCAGGCTATAATCCCCTACAGCGATGAGCACAATGACCTCGAAGAGCTTCCCAAAGTACTGGGCGGCTATGATCTTGCAATCATCGGTGCAAACGGAATATCCGAAGCTGCAGGTCTTACCACTCATGCAAACACAGAGATCATCGGCAAAAAGCTTGCATTTGACAACTCAAAAAAGCGTATCATGATATGCGACGACTCAAAGGTAAACATTGTCCTCGACCACCAGATCGCCTCTTTTGCAGACGACTTCACTCTTATTTCCAACAAAAATCCCATTCTTGAGGATATGCAGACACGCTATCCCGGCAAGATCCTGTTAGTCTGAGGTGACAGCCATGAAAAACAAAAAAGTACTGATTTTTGACTTTTTCGGTGTCATCTGCTCCGAGATAGCGCCGTTTTGGCTTGAGCGCTATTTCACCGCCGAAGAATCCGTCGCCGTCAAGGCAGACATTGTGGGCAAAGCAGACGTGGGTGATATTTCCGAGAGTGAAATGTTTGAGTGCCTTGCTGCTGCAACAGGCACCACAGCTCAGGAAGCGCTGAATGGCTGGCTGGAGCTCGCTGTGATTGACAAGAACATCATCCCCGTCATAGAAGACCTGCGCACAAAACATCGCGTGGTGCTCCTCTCAAACGCTCCTGCGGAGTTTCTGCACAGACTTCTCGCAAAGCACGATCTTTACAAGTATTTTGAGCATATCGTCATCTCCTCTGATGTAAAAACCGCAAAGCCGGGTACGGAGATATATAACATCATGCTTCAAAGACTTGGCGAGACAGCCGATAACTGCGTTATGATTGACGACAACCCCAAGAACATCGAGGGTGCAAAAAACGCAGGTATAGACGGTTGGATATACACAGACTTAAAATCCTTTACAGAACAGTTTCAGGCATAAAAAATGCGAGGCATCAGCCTCGCATTTTTGCTTTATTTTACGTATACGATATTCTTTTCGTCTCTGGGGAATACCTTGCCGTCATCGGTGGGATGTCCTACCGCAAGGGCGAGGACAAAATCGTAATCCTCGGGGATTCCCAGAATCTTCTTCCACTCTTCTCCCTTTTCAGAGAGCATATAATCCTTGATACAGCCGAGAATAATGGAAGCAAGTCCGAGAGAGTGAGCCGCTATATGCATATTCTCAATAGCGAGAGATGCATTGGCAACGGACCACTTGTTGCCTGCCTTGTCGAAAAGGAAGATAACGCAGGGAGCGCCGTAGTAGAAGCACTTGAAGGGAGCATCACCAAGAGCCTCGTTGTGAAGTCTCTGCATCAGCTCATCGTCCTGTACAACGGAAAACATTGTTGTCTGGTCATTTCTTCCCGAAGGTGCCCAAAGACCGCATTGTAAGAGAGTGTAAAGCTCATCCTCGGTAAGGGGTTCGCTTGTATAGCCTCTCACGCTGCGTCTTTCCATAATAGCATTTATAACGTCATTTTTAATAAGCTCTGCCATTTTGTTTAACCTCCTGTAAGATTCATGTATATACTGATTGTACACTATCTTACAGGAGATGTCCACTAAAACAGCTGTATAAATAACCTTCGCAGCAATTTTCCGAAAAACTCAGTAATCTTCATTCTAAAATCCCTCCGCAATCAGTATTCCCTGTTACGGTGCACTATAATCAACAATTTTGAACTTGAAATAAGCATTTTGTGAACTTATAATTAATTCCAAGAGGTGATATTTATGTGGAAAAAATGCGTTGAATTTCACGGACATGAGTGCGGCGGACTTGCAATCGGCTATCAGGCTGCCCTTTACGCCCGTGAGCTTTTGAATATTGAAAAATCACAGGACGAAGACATCGTCTGCATAACGGAAAACGACGCCTGCGGAGTTGACGCCATTCAGGTCATGCTGGGCTGCTCTTTGGGAAAAGGCAATCTTCTTATAAAAATGCGCGGCAAACAGGCTTTCAGCATTTTTAACCGCAAAAGCGGAAAATCTGTCCGTCTCGTGCTGCGTGAGATGCCCGAATTATCCCGTGAAGAACGCATGGAGAAGCTGATGCACGGCGACTATCATGAGCTGTTTGACGTCAAGGAGACAGTTGATGTTCTGCCCGTAAAAGCAAAGATTTTCAACTCAGTTTACTGCGAAAACTGCGGTGAAAAGACCTCCGAAAACTTTATTCGCCTTCAGGGCGGCAAAAAGCTCTGTCTCGACTGCTTCGAGGGCTATTCAAGATTTTTGGATTGAGGTGCAATATAAATAGGCTTTTAGTTTACTTCTTATCCTTTGCCTTCTGCTTTGCGGCTGCTCATCAAAAAGTGATGAGAGCCGTAATTGAAAAGTGGCAGGAAAACTACATTGAAGACGCCACCGATGCACTTATAAAGCTTTGATGGACTGATAAAAGACGCCGAAGTGTTTCCACTTCGGCGTTTAGTTTTATATTAGTCCGTATATCAGCACAAGCGCTACCCATGTTGTGATAAGTCCGATAACCCCCACAAGACCGCCGACGCGGAAATAGTCTTTAAATCGGTAACCTGCCACCTCAACCATGGTAATGGAGGTGGATGCTACAGGCGTCGCCATGGCAAGGCTCGCGCCAAAAACACACGAAAGAGCAACAGGCATAGGATCACAACCTGATTCCATGGCAAGGGGGACGGCTATAGCTGCCAGCATGGAAACCAGCGATCCATTCGCCATAAAAAGGGACAGAATATAACCTGCGAGCAGAAATACAGTCACGAGTACAACGGGATTTGTCACCCATGTTCCAAGCACATTGATAAGCCAGTTGATTATGACCTCACCTGCCCCCGACTTAACAAAACCTGTTGCGATAGCAAGAGCTGCGCCCAACGTGACTACAGCTGACCATTGCATATTTTTAAGTGCCTTTTTGCCGTCTATACACTTTGTCATGATAAGCACCAGCGCACCCGACACAGCAACAAGTCCGACATCCCATCCGAATGGATCAATGATAAACAGCAGAACACAGATAACAAATACAGCGCCGGAAATCACGGCTCTGCGCTTATCCAACGGCACATCGTTTATCGCCTTTTCATCCTCATCCTTGACCTCTTCAAAATCAAACCATTTTGCCTGCTTCTTATACAGGAACAGACGGTAGCATATCGCCACCACAACGATTATACTAAGCGCTATAGGCATAGGGGTAAAGAAATTCATCGTCTTTACACCATACTGCTGCAGAACATTATTTGCCAGCAGCGGTGCAGTACTTCCGATAAGAGTACCGGTACCGCCAATCAACGCACCCATGGCAACAGGCATATAGCTGTTTTTCTTTGTAAGCTGCCCGTCTGACGCATCTGCAATTGCAGCGATGAATGACATATACATAGCCACCAGCGGCGCATTGGTCATAAAGCCTGATATAACAGCCGCAGAAAGGAACATAACAATAACAAATGTGCGCTCATGACTTCCAACCATTCGCGACAGCACACGTCCGAACTTACCACCAATGCCAGACTCTAAAAGCGCGTCAACGATTATGATCATGCCAATAACCAGCATGACCGAGGAATTCGCAAAGCTGTTAAACGCCTCAGAAAAGCTGAGCACTCCGGCAAACACCATAGCAACCATACCAAGCATGGTAGTAACGGCGACAGGGAAAACATCAACAAGGTACAGTATAAACAAACAAATAATAATTCCAATGGCTATCGTGCTCTGAGTCATCGACAACGCTCCTTTCTAAGTATTTATATGTTATAATTATAGCAGACAGCATACTTCACGCGAAACATGACTACATGTAGAAATTTATTTCCGATTTTTGTTAAAAATGTGCAACAAACCTTAAAATTTTACGACTATATAGGTGAAGGGAGGTTCTGACATGGAAGACAACAGCATAATCGACCTGTATTGGGCGAGAAATGAGCAGGCGATTTCCGAGACAGACAAAAAATACGGCACTTACTGCCGCAGCATCGCATATAACATTCTCACAAACAACGAAGATGCGGACGAGTGCGTAAACGACACATACATGGGCGCGTGGAACAGTATGCCGCCTCACAGACCAAATGCTCTGCAGATATTTTTGGGCAAGATAACACGCCGCCTTTCAATTGACCGCTGGCGGTATAAGACAGCGGAAAAACGCGGCGGCGGACAGCTTGAGCCATGTCTTGATGAGCTTAAAGACTGTATCCCCGCAGGCTCTGACCCTGAGAGGATGGCAGAGCTCCATGAATTACAGGAGTGCTATGACCGCTTTGTCTACACCCTTACCACCACAGAGCGCAGAGTTTTCCTGCTGCGGTACTGGTACTTAGAGCCCATATCTTCAATTGCAAAATCAACGCACTTCACCGAGAGCAAAGTGCGCTCCATGCTCTACCGCACAAGACAGCGCCTTAAAGCGCACCTTGAAAAGGAGGGTTTTTGATGAATTCCGACGATATTCTTGACGTAATCGGCAGCACCGAGGACAAATTTGTAAAAGACGCAAAGAGCAAGGTCGTAAGATTTCCCGCATGGGCAAAGGCTCTCACGGCAGCCTGCATAATTCTCATCATCGGCATCGGCTTTTTCAGAAATATGGGCATGGGCGGTAAAGCCGGCGGCGGAGCTGACCACGATCTTGTTTACATGGCTTACGAGGGTCCGCGCCTTCCCCTCACCCTCGCCGAGGAAAACAGCAGCATCACAGCAGAGCGAAATGTGGATTTTGACTTTTCACCCTATATCCCCTACGAGGAGAGCTTTGACGACGGCACAGGCGAAATCTACACCTATACACATTACGACAGCAAAGCAATAGTCACAGACAGCTATGTTCTGACAAACCACACAAGCGAAGATGTCACCGTAAAAGCCTATTACCCCTTTATGGGCACAATAAGCCGTTCTGAAGATTACCCCGAGATTTCTGTTGATGGAGAAATAATTGACGCCACTATAAACGCAGGTCCCTACATTGGCGGTTTCATGGGCGTTTGGGGCGGAGAAAATCAGGAATACGGCACCGACAACCTCCGTCCTCTGGACTCATTTGAGGGCGTTGCACAGCGCCTTTCCGACGGAACATATCAAAAATGCGCTTTTGACAGCTTCCCCTCTTTGGACATTCCCGTTGTTGTGTATAAAATGCATGACTATGTCTATACAACAAATGAAGATGCAGAAAATCCCACGCTGCAGATGTCATTCTACATTGATTATGACAAGACCTCGGTTCTCTCTTACGGTTTTAACGGCGGAACAAGAGACACCGAGACAGGGTACTCTGCCCATCACAACGGCGCTATCGAGTACCGTCCTAACGCAGATCCAAGATTCCAGCATCCGCAGGATGCATACCTCGTTGTCGTTGGTGATGACATAGGCGTGTACACAATTCAGGGCTACAAAGACGGTGGATGCGACAAGGGCGAAGAACTTGACGACCTCGGCTGCACCATAACACGCTACGAGACTACCTTGGGCGAATTTCTGTATGGTATCCTCAGCGAGGACAGCGCAGACTATGATACCCAGCTTCTGCTGAATCTCACCGCAGAGCTTATAACCACATACGGACCTTTGGGAGAGAACGTATCCCGTTACGATTGGTGTGACCTCGACCTCATTATCGCAGAGGTTAAAAACCACGGCAGAGTTATTTATTTCGAGTTTGACGTCACAATCCCTGCAGGTGAAAGCGTTACCGTCAGTGCAGTCATGCCCGTTTCCGCAAGCATCGACTATGTCGGCGATGACAAAGGTCGTGACGGATATGACATGGCAACGTTGCTCGGCTCAAATCTGACTTTCACATCACAGACCGCAAGTATCTCAAACTACGGAGAAATCGAGATTCTGGCGCAGAATTTCGGATTTGATATAGATCTCGGCATTGACAGCGTAACGCTGGATCTTAACACGCCCCATTATTGGATGGAAATAAGGAAAAAGGTAACGGAATAGTGACAGGAGAACTCTCATGAAAGATATATCATATATATTTCGCATGAATTGGATTAAAGTTCCTCAGTTTGTTTATAACATATTGCTGATTGGCAGTTGGCTTCTTGTTATCCTTGCTGTCGCTATGCTCATATACGGTTTCTTCCATAGGAAACATACACAATTCTATAAAAATTGGATAATCACACTAATCGTCGCCGTAATTGTTGTAATATTAACAATGACAGGCAAAATTGCAGGTCACATGATGTTTGGCGGTTGATTGCTGACAACGACGGAACGGATAAATCCGTTCCCTACAACCACGCCGCATGGTTGCCCGAATTTATACACGGGACGATGTAGGCATCGTCCCCTACAAATTCGCTGCAAAACGTGCTGACAGTTCGTAGGGGCGACCTGTGGTCGCCCGTTTAAATGCGTCGATGATTTCTCAGCGCGGACAGTCGAGGACGTCTGTCCCTACAAACACGCCGCAACACCTCATTTCACCGCCGTAGGGCGTGGATTTATCCACGCCGCTATGCGGAACGGATAAATCCGTTCCCTACAAACACGCCGCATGGTTGCCCGAATTTATACACGGGACGTCGAGACACCGTCCCCTACAATAATTCCGCAAAACTGTACTGACAGTTCGTAGGGGCGGATTCAATATCCGCCCGCATTACAAACAAAAAACTGCGATGCATCAGCATCGCAGTTTTTCATATTTAGTGAATTGTTACGGGCAGGCCGTACTCTTCCATAATGCCCTTCAGCTTCTGCATATAAGCATCGGAAGGAGGTGTTGCCTCAGCAACGGGCTTATCGCTGATACGCATGTACTTGGATACGCCCATGTTGTGGTAAGGCAGCAGCTGGATAACTGTAACAGCATCTCCAAGCTCCTTACAGAACTCTGCAGTCTTGCGGATGTTCTCCTCATCGTGGTTGAACATGGGGATAACAGGGATTCTTACCTGCATCTTTCCGCCTGCTGCGGCGATCTTTCTTGCGTTTTCAAGAATAGGTTCGTTGGGAACAGCTACAACAGCCTTGTGCTTTTCGCTGTCCATGTGCTTGAGGTCATACAGGAACAGGTCTGTGTAAGGAAGGATTCTCTCGATGATCTCCCACTTGCAGAAACCCGTTGTATCAACAGCAGTATTGATGCCCTCTTCCTTAAGTCTCTTCAAAACCTGATATGTAAACTCAGGCTGAGTGAGACATTCGCCGCCGGAGATGGTTACACCGCCGCCCATCTTGAAGAACTTTCTGTCCTGAAGAAGGCGCTGTACCAGCTCTTCAACTGTGTAGTCCTTGCCGCAGATGTAGAGAGCCTGAGGATGGCAGACTTCAGCGCACTTACCGCAGTTGTCGCAGAGATCACGGTTAACGTGGATGATCTGCAGCTCTTCCATGGTCTTTGCGTCAAGTCTTGTGCCGCCCAGCTCAATAGCACCCTTGGGACAAGCCTTGATGCATCTGGAGTCGCAAGCGTCTACACCCTGACATCTCATGCTGATCCAGCTGAGCTGATCCTCATAAGACTGGGACTCAGGGCTGTGGCACCAGGGGCATCTTAAGGGACATCCCTTCAGAAATGCTGTTGTTCTGATACCAGGGCCGTCCTGAACGGAAAAGCCCTGGATATCGTATAATTTACCGGTTAATACTTTTTCTTCCATGTTAAAACTCTCTCTTTGGGGAATTTTACAGAGCAAGCTCAGTTCTTGCGATAAGGTCGTCCTGGCAGCCCTTGAATACTTCTACGAAGTAAGCGGAGAAGCCTGCAACACGGACAACGAGATCCTTGTAGTTTTCAGGATGCTTCTGAGCGTCTCTCAGAGTGTCGCTGGAAACGATGTTGAGCTGGAGCTCCATGCCGCCCTCTTCGAAGTATGTCTCCATGATGGAGCGAAGCTTCATGTTGCCTTCTGCACCGCGGAGGGATGTGGGGTGGAACTTCATGTTGCACAGTGTGCCGTTGCCATACAGAGACTGGTCGAAGTTCAGAACAGAGTTCAGGAAGGAAACAGGACCGTTCTTGTCCATACCCTGAACGTTGGAGATACCGTCTGTCAGAGGATCGCCGACCTTACGTCCGTCGGGTGTTGTCCATGTGAACCAACCGAAGATAACGTTAGCTGTTACAGGGTAGCAGCCTGCAGAGAAGCCGCCTCTGGGACCTGTGTGTCTGTTGATAGCTTCAGCGTATGTATGAGCTGTGAACTCAACGAACTGGTCAGCGGAAGCGATGCCGTTGCCGTAACGGGGAACTTCACCGTTGATGATCTGGCGAAGCTCTTCGTAGCCTTCCCAGTTGTTCATGATAGCATCATAGAGCTCACGTGTTGTGCACTTCTTTGTCTCGAAGCAGAGGTAGTTGATGATGTTGAGGGAGTCAGCAACGTTACCAAGACCGATGCAGGAGTTACCTGTGGAGTTGTAACGAGCGCCGCCGCACTGTACGTCCTTACCGTTGTCCATGCAGCCGTCCATTGTAGCGGAGATCATGGGCAGGTTCATGTGGAAGGAGCTCATGGATTCCCAAGCGTTGATGCAAGCGCACTGCCACTTACAGAAGAAGTCGAATTGTGTCTTAACAGCCTCGAGAACCTGATCCATGCTTGTCATCTCATAGAGGTAACCTGTTGCAGGACCTGTCTGCTTGGAGGGTGCTTCTTCCATGCCGGGCCATCTCATGGGGTTGATACCATTGTTGATAGCGAGGAGGAATGCGTTAGCGATGTTGAGGTAAGACTCTGTACCTGTACCGCCGGGCTGGCACCACTCGTAGCCGCCTACGCCGGGCTCAACACAGCCGTGGAGGCAGTAGTTACGAGCAACTTCAAGGGGCAGACCTCTCTTCATGAGAGCGGGAATGATTACGCGGTCAGACTCGAATGTGGGAACGCCGCCTGCCTTCTTTGTGCACTCGATAGCTGCTTCCCACAGCTCGTCGGGTGTACCCTCGTGGATACGGAGAGCCTGCGGAGGATCGTGGAGAACGAGACGAGCAGAGGACTGGAGCATCATGTATGTTACGGGGTTAGTTGCATCGTTGCCTTCTGCATCTACGCCGCCGAGAGTCATAAGCTGACCGGATGTGTAGCCCGGACCGGACTTTGTTGCGCCTTCGGACCAAACCTTGTTGCACTCTGCGACCTTGAGGTAGAAGAGGTCAAGGATTTCCTGAGCGTACTCGGGAGTGATTGTGCCGTTAGCAATATCCTGCTCATAGTAGTGACCGAGGTACTGGTCAACACGGCCGTAGGAGATACCGTGGAGCTGACCGTCAAGGATCATACCCATCTGATAGAGGTAGATGCACTGTACTGCGTCGTGGAAGTTACGGCAGGGGTGCTCCATGATCCAGTCGAGAGTGTCGGCCATGCGGAGAAGCTCAGCCTTACGCTCGGGGTTCTCTTCGATAGCAGCAAGGCGCTCTGCCTCACGTGCGTATCTCTTGGACCAGTTGATGATACCCTGGCAAACGATGTCGATTGCACGGTAGAAGTTGTACTTGAAGATTGTGTCGCCCTGGAGGCCTTCCTCTTCAAGCTTTGCCATGTAATCTCTTGCCTCGTCACGGATAGCGCCGAAGCCCTTCTGTGTTGCGTTCCAGAAGTTAGCAACGAAGTGACCAACAGGAGACTGGCAGTTGTCCTTAGCGCCGAAGAAGAGAACGCCGTTGCCGATCATGTTGTCACGGTGATAACGGGGCATGTACTCGTCAACGATAGCGGACATCTGGTTCTTATCCCAGAAATCACCTGTCTCGAGAACGTACTTTTCGTCTTCGGGATCGATGTCATAGGGATCCTGCTCACGGAGAGGAATAGTACCTGCGCGAAGCTCCTTCATAAACCAGTTGAAGGATGTCTCGGGGTAGAGAGCGCAGCAGCGGTAGGAAGTACCTACCCAACCAACGATAACTTCATCCTCGTTGATAAGAACGGGAAGGTTCTCGAAGATGTTGCGGAGGTTCTTAGCTCTCTTCAGAATACCTGTGAGCTGGGGGTTGTTCATGTAGAACTCAGTAACAAGACGGTAACGGTTGATATCGATACGGGGTCTTGTTGTACGATACTTCTGACGGATCTTCTGAACTCTGTCAGATACGGGCTTAAGTTCAAACATTATGTGTATGCTCCTTTCAAAATTTGCATTTAATAATTACTTAATTTTTACGCAATTACCTATATTATAGAATACCAGTATTTTTTTCAAAGTCAAATACTTTTTGGTATTTTAAATTATATCACGTGCCCTAAAATTTTGCCAATTCAATATCGTTATGAATACATGCGCAGTTTGGATATTTCGATGTTTTTCGGGAACACTCACCTGTGAGGAGATGATAAAATGATCGAGCAGGATACCATAAAGCTTTACCGTGAATGTGACGCAGGCATTAAAATGGGCGTCACCTCCATCGATGACGTACTTGAATATGCCGACAGCAAGCGCCTTTCAAAATATCTGACAGACTGCAAAAACGAGCATCTGAAGCTTAAATATGAGATACAGTCTTTTCTTGACAAATATCACGACGACGGCAAAGAACCCAGTCCCATGGCAAAGGGCATGTCATGGGTAAAGACAAACGTAAAAATGTCTCTTAACTATTCCGACAAGACTATCGCAGACCTTATGATAGACGGCTGCGACATGGGCGTTAAATCCCTGAGCAAATATTTAAACCAGTACAAAGCCGCCGATGAAAACTCAAAGGACATCACAAAGCGTCTTATCGGACTTGAAGAGCAGCTTTCAAAGGATATGCGCCAGTTTCTGTAAAAAAGCATCCCCTATGGGATGCTTTTTCAGTTCAAAAGATAAATCCCGTAATTGAGATATGCCGCAAAAGTCACCCACAACAGATACGGCAGCATAAGGTCTCCTGCCCTTTCGCTGATTCTGTAAAATTTCAGCATGGTCACAAGTATCAAAACCCACAGTATTAAAAGCCATATAAAAGCAAGCAGGTATGTTTCCAGATTAAAAAATATTATGGACCAAAAGAAATTGAAAACCAGCTGCAGCGCGTAAAAACCAAGGGCATTTCTTTTTAACGGGTCGTCAGACTGCAACACTATGTATGACGCTATTCCCATAAAAACATATAAAATCGTCCACACAACAGGAAAAAGCCATCCCTGCGGCGACAGCTTCGGCTTGTTTATCGCTTCAAACATACTCATGCTGTCACGGGTCAAAAGCGCCGACAGCGCCCCAACAGTGATAGGTACAGCAATACATATCAGAAGCTTTTTCCACTTGATTTTCATATAAATCACCTCACGGTAAATTTATATTGCTTTAATTCCCTGTTATGCAAAAACTCCCGTACTTCGCAGTACGGGAGCTTTCGTTATTTGATAACAGTTTCAAGTCTTTTGCCCATGCGGCTCAAGAGCTCGTTTGTAATAGTTGCGGTATTTTCCGCCATCATTTCCGCGGTCACGCCGTCTCCTATGAGCGTTACCGTATCGCCGACAGAGGCATCGGGAATATCCGTCACGTCCACAGACAGCTGATCCATGCAGATGCGGCCAACAACCGGTGCTGCTTTGCCGTTTATCATCACATCTCCGCAGAAATTTCTCGGAACGCCGTCTGCATAGCCGATGGACACATCTGCTATTGTCACAGGTTTTTCCGCTCTGTAGCACCTGCCGTAGCCTGCAGTCTCCCCCGATGCGAGAGATTTCAGCTGTACCACTTTCGCTTTCAGCTTCAAAACGGGCAGAATATCCGCCTCATGGCGAGGCATATCATGTTCGCTGCTGTACACTCCGTACAGGGCGATACCTGCTCTCACATAGTCACACTCAATGTCCGGGTAGTTTAACAGCCCGTAGCTGCTCTGGAGATGCGTTTTAATATCAGTCGCGTTATTTTTCTTTATCTCACCGACTACACGTTTAAAGGCGCTTATCTGCCCTCTTGTAAAGCTGTCGCTTTCAACGCTTGATTCATCCGATACGCAGAGATGGCTGAAAACTCCCGTCACATTGAGATTTTTCATCTCAAAGCACTTCATTATGCCCTCAATGTCGCCGGCGTCAAATCCCAGGCGGTGCATACCCGTGTCTATTTTTATGTGCACGTCTATCGCCTTATTTTCATTGTCAAGTGCTTTCGCATGCTCATAGCTGACAACGGTCTGGGTGAGTCTGTATTTGCGAAGCTCCCCTGCCCTTTTATGCTCCGTATATCCCAAAATGAGAATGTCACTGCGTATGCCGGATTTACGAAGGTCGATGCCCTCATCTATGGTCGCCACCGCAAACGCATTTACTCCGCTTTTTTCAAGGCAAACGGACACATCATAAGCTCCGTGCCCATAGGCATCTGCCTTCACCACAGCCATAAGCTCACATCCGCTTCTGCACATTCCCTGCAGCGCCTGCGCATTATGCCGCAGCGCCGATAAGTCTATCTCCTTCCACGCGCGAAGATGCTTTTCTTTTCTGCGTGAAGGTATAAGCTCAGCCCACAAGATTGCAAATATCGCAGATATTACCGTAACGGCTAAAAAGTGCACAAGATTATTCTCAACAAGCAGACCTTCAAGTCCGAATATTTTTCCAGCAAGCCGAACACCCACTATTACCATCGGATGAACTATGTACATCACAAGCGCTGCCCTGGTCAAAGTCTTTCTGCGTCTGCTTTCTCCCTTTAAAAGCAGCATGAACAGATACCAAACCGCCGGCACAAGGAAAATGTACATACTGTCATGGCGCTGATTTCCGAACATATTAAGCAGAAGTCCCTCACCGATCATCAGATCCAAAAACAGCACAAACAGCAGCTTTTCCGCACCCTTGCCGTAGCAGCGTTTTTCAGCGGCAAAGCCGCCGAGGACGAAGAAAATCGGGGCGAAAAACAGACCATTTCGTGTGTACTCAAACACGCGGAAAAGAGCATCATACACAGTTTTCAAAACGCCGACACTTTCTGCAACGCCATAGTAGCTGTCGCCGAGAAGACCTAGAGCATACAAAACCGCAGATATGGCTATCGCCCATCCGTAGTCAAGCCTTCTCACCAAAAACCATGCGATGCAGGCGCCCATTACAGATGCAGGCAGATACCACAGGTGATACATCGTTCCGTTAAAAATAATGTCCTGCAGGAAGTTTGTATCGCCACCGAAATATCCGCTGTAAATGTTTATCGGAATATATACAGCTATGGACACAGCATAGATAATAAGTGTCTTTTTAACGAATTCCGTCAGTTTTTTTCCATTTTCCGCATAATGTGAAATCAGAAAAAAGCCCGAGGTCATAAAGAAAAACGGCACAGCCACACGGCAGATCACATGGGTAAACACAAAATCAAGAGTTCTGCTCACGTCCGCAAAGGGGTAGGTGTGTATCGCCACCACCATGACAGCCGCCGCAATGCGGAATATGTCTATCCGCCCGAAATCTTTTCGCTCATTCATCGGCATACGATCCTAAAAGTCTGTCCAGAAGCTCACCGAACTCAATGCCTATCCCCTTCATCATGTTGGGGTAACGGCTATGCGATGTACATCCGGGAATGGTGTTGACCTCGTTGAACACTATCTCCCCGTCGGGCGTTAAGAACATATCAACCCTAGCAAAGCCTGAGCAGCCGAGAGCTCTGTAAATAACCGCGGCTGTATCCCTTATTCTCTGTTCAGTTTCGGCATCTATTCGCGCGGGCATGTGGATCTTCGATGTCTCAAGGGTGTATTTCTCCTTAAAATCGAAAAATCCGCTTTGAAGCTCTATTTCGTCAACGCGGCCAATTGTCAGCTCATCTGTTCCCAAAACAGCACAGCCAACCTCAAAGCCGTCAATATTTTCCTCGACGATGACCGTATCGTCATAGTAAAACGCAAAGGTCACCGCGTCTTCAAGTTCACTTTCCTCAAAGACCTTTGTTATTCCGAAGGATGAACCCGCTTTGACAGGCTTTACAAACAGGGGATATTTAAGACCCTCCGTAAGTTTTTTTACATCCGTTTCCTCAAAAGATCGAATCGTTACCGCTTTTGGAACAGCAGCACCTGCACTTTCTGCCAGCTTGTGCGCTCTGTCCTTGTCCATGCAGAGAGCGGATGCCAATATTCCGCAGCCCACAACAGGTATTCCCGCGGTTTCAAATACGCCCTGCACAGTTCCGTCCTCACCGTTTTTGCCGTGGAGTACGGGAAAAGCAAGGTCAATGCGGACCGCAAAGGTCACACCGCAGCGAAACTCCAGCATACCGTGGATGCTTCGGTTCTGAGAAATAACGACACTTGTTAAATTTTCCTTGTCCTTTGACCATGTGTCGTTCAAAATATTCTCAAGGTCGCCGTCGTAACGGTACCACTCACCCTCCTGTGTTATGCCCACGGGGATGACGGTGTATTTCTCCCTGTCAAGATTTGTAAGAATGGAATATGAAGACTGCAATGAAACTCCGTACTCGGGAGAGCACCCGCCGAAGACTACTGCAACTGTTTTCTTTTGCAAAAAATCAGATCCTTTCATAACGCAAAAATGCCGTATCTACGGTAAAAATTATACCAAGATACGACATTTTTTGTTTTAACAGGGGATTATTTGTTGTTTAAGAAATAACTTTGAAATTTTTAAGATTTGTTTATCATTCTTTTGTCTGCAGCAGTTCAAGTACATTCTTGCGCGAAGCCATTGAGGATGCGATAAGTGATGCAAAGAACACCACCACGACGTAAAGTATTGCTACCCACAGCATATCCGTCAAAACTCCGCGTGCGGCAAGAACAGCCGATGCTGCCATAACGCCGATAACGCACAAAATCATGTGCTCAACTACCATTATTGACCTTACCCTGCGTTTTGATGTTCCCAGAACTCGCATTATGGCGATGTCCTTGGAATTCTGCACTATGAGCATGCCGCACAGAAACGCACCGATTATCATTACCGCAGCTATCATTATGGGGTACAGCGTGTTCATAAGCTCGATATTGTTGCGGACGTTTTCTATTTTTGAGGTGTCCATGATGAAGGCAACTTCACCTGTTCCGTTATCCGACAGCTCAAGTGCAAACTCGCGGTATTCTTCCGCTTTGTAGTTATCCACAAGTACTGCCGATACAGAGGGCGGAATAAAAAGTGCGCCGTAACCAAATTCCAGACTTGGACTTCCGGGCATGAATATAAGCTTGTCAAACGCACCGTTGTCAGCTGTAGCGCAGCCTACAATGACCATTTCGTCGCTGTGTTTTATATATCTGTCATTTATCTCGTCCTTCTTAATTTCTATAATTTCTTCCTCTGTATATTGACTTCCATTTAAAGTTTCCCTTCGGAAAATAAAAACCGCATCATAAACCACACTGCCATAGTAGCCATAATCTGCAATTTCAATGGTATCTCCCAGCTTCCAGCCGCGTTCTTCCATAAGCATTTCACCCATAATCACAATGTTTCCGAGCTTATGAGTGGAAGTTTCATCATATCCATCGAGCCATGTTATCTCCATACCGCTTATGTTTTGCTCCGCGGCATACAGATAAATATCATTGCTGATTGTTGCAGGCAATCCCGTAGCTGCAACTCTGTCTATATCCAAAAGGGTTCGTTGACGATAATACACATCGGTTACGTATTCCGACTCCTGCAGACTTTCAATATATTCCAAATTCAAGCATCCCGCAAAATTTGAAACTACTTTGGTATTTACAAAAACCTCCTCATAGGATTTTTTCATTATGAGAAGCTGTCCCAAAAGATTTATAAGTACAATAGCAATAAGTATAAACAGCAGCGCTTTACCAGTCGTTCTGCGGATATGTCTTATGACATAGCGGAAAATAAATTCCCCTGTGCGCTTTTTGCCGTCGGGTATGAGGCGTTCTATGCTCTCCCATTCACCCAGAACAACAGGCTCAGACGGTTCGGGTGCACAGTTTTTCTTCTTTCTCTGCCTGCGGCGTTTTTGAGTGTTTGCCTGCATTAAAGCAAGGGGAGATTTTCTGCCCATATTGCCGATAAATGTCATGGCAAGAATAAGCGTCAAAACGATTTCCCCGATTACACAGATAATAATACCCGATACCGAAACAGTTGTATCAGCCTCGAAATCTCCAAGAGCTTTCAGATATTGGCTGTCGGCAATATTTTGTGTTGTGTAGATATACGCGGCAACACTTCCCAAAGCTACCGCAGCTATCGCTACGACAAGAAGGGGCAACAGCAGGGTTCCTGCACTCTTTGCCTTTGTTGTACCCAAAAGGCGCATTATTGCGTAGTCGCGTTTTCTGCCCGTCACATAGAGCATACATACAAACCACGTTACAACAAGTACAGCCAGCACAAGAACGCCGATTTTGATAAATGCAATACGCTCTATTTCCAGTATATCGGGAATAAAATCCTCAAAGTTTCCGTTTTCAAAATATACCGTATAGCCCATTTCCTTTAAAACGGGTACTACCTCTTCTTTGAAAGCCGGAGTATTCCATGCATCCTCAACCACAAAGCTAACTTCGCCATAGTGGTATTTTTGATTTTCGAGTTCCGCTTTGTCAACATTCAAAAGATGCTGAGGAACAAATATTGTGTTTATGGTGTATGACCACGCATCTTCAGTAGCACCTAAGTTTGAATACTTGTTTCTTGTATCCTTGTATATACCGACAATCTCAAGCTCTGTTTTTGTATATTCGGTGGATTGTCTGCCCTTGACAGCCGAAACGCTGCCAACAGCCTTGTTATACGAAAACAGCTTATTTCCAAGATCAACAGTTATTTTGTCGCCGACTTTAAGCTCATATTCCTTTGCCAAAGTGTGACTTATTACGCAGACGTTGTTTCCGTTTTCCGTATCTTCAGCGGTTAACGCTCTGCCTTCCGTGATGCCTATGGTCTTGTCCGCAAAATGACGGATCGCGTTCATATTTTTGGTGTAGACCGCATCAAGCGTATATTGGTCGGTTTCTATAATATTGATATACTCTTTTAAAGGCGCAAACTTCTCTGTTTCAAGATAGTTTTCAAGCTCTCCCTTTAAGGGATATATAGCTTCACACTGTCCGTAAATAAAGGGGTCTGTCAAATAATATGTAAAAGTATCGGGGTGGTTTGGCAGTTCATCCTCATATCGCAGCACGAAAACATAGCGCTCCCCAACATTTAAAGACTGCAAATACTCACGGGTATATACGCTGTCTGTGGTGGCAGCACTTACGGCTCGTCCATTCACGCGCCAATAGAATATTGTACTATTATCTTGAATTACAAACGACGGCTCACCTGCTATATAAATATCGGCTTCTCCGAAACTGCTGTTAGCTATCGGCTCTCCTCCCACAAGTGTAGGATTGCTTACAACAAGCATTTTACTTGTTTCATTAAAAAATTTAACATCAGCCTCTATTACACAAATATTTGTATAATCATAATATTTAAGCCCCTCGTCCATTCTGGGAAAATCGCTGACAGCCGCGGTTGTATAACGCGTGTTAATATAGGAAACATAAGGAAGCGACGAAATCTGTTCTATGTCTTTCCCTGTCATAGGGGCATAGCCTAATGCCGTATATTCATGGTATATCTCATCAGGCAGCATCCCCTGCTCTACTCTTTCGTCTGCATAAATATACCCTGGGTTATCTCTTTCGCCTGACGAAAACGTTTTTTGCGACACATTCAAAACTCCGTCATACAGCGCAACCATTTTCTCCATTTCGCGCTTGGCAACGCTATACTCCAATACCTGCGACACAAAAGAAAACGTGACAGCAACGAGGAGAATAAAGGTCAGAACTGTCCTTACAGGGCTTCGGTATAGAGTTTTAAGCGACAGTTTCGGTCTCATATCAGCACCTCCGCAATTTCATTCTATACTTATTTATGTCGCGAAAAGGGCAAAAGGTGACATTTATTTTCAATATTTTTCATATTTGGACAGATGCATAAATCCATGCAGGTGATTTTGTGGTATTTGCACAATAAAAACTCCCGTACTGTGAGGTACGGGAGTTTCTGTCTTTTAGTAGCAAGCGATATTGCTGTCTGTTCTGGACTCTGTGCCGCCCACGAGGATGCCGTTGTCAAGACGGACGATCATCTGTCCTCTGCCGAAGCTGGGAGTGGACAGATCGGGACGGATATCGTGACCTCTCTGCTGGAGAAGTCTTGCCATTTCCATGTCAAAACGTGTCTCAACAGTTACTGTGTTGTCACGGTTCCACTGCCATCTGGGAGCATCCAACGCCTGCTGGGGATCCAACCCAAAGTCTATGAAGTTCATAGCCACCTGCAGGTGTCCCTGAGGCTGCATATAGCCGCCCATAACGCCGAAGGGGCCTACTGCCTTGCCATCCTTAAGGATAAATCCGGGGATGATTGTGTGGTAAGATCTCTTGCCGGGTTTCAGGCAGTTTGTTGCCTCGGGGTCAAGAGAGAAGTCGCTGCCGCGGTTCTGGAGGGAAACGCCGGTGTCGCGGACTACGATGCCGGAGCCGAAGCCCATGTAGTTGGACTGGATGAAGGATACCATATTGCCCTCTCCGTCTGCGCAGCAGAGGTAAACTGTGCCGCTCTTGGGAGGGATTCCGTTTGTATGTACCTGTGCCCTGTCGGTCATATCTTTTGCTCTCTGAGCGCCGTAAGCGGGGTCAAGGAGAGTCTGATAGTCGATAGCCATGTGGTCAGGGTCTGTTACATAGTGGAATGCATCTGCAAATGCCATCTTGATAGCCTCAAGCTGGCGGTGATATGTCTCTACGCAGTCCTTCTCTTTGAACTCAAACTCCTTGAGGATGTTGAGCGCCATAAGAGCTACAATGCCCTGTCCGTTGGGGGGAATTTCGCAGATCTCATAGCCGCGGTAGTTTACACGGATAGGCTCTACCCACTTAGCTTCGAATGCTGCAAGGTCCTCATATCTCAGGTAGCCGCCAAACTCACGGCTGTCTGCGTCGATTTTCTTTGCGATATCGCCCTTATAGAAGCTCTCTGCGTTTGTTGCGCCGATCTCTTCAAGTGTCTTTGCGTGGTTGGGCAGCTTGATAATGTCGCCTGCCTCGTAGGCTCTTCCATCGGGAACAAAGGTCTTGTACCACTCGTCAAACTCAGGTGTTGTGCAGGTCTGCTTATACTTGCTGTAGGCTCTCTGCCACATAAGAGCGAGGTTGGGAGAGCAGGGGTAGCCGTCACGTGCGTAAGCAACTGCGGGAGCAAGATCGTCAGCCAGAGAGAGCTTGCCGAAGCGGTTGTTCAGCTCTTTCCATGCCTTGACCGCACCGGGAACAGTTACGGGAGTCCAGCCGTATACGGGCATTTTTCCGTTGTTGTCCTTGCCTGCTTCCTTGATGGCGTCGATAGAGATGCCCATGGGAGCAGGACCGCTGGAGTTAAGTCCATAGAGCTTCTGATCCTTTGCAGACCAGACAAGAGCAAAAGCATCAGAACCGATGCCGTTTGCTGTGGGTTCTACTACTGTGAGAGCTGCTGCAGTTGCAACAGCTGCGTCCATTGCGTTGCCGCCGCGTCTTAAAACTTCAAGACCTGCAGCTGCAGCCTGAGGGCTGGATGCGTTTACCATACCGTGTTGTGCGTAAATGGGATAGCGCTGGGAAGGATATTTCTGATATGTGGGGTTAAAAGAGGTTTCCATTTCAATTTCCTCCGTTCAAAAATTTTCTGTTCACAAACAAGTTTAGTGTGAAAATCTTTTCACACTAAACTTTAATTACGATTTATATATTTTACAGCTGTGCGCTGCCGCAGGCTGCAAACCTTCTCAAACAAAATACTTGTATTTTGTTTGACTACTTATACAGGTGGCAGGCTACGAAATGTCCGGGCTCCTGCTCAATGATGGGCGGCTTTTCCTTCATGCAGATGTCCATGCACTTATTACATCTTGTGTGGAAAGGACAGCCCTTGGGCGGGTTCATTGCGCTGGGAACGTCACCTTCAAGAACAGACTCTGTAGAGTGCTCCTGATTGATCTTAAGTCTGGGAACAGAAGCAAGCAGAGACTCTGTATAGGGATGAAGCTGATTTTTGAACAGCTTATCGCTGTCTGCGATCTCACATACACAGCCAAGGTACATAACAAGAATTCTGTCACAGAAGTGCTTTACAACACCGAGGTCGTGGGTGATGAAGAAATATGTAAGCTGCTTCTTCTCGGAAAGCTCGTTGAGAAGCTGGAGGATCTGAGCCTGAACAGAAACGTCCAGAGCGGAAACAGACTCATCAAGAACAACAAACTTTGTATCAAGAGCGATAGCACGGGCAATACCGACACGCTGTTTCTGTCCGCCTGACAGAGCGTGGGGGTAAGAATAATAGTGCTCACGCTTAAGACCAACCTGCTCCAGAAGCTCCATGACTTTTTCCTTGCGGACTGAAGGTGGATAATCTGTATTGATAACAAAAACTTCCTCGATGGACTTACCAACAGACTGACGGGGGTCAAGAGAAGCTGCGGGATCCTGGAAAATCATCTGCATCTCACGGCGAAGCTCACGCATTTCATTGTTTGTCAGCTTACCGAGGTTGATACCTGTCTCATAGTTGCCGTCCAGCTTTTTCTGATAAGCAGGATCAAGAGTGCGCTCTGTGATGGGAAGGATATCCTTTCCGTGGTACTTATCCCACGCTTCCTGACGGAACGCTCTTGCCTTTGCAACATGGTCTTCGACCTGCTCTTTTACAGCATCCATCTGAGCCTTAACGCTCTCATCTGGTGTCCCGTTAACACAGGACTGAGCGTATAAAAGCTCAAGCTCATGATATTTCTTATTTACAGCAGCAGCCTCTGCTGTCTCCTTATGAGCCTTTGTGAAAAGCTCCTGAACAGCGGGCAGATCCTTGCAGAGGATCAGCGAACCGACAGTACGTGAACCCTCACGAAGCTGACGGGAAGCATCCTTTTTCAGTTCCTTGGACTTAAACTGGAGCATGCTGAGCTTTTTTGCAAGCTTGGCTTCCTTTCTTACCTCGGAATCTGTTCCGCGGGCAGAAAGTGCATCTATTTCATTTTCAAGCATTTCTGCCTTCTTGTCTATCTCAAGAGACTTCTGGAAGAACTCAGTTGCTTTTTTCTGATAATCCAAAAGCCTTGCAACTTCTTTTGCAAAGTATTTGGGGCACATATCATCAAATGTGCGTCCGTAGTAAATTGTAGCACCGCTGGTCTGGGGATAAAGCTGCAGGATAACACGGCCGAGAGTAGACTTACCGCAGCCTGACTCACCTACAACGCCGAACTTTTCGCCCTCGTAGATGGAGATCGAAACGTCCTCCAGCGCCTTGATGTTGACACCGCGGCGTACGGGGAAGTATTTTTTGAGCTTTTTCAGCTCAAGAAGAACCTTTTTATCGCTCATTATCTGCGCTCCTCCTCTACTTTATGACAGCAGACAAAGTGTCCCGGCTCGATTTCGATTTCCTGAGGAATTTCAGCCTTGCAGCGCTCTGTTGCATAAGGACATCTGGGATGGAAACGGCAGCCGCCGATATCCTCTGTAATGTTGGGGAATGTACCGGGAATTGGCTGGATGTCAAAGTCATCAAGCTCAACATTGGGTACGGCATTCATAAGGCCGATAGTGTAAGGATGCTGAGGCTTCGCAAAAATCATCTCAATCGTTCCCTCTTCAACCTTACGTCCTGAATAGAGAACAATAACGCGGTCTGCGATCTCAGCAACAACACCGAGGTCATGTGTAATAAACAGGATACCTGTGCTTACGTCTTTTTTCAGCTTATTGAGGAGAACCAGAACCTGCTTCTGAATGGTAACGTCCAGAGCTGTTGTGGGCTCGTCAGCAATAAGAAGGCTGGGCTGAACAGCCATGACCATGGCGATCATAATACGCTGTCGGAGTCCGCCCGAGAGCTGGAAGGGATACTGCTTTAAACGGTCCTCAGGGTTTGCTATACCAACCTTTTCAAGATAGTCTATAGCAGTCTGCTTTGCTTCCTTCTTGCTCATACCCTTGTGGAGCATAAGGCTCTCTGTCATCTGACGTCCGATGGTGAGAAGGGGGTTTAATGCGGTCATGGGTTCCTGGAAGATCATACCCATCTGTTTACCGCGAAGAGCATTGCGCTCCTTCTTGGACATCTCTGTGAGCTCCTGACCGTTTAACTTGATGCTGCCGGAAACGATACGGCCATTGTTGGGGAGAAGATCCATAATAGCAAGAGTTGTAACGCTCTTACCGCAGCCTGACTCACCAACCATGCACAGCGTTTCGTTTTCGTGGAGGTCAAAAGAAACTCCTCGCAAAACTTCATATTCTTTTTTCTCGATTCTGAAGGTCGTTACCAGATCCTTCACTTCAAGGACTTTATTGTTACCCATGGAAGCATCCTCCTAATTTTGGGTGATGTATGTTCTAAGGTGTGCCCTCCTCGTAAAGAGAAGAGCACAGCTTAGAATACACATGATGTGTATTCCAAACCCGATAAAAGTATCGGAATTAAGTTTTAATTATTCAGCGTAGCCGAAGTCAACAACGTAGAACACGCCGCTAACGTCACGTGTTACACCGGTGTAAAGCTCGTTGTAGCAGAAGATGTTTGTGCCGTTGTAGATGGGCTGGATGTAAGCGTTTTCCTGGAGGAGTGCGTTAACCTTCTGGAGGTTGTCCTTACGTGTAGCCTCGTCGGATGTCATCTTGGAAGCCTCGATGTAACCATCGATCTCAGCAGCAACATCAGCGGGGAAGAGAATTCTCTTAGCGCCGTTTACAGAGTGGAAGTTGGGCTCCATGAGCTCGGAACCGTCACGTGTAACGTTGGACCAAGCAGCAAGAGTGATGTCGAAGCGGTTCTCTGTCTTGGACTCTGTGAGCCATGCGGACCACTCGATGGACTCGAGCTTTACGTTGAAGCCTGCAGCAAGCAGGTTAGCCTGGAAGTACTCACCCATCTTTGCGTATGCAGGTGTGGAGGGGCAAAGGAAGACGATCTCTTCTTCAGCCCAGCCGGGATGTGCATCGAGGATAGCCTTTGCGCCTTCGGGATCATAGTCGATGTTTACATCCTCACACTCGGGAGAATAGCCGTAGATTTTGGGACCGAGAACGGAGTTGGCTACAGATGCGTAACCTTCCATTGTGTAAGTTACAAAGCCTTCCTTGTCGATAGCCATAGCGATAGCCTTTCTGAACTCAGGCTCAGCCATGATGGGGTTAACGTAAGATTCGGGACGAAGAGCCAAGTAGTAAATGTTAGCTGCTTCGGATGTGTCAACAGCAACACCGGAGATAGCTTCTACGCGGGAGATCTGCTCAACAGAAAGACCGGGCATGAAGTCAGCCTCGCCTGTCTCCATACGAGCGATAGCTGTGGACTCTTCTGTGATGATTGTCATTTTGACATTCTTGATCTCAGGAGCGCCGCCCCAGTACTCTTCGTTGGATGTGAGAACAACCTCAGAACCGGAAACAGAGCTTACGAACTTGTAAGGACCTGTACCTACGGGGTTGATCATAAGATCCTGGTTAGCCTGAGCTGTGGGAGAAACGATAGCAGAGTTTGTGTGAGCAAACTTAGCTGTGATAACACCGTCTTCGTATGTCAGGTGGAATACTACTGTGTACTCATCGGGGCACTCGATAGAATCAATGGAGTTTGCGATGGAAGCACGAGCAGAACCGAACTCAGGATCCTTGATGAGCATGAATGTGTGCTTAACAGCCTCAGAGTTGAAGGGTGTGCCATCGTGGAATGTGATGCCTTCACGGAGCTTAACAGTAACTGTCAGACCGTCTTCGGAGAAGCTGGGAAGCTCTGCTGCAAGGAGGGGGTTGTAAGCGCCTGTTTCGGGATCGATACGGTAGAGTGTCTCGTAGATCTGTGCGTTAACGTATGTGGAAGCACTGTCGTTTGTACGCAGGGGATCGAAACCTGTCCAAGCTGCTGTCAGAGCAATTTCAAATGTTGTTCCGACTTCGGGGTTTGTGGAAGCAGTACCTTCGTCGCTGCCGCCATCTGTGGATGTATCGCCGCCTGTGGATGTGTCGCCGCCGCTGATAGCGCCGCCGTCATCGCTGCCGCCGATGGAACCGCCACCGCCGCAGCCTGCAAGCATGCCAACGCACATAACGAGTGCGAGAACGATACAAAGGATTTTCTTCATTGCGTTCATGGTTATTTTCCTCTCTTCTAAGAAATCTATTTGAATGCCGCTTTGGGCATACAAACCAAAAATAAGTAATTAGTCACGGAGACTGGGGTCTAAGATGTCTCTCAGCTTATCGCCCAGAATATTGAAGCAGATAACAGTTATCATAACTGCAATACCGGGAATAAATATAAGACTGGGACGCTGCCACATAAATGCCTTACCTGCGGAGATCATACCGCCCCATTCGGGCATGGGAGGTGTGATACCAAGACCGAGGTAGCTAAGGGTGGAAATAGAGATAATGGATGTTGCCATACGCATCGTTGCAATAACAATGATGGTGGGCAGACAGTTTTTAAGAATATGGATAAAGATGATTCTTGTATCCTTGGCACCGAGAGATCTGGTTGCCATGATATAGTCCTCTTCCTTTATCTGCAGAACCTTGCCTCGGACCATTCGTGCAAAGCTGGGAATGGACCAGATGCTGATAGCAAGCATAGCATTGAATGTGCTGTTACCCAGCATGGCAATAATGAGCATAGCGAGAAGTGTGCCGGGGAATGTAAACAGGATATCCATAATACGCATGATTATATTATCAAGCTTTTTATAGAAGCCTGCCAAAAGTCCGCAGATAACACCGATCACAAGACCCATAGCTGTAGATACAAAACCAACCATAAGGGAAACTCTTCCGCCGTACAGAAGTCTTGACCAAACATCACGTCCGAAATCATCTGTGCCCAGCCAATGTCCCTCTACATACTGTTCTTTCGGGTCGGGATCATCTGTACCCGCCCAGAATCCGGGGCGAAGTCTTATTGTAGGATCCTGCTCCTCATAGCCGTAGTCTGTGAAAACAGGTGCAAATACAACAAGGATTATCTCGATCAGCAGAATAAAGAAGCAAACCGTTGCAAGCTTGTTCTGGGTAAGCTTGCGGAAAGCAGTTATAAAAGGATTTTTGCGTTTTACGTTTTCCATTACAAGCACACCCCCTTATTCGTATCTGATTCTGGGATCGACTACGCAGTAAACGAGGTCGACGATCAGGTTGATGATGATGAACATTGCAGCAACAAAGAGAACTGTACTCTGAACAACAGGATAGTTATACTTTGTAATACCGTCGATCATGTATGTACCGATACCATTGATAACGAAAACCTTTTCTGTGATCATGGCGCCGCCAAGAAGGCTGCCGAAAGTAGTACCAAGCTGCGTGAGAATGGGAATAAGCGCATTTCTCAGAGCATGGATAAATACGATAACTCTCTGCTTAAGACCCTTGGACTTTGCGGTACGGATGTAGTCAGACTGAAGAACGTCCAGCATGGAGCTTCGTCCGATACGGATAAATGTCGCGATGGAGTTTGAAGCCAGCGCGATGGCAGGCAGGATAGCCTGTTTAAATCCGGTAGGTGTCCAGAAGTAGTGGGTCATACCGCCTGAAGGCAATATCTGCAGCTTTACCGCAAAAACGTACATCAGCAAAACACCGAACAGGAAGTTTGGTATGGATATACCAACAAGGGCACCTGTTGTGATAATGTTGTCTGCCAGTTTGTCCTTCTTAAGAGCGGAAAGGATACCAAGCGGAATACCGACTACAACAGAAAGCAGCATGGATGCGCAGGCAAGGTTTATAGTAAAGGGCAATCTTACCAGGATCTCATCCATAATCGGCTGTCTGGAGGTATAGCTGGTGCCAAGATCCAGAGAAAGCAGATTTTTCAGATAGCTGAGATACTGAACTATAAAGCTCTTATCCAGACCCAATGCCACTCTTATTCTTTCGATGTCCTCTTCAGATGCGCTGGGACCTGCAACCATCTGTGCAGGGTCACCGGGAGCGATGTAAAGGCTGCTGAAGACGATGAACGTCATACCTAAAAGCAAAAGCAGCATCATAAGTATTCTTTTCAGAACATATTTTCGCATGTTTGATGCCTCCCGACATGTGAACATCGGAGCCGTATATAGTACCCCAACAATAAATTAAGCTTTATTTTAGCTCATTGTGCCAAACTTTTCAATACTTTACTTTGTTAAATCATGCCATTTTCGCATATTTCTACATTTTAACCAAAAGTCGCTTGCATTTTTATTTGATAATTAATATATATTCATGGTTTTTCATGCATATATACGCACTTTTTGAATATCAATCTTTCAAAACGCTCAAAAATATCGCAAATTTTCATTTTTTATACGATACATTAATATTTGACATTACAGGGTTTTTTGCTAAAATTAACATCATCCTGAGATATGTAATAAGGAGTCTTTAATATGAAGGAATTGTTTGACTTGTTCCTCACCTTTTGCCGTATCGGCGGACTCACATTTGGAGGCGGCTATGCAATGATGCCGATGCTCCAGCGTGAGTGTGTTGAGAAAAAAGGTTGGGTAACTGAAAACGAACTGATGGACTACTATTCCGTCGGTCAATGCACTCCCGGCGTTATAGCAGTAAACACAGCAACATTCGTCGGCAATAAAGTTCACGGTGTTGCAGGCGGTATTTTCGCTGCACTCGGCGTTGTATTCCCCTCACTCGTTATCATCATGATAATTGCCGCTGTGCTTCAGGCATTTGCCCACTACCCTGCCGTCCAGAACGCCTTTGCAGGTATCCGCGTCGGTGTATGTGTACTTATCATCAATTCAATTATCAAGCTCTTCAAAAAAGCTGTTATAGATAAGTGGACTCTTATCCTCTTCATCGTCGTATTCCTCTGTGCTCTGTTCATCGACATTACACCTATCATATTTGTTGTTGCAGCAGGCATAGCCGGTGTACTCATCAGTAACTGGAAGGAGAAGAAAGCAAAATGATCTACCTTCGTTTATTGTTTGAGTTTTTTAAGGCGGGACTTTTCACCGTCGGCGGCGGCTTGGCTGCCCTCCCCTTCCTTGAGGATATCGCAGTTAAAACAGGCTGGTTCTCCGTTGAACAGCTTACGGACATGATCGCAATTTCCGAGTCCACCCCCGGACCTATCGGAATCAACATGGCAACCTACGCAGGTTTTACAACAGGCGGAATTTTCGGTTCTATAGTTGCAACGTTGGGATTCATGATCCCCTCGGTGATCATCATCACCATTGTCTCCAAGTTCATTCAGAAGTTCAATGAAAACAAGATCGTCAAGGGTGCGTTTTACGGTCTGCGTGCAGCATCCGTTGCACTTATCAGTACAGCTGCCGTAAATGCGATCGGCGAGTCCGTCCTCTTTGATCTTGCGAAGTATCAGAGTACAGGTTCTTTCCTTGATCTTATCAGTATTCCCGGACTTATACTTGCTGTCGTCGCTTTCATAGTTCTCAAAAAGTGGAATCCCCACCCCATATTCATCCTCGCAGGTTCTGCCGTAGTCGGCATCGTCCTCAAGTTTGCAGGAGTATAAATGTACATATAATTAAAAGAGCGGTTGTTAGGATATCCCTAATAACCGCTCCTTTTTAGCCCCACATGGAGCCCGCAAAGTTTTCTACAAGCTCTCCTGCCGCTTTGAGAGTCTTGCCCATCATCTTCTTCCCTATCTTTTTCTTCTTGGGTGTTACAGCTGCACCCAGACATGCTCCTGCTGCCGCACCGATAACTATACCTTTAATAAAACCAGCTGTTGTCATTATCTGACCTCCGATTGAATTTCTTTACAATTCTATTATTTGAGAGAGGTTTTTCATTATTCATGTAATTTCTTCAAGTTTTAGTTGACAAATCCATATTGGTGTAGTATTATAACTTAGCTGATGAGGACGATTAGCTCAGCTGGTAGAGCATTCGCTTGACGTGCGAAGGGTCAGCGGTTCAAGTCCGTTATCGTCCACCAAAACCTCGTTCAAGCGAACGGGGTTTTTATTTTTCCAAAAGCACCCTCTCACATCAGTTCCGTTCCATTATTGCCAAAACACACCTTTCATGCTATAATTAAAAATATAAGATTATACGCTTTGCCAATATGGCAAAGCTTTTTATATACAAGGAGGCTTCTTATGAGCGTCACAACCGTACAGAATCCAAATACGCAGGCTGACCGTAAAAAGCTTAACGATTTATATAACGAACGAAAGACATGGTTCAGGATCGTCAAGAAAATCCTGCGCCTTTTTGTAAAAGAGCCCCGTTACATTTTCCTCGGAGACAAAGCAGAGGCGGGCTCTATTATCCTCACAAACCATGTAGGTCCCTCCGCTCCAATTACAAACGAGCTTTACAGCGACATGCCCGTTCGTCTTTGGGGTGCGCACGAGATGAATGTAAGCTTCAAATCTGCTTACAAGTATCAGACCGAAATTTATTATCACCAGAAAAAGCATTGGAACATTTATCTTGCAAAAGTTCTCTGCCTTATTATAACTCCGCTTACATATATGTATTATAAAGGTATAAATCTCATCTCCTCTTACGGTGATGTTCGTTTCAGAAAGACTCTTTCCGAAAGCCTTGCCACTCTTGAAAGCGGAACAACAGTAGTCATCTTCCCCGAAAAGTCCGACAACGGCTATTTCAAAGTGCTGACAGGCTTTTATCCCGGTGCTGTCATGTTCCTGCAATACTGTCAGAAACACGGCATCAACGCGCCTGTGTTCGTTGCATACCTGAACAAAGAGACAAGGCAGTATATTTTTGATACACCAAAAACAGTAGACGAGCTTCTCTCACTCGGTCTTTCAAGAACAGAGCTTGCAGACATGCTCTGCGCAAGATGCAATGAGCTCGGAACCATGAAGTTTTAACTTTCCACGGAGAACCCTATGATAAACATCGTACTTGTTGAACCTGAGATCCCTGCAAATACGGGAAATATTGCACGCACATGTGCCGCCACACGTTCAAGGCTCCACCTTATAAAGCCTTTGGGCTTTGACATTTCGGACAAAGCAGTAAAGCGCGCAGGACTTGACTACTGGCACATGGTGGACATTTCCGTATATGAAAACGTTGATGAGTTTTTTGAGAAAAACCCTGACGGAACTTACTGGCTCGCCACCACCAAGGCAAAGAAGACATATACCGAAGCTGTATTCACAGACAATTGCTATCTCCTCTTCGGCAAGGAGACTGCAGGTCTGCCCGAATATTTAAGAAACCGCTTTGCCGATAACTGCATCCGCCTTCCTATGCGTGAGGATGCAAGAAGTCTTAACCTCTCAAATTCCGTCGCAATAATGTGCTATGAGGCGCTTCGTCAAACTGGATTTCCCGACCTTACATAAAATTTCAGCCTGAAACCGACATGGTTTCAGGCTGTTTTTATACTTCGAAAATTCTGCAGACACTTGTAAACAGAAAACATAATATCACGCCCGCAGCCGTCGGCAGCGCCGCTGCAAGTGCGGTCCACTTTAAGCTGCCCGTCTCCTTTTTAACCGTGATAAGCGTTGTTGAACACGGCCAATGAAAAAGTGTAAATATCACCATATTCACCGCCGTTATCCATGTCCAGCCGTTCTGCACAAGTATTTCTTTTATCTCCCCCAACGATACAACGTCAGTAACCGTCCCTGATGCTGTATACGCCATTATTATAATAGGTATGACTATCTCATTTGCTGGAAATCCGAGAATAAACGCCATAAGTATTATGCCGTCAAGTCCAAGCAGGTTTGCAAATGGATTGAGAAAGTCCGCACAAATATTCAGTAGGCTCACATTTCCTATTGTTACATTCGCCATGATCCATATCACAAGTCCTGCAGGCGCAGCAACAGAGACCGCTCTTCCTAAAACAAACAATGTCCTGTCAAGAAGAGAACGCACTATCACCTGCCCCACCTGCGGCGTTCTGTAGGGCGGAAGCTCAAGTATAAAAGAGGACGCCTTGCCGCGAAGTAGTGTCTTTGACAAAAGCCGTGTCACAGCAAAGGTCATTACCACACCGAATATCAGCACAAGCGTCAGAATAAGCGCAGGCACGCCTGCCATACCAAACGCGAAAAACATGGTAATGACAGCTATCATTGCCGGAAATCTGCCGTTGCACGGCACAAATGCATTGGTAAGTATCGCCAGCAGCCGCTCACGCGGTGAGTCAATTATCCTGCAGCCAGTTACTCCTACTGCATTGCACCCGAACCCCATACACATGTAAAGGGTTTAATGCTTTGTTTTTCGCATATGCCTTATTTCCTGCACGGTTTCAAACTGCTCACGGCTGACTATGTATTGGTGAGTGTTTTCCGCAACTATCCAGTATTCTTTCGGGTTTTCCCGTACTGCCTTTGATTTAAACGATATTTTTGTTGTTCTCCCCTGCGCCATATCTCCTGTATAGACGGGATTCCTCAATATTTTATTCACCGAGGACGCTGTCCAGCATGGCTTTTCAGATGTAGTCTCCCCTGTTCTTCGATATTCCATCGGTGTTGAGATTCCTCTGACATTCAGTTTTTCCGCTATGGCTGAGGGCGTAAGCTCAAGCGCCATATTAAAAATCTCCGCCACGATCCATGCTGTTTCCATGTTAACGATCAGCCTGTTTTTATCATCCGTACTTTTAAGATATCCGTAAGGAGCAAAGCTGCCGATATACTTGCCCTCCCGCATTTTCTCATAAAATGCGCTGCGTATCTTATTCGACGTATCTCTTGCATACATCTCATGCACCGCCATCATCAGCGGCATCGCAGCGGCAATTCCGCCCGTCGGTTTATCTGAGTCATATCCGTCTGTAACTGATATAAACCGCACCTTTTTGCGCGGAAAATACTCGTCAATATAATCTGATGTTCTTGCGCTGTTTCTCCCCAAGCGGGACAGGTCTTTAACTATCACCATATTTACAGCACCGGTTTCAATATCCTCAATAAGCTTTTTAAACTGCGGTCTTTCAAACCCTGTTCCCGAATATCCGTCATCGGCATATTCTTCCACCACTTCTATACCGTTTTCATCAGCATATCTTTTTAATATGCTGCGCTGAGTGGAAATACTGGCGCTTTCACCAAAGCCGTCATCTTTTGAAAGGCGCATGTATATGCCCGCACGGTATTTTTTCAATCTGACCACCTCCGTATTATTTATATGCAAATTACACAAACCGTTTTGCCTAATTTGCACAAATATGTATCTGGCTGATTGAAACAAAAGAAGTAATTTGATAAAATTTACAAAATTATATTTAATAAAGGAGATATGGTTATGGGCAAATATGACGATCTGGTATTCAAAATTCCTCAGGAATTTCACAGTTGGTACGGCTTCGCATCTCCCCGTGGTTTCTTCCGCGGAACTACAATGATGGAGAAGGCCAAGGTATATATGGACTACACTTCCATTGTAAAGCCTCTGGTTATGGAAGTACCCCACGTCCACCACGCAGTTGATGAATACATCGTTCTTGCAAACGCTGACTTCAACAACTTCTATGACGGATTTGACGCAGAAATTGATTTCTGGCTTGGTGACGACCCTGAGAACATGGAGCAGTTCACATTTACAGAGCCTGTTATCGTACGCATTCCTCCCAAACTCTATCACTGTCCCATCAACTTCCGCCGCGTTGGCAAGCCCGTTCTCTTCATGGCTATTTATCTTGACGGCGACTGGTCCAAGATCTCTCCCTTCATCAACGAAGAAGGCCGTGAAGACTTCAGATATGACGGTGCAGGCATCCGCCGCTGCGTAAACGACCGCACAAAGGAATGTATCTACTGCGGCGCATGCTTCTCCGAGAAAATGAAAGAGCGAGCAGAGCAGGATCAGGAAAAGAATCCTCTCGACATTCTTGTTCCCTACTATGAAATGGGCAAGAGACCCAGAACAGGCAAGTTTGACAAGTATGTACACTACTATAAGCCCGAGTATCATGACGATCCTCGCTTCCTCAGCCCCAGAACAGGTTTCCGCGGTCGCGAGGTAATGCCCGAATCCCGTATGTACACCCTGAACAACATCGTTCAGCAGGCTTGCGAGATAGGATGCACACACATGCACCACAACGCTGAAGAGTATTACTTCTTCACAGGTGCTGACATCACTCATTTCTTCGAGTTCGATGCGGAAATCGAGATTTCCATCGGCGAATCTCCCGATAAGATGGATACTTACACAATTACAGAGCCCACAGCAGTCCGCATCCCCGAGGGATACTGGCACGGTCCTGTTAAATTCAAGCGCGTCGGTGCTCCTGTTCAGTTTATGCCGCTCTATCCCAGCGGAAACTATGGCAAGATCGTTCAGGAAATGAAGGAAAACGGCGAAATCGTCTACACCTACAAGGGAACAGATCTTCCTAAATAAGTAAACAAAATTAAAACACCTCGACTTAATAGTCGAGGTGTTTTTGTTTTAGTATTCATATTTGCAAAACGGGCACCTGTAATAGTCCATGTCATATGTCTTGCCGCACTTCGGGCAGCTCTTTTGAGGCATTGAGTTTTCCTCTTCTTCGTCACACTCAGACTCAGTTCTGAAAAACTCATACTTCCCGCACTTATCGCAGCAGTATATTCCTACTCCAAGAGCTCCACTTAACAGATTAGGCAAATCGCCCAGTATCCACCCGGTTTTGCCAAGCTGCAGCTTTTCAGAGCCAATGAATTTCATTTCTCCATCACATCTGAGACACTTCATATATCTCCTCTTTTCTCAAATGCATCAAAAACTTCTGCCATAACTTCGCTTATCTTCTCTGCATCCACTTTGAGAACCTGTCTGTCATAGGTCACAAGTCCGTTTGTTTCGTCCTCAACATCGCTGACCTGTGTTAAAACAGCGGCACAAAGTCCGTCATTTTTGATTGCCGGGATTATCTCATCCCTGTAAAGCTTGCAAAGAGCATCTGTCAGCTCATCGCAGCTTTTAAACAGGCGGTAGCCGTAGTTGTTGTCGAGATTGAAAATATGGTCTGCAACTCTGCAGGAGTATCCGCCGAACTCAGACAGCACAAGGGGTTTATCTCCCTTTTTAAGCTTAACGGGTTTAAAGTATACATGCTCACTTATAACATCACTTTCCGCACCTTCAAACCAGCCCGATGCTGTGTCCCATACACGAGTGGAGTCAACGCTCTTTGCAAGCTCGTACATTTTCTGCGTATCAAACTGCCCCCACCCCTCGTTAAAGAGTGTGTAATAGCATATACACGGGAAATTGTACAGATACTCCAGCGTTTCTTTAACACTATCCGCAAATATAGCAGCGCGCTTTTCACTTGCCTTGTGGGTAATTCCCTTTTTAAAACCAACAGTCGGCAGCGCAGTATCAAACATAAAGCTGTACTTTCCGCTGTTGACCATATCCTGAAATACTGCCATACCGTAAATATCGCAGTAGTAGTAAAACAGCTCCGGCTCGACCTTGATGTGCTTTCGCAGCATATTGAAGCCCAGCTCTTTCATTTTCAGAATATCGTATTTATAGCCTTCGGGAGATGCAGGCAGATAAATTCCGTCGCTGTAATATCCCTGGTCTAATAGTCCGTTAAAGAAATAGGGCTTTCCGTTCAGCAGAATATCCGCGCCCTTAGTCTCAACAGTTCTGAGCGCAAAATAGGATTTTACCGCATCCTCTCCGCTCTTTAGTGTAAAGCGGTAAATATTCGGCTCTTCAGGCGTCCATAGCTTGGCTTCCGCAATATCAATTCTGCAGGAATTTCCCGTGAATGTATAGCTTTCACCGTTTTCAAGTGTCAGACATTTCTCATCAGCGCCGCCCTCAACTTCAACAAGCACACCTGTAAGGTCGGGAGTTATGCGGATATTTTTGATATATTCCCCGCAGACGCTCTCCATCCATACAGTCTGCCAGATACCGCTTATGGGGGTATACCACATTCCGCCGCGCTTTTCTCTCTGTTTTCCGTAGGGGTAATCTGTGTCAAGATCATCTGTCACAAGGACACCTATTATATTCTCGCCCTCGACGAAGCTGTCTGTAACATCGCAGGTAAAGGGCAGATATCCGCCCTCATGGGTTCCAACGTGCTTATTGTTTACAAAAACCTCGGCTATCTGGTCGCATGCACCAAAGTTCAGCAGGAGCCTGTCCTTTTTGAATCCGTCGGGCAATGTGACATTCAGGCGATACATCAGCTTTTCGCCTTTTTTGAGTTCAAGTCCGATACCGGATGCGTGAGATTCAGGCGGGAACGGAACAGTTACCTCATAACCTGTCATTTCCCCGTTTGTTTTAACAACAAACAGTTCCCACGCTCCGTTTAAGCACAGGTAAGACTCTCGCTCTAAAGACGGTCTGGGATATTCCTGCCACGGTATCTCACCCATATTCTCTTCCCAAGGCGTCTTAAGCTCCACGGTACGGGGCTTTTTCTTTTTGGAAAGATATACGGCAAAGGGAATGAGCACAATGATCACAACAAGTGCAGCAAGGAAAATATTGGCATTGGGCACAAAAGATACAGTTCCGTCGCTGTTTGTTATCTGCTCTGCTCCCGAGAGCACCGCAGCACCGATATAGGGTCCGATAACTCCGGGAATAAGCACCTGAGCAAAAATTCTAAGTCCCTGGAACATTCCCGACTTGCCTTTCGGAGTATAGTCACGTATCATCGCCCCGAACACAGCCATACCTGCAAGGTATCCGCACATCATAAGCAGAGAGCCAACAAATACAAAGGCAGTTGCTCTTGTGAAAAAGAGAACGATATAACCGAGGCACAGCCACAAAAGGGAGATTGCGGATGAAAAACCGAAGCCTTTTTTGTCATATACCTTGCCCCAGAATGCCGTTACAACAGAGGCGAGGATTATGGCAGGCGCCATGACAAATACATAGTTTGTCATTTTAAGCGACACCTCATAGTACAAAATGAGGTACGGCATAAAAATCTGAATCGAGATGTTAAACAGGGCAAAAACGCCTAAAGCTATGTAAAAAACAGGATTTTTCTTAACTGTGGAGGGCAAAAATCCGTAGAAAATGTTTTTGAAATAACCTGTCTGAGTGGGCTTTATGTCAGGGTCTTTTATGAGGAAGCAGCCGAGAATACCAACAGCAAACACGGCGATGCCGATAATGGTGAATATCCACACCCAGCTGTCAGAATCCGACAAATCAAACGCCATAAATCCGCCGAATACGACGAGTATGGCAACCAATGGCATCATGGCGTTTATGCCCTCAACGGCGCCTCTGTTTGTGCTGTCGCTAGAGTCTGTCACCCATGCGTTAAAGGCAGCATCATTGGCTGTTGAGCCGAAAAAGGTCATAACGCAGTCCATGATAATTACAAGAGAAGCACCCACAGCCGCAGCAGATGCCGCCATGGGGAACATTTTCTCTATAACATCAACGCGCAAAAGCACAAAGCTGAAAATAGATATGCCCCACAGAATATATCCGCCGCAAATAAACAGCTTGCGCTTTCCCACTCTGTCGGACAGTGCGCCCATAAACACAGTAGTCAGCGTTGCTGCAACTGCGCTGGCAGCGACCATGGCAGATATATCACTTGCAGAGGCGTTGAACATTTTATAGATGAACACGTTGAAATACATGTTTTCAACGACCCATGCAACCTGTCCGATAAGGCTGAATAACGTAAGCGCACACCAAAAGCGTGGCGAGAGCTTTGTCTTCATAAACAGACCCCCTTTTTCATTAATCAACAGTATATCACGTATTTTCTCATACTGTAAACCCTCACCACATGGTAAGGGCCTGCTTGCCGCAGGCGCTGCACTTCTGAAAGGGTTTATCGAGGTTATACGCTATACGCGGTAAGTAGCCTGCATCCTCCAGAAGTGTAAAAAGCGGAAAGAATATCGCCATGGGCGGCAGCATCACTGATACTACCCACGACAGCACCCGGTACACTCCCAAAACTAACGCTCCGTACAACCAATCGGGAGCGCCAAGATATACAAGCAGCTCCGTCAGCTTGCTCTCAACAGCGGAAAACATCATCGAAAGCAGCTGTGACGGGTAATTTGCCCCCACTATGGTTATCCACAGAATCACCGCCAGAAATGCAACCATAGCAGGATATCCTGCTGCTTTACTTGTAAGTATCCTGTCGAGCTTTCTATCCCGTGCACCGTATCCGTTTTTCTCGCCGTCCGTCACCTGCGCGATTATCCGTTCTGCTGCACTTGTTATGGTTTTCCCCACCACATCCTGCATCAATTCTCCACTTTTCGTCATATTCGCCCACTTTTTGTATGCTTCATCCACCACTTCTGCATTTTCATCACTTGGCGCCATTTCCCCTGTGAGATAACGCACCGCAGTATATCTGCAAATTCCGAGCTTCATTTCAAGTTCTGAAATACACATCTCGGTCTGCACGGGATATACGGGTTTGACGGATTCCGCGTTCCACCTCTCCGCAAAAAGCTCCATGGTTTTTAAAAGCCCGCTAACGCTCTTCTTTCGCTTTGCGACTGTCCCCACAACAGGCACACCCAAAAGCTGCGACAGCTTTTGCAGATCAACCCTTATTCCCCGCTTTTCCGCCTCATCCAAAAGATTGACACACACGATAACTCTGTCAGTTATCTCAGCTATCTGCAAAACAAGATTCAAGTTTCTCTCAAGAGCACCTGCATCACACACCACAACAACGCCGTCATACTTCTGCTTCAGGATATAGTCCCTCGTTACCTCTTCCTCTGCTGAGCGCGGGGAAAGAGAGTATGTACCGGGAAGGTCAACTATCTCAAACTCACACTTTTCGCTTTCACAGCAGCCTTTCGCCGCTAAAACCGTCTTGCCCGTCCAGTTTCCCGTATGCTGCTTTCCGCCTGTAAGGGCATTGAAAAGTGTACTTTTGCCCACATTCGGATTTCCCGCAAGACATACTGTGAGCTTTTTCTTCTCACCCATTTTCATACACCTTCCCTGCTGACAAAAATCCTCTTGCAATCTTTTTTTCTCAAAGCAAACACAGAACCTCTTACAAGAAACGCATAAGGATCACCCGAAGGACTTTTTCCCACACACGTAATTTCCGTTCCCTCCGTAAAGCCTATATCAAAAAGCCTGCCGCGCATGCTGTCATTCAAATATATTTTCACCACACGGACACTCTCTCCCGTGCATATACTGTCCAAAGCGGTCATTTCTTCTCACTCCCAAAATATGTTTTTTACCGATACATCCTATTCCCCGGTCATTATTTCTGCCACAGATGAATATGTTCTTTGCCTTGACGCGATTTTGTGATATAATTGTTTCCAGCAAATATTTGGAGGTTTTCCCATGGAAGCTTTTATAAACACCTATCTCCCCTGTGGTATTATCGCCGTCACCGTTATAATCTGCTTTTACCAGAACCTTATTGACGCAAACAGACGCCGTGAATCCGAAAATCCCAATAATCAGGTCAACCCAAGACAGTTGGAGACATTTCTGTTTCTCGGCATCGTCCTTGGTGTGGTCTTATGCTATGCATTTGTTCCCATTCCCGTTGTATGGGGTGTTGCTATAGGCGCTGTTTTCGGTCTGACAGCAGGTCTGCTTAAAAGAAATAAGAGTAAATAATTTT
>JAFTYM010000036.1 GCA_017461585.1 Oscillospiraceae bacterium | reverse complement strand
GGTTTTGCCTTTATCTATTCGGCTATAATGCAACTTAAAAAATCCGCCAATACATACCAGTATTGGCGGATTTTTGTAAATTGATTCTATCTCGAATATCTTTTGGCAAAACTGCAAGCACTTAAAAAGATAGATTTTGTTTGTAAACGAGGCAGAAAAGCGCTGTAATACTGTATGTCTTACGAGCTTTGATAACGATGTTTACGGACAAAGGATTTCTTTTTAAGCTTATGTTTTCTTGTCGGGTACACCCTTTCCCTCGGTCTTTTTTTGTGTGTGAGTACCCAAACGGGGCGTCGGGGACGTCGCCCCCTACAAGTACACCGCAAGATTGTTCGGTCATCTCGTAGGGGAGGGTTTCCATGCCCTCCCGCGCACTTGGCTCTCCCGGAGGGAGAGCTGTCACCGACAGGTGACTGAGAGGGTTTTCACGGCATGGATAAATCCACGCCCTACGGGGATGTGTTTTGTATTGTGCGCACTGTAGGGAACGGATTTATCCGTTCCGTTTTCGCCCTCTCCGTCATTTGCTTACGCAAATGCCACCTCCCCCAAGGTGGGAGGCAAGGCGTGGTGACGCGGCATGGATAAACTCATGCCCTGCGTCATTTTCCCCTGTAATGGTTGCATGAATATCCACTCGGATTTGATATATGATTCCAATAATGCAAAGAGCTGCTGCATTCACACCTATTTTCATAAATATCATAGAACAAACAGCCGGAACAATTAAAATCCCACTCTCTGTAACTGCTGCTTTCTCTGTCATCGTTATACGACGAACCGTAAGATGACCGTGAAGTCTTTTTGCCCAGAACGATTCTCTCGTATGCTTCATGTGTGCGGGCATCCTTTTCTGCCTGAATGCGCGCCTGTTCCTCGCGCAGCTGCTTTTCGTACTCTCTCTGCTGTTTTTCGTCCTGCCGCTGTTTGTATTCTGCGTCATTTTTCGCCTTTTCTTCCATAGTCGGCAGATCACGCGGGTCTGCAAGGACAATCTGACAGACAAACGCAAAGGCGCCAAGAAGCGCAAGTGATCTGACTTCCGTCAGAATAATGCCGATTACGCGCTCGTGACCAACAATATTTCTGATGAGAGTAAAGACGAAAAACAAGACGTAAGGCAGCCAGCGCAGCTTTTTAATTCCGCATCCCTTCTTGGTGCGCAGGAGCAGCATCCATATAAAAAGCAAAGCCGGAATCAGGTCAGAAACAAAAATTTTACCGAGAGTGCCGCCTTTAAGTGTACGCACGATGCAGTCCATAATGAGAAAGCAAATGGTCAAAATAACAAAGGTCCACGGTCTGTTATAAATTTTATCCTTTTCGTAAGCAGGCAGAACGGCAAATTCTTCACGGGTCTGCACGTTCAGGCTTTTTGCAAAGAGAAATACCACAAAAACTATCAGATAAACCGAATGAGCGATCCAAATCATAAAGATACCTCACTTTCAGGAAGCTTTTATTAAATTTTAGAATAAATTGTCGGGAATTGCAAGTAGTGTGCGCAAATCACGCACAATGTCGGGGTGTGTCGCTTACGTTTTTCGGGCGGATATGGAATCCGCCCCTACAAGAGGATTTTTATATGGGTGCGTTGCAGGGAACGGATTCATCCGTTCCGCAAAACGGCATGGATAAATCCATGCCCTACTGGAGCGCAATCAGGTGAGGACATTGCAATAATTTGAACAACGGGGCGTCGAGAACGTCGCCCCCCTACAAGCACGCAATTAGTGCGTTGCAAACCGCAACAACAGGACGATGTGGGCATCGTCCCCTACGGACACGCCGCAACATTCTGCATAATTTCGCACATACGGCACAATTATTCATCATTCAACAAAAAACACCCGTACGGTTTGTACGGGTGTTTAATACTTTATTCGTTAATAAGCCAGCCTTCAAGGCAGACACCTGCGGCAGGGTCGACCTTACGTGCAAATGCCTCGGGATAATCGCGCATCCATTCTGCCATTTCCTCATCGGTGACCTTCTCAACCTCGCACAGGAAGCCTGAAACAGCCATACCTGTTGCGTTTTTGGACAGGTTCGCGGTGGGGGTTATGGTGTTGATCGCGCCGCCGCGGTCAAGCCAGCCGGGGATGATGGGGTCAAGACGGGAGCCGTGGTCAACGTAACAGGTGTGAGGAATAAGGCGCTCTGTTACGTAAGCACCGCAGAGGACGATGCCGCGCTCGTTGTAAACCTTAACGATATCGCCGTGCTTGATTCCGCGCTTTTCAGCCTCGGAGGTGTGGATCCAGCAGGGCTCATACTGGTAGCCGTCCTTTGCGCGAATCTTCATTGTCTCGACCTCGCGGTTCCAGACGATATCGTCGCACTGGGCGTGCATACGCCATCTGCCGTGGTTGGACATACAGAGAAGCGGATAATCCTTTGCGCGCTCAGAGGAAAGGCGCTCGTCGTGGCTCTCTCCCTTTTCTATCCAATGGGGTACGGGAGGACGCTCAGGATCGTCGGGCAGGTTGTTTGCAATATCGGTAGAGTAGAACTCCAGCTTGCCTGTGGGCGTTGTGAGAGGATTGTTATCAGGGTCTTTGTAGAAATCGTAAAGACCTGCAGGCATTGCCTTTATCTCCTCCTCTGTTTTACAGGGGACGACGAAAATCTTTCTCTTGTCAAACTCTTCCCATGACATATACTCCTCACAGCCTGTGGCAGCATAGAAGAAGCGCACGCGCTCTTCCTCGGTGAGGTTTCCCGTATAAGCTGCAAAATACTCGGGACCCAACTTTTCCGCAACTCTTGCACATACGTCAAAGTCGGAAACGGACTCGCCTACAGGCGGGCAGCAGGGGTCTGTCTTATAGACGGAAACAAAGTTACCGCTGGAAAGATCGTTGCCCAGCTCAAACATCTCGTGCTTTGTGGCAACGGGGAAAATGATGTCTGCAAAGTAGCAGTCATTTTCAAGCCATGGGTGCTGAGCTACGATACACTCGATAGACTCATGCTGATATGCCTTCATGTGCAGGTTGCCGTTGTTCCAGCAGGTTACCTGACAGGGGGCATCCGTCCAGATCATGTGAATCTGAGATAGACCGTCTCTGGGGTATTTCATCTCCTCGAACTGGTACTGCTGTGTGGGGTGGCGGAAGTTGTTCTTATCCGGCTGCTGGCTGGATGAAAAGCACTGAAGTCCGCGCCATTCTGCGTGACCCTCGAGGATCGCTGTATGGATCATTGTTCTGGGGATAAACTGCTGGGGTGCAGGCAGGACCTTGAAGAGGTCAATAAGCTCGGGAGCCCGCTTTTTCTGCGCATCGTTAAGCACAAAGCGCTTCATGTTGATATGCTCGGCTACGTCACCGTCTACAGGGCGGAGAGCATCGCAGATGTGGGGCATCTGAGGTGTGAACTGTCCCTGATAAGGTACGGGATAGTCGCGGTTCCAAAGGCTCCATTCAATCATCTTTGCCTGATGGACACCGGGCTTGCCAAGTCCCTGCATGCCTAAAAGCATGACTTCAAGTCTTGCAGGCTCGGAGGAGTAAGGTCCTCTGATGTAGCAGCCGCCGTTGCCGTGGATGATACTTGTGGTATCCTTTGCCCACTTACGCGCCAATGCCTTGATTGTATAGACAGGAACGCCGCACTTTTCGCTTGCCCACTCGGGAGTTTTGGGAATACCGTCCTCATCACCCATTACGTATTCAACAAACTTGTCAAAGCCGTATGTGTGAGTGTCAACATATTCCTTATCGTAAGTGCCCTCTTTGAGCCAGATATATGCTATCGCAAGCTGCAGCGCTGCGTCTGTGTTGGGCAGAATGGGGATCCATTTGTCTGCGTGTACCGCTGCGCCGTAGTTTAAGTCAGGACAGACGTAAACACTCTTAAGACCGATCTCGGTCAGCCAGTAACACAGGCGGCTGGGCATGTGGCTTACAACACCGAGAGGAGTTGTCTCGGGGTCGCAGCCCCAGAACAGAAGCAGGTCGGAATTTTCGGCGATGTCGGGATAGAGGTTTGTCTGCGGTGCCATTTCACCGACGGGCTCACAGCCCCAGACGTACTTTGCGCCCCAGAACCAGCCTTCCCATGAGTCTGCGTTTCTCATCTGCAGAGTGTAGCCGCCCATGAGGGACAGGAGTCTGTTGGGGCAGCCGTGGCTGGGAGATACGTTCTTGCCCTCGCCGTGCATATCCGCCTGACAGAGGACAGCCTCGGGACCGTACTTCTCCTTCATGCGCTTAAGCTCTTTTGCAACGATTTCCGTTGCCTCATCCCATGAAATGCGGACATACTTGGACTTGCCGCGGTTCTGAGGATTTCTCTCTCCGTCGGGATCCCAGTCAACGCGCTTTAAAGGGTAGGATACGCGGTTTGGAGAGTAAACACGGGATTTATAGCCCAAACCAAACGGAGTAATGGTTACACGGTCAGGCGCAGAAAATGTGCTGCCGCGAGCCTCTATCTTCCAGGGGTTGCAGTTTTTATCCGTATACTCCTTATCGTAAAAATAAGGGCGGATTCTTGTGATTTTTCCGTCATTGGAGTCAACCTGACAGGGCGCACCGGACTCGGGTCCCATAAGGCTGAAGCTGACGATATTGGACTTATCGGGAGTAAACTTAGCGCTCATATAAACACCACACAAAAATAGTAATTGTATTCTGATTACATTATAGTATAGGTAATACTTTTTTGAAAGAAGATTAAATGCGTTTGGTAACAACCGATAGGTTGTAACTATGGGTTAGTATACGATTTTTAGTGCAGGGTTGTCAAGTAGGGCGATTTGTACGCGCGGCACAATCCCATTGATTATTCGTAGGGGCGGATGCCCACATCCGCCCATTGTGCATTTCTGCAAACAACAACCTTGTTATTCGGCGGTGACAACAAGGGTGTTATTTTCGGAATTTCACATGGGCTCTGTGTAGGGGACGACGTCCTCGACGTCCCGTTGTGAAACTTTGCACCGCACCCATGGTGTGGTTGTAAGGGCGGATGCCGCGCCCTCCCGCGGGCGAACACAGTTCGCCCCTACAAAAATGTCGCAATATTTCGCTGAGTGGTTGTAGGGACCGGCGTCCTCGACGGTCCGCATATCGGCATGGATAAATCCATGCCCTACAACAGTGGTTATTACATCGTGCATCGTAGGGAACGGATTTATCCGTTCCGCTTTTCTGGAGGGCACGGAGGCTCTCTCCTACGAAAGCATTTTTACATAGATGCACATTTTGAAAACCGCGCCGCGATATTGCGGGTAATTTACGCAAACGGACACGTCCTTTTACGCCCAATTTCCCACATTACACCCCATATACATACATATCGGCAAAATTGCCGATAAATCAAGCACCAACACACTTGACATTGGTACTATACCAAGGTTTATAATTTCCCTGTAGTATGCTTAATTACTCTCAGATAATCTGATTTGGAGGTAAATTAAAAATGAGAGACGTAGTAATCGTAGAGGCTTGCCGTACTGCCGTTGGCAAAATGGGCGGCACTCTCCGTCCCTTAAGCGCTTATGACCTCGCTTGCGTAGTTCTCAAGGGCGTTCTTGACAGAAGCGGAATCGACCCAAAGGAGATCGACGAAGTTGTTATGGGTCACTGCCGTCAGACATCTGACGACCCCAATATTGCCCGTGTTGCTGCCCTCAAGGTCGGCATTCCCGAGGCCACACCTGCTTACACAGTTATGCGTCAGTGCGCATCCGGTATGACAGCTGTTGCCAATGCTGCAATGAGCATCATGTGCGGTCAGAACGACGTTTGCATCGCAGGTGGTACAGAGAGCATGTCCAACGCTGTTTTCTATGTACGTAACGCACGTTGGGGCGTTGGTACAGGCACAACAGAGTTCGTTGACGCTCTTACAGAAGGTCAGTTCCGCAGCCAGCCCCAGGAGATGTACGGTAAGTACAACATGGGCGCAACTGCTGAAAATGTTGCTGAGCAGCTTGGCATCACAAGAGAAGAGCAGGACAAGTTCGCCCTCACTTCTCAGACACGCGCAGCAGCAGCTATCGCTGAGGGCAGATTCAAGGACGAGATCGTTCCCGTAACAGTTCCTCAGGGCAGAAAAAAGCCCCCTGTTGTTTTCGACACAGACGAGTTCCCCAGAGAGACATCCATGGAGTCCCTTGCTAAGCTTAAGCCCTGCTTCAACATCGAGCACGACGAAGAAGGCAGACTGTTCGGCTCCTCTGAGCTCACAGGTACAGTTACAGCTGCAACTTCCTCCGGACGTAACGACGGTGCTTCCGCAATGCTCCTTATGTCCGCTGAGAAGGCTGAAGAGCTTGGTCTCAAGCCCCTCGCAAAGATCAAGGGCATCGGCACAGCAGGCTGCGATCCCAAGGTTATGGGTCTTGGCCCCGTATATGCTATTCCCAAGGCAATCAAGAACGCAGGTCTTACAGACGCTGATATCGGTCTTGTTGAGCTGAACGAGGCATTTGCCGCTCAGTCCCTCGGCTGCATCAAGCAGCTCGGCTGGGAAGACAAGATGGACATCATCAACGTAAACGGCGGTGCTATCGCTCTCGGTCACCCCGTAGGTTCTTCCGGCTGCCGTATCATCGTATCCCTCGTACACGAGATGAAGAAGAGAAACGTAAAGTACGGTCTCGCTTCCCTCTGCATCGCAGGCGGTATGGGTCAGGCAATCGTAGTAGAATTAATGTAATTCAAAACCGATGCACTTCGTTGGCATCGATTTTGAGAGCTAAAGTTGTTTGAAATTTCCGCGATACATGCTCCCGGAAATTTCATATATAAATCTATTCCTTCGGAATTAAAAATTTTATTATAAAGGAGACGCATCACAATGAATCTTTTTGATCTCACAGGCAAGAACGCCATGATCGTTGGCGGCGCTGGCGGTCTCGGTATGCTCGTTGCTAAGGCATTTGCAGAAGCAGGCGCAAACGTATGCATCGCTTCCCGTACAGAGTCCAAGCTCCAGGCAGCTTGCGAAGAGCTCAAGGCTCAGACAGGCAAGGAGTTCAAGTACTATGTAATGGACGCAGGTAAGGAAGATCAGGTTGAGGCTGTTGCAAAGCAGGCTAACGCTGACTACGGTCACATTGACATCCTCGTAAACTCCCAGGGCGTAAACAAGAAGCACCCTGCTCTTGAGTTCCCCATGGACGTTTTCGACATGGTTATGCATGACGACGTTGCTTCCATCCTCATGACATGCAAGCACTTCGGCCGCTACATGAAGGAGAACGGCTACGGCAAGATCGTTAACGTTACATCCGTTCGCGGCAAGATCGCAACAAAGGGCCCCGGCAACGCAGCTTACTGCGCAGCTAAGGGTGCTGTTGACATGCTGACAAAGCAGCTCGCTTCCGAGCTCGGCCCCTACGGCATCACAGTTAACGCATTCGGTCCCAACATCATGAAGACACCCATGATGACAAAGGTATTCGAGATGAGAGCTAATGAAGCCGGCGTAACAGTTGAAGAGTACCTCCGTCAGCAGGGCGCTGGTCTGCCCATGCGCCGTATGTCCGATCCTGAGGACTGCGTAGGCACAGCTCTGTTCCTCGCTGCTCCCGCTTCTGACTTCCTGACAGGTAACATCCTTTACCCCGACGGCGGTCTCACAGCTATCGGCTAAACCGCAGATTATTAAAACAGCCGCACATGAAAATGTGCGGCTGTTTTCTTGTTGGTGTATTGATATTGTCCCTTTGGTATCCTGTAGAGGAGGGTCTCCGCGCCCTCCCGTTGTGAAAACGCGCACAATATCGTGGCATGGATAAATCCATGCCCTACAGCGACGGTTTTACATCGTGCATCGTAGGGAACGGATTTATCCGTTCCGCTTGCGGGCGGATATGGAATCCTCCCCTACGAAAACGTTTTTATATGGGTGCGTATGTTAAAATCACGCATAATCCCACGGCGTGTTTGTAGGGACACCTGTCCTCGGGTATCCGCAGAGCCTCCCTCTGACGAGGGAGGCGGCAAAACCGCAGGTTTTGACGGAGGGATATTTATCATAGCAAAGACATTTATTCTGTCATGCCTGCGGCGCCATACTTTCTTGCTTGTCCAAGAAAGTATGCAAAGAATGACACGAGGGCAAGCCCCTCGACCCCTGCGGCTCAAACATGATGCGATTGGGCGTTCCAATCGCATAACTCGCCGCATTCCTATCGTTTGTCATCGTTTATGACCGCGATGTTGATATTTACGCTGCATCGTAGGAACCGGCATCCTCGACGGTCCGTTTTCAGGAGGGCACGGAGACCCTCCCCTACGAAAACATTTTTATATGGTTGCGCTGTAGGGGGCAACGTCCTTAGGCGTCAATTTGTGCAAAACTGAAAAACACACAAAAAGACCGAGGAAAATCCCCGGTCTTTTGCGTTATTCTTGGTGTTTATCAATAATTTCTTTTATAATCCCAAGCACTTTATTCTTCGCCGATTTAGTTCCGTATATTCTTGCAACAGTTGTGCAACCTTCCAGTCGTTTCATTACATCCTCCGTAAATATATCTGGCATTAGTTCTTTTAATGGCTCAATACACGCTAACATCTCAGCTACATTTTCCAGTTCTTTTAAATCAGCAAAAATATCATTCAAATAATCGACAACACTATCCAAACGTTCTTTTCTTTCTTTAGCCCTTTTCTCACGTTCTTCTTTCTTTTCTTCACGTTCTTTTTCTCCGACCGTATAAGGCAACGGACTTATGATTTTATCAACTTTGACAGCAGTTGCAGTCATAGAGACCATTATCAGATCTCCCAACTTACTGCTTTCAAAATCAATGCCTATTAACGCATTTGCACCTAAATACTTTGCTTTTTGAATTACTCGGTTTCTCAATTCATACTTTACATTATTTAGTTTTTCGATCATCTCGGTCGCTTCTGTTCCCGTAAGTGAAGAAATTACATTATCAAATGCCGACATGATAGATTTCCCAAATCCTAATCCTACAAGAATTTCATCAAAAACTACATCGATATATTCCGTTATAAAATACCCCTGGAAATCATATCCCGTTGTCATTAACATATTGGCTCAACCGCCTTTCACGTTACTTCAGATACTTATCAAAGAATTCCAGAACCTCTTTGCAGTTTTCCTCGGTCATAAAGTCCTTGTCGCTGTGGTTGCGTTCTGCATAGGTTTTCAGCACAACGCGGTCCTCACCGCAGACCTTTGCGATTTTTTCCGCCAAAAGAGTGCTGTGCTGATATGCAACAACGGCGTCTGCCATTCCCTGCTGGATCATTGTGGGCGGAATGTCCTTATGAACCATGTTATAGGGGCTGATAACACGCAGCAGCGACTTATTCATCGTGCCGAATGCCTGCTCATACATGGATATGGCTTTTCCGCCGTTTTCGGGCATGATCTTCATGCAGGGCACGCCTGACTCTCTGTACCACTGATCCTCATCTGCATAGATGATCGAGGGACCGTACATGTCGCATATAGCCTGAAGCTTTGTGGAGTAGCCTGCCCAGCCGTACTCCTCGTCCTCATACTCTACCCAGCCGCCTGTAAAGCCCATGACAAGGGTGATATGTCCGCCTGCGCTGTCGCCTACCATCGCAAACTTTTCGGGATCAAAGCCATACTGCGCAGCATTCGCTCTTGCCCAGCGGACGGCTGTTTTGATGTCGAAAATGAACTCGGGGTATGTGACACCGGGAGCAAGGCGGTAATCGGGCACAACAACAGCGTAGCCGTATTTGATGGCATCTATAATGCAGTCCAGCGCACCGAGACGCTTTGTGCCAAGGCACCAGCCACCGCCGTGTACATAGAAGATAACAGGGATGGGAGCTGTCACCTCATCGGGCAGATAGATGTCCAGCTTCTGCTCGGGGAGAGTGCCGTACTGCACATCCAGCACCTTGTTTTTAACTCTGTCTGTGTCAAAGTCTGTGGGATTTGCCATTCTTGCAAGTTCAGCTTCGGTTATCATTTTGATTTCGTTTGCCATGTTATCTCCTCCTTGTTTAATTTTCTTCATTATACTACGCAGCATTGGTTTTGGGCAATATAAAATTGTGATGTGTATATGGGATGCTTTTCGGGAGGGCACGGAGACCCTCCCCTACAACAGCGGTTTTTACGTCGTGCATCGTAGGGAACGGATTTATCCGTTCCGTTTTCGGGCGGATATGGAATCCGCCCCTACGATATGATTTTTTACATGGTCGTGTACCTTTGAAAATCACGCACAATTTTGCGGCGTGTTTGTAGGGACCGACGTCCTTAGGCGTCCGCTTTCGGGAGGGTGCGGAGACCCTCCCCTACAAAAATATTTTTCACATGGGTGTGCACATTTGTGTAAAACCACACAAAAAAAGACCGAGGGTTTTCCCCTCGGTCTTTAAAAATTGCGGTTTTAAATTATTCTTCTGCGGGAGCTGCAGCTGCCTTAGCAGCGAGCTTTGCTTCGCGCTTGTTTTCCCATGCGTTAACGCAAACGGAGCAAGCTGCGTCGCCTGTGATGTTAACAACTGTACGGCCCATATCGAGGATACGGTCGATACCTGCAACAAGAGCAATACCCTCAACAGGAAGGCCAACACTCTGGAGAACCATAGCCAGCATGATCATACCGGAACCGGGAACGCCTGCTGTACCGATGGAAGCAAGAACTGCTGTGAGAACAACGGTAAGCTGCTGACCGATTGTCAGGTCAATGCCGAAGATCTGAGCGATGAAGATAGCACATACGCCCTGATAGATAGCAGTACCGTCCATGTTGATTGTAGCGCCGAGAGGAATTACGAAGCCTGCGATCTCCTTGCGAACGCCCATCTTCTCACTCGCCTCAAGGTTGAAGGGCAGAACGCCTACGCTGGAAGCGGAGGAGAAAGCGAAGATCATGGGCTTGGACATTTCCTTGAAGAACTTCAGGGGGCTCATCTTTGCGAATGCTGCAACGGAAGATGAGTATGTAAGTACAGCATGTACGATGTAGCCTACGTAGCAGACAAGGATGACCTTGAGCAGGGGCAGAAGAATCTCAACGCCCTGTGCTGCAACAACGGGAGTGATAAGTGCGAAAACACCGATGGGAGAGATCTTGATGATCATGCCCATGATTTTGAAGCTGACTTCTGCAAAGCTGTCAACAACTTCAGCTGCCTTCTTACCAAGATCGCCTGCCATAATGATGCCGAAGCCGAAGAACAGAGCAACAACGATAACCTGAAGCATTGTTGCGTTGGCAAAGGGAGCGATGATGTTGGAGGGGAAGATGTTTACGATTGTGTCCATGAAGTTGGGAGCTTCGCTTGCTGTGTATTCAATGTCACCTGCGGGCAGAACATAACCTGCGCCAACATTGAGAATGTTAGCAAAGATAAGACCGATTACAACAGCAAGAGCGGTTGTGCAGAGGAAGTACAGAATTGTACGTCCGCCGATTGTACCGACCTTTCTGATGTCCTGCAGAGAGATAACGCCCTGCATGATGGAAAGGGTTACAACGGGAACAACGATCATCTTAATGAGGTTAAGATAGATTGTTCCGAGGGGCTTGATGTAGCCGTTTGCAAAATCAGCATGTCCCTGAAGCAGAAGACCTGCAATGATACCTGCAAAAAGACCGATGACGATCCAAATCGTCAAAGACAGTTTTTTCTTTGTTTTTGCCATAATTTTACCTCCGTCCATAATCTTGTCGGCTTTGGTGGTATGCCGTCGTATTATGTGTGATGAATTAAGTTTATCATAGCAAAGAATAACGCGCAACCCTAAACTTGCAAATTATACAAAATTTTGCATATTCATCAAAACTCATTGCAATTTTCGCACATCATAATTTCAAATGCTTTTTTGCAGCAAAACCTCCGTTTTTTTAAATTTGCACATTTTTTCTCAGAAGTTGCACGTTTTCGTGCAACTTTTTCCTTTTTGGGGGCGATATATAAAAGGAGTAATTGCAATGTTTGAATCTGAATACAACGAAAAGGGCGGATTTTACATGATGCCCCGTCAGCTTTTTTCCGAGACGTGTCCCCTTTCTTTGGAGGCAAAGGTTCTGTATACGCTGATAATCGACAGAACTTCCCTGTCGCTGAAAAATGATTTTCGCGACAAAAAAGGCAAGCTTTTTGTGTATTTCACAGTTGAAGAGGCTGCAAAAGCGCTGGGCTGCGGTGTTGTTAAAGCAGGAAATGTTATTACAGAACTAGTGCAGCATGAATACATAACAAAAAAGAGACAGGGCTTAGGGTGTACCCGATAAGAAAACATAAGGTTTTGCCTTTATCTATTCGGCTATAATGCAACTTAAAAAGATAGATTTTGTTCGTAAACGAGGCAGAAAAGCGCTGTAATACTGTATGTCTTACTAGCTTTGATAACGATGTTTACGGGCAAAGGATTTCTTTTTAAGCTTATGTTTTCTTGTCGGGTACACCCTTTGGGAAAGCCGTGCCTTATATATCTTAACAGGCTGAAGCTTCCCTCCTTTACAAGACCTATGGAAACCGAATATGAGACATATCAAAAAGAAATGTCAAGACCTACAGATTTTGCAGATCTTGACATTCAAATTTTGAATGGTAATTATACTAATTATTATCTAAACTAAAAAAGAACTATACTTATTTATCTATATAATAATGGCTATTTCGTCGCGTCATCTATGATAGAATTTCTTCTCTGTTCAAATTCTTCTTTAGAAATAATTCCGGCGCTATAGAGATCTTTAAGATTGTCGATACGCTTTTTCACATCGGATACATCCTTTGCATCGTCTTCCACTTCTATATCATATCCGTACACACCTCGACTGTGTACCGTTCCCTCATCATCGTCTATGATTATCTCCTTGGTGGCAACGCCCTTTTTACCGAAGGCGTTGATTGCATTTGTAACGGTTATCACAACGGCGATAAGTGTCCAGAAAATACCGAACACACCAAAGGTGGGTATGACCACAAATGCGCCGATGCAGCAGAAAATAAGTCCTACAACAAAGCCCATTACGGACTGGGACCTGCTGGGCTTCACTCTTACACGTTTCATGGCAAAAACTCCTTTTCATGGGGATATATGAATTATATCACCTAAAGAGCCTGTTGCCAAGTTTTTGATAAAGTGATAATATACTGTGAGATAAACAAAGGAGATATATGCTATGGAACAGTATTTTAAGATATCAGAATATGACGACTGCTATATCCTGCGTTGCGACAACGGCGCAAGACAGGACATTTTCGATAAGTGCGAGACTCCCTCAACAGGCCCTATCATAGAGTCTGTTGTAATGAAGATAGCGGAAGTGCGTGAGTTTGAGGAATTTCCTCTTGAGCTGGACAGCGACAGCAACATGTTCTGCGCCTACTCACAGGACAGACGCTCTCTGCGTGAGTTCTGCGACCTTTTAAACGAGGTTTTTGCAAACGATGACGAGCTGGAGGAGATCATCTCTTCCGAGGATGTTCAGGAGACTCGCAGAATCGAGGAGAGCCTGGCTTCCCTCACCCTTGACACTCCCGAGCTTCTCTCCAAAATGGGCTTTGACCCGTCGAAGGAGCTTGACCCCGAAGATATTTCCAATATTTTGGGCAGTTTGTTTAATTAAAAGATAAGACCTCTTCCGTTAGGGTGAACCCTTTAGGAAGAGGTCTTTTTGCGGGACAGGAACCCCGTCCCCTACAGAGCGCTCATATAAACTATCTTCGTAGGGCATGGATTTATCCATGCCGCTTGGCGGAACGGATAAATCCGTTCCCTACACGATGCAAAAAGCAGCAGGTTTTAATAGCCTGCTGCTTTGAATATTTACGGGAGTGTGGGATAAGTTGTCTGGGGGTTCGCAGGCTGCTCGTCAAAGGTGACGTAGAGGACAAGCTCCTCGCCGCTGCGGTAAACCGTAACCGCAACCGTATCACCTGCGGAGTAGGCATTCTTAGCCGCCTGCAGATCTTCGGTGCTCTTAACAACGTCATCGCCCAGCTTGATGATGATATCGCCCGGCTTAAGTCCTGCCTTTTCAGCACAGCTGCCTGTTTCAACGTTATTTACAAATGCACCCTCGCGCATGTTGTAATACTGAGCTGTCATAGAGTCCACAGTACGGACACCGATGCCGAAGTATGCCTTGCCTGTTACATAGCCGTGCTCGATAAGGTCGGTGATGATGTTCATGGCGTCGTCAATGGGAATTGCAAAGCCAAGGCCCTCAACGCCCGATGCTGAATACTTTGCGTCAACAATTCCGATAACCTCACCGCGGTTGTTGTAAACGGGACCGTCGGAGTTGCCGGAGTTAACGGCTGCGTCTATCTGGAAAACGTTGATGGAAGAGGATACCTCTGTGGAGATAACACGGTCAAGGGCGCTTACTCTGCCTGTTGTCATTGTGTAGGTCAGCTCGCCCAAGGGGTTGCCCACAACGTATACCTCGTTGCCCACTCTCACCTCGGTCATATCGCCGATGGTCACAGGGTTAAGACCTGATGCGTTTATCTTCAGAACTGCGATGTCGTTCTGCTCTTCATAGCCGATAACGGTTGCGTCGTAAGTTGTGCCGTCGTACAGGACTACGCGGAGAACGTAGCCGCCCTGTGCGCCGTATACCAGATAGGGCTCTGCAACATGGTAGTTTGTGATGATGTAGCCGTCCTCAGAGATGACAAAGCCTGAGCCGATAACAGACTCGGTCGTGGTTGCCTGACCGAAGATGTTTGTGCCGTTTGCCACAAGCTGGATACCTACCGCCTGCTGACATGCAAGGTCATAAATATCGTCAGCCGCCAGAACGCTGCCGTCGGGCACTACAAGTTTATCTGCATCCGCATTGCTGCTGCCGTCGCCGCCTGTGGTCTGTGCGCCTAAAACTACCTGATTTCGAACGGTAAAATCTGTGTTTTCGATAATATGGTTTGTGACAGCTGCCGCTGCCAGACCTGAGACGATACCGCATGCGAGGATAAGGCATATCGCGCGGATGGCGAACTTGACACCTGAGCTCATGGGCTTTTTCTCTTTTACGGGCTTTTCGTAGGAAGGGGTGGAATAGCCTGCTGTGGAGGTGCGGTAATAGTTGGGAGAATAAGCACCTGCCATGTCCTCAGGCTCTGTGCCTTCAGTGTCGCGCCAGGGCTCGTAATAGGGCTGGGGTTCTTCCGCTGCAGTGACATCTTCTGCATCCGCAAACTCCTCCGCTGTCAGCTCAATGTCGTTCACCTGTTCAGGTACGTCACCTACCTCCGCTTTCTCGGGAGCGGGAACTTCCTCTTCGCCGTTTACGGTGTTTTCGTTTTCGTCGTTATAGTTGTAATACATATCTCTGTACCTCCGTTTGGGAGTATTTTATTTGCATTTTCATAATATCGGTTCAATATTAATAAAGAATGAACAAAGAAAAAATAAATTGTTTATAATTTGGGAAATAAATAGTACGCCTCGCAGAGTTCCGTTATCCGCAGATAACGGAATAAAGGCAAATAATGAAATTTCCGGTGACATGCGCAGCGGAAATTTCTCTTCTCAGCCGTCAAACGTGCCGCTTGCGGTGCGCTGCAGACGGCTGCAGCCCATTTCAATAAAATGCTTGCATTTTATTGAGCGGAACTTTACTTAGTATAACCAAGTGCGCGGATAAAAGAAAGGAAAATTTTGCATTTTTCGCCTTTTTTCATCACTTGACATATAAATATTAATGTGTTATCTTTCTCTTGTTGCAAAGGCTGCGACTAAGACGGAGAAAAACCTCTGCTGTACAGAGACGGGAACATTTGCTGAAAGCTTCCGCGAAACAGACTTTTCTCTTACCACTTACGAGCCGCCGCGGGGAAACTTTACGGAGTATCTGCGGACGCCTGACCTGCGTTACGGGTAAATGAGTTAAACCTTAGGGTGGAACCGTGTATTTATAGTAAATGCACCCCTGAGCCGATTGTGGCTTAGGGGTTTTTGTGTTTTTATGCGGGACGTCGAGGCGCCGTCCCCTACAACGCGCAGAACAATAACCTTGCTATTTGCACCTTGCTTGCCTGAGCGCGGCGGCGAGCCCGGCAGCTGGTGTTGCGATTGTTTGAGCCGCGGGGTCGAGGGGCTTGCCCCCGTGTCATTCTTTGCATACTTTCTTAGACAAGTAAGAAAGTATGCCGTCGTAAGACTTTGACAAGGTAAAACATTTTGCCGTGGTAAAACGGGAGGGGACTTAAGCCCCAACCCTACGAAATGCCAGCAGCATCGTGCAAAATTTCACACACGGGGCGTCGAGGACGTCGCCCCCTACAAAATTCAAAAACTAATTTTAGGGAGGAAAAACCTAATGGAATACACATTCGAGAACAAAGAATACCGCGACATGTACCGCCACACCACATCTCACATTCTGGCACAGGCAGTAAAGCGCCTGTACCCCGAGACAAAGCTGGCTATCGGTCCTGCAATTGCAGACGGCTTTTACTACGACTTTGACAGCGAAGTAACCTTCACACCTGAGGTTCTGGAGAAGATCGAAGCCGAAATGCGCGCTATCTGCAAGGAGAAGATAAAGCTTGAGCGCTTTGAGCTGCCCCGCGCCGAAGCTCTTGAACTCATGAAGGACGAGCCCTACAAGGTAGAGCTTATTAACGATCTGCCCGAAGATGCAATCATCAGCTTCTACAAGCAGGGCGACTTTACTGACCTTTGCGCAGGTCCCCACCTTGACTCCACAGGCAGAGTAAAGGGCAACGCAATTAAGCTCACAAGCTGCACAGGCGCATACTGGAGAGGCGACTCCTCCAGAAAGATGCTCCAGCGTGTATACGGCACCTGCTTCCCCAAGAAGGAAGAGCTGGATGCATACCTCACAAGGATCGAAGAGGCAAAAAAGCGTGACCACAGAAAGATCGGTAAGGACCTCGGTCTGTTCCTCCTTATGGATGAAGGCCCCGGCTTCCCCTTCTTCCTGCCCAAGGGCATGGTTCTGAGAAACGCACTCATCGACTACTGGCGCGAGGTTCACAAGAAGTACGGCTACGTTGAGGTATCCTCTCCCATGATCTTAAACCGTCAGCTCTGGGAGCGCAGCGGTCACTGGTCTCACTACAAAGAGAACATGTACACAACCGTTATCGACGATGAAGATTTTGCAATCAAGCCCATGAACTGCCCCGGCGGCATGCTGGTTTACGCATCCGAGCCTCACTCCTACCGCGACCTTCCCTTACGCTGCGGCGAGCTTGGTCTTGTACACCGCCACGAGCTTTCCGGCGCTCTTCACGGTCTTTTCCGCGTAAGATGCTTCACACAGGACGATGCTCACATCTTCATGACACGCGACCAGATGAAGGAAGAGATCACAAACACAGTTAAGCTCTTCGACGAGGTCTACAACCTCTTCGGTCTTAAATATGAGATCGAGCTTTCCACAATGCCCGAGGATCACATCGGCACAATCGAAGAGTGGGAAGAGAACCAGAACATCCTGAAAGATGCCATCACAGCTATGGGCAAGAGCTACATCATCAACGAGGGTGACGGCGCATTCTACGGTCCCAAGCTCGACTTCCACATTGAAGACTGTCTGGGCAGAACATGGCAGTGCGGTACAATCCAGCTTGACAGCCAGCTGCCCGAGCGTTTTGAGCTTGAGTACACAGGCGCAGACGGCGAAAAGCACCGTCCCGTTATGATCCACCGCGTTGTTTTCGGCTCTATCGAGCGCTTTATCGGCGTTATCACAGAGCACTTTGCAGGCGCATTCCCCCTGTGGCTCGCTCCTGTTCAGGTCAAGGTCATCCCCATTACAGACAGAACAAAGGATTACGCACAGGATCTCGCTGACAAGCTCAATGCAGAGGGCTTCCGTGTTGAAACTGACTTCAGAAACGAAAAGCTTGGCTACAAGCTCCGTGAAGCTCAGACCAACAAGATCCCCTACATGATCGTTGTAGGCGACAAGGAAGCAGAGGACGGAACAATTTCTCTCCGTAAGCGCATGGTGGGCGATCAGGGTACAATGAACTTTGATGAGTTCATGGAAATGATCCGCACAGAGCGCGACACTCGTTCCTGCTAAAATTTTCAAGACATAACTTTTTTGCTCCTTCGCAGAATATATTTAAAGTATTCTGCGAAGGAGTGTTTTTATGTCTCAAAACAGAAAAAAGCTGATACTTACATTGGCTGTCATATTTTTGCTCAATATAACGCTGATATTTTTCGCACAGGAGGCACAGGCGGCATACAAGCGCGGCTCTTACGGATCTACGGTGCGGCAGATACAGGAGAAGCTTAAAAACTGGGGTTATTATTTCGGTAATATAGACGGAATATACGGAAGCCGTACGGAAGAGGCTGTCAAGAAGTTCCAGCGCAAAAACGGGCTTACGGCAGACGGAATAGCAGGCAGTGCCACACTCAAAGCGCTGGGAATTTCCGACAACAGCGCCACAAGTCAATCTGTGGATGTTAACCTGCTTGCGCGGCTAATCTCCGCCGAGGCAAGGGGCGAGCCCTATTCCGGTCAGGTGGCGGTCGGTGCGGTGGTTTTAAACCGCATGGAGCATCCTTCCTTTCCCGGGACGCTGTCGGGTGTAATTTACCAGTCGGGGGCATTTTCCTGCCTTTACGACGGTCAGTTTGACCAGCCTGTGGCGGAGAGTGCCTACAGGGCGGCAAGAGATGCCCTAAACGGCTGGGATCCCTCAGGCGGCGCGATCTACTATTTTAACCCATCCACCGCCACAAACGGCTGGATATGGTCAAGACCCCATATCGTGACCATCGGCAAGCATAGGTTCTGCGCGTAAGGTATAAAAAGGTAAATGCGACTTGCCTCTTCCTTTGGGAGAGGTGGCATTTGCGCAAGCAAATTACGGAGAGGGCGCAACACGGAACGGATGAATCCGTTCCCTACGATGCACCCAAGCAAAAATCATCTCGTAGGGGCGGATGCCCACATCCGCCCGCAACACGGAACGGATGAATCCGTTCCCTACGATGCACGACGTAAAAACCGCTGTTGTAGGGGAGGGGCTCCGTGCCCTCCCGAATGCGGACCGTCGGGGACGTCGGTCCCTACATACAATCTTGCGGTCACAAACGCATAACAAATGATAGGAATGCGGCGAGTTATGCGATGGGAACACCCTATCGCACCATGTCTGAGCCGCAGGGGTCGAGGGGCTCGCCCCCGTGTCATTCTTTGCATACTTTCTTGGACAAGCAAGAAAGTATGCCGTCGGAGACATGACAAGGTAAAAACATTTTGCCGTGGTATAACGGGCGACCACAGGTCGCCCCTACGGACACGCCGCAGGATTATGCGTGATTTCACAACGGACCGTCAGGGACGCCGGTCCCTACATATACATGACGCAAGTTTGTGCATATTTATAAACACATGTTCCCATGTGAAAACCATTTCGTAGGGGACGATGCCCACATCCGCCCGCAACACGGAACGGATAAATCCGTTCCCTACGATGCACGACGTAAAAACCGCTGTTGTAGGGGAGGGTCTCCGTGCCCTCCCGAATGCGGACCGTCGGGGACGCCGGTCCCTACAATATGCCATACACAAAATAACCAACAACAAAAAAGGACGGACATCGAAAGATGTCCGTCCTTGTAGTTTATAAAGCGATTAGCACTTTTCCCAAACTGTAGCAACGCCCATACCGCCGCCGATGCAGAGTGTAGCAAGACCACGCTTTGCGTCGTCGCGCTTTAACATCTCGTGGATGAGAGTTACGATGATACGTGCGCCGGAGCAGCCTACGGGGTGACCGAGGGAGATTGCGCCGCCGTTTACGTTTACCTTCTCCATGTCGAAGCCGAGGTCGCGTGCAACAGCGATAGACTGAGCAGCAAATGCCTCGTTAGCCTCGATGAGGTCCATATCAGCAACTGTGAGACCGCACTTGTCCATTGCGTTTCTTGTTGCTGCAACAGGGCCAACACCCATGATTGTGGGATCCACGCCGCCCTGACCCCAGGAAACCAGCTTTGCGATGGGCTTGAGGCCGTACTTCTCAACAGCTTCGCCGGAAGCGAGAAGAATAGCAGCAGCACCGTCGTTGATACCGGAGGAGTTACCTGCTGTAACTCTGCCGTCGGGCTTGAATGCGGGCTTCAGCTTAGCCAGTGCTTCAGCTGTTGTGCCTGCTCTGGGGAACTCATCCTTGACGAAGTCAACTACCTGCTTCTTTACCTTAACAGGTACGGGAACGATCTCGTCATCAAACTTGCCTGCATTCTGTGCAGCCTCAGTCTTGAGCTGGGATGAGAGAGCAAATGCATCAAGCTCTTCACGTGTGATGCCCCACTGGTCGCAGACGTTCTCAGCTGTGATGCCCATGTGGTAGTTGTTGAAAGCTTCCCACAGACCGTCGTTTACCATTGTATCGACCATCTTTGTGTTGTTCATGCGAGCGCCGAAACGTGCAGCGGGCATTGCATAGGGAGCAGCGGACATGTTCTCTGTACCGCCTGCCAGGATAACATCAGCGTCGCCTGCCTTGATAGCGCGTGCGCCTTCGATAACAGCCTTCATACCGGAGCCGCAGACCATACCGATTGTGTATGCGGGAACCTCGATGGGGATGCCTGCGCCGATTGCAACCTGACGGGCAACGTTCTGACCCTGTGCTGCTGTAAGAACACAGCCGAACATAACTTCGTCAAGATTCTCGGGAGCAAGACCTGCGCGCTCAAGAGCAGCCTTGGCTACGATAGAGCCGAGCTTTGCAGCGGGAACATCCTTAAGTGTGCCGCCGAAAGAACCGATAGCAGTTCTGCAGCAGCTTACCAGATAAACATCTTTCATTATTATGTACCTCCTGTTTTCGGAAATATTTCACAAGTTTTACAACTACTTATAATAATACAGCCGCACCCATAAGTCAATGTAAATGGGTAGTTTTATTTTCCCTCAGCCTGTGATATAATGGCAAAAAGGAGGCGGTATTTATGGCATGTGCAGTACTGCTTGCAGGCGGAAAAAGCCGCCGTATGGGCAGAGACAAGCTGGCGCTCCCTCAGGGCGGTACAACCGTTTTAAAAGCCGCTGTGGACAGATTTTCCGAAAAATTTGAACAGGTCTGCATAAGCGTGGACGATAAAAACCGCTACGCCGATATTGACGTACCTAAGATAGAGGATATTTTCAAAGGCTGCGGACCTCTTGGAGGACTTCACGCCGCCCTTTCAGAAGCTTCGGGCGACGGCGTATTTTTAGCCGCGGCAGACCTCCCTTTCTCCTCTCCTGAGACTGCGCTTTTCATGATGGAAAAGGGCAAAAGCTTTGACATCTGCATAACCTCAGATACATCAGGCAGATTTGAACCCCTTTTCGGATGGTACAGCAGGAGAGTCCTTGACACCGCCGAGGAACTTTTAAAAAGCGGAGTGTACAAGATGACCGAGCTGTACGCAAAACACAGCGTGCTCATACTCACTCCCGAAGAGTTGGGCGGGCATTGGTGTGCGGAAAGCTTTGAAAACATGAATTTCCCCGAGGATTTCGACCGACTTTTAGGTAAATTATAAGGAAACCCTTGCACTTTTGCGCTGTCGGTAGTACAATTTTATGTGGTAAATATTTGCCCCTGAAAAGGGCTTTAATAGAAAGGAATTTTTACAATGAGCTACAAAGTAACACTTAAGAATGAAGCTACAAAATATGAGGCTCCCGGCCATTTTGAGTGCCTGACAACACGTCTCCACAATCCCGACGACGTAAACGACGGCACAATCGTTATGGGTCTTTCCCACTTCCTTCCCGGCGGCGGCGCAAACATGGCTCCCGCAAAGTTCGAGATGGTTTACTATGTACAGAAGGGCGAAATGACAGTTACCATGGATGACGAGAAGTCCTATGTTCTCCATGCAGGTGACAGCCTTCACTTCGGCCCCGGCACAGGCCGCGCTTGCAAGAACACAGGCGTTGACTGCGCTGAGATGATCACTGTAATGATCAAGAAGTAAGAAATTGCATATTGAAAAAGACGTCTCGTATGAGGCGTCTTTTTTGTTGGTTTAACAAAACTTAAATCTTTTTCCAATACTTTGAAAACAATCTTCTATTAGTATTTTAAACAAGATGCCGCCCCCCTCTCAGTCACCTGACGGTGACAGCTCTCCCTGATGGATAGCCAAGTAGGGACGATTCACGAATCGCCCGCAAACGGGAGGGCGCGGAGACCCTCCCCTACAACCGTACATAATTTCAAAGCGGGGCGTCGAGGACGTCGCCCCCTACAATGCACCCATGGGAAAATATTTTCGTAGGTGACGGGAAAGCCGTCCCCTACTTTGAGAAAGCTTTAATATTTAACAAAAATTTATCATTCACCGTGATGCAATCTGCATCAAAAGGGGCTATAATAACCTTAAAACGGCCTTAACATCAGGAGGTGAGACCATGAAGGTAAAATACTCATACTACATACACAAGAAAAAAATAACCCGTGAATACACCTACATCCCCACCCGCTACATCATAGCAGGAGCCATAACCGTCCTTGAAATTCTTGCCATTCTCGCAATCATGGTCGTCCTGTGCATCAAGGTCCCCCTGTTTTATACCGCAGCAATGATCACACAGGCTGTATGTATCGTGCGCATCATCGCCTCGGACGACAATCCCGACTACAAAGTTCCGTGGCTGCTCTTTGTTACGGTTCTGCCTGTTGTGGGCTTTATGCTGTATTTTATGTTCTACTCACGAAAGCTGAAGCCCAAGTTTGTAAAGCGGCTTAATGAACTGAAGGAAAACAGCTACACAAAAGACGACGCGGAAGAATTTGCACAGCTCAAGGAAAAATCCCACACAGCTTACCGCCACGCAAAAATGCTCTGCAGCATATCGGAGTCACACCTTTTCACAGACACAAAGCAGGAATACTTCCCCTCGGGAGCCTCTATGTTTGAGAAAATGGCGGCAGACCTTAAAAACGCAAGGCACTTTATTTTCCTAGAGTTCTTTATCATCGAAGAGGGAAAATTCTGGAACACCATACTGGACATTTTAAAGCAGAAGGTGTCCGAGGGAGTGGATGTCCGCGTTGTTTACGACGACATCGGCTGTATGAAAACCCTCCCCGGAAACTATGCAAAAACCCTGAAATCACACGGCATACAGGCTGTGCCCTTTTCCCGTCTGCGCGGTCACGCGGACAACGAGTTCAACAACAGAAACCACCGCAAGATACTGGTCATTGACGGACGCATCGGCTACACGGGCGGCGTCAATCTGGCTGACGAATACATCGGCGAGACTATACGCTTCGGTCATTGGAAGGACACGGGACTGCGTCTTGAGGGAAATGCTGTGCACGAGCTGACAAAGCTGTTTTTAATCGACTATGGCATAAATGTAAAAAGCTTCATCCTGCCCTGTCTGCCCCTCTACCCCGATACGGACACAAAGGCAGACGGCTTCATCGTCCCCTTCGGCGACGGTCCCAACCCAATTTTCACACGGCGCGTGGGCAAAAGCGTTATTCAGAATATGCTCTACAGCGCAAAAGATTACGTCTGGATGACCACGCCCTATCTCATCATTGACAACGACCTGTGCACCGACATTGAAAACACAGCCATGCGCGGCGTTGACGTGAAGATAATCGTTCCACATATTCCCGACAAAAAAATTGTTTTCGGCATGACAAAAAGCTATTATAAGCGCCTTATAGATGCAGGTGTGGAGATTTATGAGTATGAGCCGGGCTTTATCCACGCGAAAAGCTACCTGTGCGACGATGACATCGCCATGACGGGCACCATAAACTTAGACTACAGAAGTCTCGTCCACCACTTTGAAAACGGAGTGTGGATGTACGGCTGCAGCTGTATTCCCGATTTGAAAGCAGATATTCTTGACACGCTGGACAAGTCTGTCCGCGTAACGCCTGACATGATGAAAACCAACCTTCTACAGCGGTTTATACGCTCCGTCGTGCGTATTTTCGCGCCGCTGCTGTAAATACAAAAGGGAACGGCACACAGACAGTCCCCTATAACTACCTATTCACACAAATCCACCCTCTCCGTCACGGCTAATGCCGTGCCACCTCTCCCGGAGGGAGAGGCAAGAGACGTTTTCGGAACGGATAAATCCGTAGTAAAACTACCGTTGTAGGGCATGGATTTATCCATGCCGCAAAACTGTGCATGATTTTCAAATGTACGCATCCACGTAAAAATCATCTCGTAGGGACGGATTCCATATCCGCCCGAAAAACACAAAACCCCTTGAGAACTCTCTCAAGGGGTAAGTTTTTTATTCGGGAAGTCTTGTCATGGGGTCGATGGGCTCGCCGTCCACCTGAATTTCAAAGTGGAGATGCACACCTGAGGAGACACCTGTGGTTCCCATGTATGCGATAAGCTCTCCGCGTGCAACCTTCTGTCCCTCTTCAACAAGGAGCTCGTTGCAATGACCGTAGCGAGTGACCTCGCCGTTGTCATGTCTGATGTCGATCATAAGTCCGTAGCCGTAATAGCGCCCTGCGAAAATAACCTCGCCGCCGTCAGCTGCTACTATGGGAGTGTTCAGGTCGGAAGCGATATCTATACCCTCGTGGAATGAGTATCCGTAGAATATGTTGCGGGGACCGTAATAGGATGTTATGACGCCCTCTGCAGGCCAGATATACTCGCCGTAGGAGACCCACGCAGGTCTGAACAGAGTGCCGACGGACACCACCTGCGTTACAGGCTGCTGAGTTATGATTCTGTGCACCTCAACACGGGATACCTCTGTGCCGTTGATATACTCCACCTTATCCGTTACATCGGCTGTACCGTCAACGCCTTCGACCAGCACCGCAGTTGTACCCTCGTAAAGCTCGTCGTTTTCGATAAGGTCATATTCAAAAGCAACAGGCTTTTCGTAAGTCTCGTGTACTACAGTTCGGATGCGAAGGGCAAATTCTCCGCCCTTTGCAGGGTCAAGAATGTCTGCCAGCTCGTCTGTCTCCACAGCGTCTGCTATGGGGGCGTAGTCGTAGGTCACGGCAACTTCATTATCGAAGCTGACCGTGCTGTCCTCGCCCATTTTGTATCTTTCAGTTACCTCTTCAACTGCAGCTGTTATTACTTCCTCTGTCCATGCACAGGCAGCGTATTCGCCGTCTATCCTCAGGATATACATCATGTCGATCTCTTCAACGGTGTTCATGAAGGCATCGGCGATCTCGCTGTCGTCTCCGCCAACGGTACCCGTCAGCTCCACCGCTGTGGTTATCTCATAGTCATAGCCCAGGATATCCGATACGTCATTTTCCACCTTGCGGATGATCTCATCCACCTCTTCACCGCTCTTTACGGTGCCTACCACCTCTCCGTCTATGGAGACGGCATAGCCCGTCTGGGAAACAAGAGTGCCTGTCATGATGAACGCGATTATTAACAGCACCGTTAAAACAGCGGTGCGTTTTCTCTTTGATACGGTAATTTTACTGTCCTCTTTACTTTTGGAAGCTGACACTAAAACCAGTTTACTCACAATAAAATCTCCTTAATTGGTTACAAATCGTTACAAAATTGCTACAGTTAAGATACAATAGTTTTCAAATATTGTCAACACCTTTCGGTCGCATTTTTCCCTGTTTTTCGCAATTTATGCGTATATTTAGTAATTTTTGCCCTGTTTGCATCATATATTTAGTTTTATAACACTATGAAAGGGGCATTTTCCATGGCAAATGAAGAACGGACAAGAACCGCGGTTTTTCCTCACAGCGTGAGTTTAGACTCCAGAAAGAAACTAAAAGTTACAGGTGTAACGGATGTGGAGAGCTTTGATGAGTATGAAATAATCCTGAACACAACAGACGGCGCACTCACAGTTGAGGGCAGCGCGCTTCACCTAGACAGGCTCACATTGGACAGCGGCGAGGTGACGGTGACGGGGAGCATCGACCTGTTAAAATACGAGACGGCGCCCACACCGAAAGACGGCTTTTTCGCAAAGCTTTTCCGCTGATATATGTTTGCAGATACCGCATCTCAGCTGCAGCTTATAATGTCCTGCGTGGTTTTCGGCTTTTTGTCGGGAATACTGTGGGACCTTTTGGGAGCGTTCAGACCGAAAAAAGGTGCAAAGCTCATAAACGCCCTGTTTGACGTCATCCTTGTAACAGCATTTTTTGTCTCCCTTTTTCTCATCGGCTACACCGCAGGAATGGGCATTCAGCGGCTCTATGCCCCCATGTTCGCCCTCGCCTCCTGCGCCCTCTACTTCTGCTCGCTTTCCGCTGTTTTTCGCAGTATTTTTGATAAAGCCGTGTACCTTCTCAGGAAATTTTTTACATTTATCCTCTTCCCCCTCCGATTTCTCTTAAAAACAGCAAAAAAATTTTGCAAAATTTTAAAAAATTCCTTTTATTCTTCGAAACTTTGGTATACAATGAAATGCAAGCGCAAAAGCGCCAAGGACGAGGAACCCCCGGAGAAAGGAACCGCAAATGAAGCTGAAAAAGGCAAGTATTATTACTAAAATAGTTGTCATTGCCCTTTTGGTATACGGTCTTGTGACCCTTGCAGTTCTCATGGGCAAGATAAACGATGTAAACGCTGAAAAGGACCTGCTGCGTCAGGAAGCTCAGGATCTGGAGATCCGCAATGCGGAGCTGGACTACGCCATTGAGCACTCGACAGACGACGAGGTAATTTCAGACATTGCAAGAGACGAGCTGGGTCTTGTAGACCCCGACGACAAAGTGTTTTACGACTCGGACAACTAAAGCTTTCGGGTCTTAAACAAATAAATTATTAACAGATAGAGGGAAATTCATTTCGTTATGAAGCTGGAAACGGGAAGCATTTTAACAGGTAAAGTCACAGGTATCACAAAATTCGGCGCTTTCGTAAGCGTTGCACCCGGCAAATCGGGTCTGGTACACATTTCGGAGATCGCAAATACATACGTCAGCGACATCCACGAGTTTCTGTCTGAAGGACAGGAAGTAACGGTAAAGATCATCAACATAGACGACAACGGCAGACTTAATCTCTCCATAAAGGCGGCACTCCCGCAGAGTGAAAAGAAGGAAGAGCCCCGCCGCGAACGTCCCGGAAAGACAGGCTACACAAAACCCGCAGCACCCGCTCCCGCACAGCAGGAGTCGGCACAGCCCCAGGTATATGTGCCCCAGCCCTCTTCTGACGCATCTTTTGAGGATAAGCTCAAGCGCTTCATGCAGGACTCTGACAGCAAGATGGCAGGTGTCCGCCAGTATTCCGAGCGCAAGACAAGAAGCCGCAGAAGATAACTGAAAAAAGTAAGAAACCTGCTTGATTACAAGCAGGTTTTTTGTTAGACTATATGTAAATCATATTTACTATAAACATTTCACCAAAGGAGTGTTTTTACATGACTCTCGGTCAGAAAATAAAACAGGCGCGCCTGGAGCTGGGCGTTACCCAGAAAGAACTGGTCGGCGACCACATCACAAGAAACATGCTCTCCAAAATAGAAAACGACAGTGCAACTCCCTCCGTCAAGACTCTTGAGTTCTTGGCAAGCAGACTGGGACTTACCACGTCTTACCTCATGTCCGATCTGACATTTTCCGACGGCTCAAGTCCCGATGGTCTGGATGAGATGAGAAATGCATACAAAGAGGGCAGATATGAAGACTGCATCAACCTTCTTCAGAACTCTCAGACAGCAGGCACAACAGACGAAGGATATCTCCTCCGCTCTTTAGCTGACCTTGCAGCCGCAAGAGAGTACCTTGCCGCTCTGGACTTTGAAAAAGCAAAATACTTTGCAGACTCCGCTGATTACTACAACAAGCAGGGACTTTACTACTCCGCAGAAATTGACGCCGAGATGAGCCTTATTCTGGCTGAGTGCGCCAACGTGCTGGCTCCTGAGGAATTTGAGGAAAACGCAAAAGAGTACAAGCGAAGCGTTGAGTCTATAAGTTTTTCCGCCCGTTTTGAGATAGCAAAAGCGGAGAATCTCTGCCTTACAGGCAAAACAGCAGAAGCAATGGCCGTCATCACCGCTGTAAACGGCGATCTCACCGCCGAGCTTTCAGCAAAAAAAGAATATGTTATCGGTCTTATTTTCAAAACAGATAAAAACTATGCAGATGCCTGCCCTCACCTTTTAAAGGCCGAGGAGCTGGGTCTTAAAACAGCTGCGCTTTTCACCGCGCTGGAGCTCTGCTTTAAAGAGCTTGAGGACTATAAATCTGCATACCACTATGCGACCATGCAGAAATAAGGGCTTGGGGGTAAAGATATGGATCTTAATACACAGAACGAAAATATCGCTCCCGAAGAGCAGGAGACCATTGAGCCAGAGGACGAGGTTTTTGAGCCTGACGAGCAGGAATATGAGCCTTCCCGCGAGCACACATATATATTAAACGGAGAGACCGTTTACACCGACGGCTATACCGTTCCCCAAAATCAGAAAAAGCGTATTAATTTACGACCTGTTCTGGCGGTTATCCTTGCAGTAGTCGTCTTTATCGGCAGACTTGGCTCAAATCTTCATCTTCCCACCATCGTAATACACGATGACGACAATTTCGGTGTTACCCTCTCAAAGCTCATACTCGCCTCCGACGAGGATGACTCCCCCGTCATGTCCAACGACCCCGACGACCGTGGAACCGTCCACTACTCCTTCATGGTTTACGAGCGTCCCGACGTTGACGGCATGCTCGCCAAAATCGACAATATCATCGAAGTCTGCTTCACCCTGTCCTACGATGAAATAACGGAACTTTTGGACGAGGTTTATACAGACTACTGGCACTTTGACACCATGTACTGGCTGGCAGACACAAAAAGCTGCGCTGACGTTACCGATCAGTATTACTATGACGAGTGCGTATATTTAAACGCCCAGTCCCCTGTCATTGACCGCAAGCTGGATGATATGCTCTTTGCCCTGGCGGCATGTCCCTTAAGCTCTCAGCTGGACGAGGACTATTACGGCGGAGACTACCTTATTTATTATACAGGCGAGTCCACATATAATGATGAGCTTGTTGCCCTCTATCAGAGAGAGGCAGAGCTAATCCTTGAATACCAGAATCTCATGGGCGCACCCACCATCGAGATAGACGGCGAGACAGTTTACGTCGAGGATTACCTTGACATGTACTCCGACGACAGCACAAAATACTACAATGCGCTGGAGATTTACTATGAGAAATACGGCGTTCTGGCAGGTGAGATCTACATCGACCTCATCAAAACACGCCATCAGATAGCCGATATGCTGGGCTACGACTCATATATCGACTACGCCTATGAGGACTACGCAAGAGACTACGCTCCCGACGATGTACGCGAGTATATCAGCACCGTCTGTCTCGGCGTTGTGCCACTCTACCTTGACATGTACTACAGCGGCGAGCTGTATGACTACTACATGCCCGGAAGCCTCACTCCCGAGGAAAATCAGGACGCACTTCGCGAGTGCTGCCGTGAGATTGGCGGCAAAGTCTGGGATATCTACCAGTATATGGAGAAAAACGGACTTTTCGACATTGAGATCTCAGGCGTTAAGGCAAACATGAGCTTCCAGACATATTTTGAGGACTGGCAGGCACCCTACATTCTGCTGGATGCCACTGGCACGCTGGACGACTATGTAAGCTTTGCCCACGAGTTCGGTCACTTTATTGATGCGTATATCAACTACAACTCCTACATAACCACCGACGCAAGTGAGTCATGCTCACAGTCTATGGAATTTCTGGCGGTCATCTACTCCTCTTATCTGGGAACAGACAGCGAGGACATAAAGAAGATGAAGATGACAGATCTTGTAACGCTCTACGCAGAGCAGGGCGCATACAATGCCTTTGAAGAGGCAGTTTACGCCATCCCCGCAAATGAGCTCACTCCCGAACGTATCCGTCAGACCGCTCACGATGTATATCTGCAGTACGGACTTATCGTCCCCGGTGACGATGCCATGTACGACAATATGTGGATAGACATTCCCCACTTCTTCACAAATCCCTTCTACATCGTAAGCTACATCATCTCCAACGACGCGGCCTTCCAGATTTACGAACAGGAGCTTAACGAACCCGGCAAGGGTGTTGACACCTTCATTGCCCTGTGCGACCGCGATTGGGAGCTCAACTACCTTGAGAATATGGAGGACATCGGACTTGACGCCTCCTTCTCTGTAGAGCGCGCAAACGCAATTGTTAATACTATTCTGAATTATTTTGAATAAGCTTAAACCCCTTCCTTCGGGAAGGGGTTTTTGTTGTTTTTTGTTGGTGCATAATGCCGCAGCATTGTAAATAGTTTTTACACACGGGACGTGAAACCCGTCCACTACAACGGAAATCATAATATGGATGCGTTGTAGGGAACGGATTTATCCGTTCCGCATATCCGTGAGGCATTTTTGCGGCATGGATAAATCCACGCCCTACGGCGGTGGAATAAGTTGTAGGGACCGGCGTCCCCGACGGTCCGTAATCATTCCCCCTGCACCCCCAAAAATTTTTTCGAAAAAATTTCAAAAAACTCTTTACAAATCCTGAAAGCTCTGTTATATTAACAGTAACAAGAACGATTATTATTAAGGAGAGGACAAAATGGAACAGACAAGACGCCACAGTAAAAAGCGTGACGCCATCCTCTCGGTCATCCGCGGCACAACAAGCCACCCCACAGCAGAATGGATCTACGAAAAGATCCGCGGGGTATATCCTGATATCAGCCTCGGAACGGTCTACAGAAACCTGACTCTTTTTAAAGACGACGGACTGGTGAGAGTAGTCACAGTAGTAAACGGCACCGAGAGATACGATGCCAACACACTCCCCCACCCCCATTTTGCCTGCAGACAATGCGGCACAGTACACGACATCACAGTAGATTTCAGTATGGCTGCGGCTCAGCTTTCAAAAGAGGGCTTTCAGGTTGAAAACTGCGATATAACATATCATGGACTTTGTCCGTCATGTGCAAATAACAAAAACTAATTAAAATTTATTTTATTTATCTATCAGGAGGAAAAAATTATGAAGAAGTTTGTATGTCCCGTATGCGGTTATGTTCACGAAGGCGAAACAGCTCCCGAGGCTTGCCCCCTCTGCAAGGTTCCCGGCTCCAAGTTTATCGAGCAGTCTGAAGAGATGACATGGGCTTCCGAGCACATTGTCGGTGTTGCAAACGGTGTTCCCGAAGATGTTATCATGGATCTGAGATCCAACTTTGAGGCTGAGTGCTCCGAAGTAGGTATGTACCTTGCTATGGCTCGCGTTGCTCACCGCGAGGGATATCCCGAGATCGGTCTGTACTGGGAAAAGGCAGCTTGGGAAGAGGCTGAGCATGCAGCAAAGTTTGCTGAGCTTCTGGGTGAAGTTGTTTACGACAGCACAGAAAAGAACCTGACAGTCCGCGTTGAGGCTGAAAACGGTGCAACTCTCGGCAAGACAAACCTTGCAAAGCGCGCAAAGGAGCTTGGTCTGGACGCTATCCACGACACAGTTCACGAGATGGCACGCGACGAGGCTCGCCACGGTAAGGCATTTGCAGGTCTTCTGAAGAGATACTTCGGTAAGTAAGAGGTAGTTTGACCATGAAATATATTTGTGATGTTTGCGGCTGGATCTATGATGAAGAAGAGACAGGCGTAAAATGGGAAGATCTCCCAGATGATTTCGAGTGTGAGCTCTGCTCCGTCGGAAAAGACGAGTTCTCTCCCGTAAACTAATTCAGCTGACATTCTATACGGTTCTCCACCCGTACAGAAGCTGATAGATAAAGGAAAGACAGATGCGTAATGCATCTGTCTTTCCTTTTGTGCGGCATGTCAGCAGGGGGATATTATCCGCCCGAAATCGGGAGGGCATGGACCCCCTCCCCTACGACAAAAATCTCACGTTTCGCGTTGTAGGGGATGGCGTCCTCGACGGTCCGTGTGTGAAATCACGCATAATCTTGCAACATTGGTTGTAGGGGAGGGTCTCCGTGCCCTCCCGTTACCACGGCACAAATTTTTTACCTTGTCATTGCTCCGCAGGCATACTTTCTTACTCGACTAAGAAAGTATGCAAAGAATGGCGCAGGCTTGACAGAGCGGTTGCCTGCACCAATATAAAAACGGGCGACCACAGGTCGCCCCTACGATACGCCAACCATATTATTCCCCGTCAATATATTCTTCTTCAGCTTTCTGCTGTGCTTCAATCAAAACTTCTTTCGCGGTAAGTATATCAAGTCTGTCAAGCATTTTTAATGCATCCGTTATGCTGTTAAACAGCATAGTATACAGCTTCTGATAATCAGGCATTTTATCACATCATATTCAAAATATTACGCCAATATGATAACACTCTGTTTGTATAATTTCAATATTGGTGTTGCTATACTGTTATCACAATATTTGTGAGGTGTTATCGTGGCGACAAACAAAGTTCAGACAGGCATCCGCTTTGAGCCGGAGCTTCTTTATAAAATCACATACGTTGCCAAAGACAACAAGCGTTCTTTAAACGCTCAGCTTGAGTATCTTGCACAGCTTTGTGTCAAAGAATATGAGGCTGAAAATGGCGAGATTCCCGTTGATGAGGAAGCCATTTGCCGTAAATAAAATTTATGCCTGCGCAGGTCATAGCCTGTGCAGGTTTTTTGTTTGTAGGGGACGGCGCCCCGACGTCCCGAAAAATAAAATACAGGGACGGAAAACCGTCCCTGCGTATTAGTCATCATATCCTGTGTCTTTCCAAAAATCTTTATTGGGAATCGCCGCTATCTGCTCGGGCGTTAAATAATCCCACAAAAACTTTTCTGTTCTTTCTGCAGCTTCCTGCACCTGAACGAACATCCACGGCTTTTTGCTCTCTATAATACGGAAATTTCCGTGGGGAGTGCCGCCGGGGATGATCACCGTGCAGCTTTTGGTGAAAATGTGCTTTTCCATGTCCTCGCCGATGCACATCTGCACCTCTGCCCCCAGATCATCGGGGTTTTCGGGGTCCATGCCGATGAGCATCATTATCTCATTTTCCTTGTGCATGTGAGGGGGATGCCCCACATTGTCCGTGTCCTCTACCCTCGGCTGGGGCATGTTCCAATGCACGGAGTAGAAATTATTTGTGCCGTACCGGTCGCCGTCGAATTTACATATCCATGGGATTTCCCGAAAGTCCTGCTGAGGCACATCCTCGGAGTTTATAACGATCATCTTGTCAGACATAGCTTCATCTCCTTGAATTGTTTGTTCAATTATACTATTATGTAAAAAAGTATGTCAACGGAAGATTGTATTCGAGGAACAGCCCTATGATTTACCCAAACCGTAAAGCAACACGCATAAAAGATTATGATTACAGTACACCGGGCGCGTATTTTATCACGTTGTGTACACATAATCGTCAAGCTATTTTCGGAACCATATCAAATGGCGATGTGTATCACAAACCAGAAATGCATTTGTCATACATTGGCAGAATAGCAGAAAATGAGATTTTGAACATAGAAAAGCATTATACAAACATAAGCATAGATAAATATGTTATAATGCCGAATCATATTCATATCATCATCAGAATTACGGAACGGATAAATCCGTTCCCTACGGCGCCGAAATTCGATATTCCCAATGTTGTAGGAAAATTCAAAGCAGCCGTAACACGCAACGTAGGGAAGGCATTTATGCCTTCCGCAAAGTTATGGCAAACTTCTTTCCACGATCACATTATACGCGGAGAAAAAGACTTTCGCGAAATATGGCAATATATTGACACAAACCCCGAAAAATGGACACAAGACTGTTTTTACATTCCTTCCGAGGTGACACCATGACACTAACAACAAAGCGGCTTACACTTACGCCGGTAAATATGTCCCACCTGCAATCCACATTTGAATATGCGGGCAATCCTGAAAACACAAAATTCATGATGTTTCTGCCCTATGATTCGCTGGAGGAAACGCGGGAGGTTTTAGAGCAGTCTGTCAAAAACTGGTACGATAAGAACCCCGCCTACCGCCACTTTGCCATAATGCTGGGGGACACGCACATAGGCGAGATAACTCTCTATTTTGTGGACGACCCCAAAAGAGCGGAGCTTGGCTGGGTAATACACCGAGACTACTGGAACCGCGGCTACACAACCGAGGCAGCTTTAGCCATGTTGGAATATGCAAAGAGGGTGTGGGATATAGAGTGTGTTTTTGCCTGCTGCGACAGTGAAAACACAGGGTCATACCGCGTCATGGAGAAAATCGGCATGCACAGGGTAAGCTGTACGCCCGGTCGAAAAAACCGCTCCTCTCAAGAGGCGCGATACGAGCTTTTATACGAAATTATGCTGTAAAACCACTTGTAAAGCACGGGAATAGTGATATAATCAAAAACCGACAAATCTTATGACGAACCGAGGTTTTTCCCGTGAATAAAACAAACTGGCGTTTTCATATCGGTCAGCAGAACATAAAAAGCGCTCTGGCAGCTACCCTTTGCGCCCTTGTTTATCTGCTTATTGACCGCAACCCCACCTTCGCCTGCATCGGCGCCATTTTCGGTGTCGGCGGAGACATGGCAGGCTCCAAGCTCTACGGCGGCAACCGCTTTTTCGGCACAATTATCGGCGGTGTACTGGGTATGATCCTCTTCCGCCTGTACCTGCTTATTTACCCCGACGGCGCAACACGTCCTTTAATGCTGCTCTTCGTCTTTGTTGGCGTTGTGCTGCTTATCTTAGCCGGCAACCTCTGCAAATGGGTAGGCGCAATCCAGCCCGGCGGCGTTGTGCTGTGCATCCTGCTTTTCAATACACCTGTTGAGAGCTACATCTCCTACAGCATCAACCGTATCGTAGACACAGGCATCGGCGTTGCCGTCGGCATACTTATAAGCCTGCTTCTCCCCCGTGAGCGCATGCACAATATCCTGCGTGCCCTGCACCTGAAGAAAAAAGAGGTTTTTGCTGAAGCTCCCGAAGAAGAAAAAGAACTGATTACAAAATAAAGAGAGAGTGATTTTTATGTTAAAGAAATTTCTTGCCCTTCTGCTCATCGCCCTTATGGTCTTCACACTTTGCGCCTGTGGAAAGGTCACACTTCATTGTGACGGCTGCGGAAAAGAGGTAAAGTGCGACGACAAGATGGATGAGGATTGGCTCATCTACTGCTCTGACTGCGAAAAAGAGCTGGGTCTTGACACTTTGGTTGAATAATTTTTAACCCCCGACGGATTTGATCTGTCGGGGGTTTTTCAGGTAAATACCCTCTCAGTCACCTGACGGTGACAGCTCTCCCTGAGGGCGAGCCAAGTGGACACGCCGAAAGATCGTTCCTCGCCTCCCACTTTGGGGGAGGTGGCAAAACCGCAGGTTTTGACGGAGAGGGTTTTTACACGGAATGGATAAATCCATTCCCTACGATGTACCATAAACATTGTGCGTGATTTTCACACACGGGGCGTCGGTAATTCAGCGCATTTTCAGTAAAGAAAAGTGGTTTTGAGAATCTGCGCTTTTATCAACAGAACAGCTCATGGTGACTTTTGAATCTTTGTTTTTCAAAAGCATAGCTCCCAACATAAATATCGGGAAGGATATATCATCCCTGTAGCTGTCCTTGTTCAAATGAAAACAGAAACAGTAGTCAACACCGTCTTCGAGATTCGGAACATCATTGAGAAAATCACGGACATGCTCCCAGTCATGCGCTTCCCAGACGGAGATGTAATCATCAGGGTCAAAATCCTTCTCCTCGGCTACGCTGTCATCACCAAGCAATATCTTGTCTGCAAGATTTTCTTGAGTAAACGTGCTGATTTTCTCAGACACAGCATCCGTGCCACGGTAGACCTCATCATTTACAACGAGACAGACCTCTTTTTCGTCAGGCGCGGTGTCTGTCATCCACTTTTCAAGATATGACCTGACCAGTTCCACAATAGCGGAACCGTCTTTGGGTTCAAGACCGAATTCGGAAAGTCCCTCATAGCTTTCCAGCTGACTAAACAAAAACGCTGATAAGCTTTTAATAATTTTTTCCATACCTGTTTTCTCTTTGAGATATGAACGCTGTATTTCACGGATGCGTTCCAGCTTGTGCTCGTGCTCAGATATTTTAAGCTCAAAGGCTTCGTATAGCTGACGGTCGTTTTTTGTCAGAAGCACTTTGATCTCTTCAATGGAAAAGTCTGCAGCCTGAAGATTTTTGATCTTGATACAGTCGATGGCCTGTGCCGCTTCATAATAACGATAGCCTGTCCACGAGTCTACGCGCCTTGGCTTGAGCAGATCGATTTTATCGTAATAACGCAGGGTTTGTGCAGTACATCTGCATAGCTGTGAAAACTCCTTGATCGTCATCATATCTCTTACCTCCTTACAGCCAAAGCGTATCATTACAGTTTAGTGTAAGGTCAATAACTATTTTTTGCAATATTGAAAATTTTCACAACGGGTACGCCTAAGGACGCCTACCCCTACAACATACCAATTATTGCAATGCGAATTTGTACACGGGACGATGCAAAGTTGCCCCCTACAAGCATAGCGGTCATCTCTGCATAACAAACGATAGGCATGCGGCGAGTTATGTGACGGGAACACCCCGTCACATCATGTCTGAGCCGCTTAGGGTACATAGGGGTATCCCCTATGCGCCGTTCTTTGCATACTTTCTTAGGCGAGTAAGAAAGTATGGCGCCGCAGGCAGGACAGGGTAAAATCTTCTGCCAAGGTAAAACGGGACGATGAAGGCATCGTCCCCTACAAAACGCCAACAGCATTATGCGTGATTTCATAAAACGGGACGATGTATCTAACGCACACAAAAAAGACAGAGGCAAAAACCTCTGTCTTTTCTTATTAACCTAAAATCATGCGGTCGTTTACCGCACCGCCGCCGCTGGCGCGGTTAAAGAGCTCAAGGAGCTGCTCAACTGTGAGATTCTGCTTTTCCTCGCCCGACACGTCGATGATAATTCTGCCCTCGTGCATCATGATAAGGCGGTTGCCGTGGGCAATGGCGTCTTTCATGTTGTGGGTTATCATCAGCGTTGTCAGCTTATTTCTGCTCACTATCTGATCTGTCAGCTCAAGAACCTTTGCCGCTGTCTTGGGGTCTAAAGCTGCGGTGTGCTCGTCCAGCAGCAGAAGCTTCGGGCGGTTCATTGTCGCCATGAGCAGGGTCAGCGCCTGACGCTGTCCGCCTGAGAGAAGTCCCACCTTTGCGGAGAGGCGGTTTTCAAGTCCAAGCTCCAGGGGTGTCAGCAGTTCTTTAAACCTTTCCCTGTCAGCCTTTCTTACACCGCGGACAAATCTGCGCTTTATACCGCGCTTTGATGCTATGGCAAGGTTTTCGGCGATCTCCATATCGGGGGATGTGCCCTTCATGGGGTCCTGAAAAACTCTGCCCAAAAAGCTTGCGCGCTTGTACTCGGGCATGGCAGTTACATCCACGCCGTCAATTTCTATCTTGCCCTCATCGGGCTTCCACACACCTGCAATGGCGTTTAAAAGGGTGGATTTACCTGCGCCGTTGCCGCCGATGACAGTTACGAAATCTCCGTCTTTCAGGTGGAGCTCAAGTCCGTCAAGAGCGGTCTTTGCATTTATGGTGCCGGGGTTGAAGGTCTTTCGAAGTCCTGTGATTTTAAGCATCGACCTCACCTCCGTTTTTCTCCGCAGCAGCCTTTTTGTGTTTTGGGAAATATTCACCCTTTAAGTAAGGCACCGCCAGGAATACCGCAACGATGATAGCTGAGAGCATTTTGAGATAGTCTGTCTTAAGGCCCATGAGAATTACAAAGTTATATACTATGTAGTAGATGATTCCGCCGCCAACAACGCCGATAAGGCTGACGACGAAGTTTGGCTTGATTTTCATGGAAACGGACAGACCGATAAATATGGCAGCAAGAGCTATAACGATAGCGCCGCGTCCGTCGTTAATATTTGCAGAACCCTTATACTGAGCCAGCATTGCACCGGCAAGCGCTACGATGCCGTTTGCAATTGCAAGACCAACGACCTTGTTGCGCTTTACGTTTACACCCTGAGCACGGCTCATGTCGGGATTGTCGCCTGTGGACTTAAGTGTAAGCCCTACCTCGGTGTAGAAAAACATCCACAGGCAGATTATGACAACGGCAATTATGACCACCATAGCGGCGATGGACACAGGATTACGGCTCATGTGTACCCACAGATTATTTGTTCTGTGGTCTATGGCGATAAGGGATTTGCCGCCTAAGATGCACAGGTTTACAGAGTACAGTATAAGCTGTGTCAGAATACCTGCGAGAATGGACGGGATACCCAGAGCTGTGTGCAAAAGACCCGTCAGCACACCGGAAGCCGCACCTGCAATAAATGCAGCGATGATGCACAGCCACACGGGCACACCTGCTCCCAGCATAACCGCGCAGACACATGCGCCTGTGCAGATAGAGCCGTCTACGGTCAGGTCTGCAATATCAAGAATTTTGTAGGAGATGTATACGCCCATGGCCATCAATCCCCATATAAGCCCTTCCGCAACGGCGCCGGGCAAGGCGTAAAGAAAACTCATAGCTTACCTCAAAAATGTTTAAATTCGTTTAGTTTTCGGGAACTGTGATGCCCAGCTGTGCACAAAGCTCCTCGTTGTATGTAACTGTGGGAACAAGTGTCATGATCTCGTAATCAGCAGGTGTCTTGCCGTTTAAGAGGATCTCAGCTGCCATCTTGCCTGTCTCGTAGCCAAGCTGGTAGTAGTCGATGGAAAGGCTTGCATAGCAGACTGCGCCGCCGTAGCTTGTGTAAACGGGAACGTTCATGTCGCCGCAGATAGTGCCGACGATGGAGTCGTTCTGTGCAACTGTGTTGTCAGAGGGAACGTAAACAGCCTTGCACTGGCTTGCCATATTTGTTACAACGCCCTGAAGCTCTGTAGTCTCGGAGAATGTGTAAGGTACAACAACGATGCCTTCTGCCTCAAAGAGCGCCTTAACAGCCTCGTACTGGATGAGGGAGTTGGACTCGTTTGTGCAGTAGAGAACGCCGACCTGATCGCCTGCCTGAAGACCGAGAGTGTCGATCATCATCTGAGCCTGCTCTGCGAAAGGAACAGCATCGGATGTGCCGGAGACGTTAGCGGGGATGCTGCCGCTGAATGTATCGGAGTAGTCTGTAACGGATGTGCCCAGAACGGGGATCTCAGTTGTCGCATTGGCTGCAGCAAGAAGAGCAGGAGTTGCGTTAGCCATGATAAGATCAACCTTTTTGGATGTGAAGGTGTTGATGACGGTTGTGCAGAGGTTTGCGTCGCCTGCTACCTGAACGTCGATATCAACTTCCTTGCCTGCTGCCTTCATTGCTTCATTAACTGCATCAACAAAGCCCTGTGTTGCCTGGTCAAGGGACTCATGCTCCATGAGCTGGCATACGCCGATTGTGATTTTGTCGTTCTTTCCGCAGCCTGTAAAGGCAAGACACATGGTGCAGATAAGAAGGACGGACAGTACGATAGAGATGATTTTTTTCATAATTTTTCCTCCTGTGAAATTTTTCGCTGGTTTTTTTACAATAAAAAAACGTCCCTGCTTTATTAAACAGGGACGATAAATTTACCGTGGTACCACTCTGCTTTCGTATCGGCCTTGCAGCCGAAACCTCAATAGGCTTAAAAGTCTTAGCGATGTAACGGTCGCACCCGTTGTGTCTACTGCAATTTTCAACACACGGCTTGCAGAATGAACTTCACAGGGTTATTACTGTTGCCTCGCACCGACCGGCAATTCTCTGAAGCTTTTCGCCCGGCTACTCTTTCTGCTCAAACGCCTTTAGGAATATTTCTTTGGAGTATAACACTAACGCATTAAATTGTCAATATTTTTTGCGTTTTCTGCTTATTAAAAAAGCAAATACGTTCAATAAAATAGTCCCGGTAAGCAGCGAAGCGGACACAAAGTCAAACGCCCATATTGTGTCCTCGACAGCAGACCAATCTCCCATACGCACCTCCATATCCAGAAGAAAAACGGGAAACACAAGGGCAGCGCTGCAAAAGGCAAAGCTCAGGGCAGAATATTTCAGATACTTCACGCTCATTACGGCACATATTCCAAAGCCCCACGCCGCAAGTCCAAGAATAAGCGGCAGAAGTGAATTCCACGCCCATCCCGCAAAAAACGGCACGCCGCTTCTTCCCACGTTTCCGATGACGACTGTCATCACAATAAACAACGCGGCAGCTATGGCAACAGCAAAAATTCTGTGCATGATCTCGCGCTGTCTTGCAGCAGCGCTCAGGGCGGATATCTGCGCCACATCCCTGATTATCTTCTCCGCCTTTTCGTCTTCACTTATCCCCAAAAGCTTTGACGCGGAAATGCCCAGAATATCCGCCAGCGGCTCTACCAGCGCAAGGTCGGGAAAATTCATACCACGCTCCCACTTACTTACAGCAGCAATGGAAACATGAAGGCGTTCCGCTATATCCTTTTGCGTCATATTAAGGCTTCTTCTGCTGTCGGCTATTAATTTACCTGTGTAATTTGCATCCACGGTTCATCAGCTCCTTTGCAGGCAGTATAGTCCCGATAATAAGGCGCGGTCAATCGACTTAAAGTTGAATTCACCGTATCATTTGACGGATTATCTCACAACGGAACAGATATATCCGCCCCAGCGGAAATCATTTTAAACTATTCATTATTCATCATTCATTTTTCATTAAAATGACTATCCCGCCATCTCCGCTTTTATTATCTCAAGCATAAGCGACAGGACATACCACATGGTCTCAAAATGCATATACTGCAGGAGATTTTTATCCACCATAAGGCTTAAGGACGCGGGAAATTCATCATCGGCGCTCCAGAACATGACTCCTGCCCAAAGATTTCCGAACATAGGGATCTTATACGCCACATCGCCCCTGCCCCATTTTTCTCCGCCAAGGCTCACAAGGGCATTTTCAAGCGATCTCTCTTTCCCGTCAAAATACCGGGCAACATTCTCAAACAGCCCTCCGCCGAGGGTCACGCTGCTGCTGTGGAGCGTGGACAGGCTGTGCATATTCACAAGCTCGCCTGAAGGCGCACAATCGGGCTTTGACCAGCAGAGGATATCATAAATCGTCATAGCAGCGTTGTGGTCTGCCTCTTCTTTTTCCAGGTACACAGCACCGCTTTTTCGGTCGATTCGGTATTTTCTTGAAAACAGCGTAATATATATACTGTCAGCATCGTTTTCAAGGCAGAATTTTCTGATCATTTCGCTCTGGTCATACTTCAAAAACTCAGGCTGCATGCGCTTTTTTGTTATATCGTAGTTTGAAATGCGTTTTTCCATATTTCTCACCTTTAATATATTTCTAAGAAAAGTATACCACCAACAAATTTCTTGACAACCCCCTCGGCTCAGTTTACTATAATAAGATACCACTAATATTTTTTGGAGGCACATTTGTGAAATATGTAATTCTGATAATCGTCTCCCTTGCAGCCGCCGTCGGCATTATGCTGGCAGCTTACGGCAAAAAGGGTCTTCAATACCGCAAGGAAGAGGGCGCAAACGACATTGTAACCGCAATTATGATGGCTGTTATCATTTTCTTCTGGGGACTTGACCTTATCGGCTTCATCACAGCAACCGAATCTGTCAGCTCCATGACTTACATTTTCGTATTCGGCGCACCTGTTCTTCTCATCGTATGGATACTGTACAGCCGCTTTAAGATAAAGCAGGAGATGGCAGCTCCCCCAAAACCCTACAAAAAATCCTCACGCAAGTGATATTCTCTCTACGGAAAGGATGATTTAAAATGGCAAACTACATGAAACCTAAAAGAAGATCCTTCGTCGCCGGTGTTATAAGCTTTATCGGCAGCCTGGTTTTTGTATGGGGTCTGTACCATATCCTCTCCGCCGTTTACATCATCGTCACAACAGACGAAAAAGCCACAGGCAAAATAATACTCGGCATTCTCATCGTTATACTCTGCTTTGCAATTCAGTACATGGCGCACCTGTACGACAAGTACAGAGAACACAGAAAGTGGAAAAAACGCCTTAAAAATGCAGGCATCGAAGATGAGCTTGCTGCAAACTATGAGCTCTGCTGGCAGGCTTACCGCTCCAATCCCACCCCCTTCGGTCTTAAGTACATAGAAGAGAAAAACCCGAAAGCTGCGGAGGACATCAGAGCTTATCTGGCTGAAAATCCTTCAAACTTCTTTGAAAAGCTTATGAGCCGCAATGTTCATACAGAGGCGGTCAAGGTTTTCCCCAAGGAAGAGCCCGAGCAGCAGAAAACAGTCATCGAGACAGAGCAGAACTGGGCAGACGGCGAAACAATAATAAGATAGTTTTTAAGGGAAGACGCTTCGTCTTCCCTTAGTTTTAAGGAGCAAAAAATGGAAAACACCAAAGCTTTTGAATACACCGCGGAGTTTAAATTTGACAAAAAGGATTTTGAGGAATTTTCCGCAGTAAACTACAGGCACCACATGCGCATTTCCCTGTATATCCTGCTGCTGTACATTGCCTTCACTCTCTACTACATCTTCAGATACGGTTTTATTCCCGTAAATCCCCTGTTCCACATTGCCTGCATCGTCTTTGCTGTCATCGTTTTCTTTGTAAACAGCTCGAGAATGAAAACCGCGGCGGAAAAAGAGGTCATGCATTGGGAAAAGCCCTGCCGTGAATACCTTATCACCTTCGGAGAGAACATCTGCGTAAAGCGTGACGGACGTGAAAAGGTCTACTCCTTAAACGAAGTGAAAAAGCTCTTCAAGGCAGGCAGCCTTTACTGTCTCTATCTGCACAGCAAATCATACATCATCGTTAAACCCTCGGGCGATACAGACTTCCCCGCATACATCATATCCAAATGTGAAAAAATGCGTTCCAAGCGTGTCCACGACCTTGAAAACGCAAAAAAGGCAAACAAGGTGATATTTATCGTAAGCCTTGCAGTTATGGCGCTCTGCCTTATTTTTGTTTCACTTCCCTTTGCGTTTATTTCCTCTGCGGCATAGTTTTTTCGTTAAAATATCCATGTTTTGTCACACTAATTTTGCACCACCATATATTGACAAAATATGCACTCAAAGCTACAATATTCTTTATTGTATACTATATAAACACGTAGATTCGGAGGAAATTTTAATGAGCATCATCTGTTCCGGCTGTGGTGCAGAGCTTAACGAAGGTCAGGCTTTCTGCGGTAACTGCGGCACAAAGTATGTCCCCCCTGTAGTTGAAGAACCCGCTGCTCCTCAGCCCTTTAACTGCGCTAACTGCGGCGCTTCCATCAACCCCGGTCAGGCTTTCTGCGGCAACTGCGGCGCTCCCGCTATGCCTGCTCCTGCTGCACCTGCGGCTCCCGCAACTCCCGTATGCGCTAACTGCAGCACAGAGCTTAATGAGGGTCAGGCTTTCTGCCCCGTATGCGGCACAAAGGCTACTGCTACAATGGCTCCCGGCGTTTCCGGTGCCATCAACCAGTTCAACGCAAATATTGACACAAAGAAGAAAAAGAAGCCCATCGTACCTATCATCATCGGCGCTGCTGTCGTTGTCATCATTCTCATCATCATCCTCGCAGGCGGCGGCGGAAAGAAAGACTTCAACAAGATGTTCTCCGACATCAAGTATAATTCCTGGTGCAACATTTCTTCCGACGGCAGCTATATGACCATCGACACAAACCCCAACGACGAAGACGACTATATTGATCTCACAGCATACTACACTCTTGAGTCCATCAATGCCGAGCTTGGCTTCCCCTCTTCCACATATGAGAAGATGGGCGAGACTCGCGCACTGGACGGCAGACAGTATGACGAGACAAGTGACGTTGAGGTAAGCTGGACATATCATCCCGACAGCGGTCTTGAAGTCATGTACGAGTGGAAGGACTAATACACCACACTTAACACGCAACTGCATGCACGCCGCGAAAGTTTTCGCGGCGTGCTTTTTTAGCAAAACAGGAGGAAAAATTAAATGGGAAAACTTAATGTAATCATCGTAGACGCAACAGGCAACAAAGAGCAGAAGGTCGGTCTGCCCGACGATATCAAGTCCGGCATCATCATGGTAAAGCTCATTGAGAAGATAAAGCTCCCCTCTGTGGGTCCTGACGGCAACCCCATCAGCTACAAGTTCATCCACAAGGTATCCGGCCGCCAGCTTTTAGAATCTCAGACATTTGCTGAGGCAGGCGTAAAGGACGGCGACGTTCTCCGCCTTCAGCCTGAGATCACCGCAGGTGCATAAATGGCTGAGGTTTTAGAGCTTAACTCCTCTGAATTTGAAGAGGACAGATATTCCCGTCTTCGTCTTATCCCCTGGTGGGAGCAGGACAGACTTAAAAACGCATGCATCATGGTGGTTGGCGCAGGTGCCATAGGAAATGAGCTTATAAAGAATCTTACGCTCCTTGGCATCGGCAGAATCCTCATCATCGACATGGACAAAATCGAGCACACCAACCTCACAAGATCCGTACTCTACCGCGCACATGACGTGGGCAGATACAAGGCTGAGGTTGCTGCCGAGAGAGCCTCTGAGATGAATCCTGATGTCAAGGCAAAGGCTTTTATTTCCAACATAATCGACGATATTGGTCTAGGTGTTTTCAGACGCATGGACGCGGTTTTGGGCGGCCTTGACAACAGAGAGGCACGCCTTGCCATAAACCAGTCCTGCTATAAGGTGAATAAGCCCTTTATAGACGGCGCGATCGAGGCACTTAACGGCTTTGCCCGTGTGTTCACTCCTCCTGAGGGAGCATGCTATGAGTGCACCATGACAGAATTAGACTGGAAGCTTATAAACAAGCGCAAATCCTGTGCGCTCTTAACTCACGAGCAGATGGCAGAGGGCAAAATACCCACAACTCCAACCTCCTCTGCGGTCATCGCAGGTGTACAGGTACAGGAGCTTTTAAAGCTTCTGCACGCAGACCGCGGTCTGCCCACACTCGCCGGCAAGTGCTATGTCTTCAACGGGCTTACTCACGACTCCTATGTTGTGGAGTATCAGCGCAAGCCTGACTGCATGAGCCACGACACCTACGAGAACATCGAGGAAAAGCCTTGGAGCGCAAGAAGCATAACTTTGGGTCAGCTTCTTTCCGAAGTAAAAGCCGAGATGGGAGAAAATGCCGTCATAGACTTTGACCGCGACATAGTAACAAGAGCCCACTGCTCATGCTCGGAAAACAAGGAAATTTTCATGCCCCTGCACAAACTGCGCGGACAGGACATTGTCTGCCCCATTTGCGGCAAGACCATGAATTTCGACACCGTACACTCCATCACGGGCACGGAAGATTTTCTCGACAAGACACCTTTTGAAATCGGAATTCCCCTTCTGCACATCATAAGCGGCAGAGTGGGCTATGAGATGCGCTATTTTGAGTTTACCTCAGATTTTGACGAAGTCTTTGAGGGACTTTAAAGGAGAAAAAATATGGCAAATATGTCAGTAAGAATGCGTCGTATCGCATCTGACTGGGAGCAGATCCAGCGTGACTTTACGGGGCATAAGAATATTATCATCACCCCTGTAGGCACCGAGCCTCCCGAGAAATACCACGTTACATACTTTGTAAACGGCATCTATCTTCTGCCCGACGGCAAGATAGAGACTTTGAGCCGTCACGAGGTGGAGATAACCCTCCACTCCGATTATCCCCGCTATAAACCCATCTGCAAGATCCTCACACCTATCTGGCACCCCAACTTCCGCGACGGTCAGATCTGCATCGGCGATATTTGGGGAGCAGGTGAGTCTCTTTCCGATATCATCGTAAATATCGGCGACATGATCCAGTATAAATCCTGGAACTCCTACAGCCCTCTTTCTGCAGACGCAGCTCAGTGGGCGATGGACAACCGTCACCTCTTCCCCATCGGAAATGTCGAGCTATACATGGCAGAGGCAGACAAGGTACCCGAGAGGATCGAGATAGACCTCTTTGACGATGAGTCTGAAGAAGAAGTCATCACAGAGACACCGGAGCCCACTCCCGAACCCGAACCCGAACCCGTTCCCGAGCCTGTCCCCGTAATCCCTGAGGACGACGGCAACGACTTTGAGATAACCGCAGAAGAGCTGGCAGGTATCGAATTTGTCCCCACGGCACAGCGTATTCAGGGTGCATCTTCCGCTGCAAAGGGTAAGCGAATCAACTTCAAGACCATTTTGACAAAGGGTCTTCTCTGGGCGATTATCGGTGCATTTTTAGGCTTCATCGTATCCGAAGTTCTGGGTTCAACGCTCCTTTCCGATGCGACGGCTGCAAAGCTTGCAGGACATCCCGAGCTTGTGGACTATTACTCCTACGACCAGCAGGCAAACAACGCCTTTGAAGTGGTAAACGAATACTACGAGGACTACTGCAGAATAAACGGTTTAAACGCCGAGGATACAAACAACATGGGTGTTTGGATTGCACAGGCATCTGAGACAGAGCTTACTGCCGTCGAAAAATACCTTGAGCTCTCCGACAAGGCAGACGAGGCTCTTTACAACGCATACATCAACTATGCAGGCTCAGATGAAGAGTTCTTTGAGCAGGTTTCATCCGTAACAAGAATGAGCACAGCCATGTGGTCTGCGGTCATCGCCCTGTTCATCGGTCTGCTTTTGGGTCTTGGTGAAGGTATCTTCTACGGCTCAGGCAGCAAGGCAGCCATGTACGGCGCTATCGGCGCTGTCATCTCCCTTGTCATCGGCTTCGGCAGCGGCTATGTGGCACAGCTTATGTACGCTGAGCTTCTTGGTGACGATCCCACAGCCTTTATGTCCGCGTTCGTCCGCGGTCTCGGCTGGGCAATAATGGGTCTTGGCGTCGGAATTTCCATCGGTCTTATCAAGCCTCAGGTAAAGCGCATCGTATTCTGCGCTCTCGGCGGTCTCGTCGGTGCATTTTTGGGCGGCTTCCTGTTTAACTACATTCTTGAGATCGTACCCAACGACGTTGTCTCCCGCGGTGTTGCAATCGTCATCATGGGCATGCTTATCGGTCTTGGCGTAGGTCTTTTGGAGCAGTTTGCAAAGCAGGCATGGCTCAAGGTCATCCGAGGCGAGTTTGAGGGCAAGGAATATCTGGTCTTTGCAGGCACAACAAGCATCGGCAACAACAGCAAAAACTCCATCGTTCTCTTTAAGGACAAGCTGGTGGCTCCTCACCATTGCGACATCGTCCTGGAGGGCAGCAAATATGTAATCGTTGACAAGGGTACTCCCATGGGCACAGTTGTCAACGGCATGAAGTCAGAGCGCCGCATCTTAAGACAGGGCGACACGATTGCCATCGGCAACTCTGTACTGGTATTCCATACAAAATAAAATTTTCGGAGGCAAACAGCTATGAAAAAGTTTACGACCATTATTCTTACCGTTCTTTTACTGTGTCTGTTTGCCTCCTCTTTCTTTGTATATGCCATAGGCTTTGACGCGGAAAAGGTCTACGAGTCCGTATTCGTCATCTACACAGACGAGGCTATAGGCTCAGGCTTTGCCGCAGGTCCCAACACCGTCATCACAAACGCCCACGTTATTGAGGGCGCGCGCACCATAACCGTGGACACCTATGACGGAAACAGCTACCCTGCCTATATCTGCGCAGCTGACTATGATCTGGACATTGCCCTTTTAGTGGTTGACGGGGCTGAGTTCACACCCCTGCCCAAAGGCGACATTGACTCCGCCAAAATAGGCGAGGATATCTACACCATCGGCGCTCCCCGCGGCTTAAGCTATACGCTCACAACAGGCGCAATTTCAGCCAAAAACCGCGAGATGGACGGCTACTATTACATTCAGATAGACGCCCCCATAAACAGCGGCAACTCAGGCGGTCCTCTGCTCAACGACAACGGTGAGGTTCTGGGCATAAACACCCTTAAATACACCAACAGCGAGGGCATCGGCTTTGCCATCCCAATTGACACCGCCATTGATTTTCTCATTTCCTGCGGTCTTGAATTTAACGACAAGGGCAACATTGAAAGCACCGTTACAGCTCCCGCTGTACCTTCGGAGCCTGAAGATGAGGCGCCCGATTTTTCAGATTTTGACAATTTAACGCCTGACGGTTCTGCCGGCGGAGATACCCCTTCAGAAGGCTACACTCCCCCTGAGGCACAGCCGAACGTAATCATCGAGAACAACAGGACCGAGGTGGCAATTCTCGCCATTTTATTCGGCGTATCCTTCCTTGCAAACATCGGTCTTATCACATATATAACCGTAAAGCGCAGACACTCACCCGAACCCTTTACGGAAGAGCCCATAGAAATAACAGTTGACCCCACAGAGAGAACTGACTTTGAAATCGAATTCATGGAGTGATTTTCATGGCTAAGAAAAAGACAAAAAAAGCAAAAACAAAACCGCAGGAGGATCTTGGCGGTCTTCCCCAGAACATCGTAGCCGTAGGCGAGAGAGTTACTGAGGACAAGAACATCTACATCGCTCAGAACGTCTATAAGAAAATTCGCCGTTTTGCCGCAAACAAGACGGAAAACGAGAGCGGCGGCATGCTCATCGGTGAGGTAGTGCAGGAGTTCGGCAAAATGCACATCATCATCTCCGGCTTTATCGAGGCTAAATACACCGATGCCACTCCCACAACATTGAAGTTCACCCACGAGACATGGGAGCATTGCCACAAGGAGATGGCGGAGCGCTTCCCCGGCAAAAAGATCGTAGGCTGGATACACACACATCCCAACTTCGGCATCTTCCTGTCCGAGTATGACAAGTTTATTCACGAGAACTTCTTCAGCGACGAACACGACATCGCCTATGTTGTAGACCCCATTCAGAACACAGAGGGCTTCTATTTCTGGATAAACGGCGTACTTACAAAGTGCCCCGGCTTTTACATTTACGACAAGACGGGCAAGAAGATAACCGTAGAGGTGGACGAGGATTCCAAAAACGTCACGCCCTCCTCTGTGCGCTCACCCTTTAACACACAAAATGTCATCATCGCCGCAATGTGCGTCGTTATGGTAGTCATGGCGTTTGTCATAATGAGTCTCGGCAGCAGAATAACCAAGCTTGAAAAGACAACGGAATCCATGATCTACAGCTATAATCAGAACTTTGCCGTTCTTGACCAGCAGGTCAGCTCTCTGCAGACACAGGTAAACGCTCTCACTCCCGCAGAAGAGACAGACGGCGCAGCCGACACGGACACAACCCAGTCAGAGAATACTGACACCACCACTCAGGAAGGAGAACCTGCAGAATGAGCGAATTTTTAGGCAAAACCTGTCCCTATTGCAAAACACCTTTTAAAGAAGGTGACGACGTTGTTATCTGCAGCGTATGCGAAATGCCCCACCATAAGGAGTGCTGGGTTGAAAATCAGGAGTGCACCACTTTCGGCTGTACAGGTACCATTCAGGGCACATCTGCAAAAAATGCAGGTATGGCATTCTGCCCCTACTGCGGAACTCCCCACACAGTCGGCGACTCCTTCTGCGGCACCTGCGGCAACAGCCTAAACGGCACACCTGCCCCTGTTCGTCCCACTCCCGTCCCCCCTGCTTACCCCACACATCAGACCTACACTCCCCCTGTACAGCAGCCGCTGACAGGTCCCTATGACGCATATATCCAGCAGAACACGGACTTTTATAACCGCAAATTCCGCGACATGGACACAGGAAACTCCAAGGCAAGCTGGAACTGGGCTGCATTTCTCATTTCCCCCTTCTGGTGCATCTACAGAAAGATGTATGTCCACGCTGCCGCCCTCTTTATCGCCGCTTCTCTGCTCTCAGGGCTTTTGGGCTGGATAGGAACCGTACTCTGCTGGGCAGGCTACGCAGTTTTCGGTGTATTTGCAAACCACCTGTACCGCGACTATCTCAAAAAGGTAACGGATTTTGCAAGCCATGTCTCTGAGCCCGCCAAGAGCAAATATCTTGCCGCACGCACAGGCGCAGACATGAACAAAGCTGCTCTCATCAGCTTCATCGCCTGCGTTATCGCCGTTCTCTTAGGTCTGTAAGCTATGGCAATTTTCCGCAAAAAATCGACCGGGCCTGCAGTTAAGCTGCCGAAGAATATTCAGCCTGTAGGCGATACGGAAGGCAGCGTCAAGGTCTATATAAAGCAGGATGTATACAGGGATATTGAGGAGTACTCCGCGCTGGATATACACAACGAGGCAGGCAGCATTCTCTTGGGTCAGCACCTTGAGGATGAAAACGGCATGCATATTATCATCTCGGAGTATATCGAGGCGAAATATACGGACGCCACCGCCTCATCACTTACCTTCACCCACGACACATGGGACTATGTCCACACACGCCACGAAAAGCGATGCCCCGAAAAGATTATTTTAGGCTGGCACCACACCCATCCGGGGTATGATGTTTTTCTCTCAAGCTATGACATGTTCATTCAGGAAAACTTTTTTGACCTGCCTTTTCAGACGGCTTATGTGGTTGACCCCGTGAAGGATAGCCGTGGATTTTTCGCAAAAAAAGAGGGCGTAATTTCCCAGCTGGACGGCTTTTTCATCTACGATGACGATAATAAAAAGCCCGTAAAGCTGCCTTCTGCAAAGCAGACAAAAGAAAAAGGCACAGTTTCGCTGCCCTCTGCGCTTTTATACGCAGGACTGGGACTTTTGCTGCTGACCACCTTGGTAAGCGTCTTTTCATTATTTATACTGTTGACGTAATATTAAACAGGGAACCAAAGGGTGTACCCGAAAAGAAAACATAAGCTTAAAAAGAAATCCTTTGCCCGTAAACATCGTTATCAAAGCTCGTAAGACATACAGTATTACAGCGCTTTTCTGCCTCGTTTACGAACAAAAACTATCTTTTTAAGTGCTTGCAGTTTTGCCAATAT
>JAFTYM010000035.1 GCA_017461585.1 Oscillospiraceae bacterium | reverse complement strand
TGCACTTAAAAAGATAGTTTTTGTTCGTAAACGAGGCAGAAAAGCGCTGTAATACTGTATGTCTTACGAGCTTTGATAACGATGTTTACGGGCAAAGGATTTCTTTTTAAGCTTATGTTTTCTTTTCGGGTACACCCTTTAGTCTGTGTCGGTTTTTTGCTATACCAAAGCTCTCAACGCCTCATCAAGCCCGGGCACATATTTTTTAAGTGCCACGGGTCTGCCGTTTTCATTGAGGAAACAATGCTCGGAGACCGCCTGAGCCGCGACAACACCTGCGGCTCTCATAATATAGGACAGCTTAAGCCTTACGCCCGTGTACTGCGTAACGGTCACTTCTATCTCTATCTCATCGCTGAAGGTCGTTGTCCGCTTATAGTCGCAGCTGACGGACACCACGGGAGAATTAAGTCCCAGCTCCTCCATTTTTGTCATCGGATAACCCAGCTCCGCCAGAAAATCCATCCTCGCCTCTTCCATAAAGCGGATGTAGTTTGAGTGGTGGGTAATTCCCATTTTGTCTGTCTCGTAATAATTTACTCTGTGGATATATTTCTTCATTTTCACGCCTCGTTCATAAGCTCGCCCAGAGTAGTCTCCGCCCAGCTGTAATTTGTCAGATAACTGCCCTTGAACAGCTGAGAGTACTCATCATCACCCGAGAGATAGTTGTAGAGATCGCATTGTACCTTTTCCATCACGACGCGTCTTTTTCCGTCTACAGATTCCATTATCTCGGAGATCCCGTATTCCTCCAGAGTGTTTTTAAGGCGCAGCGCGACCTTGCGGTATCGCGACATGGTGACGGTGTTTGCAGGCTCATCCTCCCACAAGAAGCCTATGGCCTCTTCGCTTGTCACATAGCCGCCGCGTCTGTCCACCAGCAGGGCAAACAGCTCTTTCGACTTCTTGTTTCGGAACGCAATGGGCTTATCTCCCACAAACACATCGAAATACCCGAATGTGCGTATGGAAACCGTTCGGTTTTCGGGAAGTCCCTTTTTCTCGTCCGTCTGTGTCTCCTCTACCGCGTAGAGCATGACATATCGGGAAGAATTGCTGTTCGACTCTTTCTGAGAGCAAATTGCCTTAATTTTCCGCTCACTCTCAGTCTTGTAGTCAAAGTAGGTAAACTCCGCCTCACCATTTTTAAGAAGCTCGGCAAAATCATCATAAGCTGCCTCGCTGTAGGCGACAAAGTTTTCAAGCGGAGTAAATTTCTCTGTAAGAGCCATCCACTCCTCGCTGCTGTAGCCGAAAAAGTCACACACATTTTCGCTGGCATAAAGGGGTTTTACCAAACCATCGGGAGATATCTCAAAGGCAGCGGCACCGTCTGAAAAGCGCATAACCAGCTCTTTCATGTTCTCCTTGAGCTGGTCATTTTCAGATCTCAGTTCCTCCGCACCTTCCGTCTCCTTCACCTGCCTGCAGCAAAAGAAGCTGACAGACTCGTCTATCTTTATGAAAATTCCCGTATACTGCTTTGTCTCGCCGTCAGATGATCTTGCCCTGTAGCTTATCTGGGGCGGCTTTGCGTCCGGTTCAAACAGCCTTTTCTGGCAATAGCCGCCGAAAAATCTGCGCACGCCGTCGCGCTCCTGCTCATCAACAGCGCCGATAATCCACTTTTCAAGGGCATCGTCTATCTGCATTGCAATGTCCTCAAAGTTTTTAAACAGAGACGTATCCTCGCAATGAAGGCATTTTACGGTGTTTGCATCAATATTGAACTCAAAAATCTTGTCATAAACATCGGTGAGCGCCTTGAGATAGCGCTTTGTCTCCATGGCTTTTCTTGTCTGGTGGCGCTCTGTTACGTCCATGCAAACGCTCTGGAATTCTTCCTCGCCCTGCTCGTTGATGGATTTTGTCACCCAGCCGAAGACATACGCCCTTGTACCGTCGCATCTCAAAAGTGTCATCTCTCCCGCTATTGGCGCATCTGCGGAGTAAACTCTGTTGAGATACTTTGAAAATCTGCGACGCTCCTCCATGGGCACCATGAGAAAAATATTGCTCTTGTACATCTCAAGGTAGTCCAACTCGCCCTCTTTCACTTCGGGAAAACGGAGAATATCTATCATCTTCTGATTGATATACGTTACCTTTGGCTGCTTTTCACAGGTATATTTCAAAAATCCGCAGGGAATGGTCTCATTTAAAAACTGCAGATCATCGTTCTCTTTTTTAAGGTCTGTAATATCCGTCAGTACGGAATATGCATATATCACTCCGTCTTCCATTTTGGAGGTGGCAGTATCACGAACACATATCACCGCGCCGTCTTTCCTTATAAGGCGATACTCCACAGCCACCTCTCTCCCATAAGAGGCAAGCTCACACAGAAAGGACTCATATTTGACGCGGTCGGCAGGGTGCACAGTCTCAGCATATAGGTCCATACTGTCGTGCAGCAGCTCGCTTTCCGCAAAGCCAAGCATCTCACAGAGATTTCGGCTCACATAGTCCAAATGTACGGGGCTTGACAGCACATATCGGTGAAAACCGCTGATCTGCTCGCTGAGGATCCCCTCCATATTGTTCAGCATATTTAACAACTCCTTTTGCGAAAGGCTTGCCCCCTTCGCAGACGAGATCAAAATCAAAGTTCAAGTAAGTATAATATATAATTTTAACAAAACTGTTACGTTTTTTTGAAGCTTTAAAAATTAAATTTTCAAATGCGCTGCAGCCGTATGAGCCTCGTTTTAAAGGCACATACGGCACTTTTTCGCTGTCAGACAGCCTCCGCTGCAGCTTTTCTCTGTACATTTTTCTGTATTTTGCCGCTTATGGTCTTGGGCATTGCATCTGCAAACTCAATTATGCGTATCCACTTATATTCCGCCAGCTTTTTGTTGCAGAACTCCTTTATCTCCAGTTCCAGCTCTTTTGTCGGCGCAAAGCCCTGTCCCAAAACTACAACAGCCTTGATAGCCTGACCGCGCAGAGCATCAGGCACACCGATAACGCTGCACTCCACAACAGCAGGGTGCTCCATGAGCACATTTTCCACCTCATAAGGTCCAACACGGAAGCCGCCTGTCTTTATAATATCGTCAAAGCGACCATGGAACCAATATCTTCCGTTTTCGTCCATATAGGCAGCATCTCCCGTGTGGTAAACGCCGCCTCGCCAGACATAGGCATACTGCTCCTCATTGTCGAGATAAGCCGTAAACACGCCCACCTGTCTGCACTCCTTTTCGGGGATGATGACCACCTCACCGATCTCTCCGACCCCTGCCTCTCTGCCGTCTCTGCCCTGCAGCCGGATGTTGTAGAAGGGTGATGGAGTGCCCATCGAACCCTCAACGGCGCTTTCGCCGAAGTTCGCCATAAGCAGCGTTGTCTCCGTCTGGCCGTAGCCCTCGCGAAGCTGCAGACCTGTGCGCTCGGTGAACTTTCTAAAAACCTCAGGCGCCAGCATCTCTCCTGCCGTCGAGGCATGTTTGAGCGTAGGCATATCCGGTATGCCCTTTCGCACCAGATAGCGGTAAACCGTGGGAGGAGCGCAAAAGGATGTAACTCCGTAGCGGTTTATTACATAGGTCAGCTGTTTTGGCTCAAAATTGTCAAAATCATAGACCATAACCGCGCTGCCGACAAGCCATTGTCCGTATATTTTACCCCAGGACGCCTTCGCCCAACCCGTCTCCGCGACGGTGAAGTGAAGTCCGTTATCCTCGGCTCTCTGCCAGTATTTTGCCGTAACTATGTGCGCCAACGGGTATGCATAGTCGTGTATTACGCCCTTAGGCTGACCTGTGGTGCCCGAGGTGAAATACAGCATCATGGGGTCACTTGCCTTTGTTGAAACGCGCTCAAATTCACCGCTCTCCTTTTCCATGGCGGCGGTCAGGTTATCAAACCCCTCCGTCTCCGCCTGAACGGACCACAGCAAAGCCTTTGTCTCCGTCTCTTTCAGAGCTTTCAATATCTTTTCAGGCACCTCATCTTGCGCTGTACAGACTATGGCGCGCACGTTCGATGCCTTTATGCGGTAGACAAAGTCGTGTACCGTCAGCATGTGAGTTGCAGGTATCATCACAGCCCCTATCTTGTGAAGGGCAACGGCAGCAAACCAGTATTCATAGTGGCGCTTTAACACCAGCATGACGCGGTCTCCGCGCCCTATGCCTGCCTTTGTGAACACATTTGCCATTTTATTGCTGTACTTTTTAATGTCGCCAAAGGTGAAAATGTGCTCTTCTCCCTCAACATTGCACCATACCATGGCGCGCTTTTGCGGCGTCTCATCCGCTATTTTATCGACAACATCGTAACCGAAGTTAAAGTTGTCGGGATAGTCAAGTGTTATCTTTTTCAGATCGCCCTTTTCATCGGTGATCTCATGGCAAAAATTTTTGTATACGCTCATAGTTACTCCTTAACGACCGCGGTCCTGCCAATACTGCGGAATCTGTCATAGCGGTTTCCGACCAGTTCAGGCTCTTCCGTAAGCTCCTCGATTTCCTTAGCAAGGAGCGCACGTATGCGGTCATAAAACTCGCTCTTGCCTATTTCCTTCTCGGAAAGTATCTTCTCAATAACGCCAAGGCTTTTTGCATCCTCAGCCGTAAGCTTAAGGCACGACGCCGCAGTTTCTGCCTTTGCTGCATTTTTCCACAGGATACTTGCGCAGCCCTCAGGTGAAATTACGGAATACACCGAGTTCTGCAGCATCCACACTCTGTCAGCCACCGCCAGAGCCAACGCTCCGCCGCTGCCGCCCTCACCGATGAGAACGGATATTATTGGCACACAAAGAGTGGACATCTCCATAAGATTTTCCGCGATTGCCTGCCCCTGTCCTCTCTTTTCCGCGCCCACACCGCAGTAGGCACCCGAAGTGTCCACAAAGCAGATAACAGGTCTGCCAAACTTTTCCGCCTGCTTCATAAGGCGCAGCGCCTTTCTGTACCCCTCGGGATTGGGCGCACCGAAATTGCAGAAGCTCCGCTCTTTCGCCGTGTGACCTTTTTCTATGGCTATCACCGTAACGGGAAGATTTCCCAGCATGGCAATTCCGCCCACAATCGCAGGATCGTCGCCGAAGCGTCTGTCTCCGTGAAGCTCAATAAACCCATCAAAAATATTTCTGATATAGTCAAGACCCGTAGGTCTCTGACTGTCACGGGCAAGTTTCACCCTCTCAAAAGCCGCTGTGTTCACAGGCAAAACCTCCCATCGTGCATTTTAAGAAGCTCAGCAAGCAGTTTTTTCTGCCCGCCTCTCGGTGCAATGCTGTCCACGAAACCGTGTTCCAGCACAAACTCAGCCTTCTGGAAGCCATCCGGCAGAGCTTTTTTCGTTGTCTGCTCAATTACTCTCGCCCCCGCAAAACCAACTGTCGCGTTGGGCTCTGCAAGGATAATATCCGCCTCCATGGCAAAGCTCGCCGTAACTCCGCCGGTTGTCGGGTCTGTTAGAACGGCGATATATAAAAGTCCCGCGTCGCTGTGTCGCTTTACCGCCGCGCTGGTCTTTGCCATCTGCATCAAAGACAAAAGCCCCTCCTGCATTCTCGCACCGCCCGAAACGGTAAATCCCACAACAGGCAGGCGGTATTTTACCGCATATTCAAACAGAAGCGTAATCTTCTCGCCCACGGCACTTCCCATACTGCCCATCATGAAATACGGCTCCATGACAAACAGGCAGCACTTCTGCTTTCCTATCATCGCCGTTCCGCATACGACAGCCTCAGTCTCGCCGCTGGCAGCGCGGACTGTTTCCACCTTATCCTTGTACCCTGGAAAATTCAAGGGGTTATCCGACTTAACGCCTGAAAACAGCTCCCTGAAGCTGCCCTTATCGGCGATCATTCTGATGCGCTGGCGCGCCTTCATACGGAAGTGATGACCGCAGGGACAGACAAGGTCGTTTGCCCAGAGCCGGCTCAAAGGAATATCCTTATGGCAGTTGGGGCAGTTCTTCTCAGGCTCACCGTCATCTCTCTGTACGGGAGCCGCGGTTCTTCCGCCCTCCTCCAACTGATTTTTAGGTTTCAAAAAATTTAGCAGTGCCATTTCATCACCTGTTACCCATAAATGTTAAATCGTAATTGCCCGATGTGAATCGGTCATCCTCAACAATGCGAAGCTGCTCTTCAATATTTGTCGGTATGCCGTCTATCACCAGTTCGCACAGAGATGCCCTGACCTTACGCAGCGTCTCCTCACGGGTCTTCGCAAAGACCACCAGCTTTCCCAAAAGAGAATCGTAATAAGGAGAGATCTCCGTTCCCACCACAAGGCAGGTGTCAAAGCGCACCGCAGGACCTCCGGGCACATGAAGCATCTTAAGCATTCCGCAGCCCGAAGCATTGATGCGGCACTCTATGGCAGAGCCTTCTACCGTAATGTCCTCTTGTGTAAAGCTCAGCGGTATTCCCGCAGCTATTCTTATCTGCCACTTCACAAGGTCTATGCCCGTCAGCATCTCCGTAACGCAATGCTCCACCTGAAGCCGCACATTCATCTCCATGAACCAAAAATTTCCGGCTCTGTCCAGCAGAAACTCCAGCGTTCCCGCGCCAACGTAGCCCAGCTTTTTTACCGCATCAACCGCCAGCGCCATTATCTTCTCTCTCTGTTCACTTCCCACAGCAGGAGAGGGCGTCTCCTCGATGAGCTTCTGATTTCTCCGCTGGAGCGAACAGTCACGGTCACCCAAACACACAGCGTTTCCGTGCTCATCCGCCAGTATCTGCAGCTCCACATGTCTTGCGGGAAATACATATTTTTCAACATAAACGCTGCCGTCTCCGAAGGCGCTTAGTGCCTCACCCGTCGCCTGCATATACGCCTCATCCAGCTCATCTTCAGATCTGATAAGGCGAATACCGCGTCCGCCGCCGCCTGCACAGGCTTTCAGCATAACGGGATAGCCTATGCAAAGTGCCGCAGCCCTGGCTTCATTTACAGAGGACACCGCCTTGCTTCCGGGAATTACGGTGAGTCCTGTGCTGCGGATAAGCTCTTTCAGCACAGCCTTATCGGAAAGGCGCTCCATGCTCTCGGGGTCAGGGCCGATAAAAACAAGTCCGTTTTTCCTGCAGAGCCTTGCAAAGTGGGCGTTTTCGGACAAAAATCCGTATCCCGGGTGTATCGCCTGTGCCCCTGCCATGATCGCAGCGCTTATTATTTGGTTTTCATTCAGATAGCTCTCGGATGCCTCAGGACCGCCAATGCAATAGCTCTGGTCGGCAAGGGCGACATGGAGGGCATTTTTATCCGCCTCGGAATAAACTGCCACCGTACTGACCCCCATCTCCTTGCAGGCTCTTATAATGCGCACAGCTATCTCACCGCGGTTTGCGATCAGTATTTTTGAAAACATAATCTATACTCCTGTAATTGCAAAGGAAAACTCCGCGGAAACACAGAGCCTGTCACCCACCTTTACTGTTCCTTCCGCAAAATAGAAGGGATGCTTTGCCCTTTTTATGCTGCACCGCGTCTCCACCGTATCTCCCGGCTTTACGGGCGAGCGGAACTTCACATTGTTAAGACCCGTGTAAACAGGCAGGTTTCCGTCCTTCATGGCGTCCTGCAGCAGCACGCAGGCTGTCTGTGCAAGTATCTCGCAGAGAATTACACCGGGAACTACGGGGTTGTCGGGAAAATGTCCCTTGAGGAAAAACTCATCTCCCCGCACCGTGTAGTGACCCACGGCAGTTCCGTCTACGTTTTCCGCATCGTCGATAAGCAGCATGTTGTCTCTGTGGGGCAGAATGTTCATTATCTGTTCTCTGTCCATCTTCTTACCTCTTTATGCGAAACAGCTCTGTGCCGTATTCGACCACCTGTCCGTTTGTAACGCAGACCTCAGAGATAATTCCGTCTTCCTCGGCGGTTATCTCGTTCATCAGCTTCATAGCCTCGATAATGCACAGGATCTGCCCCTTTTTGACGGTCTCACCAACTGCTACATAAGGGTCTGCATTTTCCGCAGGAGCAGCATAAAACACGCCCACTATGGGAGATCTGACGCTGATGCAGCCGTCTGACACAGCAGCAGGTGCAGCCTGTACAGTCTCGGGCACAGCATATACCGTCTCGGGCACAGGTGCGGTGTTTCTCTCAAGGCGCACCTTGCTGTTATCCTCTGTTATCTCAAGACCCGTAAGGCCCAGTTCTCTCATCAGCTCAGCATATTTTCTGATGTCTGTCTCATTCATCTGACTGCACCTTTCTGAAGGCAAGACAAGCGTTGTGACCGCCAAAGCCCAGAGAGTTGGAAAGCGCCAGCGTAATCTCCGCCTTCACCGCCACATTGGGCACGCAGTTTAAATCACAAACTTCGTCCTGCTCCTTCAAGTTGATAGTCGGAGGGATAACTCCCTCATTTAAGGCATAAAGGCAAGCCAGCGCCTCTATGGCTCCTGCCGCGCCCAGCATGTGTCCTGTCATGGACTTTGTGGAGCTTACGTAGGCTTTCTTTGCCTGTTCATTCCCCAAAGCTGTTTTAATGGCAATCGTCTCCACCTTGTCGTTCATTGGTGTTCCCGTACCGTGTGCGTTTATATACACAATGTCGCTCTCGGTGTAACCTGCCTCGCCCATGGCGTCTGTCATGGCTCTTGCTCCTCCCCTTGCCTCGGGGTGGGGAGCGGTGATGTGGTGTGCATCACAGGTAGAACCGTAGCCACAGACCTCACCGTAGATCTTTGCACCGCGAGCCTTTGCATGCTCATACTCCTCCAAAACAAGAGCTACAGCGCCCTCTCCGATGACAAAGCCGCCTCTTCGCTTGTCAAAGGGCAGAGATGCAGCGTCGGGATCCTCGGAAACGGACAGCGCCTGCATATTCACAAAGCCTGCCACAGCAGAGGGTGTGACCGCAGCCTCTGCTCCTCCTGTGATAACAGCGTCGGCATAGCCGTGTCTTATAAGACGCATAGCCTCGCCAATGGCATTTGAACCCGATGCACAGGCTGTAACCGCAGGCATTGCGCTTCCGCGGCAGTCATGGCGAATGGCGATCATTCCTGCAGCCATATTGCTTATCATCATGGGAACAAACAAGGGGGAGACACGTCTGGGGCCTCTCTCCAGAAGCTTCCTGTTCTCGTTTTCAAATGTGCCGATACCGCCGATGCCCGTGCCGAAAATAACGGCAAAGCGCTCAGGCTCTACTGTACCCTCAACTCCGCTCTCGCTGACCGCCTGCTGCGCTGCAGCCACGGCAAACTGAGTATAGCGGTCAGTTCTAAGAACATCGTTTACCTCAAGATACTCACCGGGGTCAAAATCCTTGACCTGGGCAGCCAGCTTTGCCTTAAACTTCTCTGTATCAAAAAGTGTAATGGGGGCGATGCCGTTTTTGCCGCTTATCATAGCTTCCCATGTGTCATGGGCTGTGTTTCCCAAAGGCGTAACTGCGCCCATCCCCGTTACAACAACTCTTCTGTTTTCACTCATAACAAAACTCCTCACATTGCGATGCCGCCGTCCACACGCAGGATCTCACCTGTCACATATTTTGCAGCTGCAAGGTATGCCACGGCATCTGCCACATCCTCTGTCTCACCCATTTTCCCCATGGGTATCATCTTTAGAAGCGGATTGTCCGCCTGCTCTCCCGTCATCTCTGTTGCGATAAATCCGGGAGCAACTGCATTGCAGCGGATGCCCTTGGGCGCAAGCTCTTTTGCAACGGACTTTGTAAGTCCGATAAGACCAGCCTTGGAGGCGGCGTAGTTGCATTGTCCCGCATTGCCCATAATTCCTGCAACGGATGTGATATTTATGATGCAGCCCTCTTTGTTGCGGATAAACACACCTGTTATATGGCGTATCATATTGAACGCACCTTTCAGGTTTGTATCCAGAACAGCATCAAAATCCTCTTCCTTCATCATGGCAATAAGTCCGTCACGGGTTATACCTGCGTTGTTTACAAGAATGTGTACGGTTTTAAAATCCGCCTTTATCTGCGCGACCGTATCTTTCACAGCGGCAAAATCCGCCACATCGCATTTATAGCTCTGCGCCTGAACGCCAAGCTCTCTGCACTTTTCGCAAACACTCTCTGCCGCCTCGGCTCTGCCTGCGTAGATCACAGCAACATCGGCACCCATGGATGCCAGTTTTTTTGCAGCAGCAGCTCCGATACCGCGGCTGCCGCCTGTTACGACCGCAACTTTTCCTCTCAGCATGATGTCTCCTCCGTGATCAGTTCCGCAGCGCTGACGGCTTTTACATCGGCGCTGATTTTTCTCACCATATTTGTAAGGGTCCTGCCCGGTCCTATCTCAACGAACGTGTCAACGCCGTCACTTATCATATTGCGGATTATCCTCTCCCAGCACACAGGACTGCATATCTGCTGCGAGAGCAGGGAAACAACATCATCGGTGTAAACTGACGCCGTCATATTGGAATAGAGCGCGGTATGGGGCGTCTTTATCTCCGCTTTTTCTAGCTCAAGAGCAAAGGCCTCTGCCGCCTCTTTCATAAAGGGAGAGTGGAACGCACCCTTGACCTTAAGGGGCAGCGCTCTGCCGCCTGCTGCTTTTACATCTGCAAAAAAGTCTGGCATCTGAGACGAAAGTCCCGAAACCGTTATCTGCCCCGGGCAGTTGAAGTTCACAGGATAAACATCGGAATACTTTTCGCAGATTTCCTGCACCTTCTCATCGCTGAGCTTTACAACGGCAGCCATGGACGTGTCAAACTTCTCAGCTTCCCGCTGCATCAGCTCTCCGCGTATACACACAAGGCGAAAGCCCGTCTCAATATCAAAAATTCCGCTCGCGGTCGCAGCCGCAACCTCTCCCAGAGAAAAGCCCGCCAGGACATCGGGAGAAAAGCCCTTTTCCTTTAAAACACTTGCCAGCGCAAGCTCAAAGGCAAAAAGGCAGGGCTGAGTGTTTTTCGTCTCCTTCAGTTCGTCCTCTGTTCCCTCAAAGCATTGCGCCGAGGTATTGGGACGAACGCTGTCGCACATATCAAAAACGCGTTTTGCAGCAGGGTACTTTTCGTAAAGCTCCTTGCCCATGCCCGGGTGCTGGTCACCCTGACCCGAAAAAATAAATGCTACTTTACCCATCGTGACGCTCCCAGGAGGACAGGCTCTGCCTCCTCCATAATTTCTTTGATTATTTCAGCCGCAGGCTGTTCTTTTTTCACCATTGCCGCTATCTGCCCCGACAGGAAGCAGCCCTTTTCGTTGTCGCCCTCCTGCACGGCAAGGCGAAGAGCACCTGTCGCCAGCGCTTCCAGCTCATCATCAGGCATTCCGCCGTACTCTGCGTTCCAATATTCTCTCGCAAAAGGCGTACGCAGACTTCTCACAGGGTGCCCCAGACGCTTACCCGTGACCATTGTGCACAGGTCTGTCGCCTTCAGTATTTTTTCCTTATACACAGGGTGGATGCTGCACTCATTTGCGCTTAAAAAGCGGGTGCCCATCTGAACGCCCTGTGCCCCAAGCATAAATGCCGCCGCAACTCCTCTGCCGTCGGCTATTCCTCCCGCAGCAATAACGGGCAGCGTTGTGGCATCGCATATCTGCGGAACCAGCACCATAGTTGTGAGCTCACCTACATGGCCTCCGCTCTCACCGCCCTCTGCGATGACCGCAGATGCACCAAGTCTGGTCATGAGCTTCGCCATGGCAACGGATGCAACAACGGGTATGACCTTTATGCCCGCATCCAGCCAGTCTTTGATATATTTGGAGGGATTTCCCGCACCGGTTGTCACGACCGCAACCTTTTCTTCAATTACAGTTCTTGCAACCTCATCCGCAAAAGGACTGAGGAGCATGATATTCACACCGAAAGGCTTGTCGGTAATACTTTTTGCAATGCGGATCTGACTTCTCACATATTCAGCAGGCGCATTTCCCGCCGCAATTATGCCGAGACCGCCGCCGTCAGACACAGCGGCGGCCAGCTTGCCGTCAGCGATCCATGCCATTCCGCCTTGAAACACGGGGTATTCAATACCCAGCATTTCGCAAATTGCTGACTTGATCATTTCCGTTACCCCTGCTTGCTCTGAATGAACTTATCCAGATCGTCGATAGTCTCAACCTTCTGATCCAGCTCGATCTCAATACCCAGCTCATCCTCAAGGTTCATGAGAAGTTCTACCGTGTCAAGGGAGTCGATACCCAGCTCGGAAAACTTGCTCTCAGGCTTTACAACTGCGATATCACAGCCTGTGCGCTCGGAAACGATTTTTGCGATAGATTCAAAGTACATAACAATATGCCTCCAGATTTATAATTTCAAGCGGTCATTACCCACTCGCTGCAACCGATTATACAGAGGTTCACGTTCCAAAATGGGCCGCCGCGAGTTCCCTCAGCGTTCCAAAAACGGGAAAAGTTTTCGCATTTTCCGGCAAAAAATCAAAAAAACACCATGCAAAATGTTCTTTGCATGGTGTTTCGTTTTTATTCTTCAGCTTTCCTATTCTTCCGTGCAGCAAGGATAATTATCAGTACTATGATAACTATTGCGCCTGCGCCTATGGCGATTTCGAGTGTATAGCTCTTTGCCTGCAAAACTACCGCAAAGGAGCTGTCGCCCTCGGAAATTTCAAAGGTCACATAGCTTCCCTCGACTTTTGCGGGGACAACACGCGCCGTTCCGCTTTTATCCGTGACGGTCACATTCAAAACAGACTTCTCAAAACCTTCGCCGATATAGCAGCGAAGCTTTTTGGCTGTTCCGCCCGTCACCGTAAAACTATAGCCTGTGACAAAGCCTTCCTCTGTGCTTTCCGTCTTTTCAAGTACAATTCCGTGCTTGTCGTTAAACTCACCCTGTACCAAAATCAGGGGCAGCTCGCCAACCTTTTCATCACTTTCAAACACGGATGTCCTCTCGTTGTACTTAGCATAGACCACTCCATCAAAACGAACATTGGTAATGTCTATCTCACCAAGTCCGTCCCAATAAGCAGAGCAGCCGTCTTTCTCGGGAATTGCGGGAATTTTGTCGTTGCTGAGCGCTCTGCCCGGAGTGATTCTGACGATTTTACTCGTACCATCCTCGAAAACAAAGCGGATAGACACAGTTCTGAAAACAGGATCAAGAGACGCCAAAGAAAAAAACTTATCCTGATCAATGCTCTGAGCGCAGCCGTCATAGCTGATGCCGTCTACAGCACCCATGTCGCTGTCGACAACAAGGTAGTAGTTACCCTTAATTCTGCCCTCTTCGTCATTTACATCCGGCTTTTCCTCGGCATAACCCAAAACCAAACCGTATTTTTCATTGGCAGAAAGTCTTACCATGCTGCGGCAATCCGTAATAACTTCGCCTGAGCCTGCAATTCCGCCCGTGTAGCTTTTGCCAGTTACCACGCACTTTGCGCTGCATTGTCTTAAAAATCCGTTCTGAGAGCCTGCGACGCCGCCCACATAGTCAGCATTTTCGCCTGAGACCTCGCCTGTGTTGAGACAGTCGCGGACAAGTCCCAAAGACTGCCAGCCCACGATGCCGCCGCCGTTCTGCTTTTTGACGGTAACCGTACCCTTGTTGTCACAATCTCTTATTACCGCTCTTATCTCTCCCGAGAAATTAAGGGACATATTTCCGTAGACGTCCACATCCTCGTCGGGATCCAGATCGTTTTCGTATGCAATGGCACCTGCGATGCCGCCTACATTGCCGTCACCGAGAATATCGCCGTAGTTAAAGCACTTTTCGACCTTTCCCAAATAGTCCGACTCCGTGTCGCTGTCAGAAATGTCGGTGACCGTGAAGCCCAGATCCTCAGATGCCGTTCCTATAGTCTCGCCCATGAGATTTACCTGATTTGACACCGCCTGCAGATCGCGGCTCACACCTGAAACGGTGTTTCCAACAGCAGACGCAATGCCGTCCAGCGTTCCGGGCATAGCTGTTATGCTCTCGGTAAGGTTGTTCTGCGCAGCCAAAACCGTGTCTGCATCGGGCATCTCCTCTCCCGGTTCGGGAGTAAGTATGTCCAGCGCCTCACGGGCTGTCTGCGCCTGACTTTCCAAAACGGCGATCTGTCCCGTTATCTGAGATGCATTGCTTTGTGCATTTGCAGAAGCTCTGTTTGTCAGCGCACCGAGAGTTCCCACCTGTCCTTCCAGAATCTGCAGAGTATCCTCTGTGTACTCAACAGTTGTGACAGGCTCCATGTGACCTACGATACCGCCCACCTCTTTGCGTCCGTAAACGCTGCCGTAGTTGCTGCAGCCCGAAATATATCCGCTCTGAGAGCCTGCAATTCCGCCTACGTTATATCCCATAAGGCGGTAGCCTGTCGTGCCGCGGTTTTCGCAGTCTCTGATAACACCGCTGCTGGTGCCTGCGATGCCGCCCACATCCGTTACTGTATTTGCAGCTTCGGAGCTTGTCAAAGTCTTAAGGCTGATATCCGACAGCTCCACCTCGTTCTGTGCAGCTGTTGTATTTATCTCGGCATCGTTTCTGCAGCTTCTTATTACACCGTAATTTTCGCCTGCAATACCGCCAACAAAGTGGTTGCCCGTTACAGCCCCCTTTACCGTACAATCTGTGATGATGCCTGTAAGCTTGTTCTCACCTGCGATGCCGCCTATATCATCTGCACCTGCGAGGCTGCCCTCAAAGCTGCAGTTTTCAATAGTGCCGCTGTTTGAGCCTGCAATACCGCCCACAGTGTTTCGGCTGCCTTCGGGCGCGATTTCACCTGTGACGTTGAGGTCACGAACCACAGCGCCCTGCTCTAAGTAGCGGAAAAAGCCCACTACCGAGCCCTCCACCGTCATAGAAAGTCCCGAAACAGTATGTCCGTTTCCATTAAAGCTTCCGCTGAAAGTTGGAATTCCGTTAAATTCCGCGTCTGTCAGGTCAATATCTGCCGTAAGCTCAACATTCAGCTCTTTGCTGTATGTATCGAGGATGCAGTTTTCCGCCAGTTTCAGAAGGTCGGATACATTTGAAATGCGATATGTCCGTTCTGCGCCCAAAGCAGGTGCAAAACAGGAGAACACAAGGCACAGCGTCAAAGCTGCGGTAAATACCGCTTTTACCGTCTTATTCATTCTCCTCGCCTCCTTCCTCAAGGCTCTCGGCTTTCGTGTCTGTGGATATGGTCGCCGCCACATCACCGCGGATAACACCTGTAAACTTGCCGTCCAATTCGCCCGCAACGCTTCCCTTGATACGTCCGCTGACGTACATGACGCCGCTTGTATTAAGGCTCGGCGGTGTGATCTTTTTAAACTTGAAGCTGGTGCGGTTTATGATAGAATCTCCCAGCACAAGGATAGAGGGAAGAACCGTCAGAACCAGCAGCATGGAGATGATAGTACCGCGGCCTATGCAAACGCCCAGAATAGCAATAACAGGCTGGGCGGACATATTGCCGATAAGCAGACCTGCAGCCGCCATCATGGTTCCTGATGTAAAAACTGTGGGGAACGCGGAGTTTACCGCGTGTACAATAGCCTCTTTATGGGGCATATATGCCTTTTTCTCCTGATAATGGCTGGAGATAACAATGGCGTAGTCGATATTCGCGCCCATCTGAATGGACTGTACGATAAGATATCCCAGAAAATACAGGGGCGTATCCGTAAGCGTCGGGAATGAGTAATTTATCCAGATACTGCCCTGAATTACTACGATGAGCAAAACAGGGAGGCCTACGGATTTAAATGTAAACAGCAATACGATAATAACAAACAGCGCGGAAAGAATGGTTATCATAATATTGTCGCGCTGGAAGGATGATGAGAGATCGCGGGAGCTTGTGGAATTGCCCACCACATAATAATCCCCGTCGTAATACCTACCGCAGATATCTCTTATCTCCTGAAGAAACGCAAAAGTCTCATCGCTCTCTTCGGGCAGATTCAGATAAATTACCATTCTGCTGTAGTTTTCCGTCTGCAGCATGGTCTGCGCCTGTCCAAGCTGGTCAAACATGTCGGTCATCATTGTCATGTCCTCGCCGGACAGGTTTATGTTGTGGCTCTCCAGCTGATCTTTCAGGAATATGAACATATCAAACAGGGGCACCTCATACTCATCAAGTCCCGAGAGTATTGCGCCGTACTGCTCGTGGTCGGCAGCGTAAACGGCATAAAGCGTCTGAATGACCTCATAGTCCATGCCGATAAGCTCGGAAAGCTCGCGTGCGTTCAGGCTGTCCGTCAGCTTATAGCCGTCCAGCGCCTCAATTCCCGCAAGTCCCATCGTGCTCTTCACCTCGGGTCTGCCCGACAGTTCAGCAAGTATCTCCGCCTCTGCCTCATAATTTCCCGATGGTACTAACAGGGCAACCATGTTGCTTGTGCCGAAGGTGTCTTTTATCTTGAAATACGCCTCCTGACGCTCGGTCATCTTTGTTGTGCGCATATCGTTATAGCTGTAGGCAAAGGGGCAGTTGTTTGAAAGGAAAAACGCAACTACCAGAACTGCCAGGAATACAGGTGGGAGCACACGGCGCACCTTTACCGCAAACTTGCCCAGAAAACTCACCTGAGGCAGAAGCTTTTTGTGCTTTGTCTTGTCGATAAGGGGTGAAAACAGCACCAGAAGTCCCGGCATGAGCGTAAAGACAGACAGAAGACTCATAAAAATCGCCTTGATAAGCACCATCGCCATGTCTCGTCCAATGCCGAACTTCATAAAGGCAAGAGCCAGAAGACCGCCGATGGTCGTAAGGGATGATGCGCTTATCTCTGGGATCGCCTTGCTCAGCGCAGTTATGCACGCCTCTCTTGCGTCCATTGTCTCGTGTTCGTCAGAGAAACGGTGACACAGAATAATAGCGTAGTCAATAGCCAGCGCCAGCTGCAGAACAACTGCAACAGAGTTTGAAATGAAGCTTATCTTGCCCAGCATGTAGTTTGTGCCCATGTTCAAAAGCGCCGCCATGCCGAATGTAATGAGCAGAACAGGCACTTCCATGTATGCCCTCGATGTGAGAGTCAGCACAACGATAATGATAACCACCGCAACGATGAGAATTATCATCATCTCGTCCGCCAGCATGGCAAGCTCATCAAGACCGACGGTGGAGTCTATGCAGTAATCATAGCCGTCCAAAATGGTCTTTATCTCCTCCATGGCGTTTAAAGACAGCTCATCGGTCGCACCCTTTTCAAAGGTCACGTCAATAAGGGCGCAGGCATCCTTATAGTGCTCTTCGTCATTTAAAAAGGTCACCATGGTTATGCCGTCTATCTCTGCCATCTCGGAAGACAGCTCTTCCGCTGTCTCGTATGTAACATTTGAAACCATAACGCGTCCCGAAGCGAAGGTGACAAAGTTTTCGTTCATGGCAACAATGCCCTGACGCGTCTCCGTGTCCTCAGGCAAGTAAACTGTAACGTCGTTTTCAACCTCTACCCACATCATGGAAAACATGCAGAATATGGCTGCAAATACATAAAGCAGAAAAAACAGCGTCCGTTTGTCAACGATAAACGTCGCCATTTTCCGCATAAAATTGTCATTGTTCTTTATTTTAGCGGACATATTATCCCCCTCAGGTAAAACCGGTCATTATTTGCTGATAATCGTTATCTAATTATAATAACATCTGCAATGTATTTCAATCGTTAACAATCTTTGAATTATATAATTTTGCACAGCTTGAATTTAAAATTCTTTGCTGTATAATGTTTGCAAGCAATTTCCTGCAAAATATAAAACGGGAGGTAAAAACATGACCATCGATGAATTATTCGACAAAGGCATGGAGGCTTTTGACCGCGAAGATTACGAAGCTGCCCTGCCTTATTTTAAACAAGGCGCCGAGATGGGCAGCATAGATGCAGAGCTGTATGTTCCCCTCTGCTATTTCAGCCTTTCAACAGACACTTCTCTCGCAGCATCCTCTTCCGAGCAGACGGAAGAGCTTGTCCGCGGACAGCAGAGAGCCGTTGCGCTGGCAGACGCAGCTATCCGTCACAGCCTCAGCTTCATTAACAACCACGGCAACGACAAAGACAGCTGCAACGTCTGCGCCATGATGATTGCCCACAGCTTCAATATGCAGTACCATATTGTCGCCGCAGGTCTCACAACAGCTTACCGCCTTACCACCACAACCACACACATTGAGCGCACCACATTAAACGGTGCCACACTTTGGGAGGAGATCACAGGTGTTGACAGAGACGAATATGTCTCTCTTACATCTTTCGACATGCACGACTATCACATCTTCGGTCCCGACGAGAAGACAAAGCGTGTTGAGACATCCTGCAACATTATCCGCAACAACGCAAAGCAGGCAACTGAAATCCTCGACCTTTTGGGGCAGAAGCACAATGCCCTTATGGTAAGATGCGGTCTTGCCTGCGGTATGGCAGACTGCATAAACGGCAACAGAACTATGCTTTTGGCTGCAGACTGGTACTACTGTGCAGCTCAGGACGAGGCTCACGCCGTTCTTACAGACGAAGAGTTCAACGCTTGGAAGGACACATTCTCTCCCACCATCAACGAGTTTGAGTCCCTGTGCACCAAGTACGGAGCCATCCTTCGCAGCTCCAGAAAGAGCGGTCAGCTTCCCCACACCGCATACCTCTACCAGAACGATACAGCACCCGCTCTTGACAGCAGCCCCACATACGTTTCCAAAATGGGCGTTCTGTCCGAGACGGATAAAGTCACATCAAAAGGCGACTTTTTTGAGCTGTTCCTGACACTTTTCGCTCAGGCTTCCACGGTAAGATGTATCCCCACAATCGTATTCGCATCCGTAATCAGCATTTTCTTCGGCGGACTGTTCAACATTTTCAAGGGCGTCGGCGTAGTCCTCATCCTCATCTGGCTTGCTATCACCCTTATCATCACATACATCCGCACACTCACAGATTCCAGCGGCATCGTGGGCAAGAAAAACATCAGGTTGTATCAGCTGATAATGTTCGGTCTGGCGATCCTCTTCTCCATCAACTTCATCGTGGCCATCATCGTATTCGTTATCCTCAAGTTCCTGTCCAAGCCATACAAATAAAAAGAATCCTCAACCATAAAAAAGGTCCTGAAATCATATGATTTCAGGACCTTTTCATTTAATTATTATTTTGCTCTCTGGTCGCAGTAAACACAGCGATAAATCTTTTTGACAGGGTCTGTCAGTACAAATTCATGTTTAATATCGCGCTCTACGGAAGTGATGCAGCGGGGATTTTTGCACTTGATAACATCCACAACACGTTCGGGCAGTGTGAGTGTTTTTCTCTCTGTCACAACACCGTCTTTGATGATGTTAACGGTGATGCCGGGGTCAAGATAACCCAAAATCTCAAGGTCAATGTCCAGATTTGTGCTGATCTTGATAATATCCTTTGTTCCCATCTTGGGGCTGGAAGCATTTTTGATAAGTGCCACAGCACAATCAAGCTTTCCAAGACCAAGAACATTATAAATATTCATGGCATTGCCTGCGGTAATATGGTCAAGAACTATGCCGTTTTCGATGTGTCCGATTCTCATACAGTTACCTCCAGCATCTTTAAAATCAGCGCCATGCGTATAAACATGCCGTTTTTAGCCTGTCTGAAATACCACGCTCTGGGGTCATCGTCCACAGCTGTGCTGATTTCGTTTACACGGGGCAGCGGATGCATAATGGTAAGATCCTCTTTTGCGGGAACAAGCTTTTCGGGAGTGAGAATATATGTGTCCTTCAGGCGGATATAGTCAGCCTCGTTGAAAAAGCGTTCTTTCTGAACTCTTGTCATGTAAAGCACATCCAGCTCTTCCATAACCTCTTCCATTGTGGAAACCTCTTTGTAGGGAATTCCGCGGCTGTCCAGCTCGTCCTCGATGATATAACGGGGGAACTTCAGCTCCTCGGGTGCGATAAACACAAACTTGATGCCTGTGTAACGCGCCATAGCGCCCACCAGAGAGTGGACTGTGCGTCCGAACTTCAGGTCGCCGCAAAGACCGACAGTCAGGTTGTTCAGGCGCTTCTTTGCGCGCCAGATGGTGAGCAGGTCTGTAAGTGTCTGTGTGGGGTGGTTATGGGCACCGTCACCTGCATTGATAACAGGTACGCCCGCATATCTTGCAGCTACCACAGGCGCACCCTCTTTGGGGTGGCGCATAGCAATAATATCGGCATAGCCGCCAACTACTTTGATCGTGTCAGCCAGGCTCTCTCCTTTTGCGGAAGAGGATGAAGATGCCTCGCTGAAACCGACAACAGAGCCGCCCAGACGGTGCATCGCAGACTCAACGCTGAGACGTGTACGGGTGGGGGGCTCAAAGAACAGGGTTGCCAGCAGCTTGTGGTTACATGCATCCTGATATTTTACAGGGTTTGCAATAATGTCCTCTGCAACTGCGATCAGCTCGTCGATCTCTTCAACGGTCAGATCGGTAATATTCATCAGATTTCTCATTATTTTGCTCCATTCACAGCAAGATAGTTCTTGATACGTGTAACGTTTTCCTCATTTGCGGGATCCTCTTCAAGGTACTCGATGATGTCATACACATCTACAACGGAGTATACGGGGAAGTTAAACTGCTCCTCGATCTCCTGCATTGCGCCCTTCTCGCCCTGACCCTTTTCCTTGCGGTCAACCATGATGAAGGTTGCGATGACCTTTGTGCCCTCAAGGTGGCTTAAGATCTCCATAGACTCACGGATAGCAGTACCTGCGGTGATAACGTCCTCGATGATGACGATCTCTTCACCTGCTTCGGGTATGTAGCCGACGAATGTGCCGCCCTCGCCGTGGTCCTTTACTTCCTTGCGGTTAAAGAAGAAGGGTACGTTAAGTCCTTCCTTGGAAAGAGCAACGGCAGCGGAAATGGAGAGGGAAATTCCCTTGTAAGCAGGTCCGTAGAGTACTGCTGCCTTTTTGCCAAGCTTCTCAAAGTAAGCCTTTGCATAAAACTCACCCATTCTGGTGATCTGGTCGCCTGTCTTTATCATACCTGCGTTGATAAAATAGGGGATCTTACGGCCGGACTTTGCTGTAAAGTCGCCAAACTTCAAAACTCCTGCACCCTGCAGAAACTCAATAAACTCTCTTTTGTAAGCTTCCATGATTTCAATCTCCTGTCGATTAGTAATATTTAGTCACAAAACTCTGCCACGCAGCGCTCATAAGCTGCAACTGGATCTGCTGCCTGTGTGATGGGACGGCCCACAACGATATAGTCAGAGCCGATCTCACGCGCTGCAGCAGGAGTCATAACGCGCTTCTGGTCCCCGATGTCTCCGTCTGCAAAACGAACACCGGGAGTGATTGTGAGGAACTTCTCGCCGCAGCGCTCGTGCACCTTGCCGGCTTCCAGAGGTGAGCATACAACACCGTCAAGACCTGTGTTCTTTGCTGTCTCAGCGTAGCTCATAACAACCTCGTCAATGGGACGGTTTATGAGAATATCGCGCTCCAATGTCTCCTGGTCGGTAGATGTAAGCTGTGTAACGGCAATAAGCAGAGGACGTGTGCCGTCGGGTCTGGTAAGTCCTTCAAGTGCGCCCTGCATCATAGCTGTAGCACCTGCTGCGTGAAGGTTTGTAATGTCAACATCAAGGCCGGACAGAACTGCCATAGCCTTCTTTACTGTGTTGGGAATATCGTGAAGCTTCAGGTCAAGGAAAATCTTATGACCGCGAGCCTTGATCTCTTTAACGATAGCAGGACCTTCCGCATAATAAAGCTCCATACCGATCTTTACAAAGGGCTTGCGTTCGCAGCCTGCAAACTTGTCAAGGAATGCAAATGTGGCTTCAGCGGAAGCAAAGTCACATGCAACAATTACGTCTTTTCCCATTATTTTACGCCTCCTATTATATCACTTAAATTTTCAATTCCGTATTTTTCCATAACGCGGGGAAGGTCACGGATAATATCGCGGCAGGCGTAGGGATTTACAAGGTTTGCAGCACCCACCTCAACAGCAGTTGCACCTGCCAGCATCATTTCGATTACGTCTTCGGCTGTAGAAACGCCGCCCATGCCCACAACAGGGATTTTTACGGCATTTGCCACCTGATACACCATTCTCACAGCCACAGGAAAAATTGCAGGACCGGAGAAACCGCCCATTTTGTTTGCGATAACGGGCTTGCGTGTTCTAAGGTCAATGCGCATGCCCAGAAGTGTGTTGATAAGGCTGATACCGTCAGCACCTGCCTCTTCACAGGCCTTTGCGATGGAAACAATGTCTGTGACATTGGGAGAAAGCTTGATGATTACAGGTTTTGTGGTAACTGCCTTGACGGCTTTTGTTACCTCAAAAGCAGCGGAGGGCTGTGTGCCGAAGCTCATGCCGCCGCCGTGTACGTTGGGGCAGGAGATGTTGACTTCCAGCCAGCCTACCTGTTCCTCTTTGTCCAGCTTTTCGCAGGTGTAGGCGTAATCTTCAACGGAAAATCCGGAAACGTTTGCCATAACAGGCTTGTTAAAGCAGGGCTTAAGACGGGGCAGCTCTTCGGAGATAACCTTTTCAACACCGGGATTCTGCAGACCGACAGCGTTTATCATGCCGCTGTAACACTCTGCAATTCTGGGTGTGGGGTTGCCGAAGCGGGGATCTCTCGTTGTGCCCTTGAAGGAGAATGTGCCCAGCTCGTTAATATCATAGAGCTCTGCAAATTCATAGCCGAAGCCGAAAGTGCCTGAGGCGGGAATTACGGGATTTGAAAGTTCAATTCCGCAGAGATTAACATTTAAGCTTCCCATAAAATCTCCTCCTTCTTCATAACAGGACCTTCCTTGCAGATGCGCTTATATCCTGTAAGTGTCTTGCAGGAGCAGCCCATGCAGGCGCCGAAGCCGCAGCCCATGCGCTCTTCAAAGCTCATCTGACCTGATGTTTTAGATGCCTTGTGGACAGCTTTGAGCATAGGCTCAGGTCCGCAGGTATAGAAATATGTATAGTCCAGCTTCTCCAAAGCGTTGGTCACAAAGCCTTTTAGGCCGTAGCTGCCGTCTACTGTTGTAACTGTTACGCTGCAGCCCAGAGCCTTAAACTCTTCCTCGTAGAAAATTTCCGCAGCGGTGTTGAAGCCGAGGATTACATTTACTTCCTTGCCCATGGCAGAAAGCTTCTTTGCAAGGTTGTACATAGGGGGAACGCCGACACCGCCTCCCAAAAGGACAGGCTTGTCCCCGGCGCTTGACAGGTCATATCCGTTACCCAGACCTGTGAGGATGTCCAGCTTTGTGCCACTTTCCATTTTGGACATAGCCTCAGTACCCTTGCCTACTACCTTGTAGACAAGAGTAAGCGTCTTCTCGTCATAATCGCATACAGAGATGGGGCGGCGCAGGAACATGCCTTCAAGCTGAATATTCACAAACTGACCGCAGTTTGTAATATCGGATGTATCACCGGTCAGAATCATTTTATAAACAGAGTCCGTCAGCGCTGTGTTGCTGAGGATCTCAAAAACATTTTGTTTCATGGTCTCTCCTTTACTGTATTTATCATAAGGGGAAGGTCAGACCTTCCCCTTATTAGTTCTTTTTTATGCGTTAATTGTTGAAATTGTAAGTGTTGTCTCTTCAAGAACATCCAGCAGAGCATCTACGGTGTCCAGAGAAGTAAACATAGTTACGTTATACTCCGTTGCAATCTGACGCAGCATAGAGCCGTCAGTATCGCCTGTAGCACTGGGATCCTTTGTGTTGATGAAGTAAGCAATGTGACCCTGACGCAGCAGGTTGGGAATTTCGTCGCTTCCCTCGCTTACTTTAGCTACTGTATGTGTGCGGATACCGTTCTTCTTGAGGAAGTTTGCGGTACCTGATGTAGCCTCGATATTGAAGCCCAGCTTGTAGAATCTGCGGATAAGGGGCAGAGCCTCTTCCTTATCCTTGTCTGCGATCGTGCAGAATACAGTACCGTAGTTCTGCAGGTGCATGCCGGAAGCCTGAAGTGCCTTGTAAACGGCACGGGTCATTGTATTGTCATAACCGATTGCTTCACCTGTGGACTTCATTTCTGGAGAGAGGTAAGCATCAAGACCGCGGATCTTGTTGAAGGAGAATACGGGAGCCTTTACATACCAGCGCTCGGACTCTTCGGGATAGATGTCGAAGAAGCCCTGCTCTTTAAGGCTCTTACCCAGAATTACCTCTGTTGCAATGTCTGCAAGAGAGTAACCTGTTGCCTTTGAAAGGAAGGGAACAGTACGGGAAGAACGGGGGTTGACCTCGATGATATATACGTTGTCGTTGTCGTCAACGATAAACTGAATGTTGAACAGACCGACGATGCCGATACCAAGACCCAGCTTCTTTGCATACTGGAGAATGATGCCCTTTACCTTGTTGGAGATGGAGAAGGGAGGATATACGGAGATAGAGTCACCGGAGTGAACACCTGTGCGCTCGATAAGCTCCATAATACCGGGAACAAATACGTTGCGGCCGTCGCAGATAGCGTCGATCTCAACCTCACGTCCCTGAATGTACTTGTCAACCAGAACGGGCTTATCCTCGTCGATCTCAACGGCAGTTCTCAGATAGTGGCGAAGCTGCTCTTCGTTTGCAACGATCTGCATTGCACGTCCGCCGAGAACGAAGGAAGGACGGACGAGAACGGGATAGCCGATATCAGCAGCTGCTGCAATACCGTCTTCCATGTTTGTAACAGCCTTGCCCTTTGCACGGGGAATGTTCAGCTCATTAAGCAGGTTTTCGAAAGCATTTCTGTCTTCTGCGCGGTCAATAGCTTCACAGTCTGTGCCGATGATCTTTACGCCGCGGTCGTGGAGAGGCTGTGCAAGGTTGATCGCTGTCTGTCCGCCGAGGGAAGCGATAACACCTTCGGGCTTTTCAAACTCAACGATGTTCATAACATCTTCGGGAGTGAGAGGCTCGAAATACAGCTTGTCTGCTGTGGTGTAGTCTGTGGAAACCGTCTCGGGGTTGTTGTTGATGATAATAGCCTCATAGCCTGCGTTCTTGATGGTCATAACAGCGTGAACGGTGGAGTAGTCGAACTCAACACCCTGACCGATACGGATAGGACCTGCACCGAGAACGATAATTTTCTTCTTATCTGTAAGACGGGATGCGTTTTCTCCTGTGTAGGAGGAGTAGAAGTAAGGAATGTATGCGCCTGTATGGCAGGTGTCAACCATCTTGAACACGGGGAACAGATTCAGTTCCTTGCGCATATTGTATACATCCAGCTCTGTGCTCTTCCACAGACGTGCGATGTACTTATCGCTGAAGCCCATCTTTTTTGCAGTAGTCAGAATTTCTGCATCGCGTCTTACACGAAGCTGCTCTTCCATGTCAATGATGTTCTTGATAGTCTCAAGGAAATAAGGAGTGATCTGTGTAACTTCGTGGATCTTTTCAACAGAAACACCGTGGTAGATAAGCTCTGCAATTGCGAAAATATTGTCGGAGCGGAACTCGGAGATGTACTCTAAAAGCTCATCGGGACCCATGTTGTCAAACTTGGACAGGTACATGTGGTTTGCACCGATCTCCAGAGAGCGGATACCCTTTAAAAGAGCCTCTTCAAGGTTGGAACCGATACCCATGACCTCGCCTGTTGCCTTCATCTGTGTGCCCAGCTTGTTGGTTGCAGATGCAAACTTATCGAAGGGGAAGCGGGGAAGCTTTGCGATTACATAATCCAGCTTGGGCTCGAAAGCTGCGTTTGTGTTGGCGATCTGGATTTCCTCAAGAGCCATACCTACAGCGATCTTTGCTGTAACGCGGGCGATGGGATAACCGGAAGCCTTGGAAGCCAGCGCGGAAGAACGGGAAACTCTGGGGTTTACCTCGATAAGGTAGTACTCGGATGAGTTGGGATTTAAGGCAAACTGAACGTTGCAGCCGCCCTCGATCTTCAGCTCTCGGATAAGCTTGATAGCAGAGTCGTTCAGCATCTTCTCGTCTTCTTTGCTTAAGGTCATAATAGGAGCAACAACGCAGGAGTCACCTGTGTGAACGCCGACAGGGTCGATGTTTTCCATGCCGCAGATGGTGATTGCGTGGTCGTTGGAGTCACGCATAACCTCAAACTCGATCTCCTTGTAGCCCTTAACGGACTTTTCGATAAGAACCTGACCCACGGGAGAGAGATTAAAGGCGTTTACGCCGATCTCCATAAGCTCTTCGTCATTATAGGCAAAGCCACCGCCTGTGCCGCCGAGAGTGAAAGCGGGACGAAGAACAACGGGGTAGCCGATGCGGTTTGCTGCCGCCTTTGCCTCTTCAAGAGAGTATGTGATTTCAGAAGGAATAACAGGCTCGCCGATAGACTCGCAAAGCTCTTTGAACATCTCGCGGTCCTCTGCGCGCTCGATAGATGCGCTGGAAGTACCCAGAAGCTTGACGCGGCACTCCTTCAGAATACCCTTCTTCTCCAGCTGCATGGCAAGGTTAAGACCTGTCTGACCGCCGATGCCGGGAATGATAGCATCAGGACGCTCGTGACGAATGATTTTTGCCACATATTCTAAAGTAAGGGGCTCCATATATACCTTATCGGCAATGATTGTATCAGTCATAATGGTAGCAGGGTTGGAGTTGCAAAGAACGACTTCGTAGCCCTCTTCACGAAGAGCAAGACAAGCCTGTGTACCCGCATAGTCAAACTCGGCAGCCTGGCCAATAACAATAGGACCGGAGCCGATAATAAGAATCTTTTTGATGTCTGTTCTTTTAGCCATTGGTTGTTTACCTCCTGATATTCTCGCAATCTATATGATAAGTCAGTGAATTACTTTTTATATACTATTTTTCCGTCGCAGACGGTGGCAAGGCAGCGACCGAAAACCTTCCAGTTTTCAAAAGGGGTCGCTTTGCCCAGAGATACAAACTCTTTGGGGTCTACGGTGTATTCCTCGTTAAGATCCCATACAGAGTAATCGCAGCCCAATTCAATACCAAAGCGCTTTCTGGGATTTATGACCATCAGCTCTACGAGCCTGTCAAGAGTGATTATGCCGGGCTTTACAAGATAAGTATACATAATCGGAAGCGCTGTTTCAATTCCAACAACACCAAAAGCGCTGTTTTCCAGACCTTTTGCCTTCTCCTCTTTAGAGTGAGGTGCATGGTCTGTTGCTATCATGTCGATAGTGCCGTCTATAATTCCCTCTATAAGGGCATCTCTGTCCTCTTTGCTTCTGATCGGCGGATTCATCTTGAATCTTCCGTCCTCCTGAAGCATGGAGTCATCCATCACCAGATAGTGGGGGCCTGTTTCACAGGTTATATCAACACCCTCTGCCTTCGCGCGTCTGATGATCTCTACGCTTTCCTTTGTGGATATATGGCAGACGTGATATTTTACGCCTGTTTCTTTTACAAGCTCAATGTCGCGTGCAATCTGCGCCCACTCACTTTCAGAACAGATACCTCTGTGTCCGTGGGCTTTCGCATATTCACCGTCGTGTATATAGCCTCCGCGAAGTAGCTCATTAACCTCGCAATGGGCAACAATCATCTTGCCCAGCTCTTTGGCCTTCAGCATGGCTTTTCGCATCATATCGTCAGACTGAACGCCCTTTCCGTCATCCGAAAAGGCGATGACGTCCTTCGCCATACCTTCAAGGTCAGCCAGCTCCTCGCCCTTCTGCCCTACCGTAATTGAGCCGTAGGGGTAAACATGGATACAGGCGGTGTCTTCTATAATGTCCGTCTGCAGCTTGAGGTTTTCCACACTGTCAGGCACGGGATTGAGATTAGGCATAGTGCATACGGCAGTATATCCACCGCGGGCAGACGCCAGACTTCCCGTAGCTATGGTCTCTTTATAAAAAAATCCCGGCTCTCTGAAATGAACATGAACATCACAGAAACCGGGAAAAATAACACAACGGGAAAATTCAAAAGCAGACATATCGGAAACAGACAAAGAAGAGCAAACGCTCTCAACAAACTCTTTGCCCAGGGAAGCAGCAATAACGGTAGGCTTAGTATTGGTAGTCATGTTGTTTCTCCTTCCTGCTTAAATGTAGTCTTTGGTTATCCTTGTGAGTATATCAAAAAAATTTTCCCTTGTCAATCAAAATTACCCGTTTATGAACTTTATCCGAGACAGTTTCTCTCCACTTTACATTGTACCCCTTTAACGCAAAAAAGTCCACAATGCAAACAAAAAAAGTGCTCCGTTTAGGCGCGGTGAGATAAGAAAGCATATGATTTCTTGTCTCGCCGCGCCTTTTGGAGCACTTTTCTCAATTATTTTGTCTCAGCTTTAAGCGCATCTATCTGCTTCTGAGTTTCGGTGTAATATTCCGCCAGCACCTTTGAGGATACTCTCTCGGATGAAGTCTTTAAAAGCTTTACATAATCTGTCAAAGCTTCAAGCTCGGCAGCAGACTTTTTCTTGCTGCTTCGTATCTCGATTTCCTGCCTGCGTCGGAAATCTGCATCCTTTTTAGCTCCTGCAACGGCAGCAGTCAAATACATATAAACGCACACAGCCATGGCGATGGTAAAGAAAACTCTGTTGTGTGTCACCTCGGACATACCGAGAAGCTGCTCTAAAAACAGGTCTACGAAAAACACCGCCACACCAACCACCAAAGTCGTGACAACAAGATGCCTGCCCCCTGCTGCATAGCCTGTCACGGCGCATGCAACTGCAAAAATCGGCAGCTGTATCATGCTGACATTTGTAAGCCACTCTTTGCCGTCAGGATTTATGAGCCAAATAAACGCCGTCATCAAAATGCAGAGTATCGTTGCAAAAATCAAGCGGGAATACTTCATGCTTTTGTGTTTCACGGGCGTCACTTTAAGTTCCTCAGCAATATTCTGCAGCTTTTTGCCCAGTTCGCCAGATATCTTGCCGCTTCCTAAGCAGCCCTCTTTTTTAAGATTCTCTTCCAGTTCAGGCGCAATTCTCTTGGTATAGTGGCTGCCGTTTTCATCCAGCAGCAGGACGATTTCCGCGGTGTCCGTCTTTTTGTCGTCACCGCAGAGATAAAAATGCTGAACCGCAACGCTTGCACAGCACTCTTTCTGCCAGCTGTCATATTCCCCTTTTACAACTCTGTCGTAAAATACAAAGGAATCGTATCCGTCTTTAAGCTGAGCGCCCACGTTGGTGCGCAGGAACACAAGTCTCTTTAAAGTCTCGCCCGAATAGGTCTTAAACCAATCCGCACTCTGCCCTAAGTATATGTCCATATCCTCGAAGTAATTGCAGAGCTTACTGTAAGCATCGCTGCCCAGCGCATCTCTTATGCTGTCCAGCTTGCCCAAAAGCACATCCACAAATTTGCGCAGAGACTTTGTCATCTCCAGAGACTTTCTGTTGTGGCTTGCGTTGGAATTCTTGTCAGCCGTGCGGAACGTGTCAACAGTAAGCACCGTGACGCCTAAGGAGCCGTGCTCTTTCACATCCTGACAGTAAATTCCAAACATCAGCTTTGCTATGCGCAGGCAATCCTCCTGTCTTTCCGCAACATACAAAGCCCGTTCAAGATTGTGAAATGCAGCGCATTTCTCCTGCATCCCGTCTCCCACAAGCTCCGCACTGCCGCATGCAGAGGAAATGCAGTTCTCTTTAAGTTCGGCAGACATGGCGTCGAGATTTTCTACAAGGGCGTATATCTCCTCTTCCGACATAGGCGGAAACTCGCCATTCTTGCAGCGCTCTATGTAAGCATTGTAGGTGCCTGACTCGTGTTTGGGCTTTTCCTCAACTGCCGGTGTCTGCTTCGGCTCCTCTTTCGCAGCCTTCTGCTTTGCAAAAATGGCAGACAGTTCGCTTTTCTTTTCGTCAAGCTTCAGCTTGCTCAAAAAATCGTTTGCCATGGATTCTCCTTAGTGTGTCAGTACAAGCATTGCAACGAACAGCGCAGCAATTACCCATGAGCTGCCCTTGATTTTCTTAAAGTCACCGCAGAAAATGCTGATTACGATGTAAGAGATGAGACCGAAGGCGATGCCGTAGGAAATATTGTAAGTAAAGGGCATAACAGCAAGTGTGAGGAATGCAGGAACTGCAGTTTTAAGGTTGTTCCAGTCAATATTTTTGATAGAGCCCATCATCAAAAGACCAACATATATAAGTGCTGCCGCCGTGGCACAGCCGGGAACCAACTGGGCAATGGGACTTAAGAACATGGCAATAAAGAAGAATGCACCACAGAAAACGGAGGTAAGACCTGTGCGTCCGCCTGCTGCAACACCTGCGTTTACTTCGCTGAAGGTTGTAACTGTAGAAGTTCCGCAAAGGGATCCTACTGTTGTTGCAATAGCATCGGAGAGCATACCCTCGTTCATGTTCAGAGGCTCGCCGCTTTCGTCAAGAAGGTTTGCTCTCTCACATGCTGCGTAAAGTGTTCCAAGAGTATCAAACATATCTACCATGCAGAATGCCAGCGCAGTTGTGGCAATGGTCAGGGCGAGGTTTGCACCGCCGTGAGCTTCCTTGTAAGCAGAGAAATCAAATCCTTCGGTAATGACCTTAAGGAATGACTGCTGACCGAACTCTTTAAAGGATTCAAAGGGGCTTACAAAGCTTATCTGCAGATTTTCATAAAAACCTTCTACGGTAAGACCCAACAGATAGTAAAGTGCCATACCGCCGACAATACCGATAAGCACAGCGCCGCGCTTATTCTTGTGCGCCATGATGACGATAGCAAGAAATGTGCACAGAGTTACAACCTTTGGCATAATATCACCCCATGTCTGTGTCAGCAGGTTGAAGGATGCGAGGTCAACACAGGTGGATGTGTCGGGCACTACGATGCCTGCATTTTGCAGACCCAGAAGGGCAATAAACAGACCGATACCCGAGGGTATGGCTATTCTTACAGCATTGGGCAGAGATTCAAAAATCTTTTTTCTGAGACCTGTAACAGTAAGCAGGATGAATACAACGCCCTCAATAAGGATGAGCACCAGCGCATTTGCGTATGACAGGCCGAAGCCTATACATACTGTGTAAACGAAAAATGCGTTAAGACCCATACCGCTAGCCTGTGCCAAAGGCAGGTTTGCCAGAAGTCCTGCAAGAATCGTTCCTACAACAGCCGAGATAGCCGTTGCTATGTAAATTGCGCCGTAGGAAACCCCAAGGGGGTTGGATCCGTCACCAAAGGGGTTTGCAAACATATTGGCGTTGACCATAAGAATGTAGACCATGGCAAAGAATGTAGTCATACCTGCGATAAACTCGGTTTTTACCGAAGTACCGCGCTCTTTCAGCTTAAAAAATTTCTCCATTGTGTGTTTCTCCCTCTTAAGTTTTTCCCCATTATAACACGATTTTTGCTTTTTTCCATGGTTTTCCGATAATATATGGCACAGAAAAACGGGGATATATTCAATAATTATCACTCGCTTTTACTATAAGATCATAAACATTTTGCATAATCACCTACGAAAAAACATGCTATACTATATATACTAAATAACAGGAGGTATGAACCATGGCTTATACATTCTCCCCCATGACTCCCCGCGTCGAAAAAATGCGAGACCGCTACCGCACAACACAGCCTCAAGTGTGTCTCGCAAGATACAAGATAATGACCGATTTTTATAAAAACAACAACGATCTTATCGGCATAATGAAGCGAGCTAAAAACTTCCGCAATATCTGCGAAAAGCTGCCTCTTCGCGTTGATGACGACGAAATCATTATCGGCTCTGCTACCGCAATGTACCGCGGCGCCTGTGTATTCGCAGAGCACTCCATCGGCTGGCTTTTAGACGAGGCGAGAACAAACCTCATTAACACACGAAACGCAGACCCCTATCTCTTAACAGAAGAGGACCGCGATTATCTCCTCGCTACAGGCGATTTCTGGCTTAAAGAGTGCCAGAGCGCAAAAACCGACGCTGCTATACTCGACGGTTGGTTTGAGCACGCAGGCAACGGCGTTACCATGTTCGGCACACACGGACAAACCATTAACCCCGTAGGTCACTTCTGCACAGGCTATAAAAAGGCCGTTGACGTAGGTTTTGGCGCTATCAAGGCTGAGGCCGACGCAAATATCAAGCAGCTTGAAGAAGACGGTCTTTACGGAGACGCTATCGAGCGATACAACTTCTACCGCGCAATCTCCATCGTCTGTGAAGGCATGATAACCTACACAAAGCGCTATGCCGCAAAAGTAAAGGAACTCGCAGATGCCGAGACCGAACCTGTCCGTAAGGCAGAGCTCGAAACCATGGCAGATGCCCTTTCAAACTGCGTTGAAAATCCCTGCCGCTCTTTCCTTGAAGCTGTGCAGACAGTATATCTCTATCAGATATTCATGACTCTGGACGGCTGTATGCACGGTCTTTCCTTAGGCCGTATTGACCAGTATCTGGGCAAATATTATGAGGCTGATTTAGCTGCAGGACGTATCACACCTGAATATGCCCAGGAGATAATGGACCTGTTCTATCTCAAGATAGCAGAAATCAACAAGCTGTGGCCCTACGGCGCAACAAAATCCAGCGGTGGCTATACATCAGGTCAACTGGTAACTCTCGGTGGCGTTGACAGAGACGGCAACGATGCCACAAATCCTGTTACATACATGATGCTGGAAGCAGGCGCAAGACTTGTTCTACACACGCCCCCTCAGGCTATCCGTATAAATCAGAATGCACCCGAAAAGCTTTGGGAATGTGCAGTTGCCACCACAAAAATTCTCGGCGGCATCCCATCTTTTGAAAACGACGATGTGATCATTCCGTCTCTTATGGCACGCGGTCTTTCTTTGGAAGACGCAAGAGATTACACTCTTATCGGCTGTGTAGAACCTGCAGGCTGCGGCACAGAGTGGCCTGCCTGTGGAGGAACCGGAACCGAGACATACGTGAGCCTTCTCGGAGCATTTAACCTAGCATTAAACGACGGCATCTACACAATGCCTGCTCGCGACGGCTCATATAACACAAAGCGCGTGGGTGCTCCCACAGGCTACCTATACGAGATGGAATCCATCGAAGATGTATTTAACGCATACAAAACACAAATCGAGTTCTTTGTAAAATGGCACGCAGGCTGCATAAATTCCTTTGAATATGTTGCAAGACAAAACCTGCCACTCCCCGTCGTTTCTGCGACAATGGAAGGCTGCATGGAAACCGGACGCGATGTTATGTTCGGCGGTGCAAAATATAACTCCACAGGTATTGCAGGTGTAGGTATCGGAAATGTTGCAGACTGTCTCAACATTATCGACCAGCTCTGCTTCAAGACAAAGCGCTGCACCACACGCGAGCTTTATGATGCCCTTATGGCAAACTGGGAAGGCTACGAGGAGCTTAACCGCATAATCAAAAATGAGCTCGACCATTTCGGCAACGCAATTCCCGAAATTGATCAGTGGGCAAAGAGAGCATCCGACGTATTTTCCGACGCCGTCAAACGCTGCACCGGTATGCGCGGCAGATTCTCCGCAGGTCTTTATCCCGTAACCTGCAACGTCATCTTCGGTGAGATGAGCGAAGCGTCTCCTGATGGCAGGTTCCGCGGCGAGCCTCTGGCAGACGGCATTTCTCCCGTTCAGCAGATGGACAAATGCGGTCCTACAGGCGTTCTCAACTCCGTCTCCGTAATTCCTCAGGTGGAATACTCAAACGGCACGCTTCTTAACATGAAATTCCACCCCAGCTCCGTTAACGGTGACGATGGTCCCAAGAAGATCGCCCAGCTCATTCAGACGTACTTCGCTATGGGCGGCATGGAGATCCAGCTTAACTTTGTAAGCTCCGATATTCTGAAGGACGCAAGAGCAAATCCTGAAAACTATCAGAATCTTGTTGTCCGCGTTGCAGGTTTCTCTGCATACTTTGTAGAGCTGCACGCAGAGTGTCAGGAAGATCTTATCAATAGAACAGAGCTTATGCTCTCATAGAATATATAAAAAACAGGGAACCAAAGGGTGTACCCGACAAGAAAACATAAGCTTAAAAAGAAATCCTTTGCCCGTAAACATCGTTATCAAAGCTTGTAAGACATACAGTATTACAGCGCTTTTCTGCCTCGTTTACGAACAAAATCTATCTTTTTAAGTGCTTGCAGTTTTGCCACAAGCTATTCGAGATAGAACAACTGCATTAGCAGTTGTTCTATCGCATATCGTCACTTTGT